>CAXTWQ010000012.1:29612-72681 GCA_964248065.1 uncultured Bryobacteraceae bacterium | reverse complement strand
CACAATGATAGAAAGCTGTCCCGGGTTCAACCCCGCAGTGGCTTCCAGGTAAGGCAACGCGCCTCCGATAATACCGACGTCCACGCCGTACAGTAAGCCGCCCAATCCTGCCACCAACAGGACGAAACGGTTGTATCGGAGGCGTTCGGCACTCTTCGAATCGATTATTGGGCTAACGTCGATGTTCATACTTTCAGACCACAACCACTTCGATACCACTCTGTCGAATGTTCCGGAGGGCATCCGGGCTAACTCGGTCGTCGGTAATCAGTCGCTGTGCGCTTGCCAGATCACTGATCACTGAAAGGCTGCGGCGGCCAATTTTACTTGCGTCCGCAATCACCGTCACCTCGCTCGAAATCTCCATCATGATTGCGTTAATCTGTGCCTCCAGCAGGTCTGGAGTTGACAGCCTCAATTCCGGATCCAGTCCGTCAATACCCAAGAAGAAGTGGTCCGCATGCAGCGCCCGTAAAAGGCCCGCCGCTTGCGGTCCGACAAATGACCCAGCAACGTGCCGCATGAGACCTCCGATCATGATTACAGACACCTTGGGAAAATCGATAAATTCCTGGGCGATATTCAATGCATGAGTGATGATCGTCATGGCCTCAATGTTCGAGCGTTTGATGACTCGCGCCAACTCCGCCGAAGTCGTTCCTGAATCCAGAATCACGGTCTGATGTGACTTTATGAACTTTACTGCTGCTTGCGCGATACGAATCTTCTCCGCTTGGTTGAGCGTCTTCTTCACGTTGAGCGGATAGTCCACGTGCTGCTCCTCGGGCAGAATGGCTCCTCCGTAGGACCTCATCAGTGTGCCCTCACGCGCAAGCTGCCCCAAATCAGCCCGGAGTGTAACGGCAGACACGCGAAAATGTCCCACTAGATCCTCGACGCTCGCGCTGCCGTTCTTTTTGACTAGTCTGACAATTTCGCGGCGTCTCTCGTCAGCCAACATCCTGGACCGTTTCGGCGGCATTTGCCCAATCTAGTTCATCGGCCTATTTGAATGTCAGTTGGTGCTTATCGACAAACAAATCCAACAAACTTTCGTGCGGCTCAATCGGCCCTATCAGCGGAGCAGCGTAGGCACGGAACTCCGGCATCACATCGTTCCCGGCCGAGTTGATCCATTCGGCGGGAAACAGCCTCTCTACTGAAGCTACTTGCTGTAATTCAACGAGTCCTGTTTGCGACATGTCGTCCCCTGTTCCTGTACGCGTCAAAGTAACCATCTTGCCTGACTCGCCATCGACAACTGCTTGGACCGCGCGTTGGCCACATAGATGAGACTCTGCCCAGTCCCTCTCGGAGACGGAAGACAAACTAGCACGACCTAGTAAGCCAGGCTTTTCACTGCGTGCTCGCAGCCCCAGGCGTTGCGAGACTAACATTGCTAATCGGTGTGCGAGGTTCATTGCCAGCGAACCTCCGGACCCAGGACGCGTGTCGGCACCGAACGGCTCGCCACATTCGTTCAGCTGTCCTTCGCAAACGGCCACAACACAGCGGCTCGTGCGACGGTAGACAGTCGATACGTCGTCCAATAATTGATCCAGTGCCAGACGCCGCTCGGGGAAGTAGACCAGATGCGGGGCATCGCTTGCGGAACATCTGGCAAGAGACGTAGCCGCCGCTAGCCAACCGGCGTTCCGGCCCAAGACTTCGATAAATTCCACCTGATTTGGAAGCGACCAGTTATCGGCACCGATGTCGCGGGCGGCCATAGCAAAGAAGCGTGCCGCTGAACCATATCCAGGCGTGTGATCGGTGTGCACCAAATCGTTATCGATCGTTTTGGGGATGCCGATTACTTGAAGGTCGTAACCGATCTCGTTGGCAATCCTCTCGAGCTGATGGGCGGTTCCCATGGAACCGTTGCCGCCGGTATAGAAGAAGTAACGAACGTCATGCGAACGGAAGATATCAATGACATTCCGCATCTCTCGCGGTGAGACTTCCTGTCGCGACGTGCCCAGCGCTGAGGCAGGCGCACGGGCCACTCGTTCCAGTGAGATCTTCGGTTGTTGATAGAGGTCGGTGAAGTCCTGCTTGAGTACTCCGGGAAGACCGAACCTGGCGCCATAGAACCCGGTGATCTCGGGGTGGCGTCGCGCCTCTTCGACTGCGCCAACTAGACTCGCATTGATCACGGGTGTTGGGCCGCCACTATGCGCAACCAGTGCTACTCTGCGTTTCATACGGTCCCGGTCACCTCACCAGTTGCATTCCGGTTGCTAACTTTTCTTTCCCAGTCTCCAGACTCGTCGCACCCTTAACCAATAGATCCACGTTCGCCTCGCCGGCGAGGCAGTCAAACATTCGAGTAGTTCTCGTGCGTGCGAAAGTCCTGTACCACTCGCGTGATCGCCCCAGTAGGACTTGGATTATCGGGATCCAGGCCCATTTTCCGGCTGAGATGATATGCCAAAAGCTGAGCAAATGGAATCTCAAATGGAACTCTCCATTCGTCGGCTAAGTGCGGAGCATTAGCGGGCACGACAAAATCGAACAGGTCGGAGCGCTCGTGCTCCGGCGTAATGGCAACAATGAACCCCAGATGCTTCTGCCGCAGCTCTCTGATTAAGTCTTCCTCGTAGCAACGTCGCTCTGAAAGCGATGATAAAAAGCAGATCACCACAGTATCCGGGCGTAGAAAGCTCATCGGCCCATGACGAAGCCCCAGGAAAGTTTCGGGTAAGGTGGTGACTTCGCCCGCCGTCATTTCAAGAATTTTCAGAGAAGTTTCGTAAGCCATTGCTCTCAAGGGACCACTCGCCAAAATCGCAACCCGGTTCGTGACAAGCTCCGCTATCTGTGCTGCGCTCGCGTCCAATTGCGGTAACGCCTCTCTTACTGTTTGGCTCACTTTCGGAATAGCCGACTTCAGCTCGCTCTTCCCCCGCAAGCACAACCCGGCCAGAACTAAGTTTGAGAACGAACTCGTCATGGCTAAACTTTGGTCGTTAGTTCGCGGATCTAACACGAGGCGCCTCACTCCGTCCAGGTTTGCCAAACGTCCCTTGCCATTGCAAGTGATCGCCAAATGCTCAACAGCCGGAAAGAATCGCTGAACGCGCTGCACAACGGCAATACTCTCCGGACTCTCGCCGGACCGTCCAAGCGAAATAAGTAGGCCGTGTTCCACCAAGTGGGGAAAGCGCTGTTTGAATTCTCTTGGAGAAGCCACTAACAGGTCGGTTGTCGGTGCCGACGAAGCGCCAGGCCATGAGTTCGCCAACGCTGTTGCAGCATAAGCCGATGTACCTGCGCCTGTGGCAAGAACACTTTCTGGAAGTTGGCTTCCCTCAATGCCGCTGTCCCTTACTCTCTCGAGCGTTGTGGGCCATAATTCGGGCTGCTGAAAAATCTCGGCCCGAGTCAGCCTTCCCGGATGATCTCCGTTCCGTGTGATCACTGACCTGCAGAATATCGTAAATAGTCGAAAGCGTCAATCCACATGTTCACCACGCAATCGAATATGGATGAAGGCATTTGCTGGCTGTCAGCACGACCCATTAAAAGACTTGATCACAAGGCAAGCTTTTGAAAGCACTCGAAACACTCAATCAAGTTAAACATAGGTAAAAGCGTCTAGGCGCAGCACCATTGGAGAGCCGCGGTCAGCAGAACCTCAGCCGTGGTGATCACGGACGGCACGTCTACATACTCGTCCGGATTGTGTGCCCCGCCACCACTTGGACCAAACAATAGAGTCGGTATGTTGAACTCCCTTTGCAGCAGGAACGCATCGCAGGGATAGGGAGCGGCTGAGATCACTGGAGTTTGCTTTTGAATCTTTTGCACGCTCGCCGCCATGCATTGTGTCCAAGGATGGCACTCGTCTAGTTCGTGACCAAGCAGTGGCGGATTGTACAGGGGATTCCATCGGATGGGATGGAGTATAAAAAAAGGATCTGCAGCTTGGAAGTCTTCGAGAGATTGGCGTACAGAGGTCAACACAGCTCCGACATCCTCTTCCGGTAAGAACTGAAAGTACACGCGCACAACTGCCTTCAGCGGCACGCTGAGCGGCACATTTGGATCCAGCCGGTTAGCTTCAATGGCCAGGACTTGCACGGGCGCCGGATCTTCGACAGAGGCATAGGCTCCAACGGTTCTGAGCTTCTGCCGCAGTTCCGTCCAAGTTCCAACCCAGTGTAGAAGTCTTCCTAAGGGAACAGCCGGACTAACAACTGCGCTCTTAGCAAAGTACGCCGAAGAATCGCCAGCCTCTACCTGTAAGTCCACCACAAAGCCGCCTCGGCTCGCCCGCAAGATTTGGAGATCTGTGCCTTCGGAAATCACAGCGGCGTCTGCAATATCTCCCCGCAGGCGCCCAGCGAGCGTGCCCCCGCCTCCGCCCCACTCCTCATCCACAATTTATTTAAATATTAGTTCCCCCCCGAGCTTTACACCAGCGCGGTGCAGCGCTGCCACGGTCGCCGCTTGCGCCACCAAACCTCCTTTCATGTCGAAGCTGCCCAAGCCATACAGACGCCGCTGCCGTACTTTTCCCGACCAGGGTGAATCGCTCCAGTTGCCGTTGCCTGGTGGAACAGTATCGATATGCCCATTTAGCAAAAGGCTCTTGCCACGCCCGGAACCTGGAAAACGAACCGCCAAGTTCTTCCGCCCCTTGTAGTTTCGATCCGCTCGGACGCAATGATGGCTTGAGGCGGCAAGAGCATTCAGCGAGTACATCTCTGCCCTTATGTTTCGGGCACGAAAAAAATCCCGGAGTACCAGCTGCGCTCGCGTCTCTCTTCCATTCGGCGGAATATTTACGCTGTCCGTGCGAACAAGCTCGCGCAAAAGATGCACAGCGTCGCGCCGTACTTGCCGCAGCATCTTCTTCGCGTCCAGCGCTGTAGTTGAGAGCATGTTTTCGTCCTATGTGATTGACGGCTTGCTGTGAAATTGCTGAACTACGGAACGGACATCTACTTGGCTGTAGAACCTTTGTTTATGATCTTCAAGGCATTATTTCGATAGACACGCTTCAAGATGTCATCGGGCAAACCAAATCCGCTGAGAGCCCAGTGATACCCATACTCCTCGTCATAGAAGTGTTCGTCGAATGTTTCTAAAATTCGAAAAGTGTTTTGATACATCTGCTTTTGGTATCCCAGATCGGTTCCATACACGAGCTTGTCGGCGTGTTGACGATAGAACGCTGACATGTAACGCGGGATCGGAGCAGTTTCCCCGTAACGAGCCGAGATGTCCGCATAGAGGTTCGGATAAGTGTCCAGCAATCTCCCGAGTTCATCCAGATTCGTCTCAAGATTTGCGAAGTGGCAAGCGATGAACGTCGTACGTGGATGTTTCTTCACTGCCGCTTCAAGGCTGTGCACGAGTTCAGCATGCCCCAGGGCAGCGCGCTTGTTGTCACGACGCCATGCAAACGCGTTCATCAGTCCGTCGTTGTGCGCGTCCATCGGTTCATACATCCACTGCGGTTCCGCAACATGAATATTGATCGGCAACCCCAAAGCCGCACATCTCTCAAAGATAGGGTCCATACGAGGATCATCAGCATGCAGTCCGCGGGCGAAGCTTTTGCCGAAAGCAAAACCCTCTCCCTTGTCAGAGAGTTCTCCAACGCCCTTGGC
The DNA here is from genome assembly GCA_964248065.1 of uncultured Bryobacteraceae bacterium. Classification (GTDB taxonomy): domain Bacteria; phylum Acidobacteriota; class Terriglobia; order Bryobacterales; family Bryobacteraceae; genus Bog-105. The sequence goes on along the minus strand of CAXTWQ010000012.1, from coordinate 67,063 downwards.
TCCGTGACGATAACAACGCTCTAACTCTTGAATAGCGACGGCGCTGAAGGCCGGACTGTCATATTGACTGAAGTCGAGCCCACACCATAGGTCAAATCGATCAGGGAAAGCACCGTACGTTTTAGACAAGGCATCGAACTCAGGTCCTGTCCCTTTTGAAAGAATGACGGTTTTCTCGACACCGACCTCCTGCATATTTGCGACCCACTGCCGAATCTGCTCCTCCGTTTCGACATACGGATGAGAATGCATGTCGATGATTGGAAATTTCGCTTTGGATACCTTCGTGACCGGGATGTTGTAGATGGAACGCGGCTGGTAATTCTTGAGCAGAAGGTCGCCTCCCTGGGCCTGCGCCCAAGCTTGAGAAACGCTGCAACTGATGAAACATAAGATGATCACGCGCAGAGCAAGTTCAGACATTTCCACGTAGGCCCTCTGCTACTTGACCATCGCTAAATGCTACCGAATGACGATCTGATTGCGACACCTTCGATACCACGCCTGCCGTTGTGTACTGGACGAAGACTGTTACCGCTTGAATAGGTGGACATGGGATGATCCCTTTGTAATCCGGGAATTTCAACAGCTGCCGCCAACCAGATCAGCTATTTGTTCTGCCGATCGATGAGCCATTGCGATCTTGCCAATGACCGCGCGTGAAGTCGGGAAACTTACCCGGCATGCTTCCCTGCGCCACGGAGGTCTGACTTAGGGGAGTAGGCGCCGACCAACTTGCAGCATCGTACACATCCATATCCGGCGGCAGTCCTTTACGCATGCACTCAATCAGCCGGTAAAGCATGATGAAGTCCATACCACCGTGACCGCCGATCTTACGGGCGATCTCACCTTCTTGCTTCCACAAGGGATGTTCGAACTGTGCCTTGTACTCGTCAATCGAGGTCCAAGCTTCTTCCCCGGCCTGTCCGTCCACATATAGGCGCGGCGGGTAATCTTGAAACACGGCCTTAGTTCCTGCAATCTGATTGATACGGTCGTATGGATGCGGGTTCACCGTATCGTGTTGTAGGTTGATCACCAAGCCGTTGACGGTCTTGATCAGCGACATATTCATGTCACCTGCAACGTAGCTTTCTTTCCATCTGTCATCGGTCTTGGATATATGTTCCTCGCGGTACTTTTCAAGACCACGGTGCGGCGTACTCATCGACACAAGATAGTCGAAGCGGTCGCCACGATTGATTCTCATATAGTTCGCGACTGGCCCTAAGCCATGCGTCGGATATAGATTTCCGTTCCGCTGTGTATGAACCGTTCGACGCCAAAGTCCTTCTCCTGCGTTCGAAAACAGCTCTTGGCGAAGATCATGGATATACCCTCCTGCCCCGTACAGCAGGTCGCCGAACATCCCGGCGCGGATCATGTTTAGAATCAGAGTTTCGTTATAACCGTAGGCGCAATTTTCGAGCATCATGCAGTGGCGCCGAGTCTTCTCCGAGGTGTTGACCAACTGCCAACACTCTTCGATCGTAGTGGCCGCGGGCACTTCTACTGCAACGTGCTTACCATTGGTCATGGCAGTGACTGCCATCTTCGTATGCCAGTTCCAAGGAGTGGCAATCACGATTAAGTCTAGATCTTCACGCTTTGCCAGCATTTCGTAGGCGTGATCACCATCGGCATAAACCGCTGGCGTTTTTTGCCCGGCCTTTTGCACCAGCCCAGCCGCATGGTCAGCTTTGTCTTTGACTACATCGCAGATCGCATTAACAGTCACATCCGCTGCGAGCAAGTTTTCTAATAAGTTCGTACCGCGTCCGCCAGCACCGATCAGCCCCAGACGTGGAGTCACTGCCGAAAAAGGCACGTTTACCATGGTGGCCTGATCAGTTGCTGGTTGGACCGCATCTACAGGCTGGTCAGAGTTACTTTGCGCACCCGCCGCGGCTGCTCCTCTGAGAACAGCCGAACTCGCCAAGCTGCTTTGAAAGAAGGCACGTCGGCTTAAGTCTGGAAGCTTCATAAAATGCTTACTCCTAACGTCATGCTCGAAGATGAATGGAACAAGTTTAGTAGTAGAACTTTAATCCGAACTGTATTTGCCGTGGTGGTCTGGCAGCGGTTGCATATCCGAAGGACGGGGTTCCGAGCACAGTCGCATTATTTGAGTTCTGGGGTCCGGGTGCCGCAAACAGGAAATTCGTATGGTTCGGAAGATTGAAGAATTCAGCCCTGAACTCAAATCGCCGCTTCTCACTGATCACGAATTCCTTTAAGGTAGAGAGATCCAGATTTACGAACCCAGGTCCATTCACCGTATTTTGCCCCACGTTACCAAAGGAGCCAAGAGCGGGATCAGTAAACGCGCATGTGTTGAATAGTGTTCCAGGGAGACAGTGTTTGCCATTCGTGCTCTCCCCACCTACAGAGTCGGGACGCTGCTGCCCATCGGAGTTGGCGAAATTGCCGTTCGCATCGGTGACCGTGAACCAGGTTCCCGATGAAACGATGAAGATGCCCGCTAAGTTCCAATCACCCAGGATTGCGTTTGTAATGCCGCGCCAGTTCGACCCGAATAGTCTTCCTTTTCCAAATGGAAGCTGATAATCGGCCGTTGCAACAAAGTGATGACGAACATCAAAATCGAGGTTGCTATGTTCCCAGTTGGGATATCGACTCCAGCGGAAATTGTCGTTGTTCTGTGCCCCAAGGTTGGCATTCGAAGCGTTCCCGAGAGCGTGGCTATAGGTGTAGTTCACCAGGATCGATAAACCGCTTGCGAACCGGCGCTGCCACTTCGTTTGTAGGGCGTCATATTCCGAGTTGCCCGCGGCATTCAGATAGCCGATAGCACTATCAATGGTCGGAAACGGACGCCGAATAGCCGTTGGTACCGAAGGGTCTGCCGTGGGAGCAGCCTGATTCAGGTTGAGGAAGGTATACAGCTTGGTTCCCTTCGACCCTACATAGGCGACTTCAAAAAGAGTGTCGCGACTCACTTCATACTGCACGGTCGCGTGCCATTGAAGAACGTAAGGCGTACGAATATTGGGATCGATTGAAAACAGATTCGGCGTGTTCGGATCGCTCAGCGATGTAGCAGGAAATCCTTGCGCTAAGCGCCGCAAGCCGGGAACCGAGCAATCCGTTGTCGCAGGGTTTGCGGAAGGCAGACTGCAGGGAGCGACGAAGTTCTGACTCGCAAAATAGGGTGGATTGAAGCCGGGACTCGGGTTACTGTAAGGACCGCTCTCCTCTCCGTTATAGAAGACGCCAAAAGCACTTCGGAGCGTAAGCCGGTGGGAAGCTTGGTACGCAAACCCTATTCGAGGCGCCACGTTATTCCAGTCGGAGTTCACCAGAGCATTCGAGGCATTGTGGTTCACAGCTAATAGGCTCGCAAGGGTCGGCGTTAGCTGTACGTTGCTGCTCTTGGGTATGTCGAGAACACCGGTAGACGGATTGAAATTAGCTTGTGCATTGAAACGTTCGAGCACTGGCGAGAAGTATTCATAGCGTACGCCCAGATTCAGCGTGAGGCGGGAACTAACGCGCCAGTCGGTTTGCGCAAAGAGGGAGAACGTTTTGCGGAGGTAATCAATGTTGTTGAGATTGTTAATACTGCCTCCAGCTGGTTGACCGGTCAACAGCGAGGCGAGGCCGCTGCCCCCGGTTCCAGGTGCCGCAGGATTATCCGTTAAGACCGGGGCGAAACTCAAATACCCTCTCGGGTCAGCTGGTTGAAAAATCGTGAACTCTTCGGGCCGGAACTCTCCTCCAAACTTCCACGTGCGATTTCCATTGACTACCGTCAAAGTATCGGCATACGAGTAGGTGTTCTGAATTTCGTCAGACGGTAGAAAAGTCGGGCTCCCTAAAGTTGACAAATTACTGATGCTGAGTTGTGGCAAGCCTCCGTTGTTAGTTCCAGCCTGATAGGGTACGCCTGGAAAGCCAACCGCGGCTGAGACATCGGTATTCGAATTGAATTGGTTTCGCTTTGAGTGGAGACGGTTATAACCCAACCGCAGTTCATTCACCAGCGTGGGAGAGAAGATATGTGTCTCACTAATTGCAAGGCTGTACCCGTTGTTTTGCGCAACACCAGAGAAGAAACCGCCGCCATCCGCCAGACCGGGAAAAGGCGATGGGATCGTTGCCGGCTGCTTGCTAAGGCTAAAGCGATAGAAAGCTGTATCTGCTTGTGAAAATATCTGGTCCACGCGGACATCGCCTTGATTCCGGTTCTGGACTAACTCTGGATTGGAAAGATAGTTGTAGCCAGCGCCGTTTGCGTTGGGCAACGGATATAAGTTTGTCAGCTTTGCTCCCAACGGGTCTTGCCCGTTTCTCGGAATCACATTTGAGGGGGTGCCATCCGCGTTGTAACCGAAAGGAACACCACAAAAGCCCGTAGGACTTGATGGGCTCGCTTGTGTCAGCCGCGTGTTGAACACCTCACCTGCATAAGCTGCCATCCCGTTACAATCGACACCGGTTGGCGTAGTCAAGTCCAATTGACTGGACAAGTCGCCTGAACGCTGCTGCAAAGTCGGAACCAACGACGTATCGGTTTGCCCCTGCCGAACGCGCAAGCCTTCATAATCGCCGAAGAAGAACAGTTTGTCGCGAATGATGCGTCCGCCGAGCGTCCCGCCAAATTGATTTTGCTTGTAGGGCGGAATATTTGCGTCAAAGAAGTTACGAGCGTCTAACTTTTCGTTGCGCAGAAATTCGTACAGCACGCCATGGAATTGATTGGTTCCGCTGCGTACCGTGGCGTTCACGATCGCTCCGGTTGCGCGTCCGAACTCAGCGCCATAAGAATTGGTCTGAACTTTAAATTCCTGCAGCGCGTCTACCGAGGGCATCACGACGTAGTTGGCCTGGTTTAACAGGTCTGGCAGGTTCGAGTTATTATCAATCCCATCCAGTTGAAAGTTATTATCGAGTGAACGAGCGCCGTTCGCGCTGAACCCAAAACCTGATTCGTCCCGCGCGCCTGGCTCGCTTAGCGTCACGCCCGCCGTTAGCTGGGCGAGTTGAACAGCATTCCGCCCGTTGAGTGGCAAGGTAACAATCGTCCGGTTATTGATCACCTGGCCGCGCTCGGAGTTGTCCGTCTCAAGCAGTGGAACAGTGTCTTGAACGTTTACGACTTCGTTTACGGCACCAGGCTGTAGCCGGACGTCGAGACGCTGACGCTGCTGGACATCTAATGTGATGCCGGACGAAACCGCGCTCTTGAAACCGCCCGCTGCAACGGTCACATCGTATTGGCCAATGCGGACCGGGCTGATTGTCCATTCGCCACTGGAGTCAGTTTGCGCCCGGTACGTGTAGTTCGTGGCTTTATCCACGGCCGATACGGTTGCATTTGCAATGGCCGCTCCAGAGCTATCCAGGACTTGGCCGACCAAAGTGGCCGCGTCTTTTTGAGCACTCGCAAAACTGGCGAACAGCAGGAAGATCACAGGAATACAGACGACGTTACGCTTCACGCATTTTCCTTTCAGCTGCCCTTTAATCCGGACTTTACGCAAATAAACCAGTCCTCCGGCTGCAGGGAGGCTGAGCGTGTTGAGAATTAAGCGGCAGAGGGCATCCTTGCCTTTCGCTTTGTTTCGGAATATATGGAGTGTACTTCCGACTCTTTTCGGTGTCAAGATGGAACCCACCTTTTCTCACCAATTGATAATGACGGAGCAATGGCCCTGAACGGTGAAACCGATGTTCCAAGTACCCAAAGATGTTTTCTTCGAACTTGATTTTGCGGTATGGTACAAACTGTCTTTCGTTTCTTGTTAAGTACCGTTGATAACCTCTAGTTCGGAAGTGAGGCGGATTAAATGCGCGAAGTCGAAGCAGTTTCGCCGGTCGTTTCGTCGCCGGCATTGTCCTATCAGCCTGCAGCAACCCGTAATGTGGCCGTAGACGCCTATCGTGGCCTGGTGATGCTCCTGATGATGGCGGAAGTGTTGGAGTTGGCGAAAGTAGCTGCTTCTTATCCCGGAAATTTATTCTGGAGCATTGCCGCTTACAACCAGACACACGTGGAATGGGCTGGGCTCGCGCTGCACGACATGATTCAGCCGTCCTTTTCTTTCCTTGTGGGCGTAGCGCTTCCCTACTCGATCGCAAGCCGGCTCAAGAAGGGAGCGACCTTCCCCGGAATGTTCGCGCACACTGTCTGGAGATCGCTTATTCTCATCTCGCTTGGTATCTTCCTGCGATCCACCCACAGCAGTCAAACCTATTTCACCTTTGAAGACACTCTTACTCAAATCGGGCTTGGGTATACCTTCCTGTTCTTACTCGGATTTCGGTCCGCACGTTGGCAGTGGAGCGCGTTAGGCATAATTCTGTTTGGCTACTGGTTAGCATGGGCACTATTTCCAGTACCGGGCCCACACTTTAATTGGGCTGCGGTGGGAGTTCCCTCGGACTGGCCTCACAAGTTCACCGGCTTTGCGGCGCATTGGAATAAAAACAGTAATCTAGGTACGGCGATTGATCAGTGGTTCTTGAATCTCTTTCCCCGTACCGACCCATTTGTCTACAACGAGGGAGGCTATCTCACCTCGAGCTTCATTCCTACTTTGGGAACGATGATTATGGGGCTCATTGCCGGACGCTGGCTGCGTTCTTCGGCTCCGAGCATTCCTTTCAACAAGTTTCTCATTACAGCTGGCGCATGTATCGTTGCTGGGGTCTTACTGCATGTGACCGGGATCTGCCCCATCGTTAAACGAATTTGGACCCCTAGCTGGACACTATTCAGCGGTGGCATTTGCTTCCTTTTCCTATCAGCGTTCTCCTGGATTGTCGATGTTAAAGGAAATCAGAAGCTTGCATTTCCACTCGTGGTGATAGGTCGAAACTCAATTACAGCGTATGTCATGGCCGAGCTTGGCGGGTCTTTTTTCGCACAGTCCTTTTACATTCACCTAGGGCACTCTCCATTCCAGTTACTAGGCCCGTCACTTGAGCCGCTGCTACTTGGATTTGCAGTTTTACTTACTTACTGGCTCATTCTGTTCTGGATGTATCGGAACAAAGTCATGATCCGAATCTAAGTTTAGGTAAGTTACTGCTGCTGGTAAACCCGCAGCACCTTCCGGTTCACCTGAATGCGGACCGGAGCTAGCATGGCATATCTATTGAGAAACAGAATCAACCTGTCTTCTTCCATCAGTCGCCTGTTTGCGGATAAAGAACTTGCTGTGGTTGCTAACGTCGGAACTTTGGTGCAGCCGACCAGCCGTTTGCAATATCAGAGTCAGGCAGCGCGTGTGCGAACAAGCTTGTTTTCTTACTCCGACCAGCAGTGGCAAACGTCGAACCCGACGAGCCTTGGCGCAACCGGCTGGGCAGACCGCGCGGCGGGCATTGTTGCAGCCCCAAATCCATCCCGGTTCCCGACATCTTTCTCGGTAGCCGGCAATAGCATCATGGGAAACGGGCGTGACAACGCACCAGGTTTGAGTCAGCTTAGGGGCTCGCCCGACCTGATTGGATCAAGACTATATCTGGCTGCCCGCAGTGACGTGTAACTCCAGTCGGTCTTCCCGAGTTTTCGGCGACTTCTTGTCGCAAAAGATCCCGATTCTCGGCTAATTCACTGCGGGCAGCAATCCGGGCGCGCACGCCTTCTGTGGTCAGGCGACAATATGTAAGATGTCTGCCTTCGAAATACTAAGAGACAAGACACGCCAGCAGCCGCTGCTTGTTTACGGCGGGATGATCGTGGGGGTAGTCCTGATTTATCTGCTGATTCGTGCGTTTGGAGATACGCTGTCGGCACCTCCGCCAGCGGTTCTGCGCACCCCTTCTTTCTCTGCCGTACATGTAAACGATTTCCTGCACGTACTCCTGGCTTTAGGACTTGTCATCGCCACGGCGCGAAGCCTCGGCGCTTTGTGCAAATTAGTAGGACAGCCGCCCGTCATCGGAGAGATGATCGCTGGTATTCTGCTAGGCCCATCATTGCTAGGCCAACTGGCGCCTGCAACGTCGGCCTACATACTGCCGCAGTCGATCGCCCCGCTGTTGAACGTCATTGCTCAATTTGGTGTGATCCTCTACATGTTCATTGTGGGCCTCGATTTGGACTTCAACGTACTACGAGGGAAGGGACACGCCACAATCGCAATCTCGCACGCAAGCATCGTAGCGCCGTTCCTGCTTGGTACCATCCTGGCGCTACTTTTGTACCCGCGGTTTTCGAACTCGAGCGTTCCGTTCACTTCGTTTTCATTGTTTTTGGGCGTCTCTATGTCTGTGACCGCTTTTCCGGTACTGGCGCGGATACTGACTGACCGGGGAATCAGCAAGACACGCCTCGGATCCATCACATTGACTTGTGCAGCCGTGGATGACGTCAGTGCCTGGTGCCTGCTGGCGCTTGTTGTCGGCGTGACTCAATCGAAGGCGGGCCGGGCTTTCTATACCTTCGCCTTTGCCGGAATTTATATCGCATTTATGGCCTTGGTCATGCGGCAAATTGCAGTGCGGGCGACACGCCGATTCGACCGTCAAGGCAAGCTTACACAAGGAGCGCTGGCAGCTATTCTGCTGCTGATTCTAATTTCCTCTTTCACAACCGAGTGGATCGGCATTCATGCCATATTCGGAGCCTTTGCTCTAGGCGCGATTATTCCGTCAGACAGCGGTCTGGCCCGGGATTTACGAACCAAGCTGGAAGACTTTACCGTCGTGTTTCTTCTTCCGGCATTCTTCGCCTATACAGGTTTGCGTACTCAGATTGGACTTCTGAGCGGGGCCGAAGCCTGGATCACTTGCGTCATCATTATCGTTGTGGCTTCGTTGGGAAAGTTTGGCGGCAGCGCCGTCGCAGCCCGTTTGACTGGACTGACCTGGCGCGAGTCGTCTGCCATCGGAATTCTGATGAACACGCGCGGGCTGATGGAACTGATTGTTCTGAACATTGGCTTGGACTTTGGCGTTATCTCGCCACGGCTCTTTGCCATGCTCGTGCTTATGGCGTTGGCCACAACCATGGCAACTACTCCGACCCTTGGCTTAGCAATTGGCAAGGCAGAGCTGGAAGCTCCCATGGAGACGGTCGAAGCGGTGGTGTAGTCCATGGGCCGCAGCTGTCTTTGGTTATTGCTGTGCGGCCTTAGCTTATTAGCGCAGACCAATACTGGCGAACTGCGCCTGACCGTCAAAGATCCATCGGGAGCAGTGCTGGGCGCGCAAGCGGAACTGGTGAATAGTGCGGCTCGCAGTCGCCTCGCAGTAACGGTAGCGCCTGATGGGAAATACACTTTCAAGAACTTAGCGCCCGGTGTATATCGCTTAACTGTGATCGGATCAGGTTTTCAGCCGTATGCGGAACTGATTGCAATTCGCCCGGAGTTGCCGGTTCAGCGCAATATTGTCTTGAGCTTGCAGCCGCAGCAAGCCACAGTGAACGTGGAGGATTCGGACACGCTGCTGGACCCAGACCAGACTAACTCAGCGCAGACAATCGGATCTCAGCAAATTGGTGAGCGAGCGGCAGGTTTGCCCGGCCGCGGGCTGATTGACTTGATTACCACCCAGCCTGGATGGACGCTGGAGGCGAACGGCATCCTGCATCCCCGCGAATCTGAGTATGACGTGCAATATGTGGTCAATGGTTTTCCCTTACAGGAGAATCGCTCGCCGGCGTTTCTGCAGCCTGCCGAAGCAGAGAACGTAACCTCGATGACGATGTATGCGGCGGGCATTCCGGCCGAGTTTGGAAACAAGTTGGGGGGAGTAGTTGAACTAAATACAACTCGAAACACATCGGCCGGTTTTCATGGGGTAGCGACAATCAGCGGCGGCAGCTTCGGGACAGCAAGCGGATACCTTTCCGGTCAATGGGTGAGAGGCAAAACAACGTCAACGGTAAGTGGCGAAAGCTTTCTAACTGACCGTTTTCTAGATCCTCCCACGGAGGAGAACTTTCAGAACCACGCCTCAAGCGCCACCTTTCACGCAATGGTGGAACACGACTTTTCTGACGCCAACCGGCTCAGCGTATCGGCAGGTCACGCTCAGACCGGTTTTCTGGTGCCCAACGATCTGCTGCAACAGGCACTGGGTCAACGCCAGGACCGTAGGAGTAATGAGAGCGAAGGACGCGTTTGGTTTCAGCACGTATTTTCGCCTAGCCTGATTGGTGTGTTGCGCGGCAGTGTGCGCGATGTCTCAGCTGACCTATGGTCGAATCCGCTTTCGGCTCCCATTGCTGCGGAGCAACATCGTGGCTTCCGCGAAGAGTATCTGAATGGCAGCTTATCGGGACATTGGAAGCAACATGACTGGAAGACTGGGGCGGAGTTTCGCTACGCGTCATTGCGGGAGCAGTTTGGGTATCAGATTACTTCGTATCAGTTGAATGGCGAAGATGTGTTTGATTCTGGTGTACCCTCAACTTTCAGGTTTCAGCAGCGGCATCCCGATCGTGAACAGGCAGGTTATGCGCAGGACACGTGGCACATCCGCAATCTCACCATCAGCGCCGGTTTGCGCTTCGACCATTACAGTCTCCTGGTAAACACCGCGCGCTGGAGTCCTCGGCTAAGTGCGTCCTGGTTGTGTCGCAGGACGGGCACCATCTTACATGGATCGTACGACCGGACATTCGGAACTCCACCATTCGAAAATCTACTTGTTTCGGCAGCTCCGCAAACTCGATTTCAGTCAGGCTTCTATCTGCCCTTGCGACCGTCTCGCGGCAACTATTATGAGGGTGGCGTTACCCAGGCACTGGGCCATAGACTGCGATTGGACGCCAACTACTTTCTGCGCGAAGTGGATAATTTCGAAGATGACGATCTGCTGCTCAACACTGGCGTCAGCTTTCCCATTTCGTTTCAGCATGCACGCGTTCGCGGAACAGAAGTAAAACTGGACGTTCCAACCTGGGGCCGCTTCTCGGGTTTTGCTTCTTACGCCAACACGATTGGGATTGCTCGTTATCCCATCACCGGTGGTCTGTTTCTGGATAGCAACGCCAGCGATTTGTTAGGGGCACACGACACATTTCCGATTTCACAGGATCAGCGCAACGTTGCACATGCACGCATCCGCTATCAGATTCACTCGCGATTTTGGACTGCTTGGAGCGCTTCTTATAACAGCGGACTTCCGGTTGAGGGAAACGACTTTCCCTCTATGGATCTGCTGTTGGCGCAGTATGGCACGGCAGTGGTCCGTAGAGTGAATTTCGACCGGATGCGCGTGCGACCCGATTTCTCAATTGATGGCTCAGTGGGCGCGGAAGTTTGGCGACATGAGAAACACAGCCTCACGCTTCAGGCCGATGGGTTCAATCTTTCGAATCGGCTGAACCTGATTAACTTTGCCGGCCTGCTGTCCGGAACCGCCATTGCTCAACCAAGAAGCTTCAGCCTGCGCCTCAGGGCCGAATTCTAGGAGCTCTAGCTGCAGAGGTCAGCGAACTCTTAACGGGAAACGTCCACGAATACTTCGGCGGGCCACTTTTCCAGAACTGATTTCAACGTTTCTCGGAGCTCACTGGAGCGCACGGGCTTGGTCAGGTAGTCGTCCATGCCGGCGGCGATGCAGAGCTCCCGATCACCCTTCATCGCGTGTGCGGTGAGAGCCACGATTGGCAGATGTCGCCCCGTGCCCCTTTCTTTATGCCGAATGGCCGCTGTTGCTTCCAAGCCATCCATTACTGGCATTTGCACATCCATTAAAACTGCGTCGACCGTAGTCGCTGCCAGAGCACTTAGGGCTGCTTGTCCGTGTTCAGCTGTCAGTACTGAGTAATTAAGTTTCTCAAGTAGGGCAGTAGCCAGGCGGCGGTTGACCAAGTTGTCCTCTACCAGCAGAATGCGGGGCTTCCATTCAGCCAGGGCGTGTTCACTTTGTCCGTGATTGGTTCCTTGTGCGGCATTGCTGTTCTCGTGCGGCTTGTACCTTTCTTCGCTGGCGATTTTGAGTCCCAGCAACGCAGTCCGAAGCATCTCTCCCAATTCTTTCTTGCGAACCGGCTTGACCAAGCTGCCAACCGAGCCCAGATCTGCTGAGGTCGCGGTATGGGAGAACTTGCCAATAGAATCGAGCATCAGGATGAGGTGGTTGGGCCGCTCCGGCCGGGAGCTCAGCATTTGAAGCAAGCGATTATTATTTTCAACCAGCATGCCTGCGTCTAAGAGCATCACGTCCTGAACACGTCCCGCTGAAAACTCTGTTGCAAGAACAGTGAGTCCATCCGCAACCGATTCGGCGCTGGTCACGGCGCAGTCCCACTCACTCAGCAGCTCAACAAGCTGCATCCGGCATGACGGGTTATCCTCAAGCACAAGCGCTCGGGTGCCTCTGAGACTGGCTATCTCGCGTTCTTGAGTTGCCAAACAGCCTTCAGCTTCTAACGGGAACGAAGCGTAGAACGTTGTGCCCTGCCCCGCTATGCTCTCCACCCATAGTTGACCGCCCATCAACTCAGCTAATTCTTTGGAGATAGTGAGCCCTAAACCAGTTCCTCCATAACGCCTCGTGGAGGTCCCATCCGCTTGGGTGAAAGGATCAAAGATAGCTTTTTGCCGCTCCAATGGAATTCCGCAGCCGGTATCGCGTACAGCAACATCCAGAACAAATTGATCGCTGGCAGCCCACTTACCCGATATTGTGACTACGACCTCGCCGAACTCGGTAAACTTGATTGCGTTTCCAACAACGTTGGTAAATATCTGCCGAAGGCGAACCGGATCGCCTTTCACTTTTCTTGGCACAGCCGAACTCAAACTGCAGACGAGCTCCAAGCCTTTCTTGTGAGCACCGAACGCGAGCGATTTCATCAGCGTTTCCACGCTTTCGTGAAAGTCGAACTCGATAGATTCGATCTCAAGCTTGCGTGCCTCTATTTTAGAGAAGTCGAGGATGTCATTGATGATGCCGAGCAACGAATCTGCGGAGTGCCGAACTGTTTCCAGATGATCACGCTGAACTAAAGTAAGGCTGGAGTCCAGTGCCAACTCGGTCATTCCAATAACACCGTTGATGGGAGTACGGATCTCGTGACTCATGTTGGCCAGGAACTCGCTCTTGGCTCGGTTAGCAGCTTCGGCGGCTTCTTTCGCTTTCACAAGGTCCGCGGTACGTTCCTGGACACGGTTCTCTAATTCCAGCTGCTGCTTCCGCAACTGCTCAGCTGTCTGCTGGAGTGCTTGCTCGGCCAGTACACGTTGATGATTCTCTTCCCGCAATGCTCCGTTCGCCGTCTCGAGAGCGGCCGCTCTGTGGTCGAGAGCCTCTTGCGCATACGAGCGCGCTGTGGACGAGCTCAGCATGTCTGCCACCGCCCGGAAGCTGGCCTTCTCCGCGAGGCTCCACTCTCGCTCGAGATCCATCTGGTCAAACCCCAGAACTCCCGGCTGGTGCCCACCCAGGTTCACTGGAATGAGAATGGAAGTACGGGGTAGTAAACCCGCACCAGCTTCCGCCAAGGCTGACCAGTCAACGCGTTTGAGTTCCGCGGCCGTGCCCGCATCAAGCACTTTGCGAGAGGCCTCAAGGGCTTTCCAATCCAAGTGAAAACGGTTCTTAGAATCAGACTGAAAGTCGAACTCGGATGACAGCCATTCCAATTCCCAGTGGTTTGCGCCTTCGATATCTTTCTCTTCAGCAGCAAGCACGAAAGCACGGCTGACTCTAGCGGCAGCGCCCACTTTTCCCAAAACGGACACGATCACTAAATGCCAATCGTCGGCACGGAGAAACTCCTCCGCAGCAAATCGCACACTCTCCAGAATAAGATTTCGCTGGGAGATCGATTCTGCCATGGAGTTGAACGAGCAGGCCAGACTACCCAATTCATCCTCGCCTACGTTGTCAGCGCGCGCGCTCAAGTCTCCTTTGGCCAGACGGCCAACAACCGTCTGCAAGCCGCGCACAGGTCGTACGAATCTACGGGCGGAGCGCACCGAAGCAAGCAAGCTGACCAGGACGCAAACAATAGCTAGGAGACCCGTTCGCTGATAGAGGGCGCGGAGACTACGGTCGTAAGCTGCTGGCGACAAGCCAACATGTATCCAGCCCCAGGGAACGCCTTGGTGGTCGAACGGGTCAGAAAAGTGAAATACTCGCTTGTGAAAAACGGGAACGGTTTCGAGCCCTGCAATTTGCTGATGTTTTTTGGGGTGCCAATATTCACTGAGAGTTTCATTGCGCCAGCCATCCCGGCCGACCACGATGGAGAAACCGTCTTCGCGAGTAATAACCAGGTATTCAATTGCAGCATCGCCAGCCAGCACCTGGGTGCAATGTTCGACGATGGAGCTGAAGTCTCCCGAAGATGCTGCCGAACGAGTAACATCTCTCAGCGAAGAAGCAACGCCTAGTGCTTTCGATTCCAATGCTTCCTGCAGATCCTTCTTCTGGGCTGGAAGCAAGGAAAAAACAAAAAGCGCCATGGTGAGCAGGGTCACCGACCAGGCCAGAAGCGCAATGCGGCCAGTGATTCCTTTCCAAGGCCGACCTATGGCACGAATCAGCATTAATCCACCTTGGAACTGCGAGTCGCGTTGCCCGCGTTAACCGTGGGCAAAGAGAACTTTCGATCGGCTGGCCGCGAATCCCGCAGGTAAGCAGAGCGTAGTTCGGAGACGTACGCCAGATCTCCCTTATCAATCGCCACAGCTTGCCGGCATTTAAAAAAGAGAAGTACCTGGCGACCGTCTGGCGCGTCCTTCAACCCGAGCAACCCTTTATACATTTCATTCACGTAATTAAGCCGGTGAGTGAAGCTGATCAGGTTCTCGATCATCGGCTTTGATTCAGCCAATACGGTCAGCTTCTTCTCAAGCTGTGGATTTAATTCACGCAGTGTCTCCCAGCTAGGGTCGTCAATCATGCACGCGTCCGCCTTGCCAAAGAAAAGCGGTAAGCAGGCGGTAGAGGGCTTCGGGGTAGCCGCAACGGTCTTAAGCAACTGATCGGCTGGTGGTAGGTGCGCTCCTCGGAGGAACACGTCTAGCCAAACCCGATGGAGGTTGGAATCCGACCGCGAGTATGTATTAAGAACTTTGCCTTTTAGGTCGGCCACCTGGGAAATACCCCCATCCCGGTTGACAAGCAACAGGTATTTGATTTTTCCTTTCTCACCAGTTCCGGCCGTCATGGTGACTGCGGGTTCAAGAACAGTGGACCGGTCGATGGCGAGATACTCCAGGCTGGACGATGCGAATAAGTCGGCGGTACCCTCATCAACTTTCCTTCGCATGTCGCCTGCGTTGTCAACGATGGTGATCTCCGGATCGATAATAAGTCCAACCCTGTTGCCAATGCTTTGCACCCAGAGCTTGGCGCTCGAAACAA
Organism: uncultured Bryobacteraceae bacterium; assembly: GCA_964248065.1. Taxonomy (GTDB): domain Bacteria; phylum Acidobacteriota; class Terriglobia; order Bryobacterales; family Bryobacteraceae; genus Bog-105. The sequence continues at coordinate 51,760 of CAXTWQ010000012.1, read as the reverse complement.
GTTCGCTCTGGTCCACGCCGCGGAAGAGCGACGAGCTACAGACTACGTGAATGTGAGCTTTTTCGGCATTGCTGGTATTTGCAGCGGCTACAAACGCGAGACAGACTCTCCCCAGCAGAAAAGCAAAGGCTGGAATCCAAACGGCTAATCCTGCACGCCCTGCCTTCACGAGTTGGGTTTTCAGAGTTCTGCGCATAAGACAATTCTTCCGGCCTACGGCATGCCTTCTGTGGTGGTACCACCGATGTGCGCGGTTACTTCGCGCCCAATAAGGGCGGTTAGCTGCGAGGAAAGTGCCAGCGCGTCGTAGCGAGCCTTCAAGAATTGCGCATGGATCAAAGCCGCTACTACTTGAGATTGAACGACTTTGTCCGGCTCACCCATGTCGTTTTCGTAAGCACGCATGTTCAGATCTCTATTAGCGTCCGCTGAACCCAGCGCTTCACCACTAGCTTTCAGTACCTTTTGCGCACTCTCGATTTGTATTAGCAAGCTCTTCACCTGCAAGCCGATCCCATCTTTCAAAAGAAGTTGTGTCTGTTTTAGCTGCCCAATTCGCGCCAGTGCTTCCTGCGCCTTGCCGTGAGTTAGAGAACCGTTGAACAAAGGTACTTGTACGCCAGCGCCTACGGTCCAACCCGCGCGATTGTCGGCCGTCGACAAACCACCAGTGAAGCTTCCGTTCCAAAAGCGGTGAAGGTCGCCCGTGATTGCGAACTTGGGATAGTATTCGCTGCGAGCGGTTGTCAAAGCTGCATCAGCCGCACGAATGCCCGCTTCGAGCTGAGCCCAATCGGGGTTGAACTGATAACTTTCTGCAACGGTCTGCTCCAAGTCGCCCGATAGCGGAGATTCCGGAAGAACGGTATCTGCTGGCCTTACGCTTACGTTCCAGGACAGGCCCATGTTATTAGCCAGCGCGGCTTGGGCAAGCGTTTCGTTCTTCTCCAGTTCAGCCATGGCAGCGCGGATAGATTCCACAATCACCTTGTTCGAGAGAAAGTCAGAGTTGTTCACCTTAGCTGAGGCATCGGTCACATGCGCCTTGGTCAGCTGAAGCGTAACTTCCATGCGAGAGAGCACTTCATGGCCTAATTCCATAAGCTGGTGGCCCAGCACGGCGGCCCAGTACATGCGCCGAACTGAATCGGTCACTTCCAGATCAGTACGGCGCGCTTCCGCCTGCATGGCTTCAATACCTGCCGCAGTCTGCTCTCGCAACCCTTTTCGAAGACCGCCGTCAAAAACCAGGAAAGTGCCGCTTAAGCTACCCGTAGCCAAATCACGGTCAAGAACCTTCAGGCTCTGTTGCGGCACAGGAACCAACCCTGCCTGTGTACGGATTGCTTGAGCTCCTGAGGTGACAGGAAGTTGAACATTACTCGGCGGAAAGCCTGGCCCAAAAGCGTTTGCTGGAATTGTGACCAGGGCGGTCGTGGGCGGAACTGCAATCTGCTGTGCAGGAACAGGAACGTTCTGAGTTGGAAAAAGAAAGTTGATCGGCTGGTCAGACCGTTGAATACGAGTACTGAAATCGATCTGCGGCCAGTAGCCGGAGAGAGCCTGCTGATGCTGAGCTTCAGCCATCAGGACGGCAAACTCAGAAATCTTTCGGCGATGATTACTGCGCAGCGCCTGCTCGACGCACTGGGCGAGGGTCAGCGTCTGCATTGGTGAAGACGATCGGGCCACGACGGGGATCGTGTTCCCTGCTGGGACAGTTTGTGCAACCGCGGCTTCGTACGGAACAAAATAGCTGGCAGACGCCAAAAGTAGCGCCGGTACGGGAAACCTCAAAGGAACCTCTCAAACAATCGCGTAAGGCGGAACTGCTCTCTTACTCTGTGGTCTTGCCGGCTGAATCCTCGCGAAGATTTTCAGTTTGGGCATCGCAGAGACAGCTCCGACCACTCAGAGAAACGCCTCTGTTCCTGTGACTTCGGTTATCTGATCATTTCAGCCGGCGTAAGCTCTGGAATTATCACTAAGAAATCGTAGCCATACATTAGGCGCTCGATATCCGGGTTAACAGTGCCGAGATCATGAAAGCTGTGCAGGGTTGCCGGTCTTTTTCGCAAGAGCAACATCAAGCTGCTCTTCAGACTTCAAGCGAGTTAGGGGGGCAGTCGCACTGACACCGGGGTGCGTTGCTAAGATCTGATCTAATAACCAGCCTGCCGCTCCAAGGAACTCCTGATCAAGACCCCAAAGCTGAAAATCGCGGTTGTAGGCGACTTGGGCACAGTGGTTGACCAAGTCGTTTTCCTGCCGAACGTTCAGAAAGGCGACGCTGTCTCCATAATGACTGGTCAGGACGCTCATCTGCTCTAGCCGATTGGCCTTTCCTAATGTGGAGGAGACGAATTTTGCCACTTGTGGGCCTACTTCAACGGCCATGGCAGAAAGGCCCTCTGGTGCCATGATGTTACAAACTGCCGTCGTGAACTGAGGAATTTCGCGCGAGAGGTGAGGTTCTCCTATCAGCACGAATTGGGCGCTGCTGATTGCCTGTAACAGGATTGGCGCACCAGCGCCCTTGATCTTTCCACGATCCAACTCAAGGTCATAACGAACCTCGCGCAATCGTTTATCGAGCTTGGATTGTTGTGTCGCTGGAATGGAATTCTGAGCGGTTAGCGACTCCGACAAAGAGAAGAGCAATGTAGCGATAACTGCAGCGGTTCTGAAGGACGGAGCTGCTTGGGCAGACATAAGTACTCTTATAACGAAATGCTCACCGCTACCCCTTCAGTTAGCATTGAGATGAACTGGACGTATGACTTCTCCTGGGCAGCAATTCCGTATCGCAGTGCAGGAAGAGAAGCCGCTGCAAGTTATCGGGACGATCAACGCTTATACAGCACGCATGGCTGAGGCGGTCGGGTTTAAGGCACTTTACCTCTCCGGTGGCGGCGTGGCTGCCAACTCTCTCGGTATGCCGGACCTCGGTATCAGCACCATGGAAGACGTACTGATTGATGTTCGCCGCATCACCGAGGTCACTGCGCTTCCTCTGCTGGTCGATATCGACACAGGCTGGGGCGGCGCTTTCAACATTGCGCGCACGATCCGCTCTTTGTGCAAGGCCGGCGCGGCCGCTGTCCATATGGAAGATCAGGTGGCAACCAAGCGATGCGGTCATCGGCCAGGCAAGGCTGTTGTTCCTGTTGAGGAAATGGTGGACCGAGTGAAAGCGGCTGTGGATGCACGCCCTGATCCGAACTTTGTCATCATGGCGCGCACTGATGCGCTTGCTTCCGAAGGCTTGCCTGCGGCTGTTCAACGTGCCCGCGCTTATGTCGAAGCAGGAGCCGATATGATATTTGCCGAAGCAGTTACCGACCTCTCGATGTATAAGGCGTTCCGGGAGGCAGCAGGAGTGCCGGTTCTAGCCAACAGTACCGAGTTTGGGCAGACGCCCCTTTGGACCGCGGAAGAGTTAGCGGGCGCGGGTGTCGATCTGGTCCTATACTGCTGTGCGGCTTACCGCGCGATGAATGCTGCAGCACTGAACACCTTCCGGGCCATCCGAAGCGAAGGTACACAGAGCGGCATGATCAGCTCTATGCAAACCCGCGCTGAACTGTATGACTTTCTTGGCTATCACGCGTATGAAGAAAAGCTGGACGCGCTTTTCTCAAAGAACAGGAACTGTCAAGAGCCATGAGTGAGTCCTCTCTTCCCCGCCCCAAGAAGTCAGTTGCGCTCTCCGGCACTGTGGCTGGCAATACGGCTCTATCGACAGTTGGGCAGCACGGCAACGATCTGCACTACCGCGGCTACGACATCGCAGATTTGGCAAACAATTGTGAATTTGAGGAAGTAGCTCACCTACTTATTCATGGCGAGCTTCCTACTGTGCATGAACTACGCGAGTACAAGGATAAGCTGCGGCGGTTGCGCGGGCTCCCAGCAGCGGTAAAAGCCACGCTGGAATTATTGCCTGCTGCCTCGCATCCCATGGACGTCCTGCGGACCGGATTCTCTGCGCTGGGTTGCACTCTGCCAGAAGACGCTTCACATGAACCAGCTGGTGCTCGCAACGTAGCTGATCGGCTGCTGGCTTCCGCGAGTTCACAGCTGCTCTATTGGTATCACTATTCACATAGCGGTCGGCGCATTGAAGTGGAGACATCGGATGAGTCCATTGCCGCTCACTTTCTTTACTTGCTCCATGGCCAGCCGCCCTCGCAGGCTCATATCGCCGCTATGCAAACGTCTTTAGTTCTGTATGCCGAGCATGAATTTAATGCCTCTACTTTTACCGCGCGTGTGATTGCTGGTACGGGTTCTGATCTGTACTCGTGCCTTTGCGGCGCAATTGGCGCATTGCGCGGACCCAAACATGGCGGCGCCAATGAAGTGGCGCTCGATATTCAACAGCGCTACGGTTCCGCGCTCGATGCTGAGATTGACATCCGCAAACGCGTCGACTCGAAGGAAGTCATCATCGGATTCGGCCATCCGGTGTATACCCTCAGCGATCCGCGCAACAGCATCATCAAGCAAGTAGCCAAAGAATTGTCGGTCGACTCTGGCGCTACCAGGCTGTTCGAAGTTGCCGAGCGCATCGAGTCGGTTATGACCAATGCCAAGAAGCTGTTTCCTAATCTGGATTGGTTCAGCGCCGTTGCTTACCACCAATTGGGGATTCCTAAATTGTTGTTTACACCTCTGTTTGTGATTGCGCGCACTGCCGGCTGGAGCGCACACGTTTTGGAGCAGCGTGCCGACGGTAAGATTATCCGTCCCTCTGCGAACTACACAGGTCCCGAGCCTCGCCCATTTGTTGCATTACAAGATCGTCCCTAAAACATGTCCGCTTACATCAGCAACGAGCGCCCGGCGCCTGATAGTGTCCTCGTCGACATTGCCGATTATGTTCTCAGCTACCAAATCAGTAGCGAGGAAGGGTGGGAGACCGCGCGTTACTGCCTGATGGATACGCTCGGGTGCGGGCTCGAAGCTCTTGAGTATCCCGCCTGCACGAAGCTGCTGGGGCCAGTCATCCCAGGCACTGTGGTTCCGAACGGCGCTCGGGTTCCCGGTACCCAGTTTCAGCTCGACCCGGTGCGCGCGGCATTCAACATCGGCACCATGATCCGCTGGCTCGATTTCAATGACACCTGGCTTGCTGCCGAGTGGGGCCATCCATCCGACAATCTGGGCGGCATTCTCGCCATAGCCGATTGGCTGTCACGAACTGCTGTTGCATCGGGCAAATCACCGCTTACTATGCGGGCAGTTCTTGCGGCCATGATTAAAGCGCATGAGATTCAAGGCTGCCTTGCACTGGAGAACTCGTTCAACAAAGTAGGGCTGGATCACGTTCTGCTGGTGAAGGTAGCATCCACAGCTGTCATTGCCGGCATGCTCGGGCTTTCCAAGGATGAGATCGTTGCTGCGCTGTCGCTGGCGTGGGTCGATGGTCAGAGCCTGCGCACATATCGCCATGCGCCTAACACCGGTTCACGCAAGAGTTGGGCAGCGGGTGACGCAACCAGTCGTGCCGTGCAACTCGCGCTCATCGCTAGAACCGGTGAGATGGGCTATCCGTCGGTACTCACGGCCAAGACCTGGGGCTTCTATGATGTCTCGTTTCGTGGTCAGCCCTTCAGATTCCAGCGCCCTTACGGCTCTTACGTGATGGAGAACGTGCTATTCAAAGTCAGCTTTCCTGCAGAGTTCCACGCGCAGACTGCTGTCGAAGCCGCGCTCACTTTGCGCGAGAGAGTGTTGGGACGTGGCAGCCTGCTGGATGAGATTGACCGAATTACCATTGGTACTCACGAAGCTTGCCTCCGCATTATCGATAAGCAGGGATCGCTGGACAACCCAGCTGACCGCGACCACTGCATTCAGTACATGGTCGCCGTTGCTCTGCTCTTCGGCCGTCTCACCGCAGATGATTACGAAGACGAAGTGGCTGCCGATGGGCGCATCGACAAGCTACGGAGCAAGATTACTTGCACGGAGAACCCAGCCTTTACCGCCGGCTATCACGACCCGGATAGACGATCAATCGCCAATACTCTGCAGCTGATCCTGCATGACGGAACGACACTCGAAGAGACGGTGGAGTATCCGATCGGTCATAAGCGCCGTCGCGCAGAAGGAATGCCCTTGCTTGAGACCAAGTTCAGAACAAATTTGGCTCGACGCTTCCCGACCAAGCAGGGGGACAGAATCCTAGCCGTCTCGCTTAACCGGAGCACTTTGGAGGCAATGCCGGTGCATGAGTATGTCGATTTGTTTGTAATTTGAAGTTATCCTAGTTCAATGGCAGCAGCACCCGAACCGCTTCTACCCGAACCGCTCTCTCTGATGACGGTGGACGAGTACTGGCAATTGCCATCGAGAGACGATGCCATTGAGGAGTTGCATTGGGGACAGCTGGTCGTTTTGTCTTTTCCTAAGCAGATCCACAAAAGAATCCAGCGGCGACTGATAGCGCTCCTGGGTCCCATTGCTGGCGAGCAGGGAGTTCTTGATATTGAACTCGCTTTTCGTGCGCTTCCGGAATATGAGGTACGTGGCGCGGACGTCGCGTATGTTCCCAAAGATCGCTATGAGGCAATCGGAGACAACGATTACCTTCGCGGCTCTCCCGAGATAGTTTTTGAGGTACTTTCTCGTTCGAACACCAAAGCCGAGATGCGCGAGAAAGCTGCTCTATGTCTCGCTACCGGCACTGTAGAATTCTGGATCGTCGATCCTGGCCGTGAAGTGGTGACGATACTTCGCCGTGGTGAGATGCCTGCCACCTACACTAGCGCCGATCAGATTCCACTGGCTCTCTTCGATGGCCAACTCGCCGTTGCCGACATATTCTCTCGATAAACGAAAAGCCCGCCGCCCTGTTCAGGCCAATGGGAGTCTTACTTCCCAACTACCAGCAGCCCCTCATCTAATCGACTGCGGACCAGTGCCCTTGCTCTGTGAAGTCTTGATTTCTGGGCCGCCAGAGATAATCCAAGTTGCTCGGCTACTTGTTGCCCTGTGAGCCCTTGAATGTCTCGGAGCTCATAGATCTCAAAGTATGGACTGGGCAGACTAGCAATTGCCTCTTTGATGATCGTCCTTGTCTGCTCAACAATCAACTTCACATCGGCTGGCATATCGGCAGACCGGAATTGTATGCCGTTGGCCTCCAGATCTGACATCTGAAGAATCGGACGTAAGGCTTCATGTTCTTTAACCCGCCAACAAATCCGCCTCGCGATTTGAGCGAGCCAGGCTCGAAAGTTGCCTCTGTCCTGAAGCTTATCGAGACCCTGATACGCCTTCAGGAGAGCCTCCACCAGCACGTCTTCCGCGTCTTCGCGATTCCCACAGGCACGGATCATCTGACGGTAAACAGCATCTTTATGCTCGGCAGCCAATGCTTCGAAGTTGATCTTACTATCCAAAGATATTTGTAGCTCCTGCTATCGGCCGCGATCAACGGGCTGCAACCGTTAACTACCTGAGACCAGCAATAATGACGGCCGCTTATTGACTCACGCGGCAACTGTCTCACCCGATGAACTGTTCACGAAAGCGTTCTTATAAGCATCCAGACCGCCTTTGAGGACGGTCACATTACCCCACCCTAACTGCTTCAGCACACTTGACGCAATGACCGACCGTGGCCCGCTTTGACAATGTAGGATTAGCGGCCCATCGGCGCTAGACGTCTGTGCCATTCTTCTAAGCCTCGGCAGCGGCCAATTGACAGCTCCTGGAATATGTTCCTTCTCGAACTCGTCTGGATCCCTGACATCAATCAGCTGTCCATCCTGTTGCGGCAAGTCTTCTGGTTTGACTTCTCTAACAATGTCGAGGCCTAAACCAGCTAATTTCCCTTCGATCAACCCCGATGCATCAACCCAGCCGATCGCAGGACCAAGACCGATTAAAGATAACTGTCGAGCAATCTCATCGGCCAGGTCCTGGGTATCGGCGATCAGCAGGAACGCCGTTTCTGCGTCAATGGCAGAACCACCCCATCTGACAGTGTTTGGACCCGCGGGAAGGTGAAGGGAGTTACGCCAATGTCCTTGAGTGAATTGAGCGGTTGAACGTATGTCGACGAGTAGAGTGCCGTCACCAACAATTTGCTGTAGTTCGCCCGGTTCGCGGATCTGCCATAGCTTTTCATGTTCAAGGGCCAGCGCTGAAGGTTCTCGGTTCAGTCGCTTCATTCTTGAAAAGTAGGCAGGGGGTTCTGGTTGATTTTCTAACACTTGCTGAACAAACTCTGATTCGTCCGCAACCCGAAGGGCCCAGTTTGTTAGTCGTTCATAGCCTATGGAAGAAACTGGAACACTGCCGAGTGACTTGCCACAGGCGGATCCTGCACCGTGTCCTGGCCAAATGATCGAGTGGTCTGGCCAGGAGCTGCACTTCTGTAAAGAGGCGAAGAGTTCTCGCGCTGCGTTCTCCATACTGCCACCCTGGCCGCTCGCTTTCTCAAGCAAATCGGGGCGACCAACGTCGCCTACGAATAGAAAGTCGCCAGTGAAAATGCACATTACTTCTTTCGACTGCTCCGATTGAGTAAGTTTGAAGGCCAGGTGCTCCGGCGTATGTCCTGGCGTATGAATCACGTCTAAACGCAAATCCCCGATCCGGATGTTATCTCCGTCCCTCAGAAAATGGACTTGAACGTCAGACTGCAACGCATACTCGGAAGGATCACCGCCTTCTCCCGAGACATAGAGGGCAGCTTCGGTCTGCCTTGCAAGTGCGTAAGAACCAGACAGAAAATCAGCGTGGATGTGAGTTTCTGCGACCGCGATGATCCGTAAAGACCGGGACTCAGCGAACGCACGATATTGATCCACTTCGAGAGTGGGGTCAAGGACGATTGCTTCTCGTGTAATGCCACATCCGATCAGGTAGCTGGCCTGGGCTAATGCTTTGTTATAGAACCTTTCCAAGATCATCATTAGCTGAGCACGTCCTCTTGCAAGGGTATTGGCGGTAGATTTTGTACCGGCTTGTTCCAGGGCATGCGAGCCAAAAGTGACCCCATCAGGCAAATATCACTTAAGCCGGCGAAAGATAGTCCCGCTCCCACAAAGATGTTGAGGTAGACCCAGCGACGATGAACGGCCAGAGTCAGCAGGCCACCCGCAAGCCCGAGAAGCCCGGCTCCCAGGCGGACCTGCCGCTCTAAGCTCCAGTTATTCGAAGTCGTTCTTACTACTGGCTGCTTCTGCTGGATCCAACCCGCGGTTCCCGCTTCAAGCACTTCGATTTGACTAACGTGAGAGCCAAGCTTTTCGGCAGCCATCCTAGCTCGCCTTCCGCTCTGACACACCATCACCAGAGGCGTTTGAATGTTGAGGGTGGAAAGCAACGGTATTACCTGTTCCAGCGGAACATTCAGTGCACCGGGAATGTGTCCTGTTGCAAACTCAGTGGCAGACCGAACATCCACAAGCTGGAAACGCTGCTCGCTCGACTGTCTATCAATCAAATCTTCTATCGAGATTGTCCGAATCAAAGTCTGACCTCCTTCTCGAAAGAGGGCTTCACGGGAACAAAGGATTCACTCCTGGAGCGGACTAGTGTATTAATTCTTTGATAAAGATGCCGATCCCAAAGGAGAGGACGAACCAGCCGAAGGCGACCTTCAGATGAGCTGCATTCATTTTTTTGCTAGCCCAGGCGCCAGCCATCATTCCGACTACAGCAAGTCCTGAAATCTGTTCGAGAAGAGACCAACTAATACCGCTCTGGACCTGAAGGACACCTACAAATCCCAGCAGAGACTGAGCTGCAATGATGACGAGCGAAGTTCCGATCGCAATCGGCATTGCCAAGCCGGCAAAAAGGACCAACGTGGGAACGATTAGGAAGCCGCCACCTGCGCCGAAAAGACCAGAGAGCAATCCAATCAGGAGACCTTGTAACACAAGTATTTTAGGCAGCGGACCGCAGCGAGTTTTCTCCTCGGAACGGGAACCATGTCTAGACCGGATCATAGCTAAGGCAGCAAAAACCATGACCATAGCGAATGACAACATAAGAAGGCTATCGACTTTGATAGCGATCAAAGACGTCAGATGGATTGTCTCGGGGAGGGCAGGCAGAAAGTAGCGACGTACCGAGTAAACCGTCAGCAACGACGGAATCGCGAACCATAGTGCCGCACGGACTGCGACCTGCCTGCGATTCCAATAGACAAATGCTCCCGCTAGACTTGTTGCCCCAACTACAAATAGAGAGTAACCAGTCGCTTGCCCGGGAGGGATTCCAAAGAAATACACCAGAATCGGGACCGTCAATATAGAACCACCTCCGCCTATGAGCCCAAGAGTGAGTCCGACCAAGAACGCCGATGCGAGTCCGACAGCTACGTGCACCTATAAACCTCCAACAGCTAGTAAGAGGAAGGGCGATCACAACCGTAAAAGGATTCTAGGCGAAGATGTCGAACCGCACGAATTCGATTTTTTCCTAAGCAAAAGAGACGTATGGCCGCCAATAGTGAAAGGTTGAGGAGTAGTGGTGCCTAGCATCCTCGTGGCGAAAAAGCAGCTCTGTGCCTCGCCACCGGAAATATGGAACTCTGGATCGTTGATCCTGGCCGTGAAATGGTGACGTATTTCAACTCGCCGTTGCCGATATCTTCTGTCGATAAACGGGCAACTTCAGCTTTCGACGGTATAAAGTCATCAACAACATCTAGCTTATGAACGGAAAATATCGTACGAGTTCAGCAAAACAATTAGACTTAGCGCGACTTAAGCGGATATCGGTCCCGCTGATTACAAATACCCCTGTTCTTGTCGGACAGGCTTGATGCTTTGTAAGAGATCCGTTCCTGAAGGCACGTCGCCGTGTACCTCGAACTGAAGCATTAGGCCCACCTCCCGCGGCGCGCACACGATGGAGTAACGAACCTCCTCACCGAGCATTACAAACTCGTTACTGGGTGGCCTTGGTAGGAACCGAATACCTTCTGACAAGAGCCGGCTTTCGATCTCTTGCCTTTTCATACCTGGTACGAGTTCACTCGAGTACCTCTGTTCCACATTCCGTAGACGCAGCTCCCGAATTGCCCACCAGCTGGACATTAGCAACAGTAACCCCAGTGCTGAACCGGACAAGTAGATGATCAGCGATTTCACACCCTCGATATTAGCTACGACCACTGCCTGCCAGGTACATGCGGGGAAGTTTCCCCGCGGGAGAGAAATCGTTTGCGCGGTTTAGCCGCTACCAGTCAGGACAATCAGATATGCAAATGATTTGGCCGGATTTACGCCTAATCATCCCCAAGAAGTCAAAAAAATGAAAAAGCCCGCCGCCCTTTTCGGGGCCAGCGGGCTATATAAGCTACTACGGAGCTATTCAATCTCGCGTGGACGCTTTTTGCGATTCCGTTTGCGGGCCAGTGCCTCTTTAGTGCGCCTCTTTTCACCTGGTTTCAAGTAAAAAGAGTGCCGCTTAATTTCTTTTACAATGTCCTCTTGCTGGACCTTGCGTTTGAAGCGACGTAGTGCGCTTTCCAGAGTCTCACCGTCCTGTATGTGGACTTCTGCCAACTAAAATTCACCACCTTCCGCGAACTCTGAGTATACCGCTTCGTGCGCTCTTTGACACCCCATCCCTTGCTACAGTGAAATTCGAACCTGCATGGAAATCGTAAAAGTAATCGGTAGAGAGATCCTGGATTCGCGCGGCAATCCGACGGTGGAAGCCGATGTGTATCTCGCAGATGGAACAATCGGTCGCGCGGCAGTGCCATCTGGCGCTTCCACCGGCGAGCACGAAGCAGTTGAGTTACGCGACGATGACAAAAATCGCTATCTCGGCAAGGGTACACGCCAGGCGGCTAGTCATGTGACTGGAAAGATCTCTGCGGCACTGGCCGGCGTCGACGCGTCCGATCAAACGCTGGTTGATCGCACCATGCTGGATCTGGATGGCACTCCGAATAAGTCCAAACTCGGTGCTAACGCAATCTTGGCCGTCTCTATGGCGGCTGCTCGCGCCTCTGCTGAATCAGAGGCGACCCCGCTCTACCGCTACCTCGGTGGCGTCAACGCTCGCGTGCTGCCAGTTCCCATGATGAATGTGATCAACGGCGGAGCTCATGCAGATAGTTCGGTCGATCTGCAAGAGTTTATGCTCGCTCCGATTGGCGCAACTACTTTCTCTGAGGCTTTGCGTATGGGAGCCGAGACATTTCACACCCTGAAAGGCGTTCTGAAAAAGCGTGGCTACTCAACAGCTGTCGGCGATGAAGGCGGGTTCGCGCCAAGCTTGAAAGCCAATGAGGAGGCACTTGAAGTGCTGATGGAAGCCATTGACAAAGCTGGCTACAAAGCAGGGACTGATATCTCGATTGCACTCGACCCAGCTGCCAGTGAATTCTACGACAAAACCAAAGAGCGTTATGTATTCAAGAAGTCTGATAGAAGCGAAAAGACTTCAGACCAAATGGTTCATTTCTGGCAGGACTTGGTTAGCAAGTATCCAATCATCTCTATCGAGGACGGCATGGCTGAGGACGATTGGGATGGCTGGAAGCACTTAACTGACGCTCTCGGGAACATCATTCAACTGGTCGGTGACGATCTCTTCGTCACAAATTCAGAGCGGCTCCAGCAGGGCATTGATAAAGGCGTTGGTAACTCTATTCTGGTCAAGGTGAACCAGATTGGTTCGGTGACTGAAACTCTTGATGCCATGCGTCTTGCCGCCAGCGCAAACTATACTGCGATGATTTCGCATCGCTCCGGTGAGACAGAAGACACATTCATTGCTGACTTAGCCGTCGCTACAAACGCCGGGCAGATCAAGACCGGTTCTGCGAGCCGCACAGACCGCATTGCCAAGTACAACCAACTTCTTCGTATCGAAGAAGAGCTCGGCGAATCGGCAATTTACCTGGGCCGGAAAGCATTTCGTCAATAGAGAGTTCATGGCAAAGAAAACGCCGCTCGTTCTCACGATCCTTGACGGCTGGGGTTACTCTCCGGTCATCGAAGGTAACGCCATTGCGCAAGCCCGAAAGCCCACTTACGACCACTTACTTGCGACTTACCCCAATACATTGATCAACACTTCCGGCCCGTCCGTGGGTTTGCCTGAGGGGCAGATGGGAAACAGCGAGGTGGGTCATATGAACATGGGCGCCGGCCGGGTGATCTACATGGATGTCACGCGGATAGACCTGATGATCAGATCAGGCGAAATCTACTCCAACCCGGTGCTGCTTAACGCGATGGAAAAGGCGCATGGGCATCGCCTCCACCTAATCGGGCTGTGCAGTGATGGCGGTGTCCATGCTCAGTTGACGCACCTGCACGCTCTACTCGACATGGCCAAGCAAAACGGTTTGACCGAAGTATTCGTTCACTGTTTTACGGATGGCCGGGATACGGCGCCTCAAAGCGGGATCGGTTACATCGAATTACTCGAGCACAAGATGAGTCGGATGCGGTGCGGACGCATTGCTTCGGTCTCCGGCCGCTACTACGCCATGGATCGTGATAAGCGATGGGAACGTGTTGAGCGTGCCTTCAATGCCATGGTGCTCGGAAGCGAAGGCAAAGCTAAATCGGCAGTTGAGGCCATCCAATCGTCGTACGCCCAGGGCATTACGGACGAGTTCATCGAGCCCTTTACCATCGTCGACGAGCAGAACGAGCCGGTTGGATTGATCCGGGACGACGACAGCGTCATCATGTATAACTACCGTGCAGATCGCGCCCGCGAGATCACGCTAGCCCTGACCGATGCTCATTCAGAGCGGCCTGCGCGTTCGCTCGTTCCCAAGAATCTGACCTACACGATGATGACGCAGTACGACAAGAGTTTCCCATTGCCATTCGTGTTGCCGCCCGAGCATCCGGATAACATCCTTGCCCAAGTGATGGAAGGCGCAAGCTGGAAGAATCTGCGCGTAGCCGAAACCGAAAAGTACGCCCACGTCACTTACTTCTTCAATGGCGGAAATGAAAAGCCGTACGGCGGCGAAGAGCGCGAAATGGTCGCCTCGCCTAAAGTGGCAACCTACGATCTTCAACCGGAGATGAATGCTGCCGGGATCACTGCAAAGGTAGTCAGCGCAATAGATAGCGGCAGTTTCAATGTCATTGTTATGAACTACGCAAACGCCGATATGGTGGGGCACTCGGGAAGGCTGGAGCCGACCATTCGCGCCTGCGAGATCGTCGATACTGGCCTGGGTGAAATCTACAAGGCGCTGAAGCGGAACGGTGGTTCATGGCTGATCACTGCCGACCACGGCAATGCCGAAACCATGGCCGATACACGTGATAATGGACCGCATACTTATCACACAACTAACCCAGTGCCGTTGATCTATATGACGAACAACGCGGTTACTCTCCGCAAGGGCGGAGCTTTGGAAGATATTGCGCCAACCATCCTCGGAGTTCTAGGCGTTCAAAAGCCTGCGCAGATGAAGGGTCAGGACCTGCGCAACAGCCCCGAACGCTAACGGGTACGCGCCGTCGTTGCCTGAAGGAACCGGACAATGCCGCGCGACTCCCGCGCCCATTGGCGAGACACGATTTCGACCTTAGTATCTCCGCTTGTTAGTGGGATTTCCGCGATCCCCGAAGCTTTCTGGTCGGCTGACAGCAGTACCGGCTTGCCATCGTTGACCCGCATGGCCGAATAGCTGGCAGCTTGCGTTTGAATCGGATTCCAAACAACTAATAAATCGGACTGCCGCTTCTGTACACGCAAGGTGATTAACGGCGGGGGCAACTGCAAATAAGCCCAATAACCGGCTCCGCTTCCGAGCAGCGCAGCTAACAGAAGCACTGTTACAAGAACGCCTGAACGCCGCTGGGGCCTTGCGGGTTGAGCTTGCCTTGCCGGATTCGCTGATGGAAACGGCGCCGGTATAGTAGGCACTGGCTCAGGTATTGCGGAGACCTCATCGCGTGTCGGAGCGGGAGCGGCTGCTTCCACCGGCGTTTGCAACGGTAGAACTCCTGCACCGGACTGTTCTCTTTCTGCCGTGCCGCTCTCACTCGAACTCCTTCGTTCAGGACGCGGAGGACTTGGAGCGGAAGCTAAATCCGTCACAGGATCAGAGACTTTCCCAGCCCTCCCGGACAGGGGCAGAATGACCTGACTCAGTGAACCATCCGAAGCCATCCGTCCGCTCTCACCACGCATTAGAAAGGCGAATCGCGTCGGCTTGAATCGTTCAGGCTTCACCAGAACCGTGACGCGGCCCGGCTCGGGGAAAAACTGCTCGAAAACCTGCAACTCTCGTGCGGTCATCTGCAAGGGGCCACGCGTGTGAGCGATGAACCAGCCGATCGGCACCAGTTCCTTCAACTCCTCATCCTGCGAGGCCGATTGAATGGAACTGGCCAGTTTTGAAAGATCACTCTCCGACAACAGGAACGATGGACCCGAGGCATGATCGCACTCGATAGGACGGAAAGCCGAGATGATCACAGAGCCCGGATCAATACGCCCATAGAGCACACCGCCTACTTCGACGCCACCGTGCGGGATCCGACGGTAGCCTTCGTTTACGTGGAAATCAATTTCATGAAAGAGAGGAATGGAGTACTGCACCTTCCAATTCGTTTGCGTATCGAGCCATAACGCAAACGCAATTTTTGAATCAGCTGCGTTCATTCAGAAAGCGTCGCTTGCAGGGACTTGCCATTGACCTCGATACAGGAGGATTCTCATCGGAATCAGACTCGTCGGTCTGCAGTTGAAAGTAGTAAGTGACGATACCCATGCCCACCATAATGAGGAAAATTGCTGTCAGCCATCGCGCTGAGCGAACCGTCCAGAACCGACCGTCAACGCAGATGGCTGAGGTATAACCTACCGCTGCTCCAGCCAGTAAAAGACTAAGCCCCAGTTTCCAGAACCAGGTCATCGCATCCAAAACTGCCTGCCCGCCCACCTCTGACCAAGCCGTAAAAATCGCCACAATTGCAAGAAGAAACTCCAGGGCAAAGGCAAGCCGCAGCAGTCTCTGTGTCATAGCTGAAGCTATCTCATTCTACGATGGAGAAGCAGAGTGGAGATGGGTTGCCGCATCATCGGCCGATCCATAGTGACTACCCTTCATCACTCGTAAGTCAAACACAAATGAAAATCGTTATCGAAGGCATTGAACTTCAGCTCGCTCATCCGGATGAACTCAGCATTCAATGGATCGGGCAGGAGGAAGCCATGCGTCAGTTAATGGCCGCGTGGATGGTGATACACGACCGCGACGTTCCCATGAATCCGCGCCTGCTTGGAAAGCCCGGCGTCGGCAAGACGACCATGGCCTATGCTGCAGGCAAGCGGCTGGGGCGCGAAGTTTACATCCTGCAGGCAACCGTTGACACCCGGCCGGAGGACCTGCTCGTTACGCCGGTGATCGAGAGTGCTTCCCGTATTAAATACGTTGCCTCTCCGCTGGTTTCGGCCATGATTCGTGGCGGGGTGGTGATTCTCGATGAAGGCAATCGCATGAGCGAAAAAAGCTGGGCGAGCCTGGCGCCGTTGCTGGATAACCGCAGATACGTAGAGTCGGTCGTAGCCGGTATCAAAATCAAGGCGCATCCCGATTTCCGCCTTGTTGCGACGATGAATGAAGACTCGTCAACCTTCGATTTACCCGAATACATTCACTCGCGTTTACAGCCGCAAATTCTGATTGACTTTCCGGAACGCGAAGAGGAATTGGCGATCTTGCGCGAGAACGTGCCTTTCTCTTCAGATGAGGTGCTGCAGTATGTCACCGATTTCCTCCAGCAAGCGCACGCTGCCGACGAAAGCTACACGGTACGGGATGGAGTCAACATCGCACGTTTCGTTTTGAAGCTGAGTGAGGAGTCAGGCCAGCAACCGCGGACCCTCTTTGCGGCTGCGCTCAAGGGCGTGCTTGGCGAAGAATCACTTCGGTACAACGCACGAAGGTAGCAGAGTATGTTTGCTGAGCCAGCCAGCGCGGGCACTCTCGTACGCGGTTCCCTCACTTATCTGCCGGTTATCCCAGGGCGAATCGAGTATGCCGCCCGGGTACGCAGACTTCTTCTTGAGCAGCGGCCAAAGGTGGTTGCGGTTGAGCTTCCTTCGTCATTAGAGGAGCTCTACCGAACAGCCCTGGCGCGTATGCCGCGGATGTCGGTCATCGTTTTGCCGGATCCGGAAGACGAAGAGAAAGCAATCTACATACCGGTAGAACCGGCCGATCCGTTCGTCGAAGCCATTCGAACTGCCCAGGAAATCGAGGCGGAAGTTATCTTCCTTGAGCCTGCCAGGCAGGAGCGGCCCCATGTTGAAGATCACTATCCCGAGCCGTGGGCTATTGAAGTAATCGGCAGTCAAGCGTACCTTGAGCGGTACCGGGTCTATCCCCAAAGCCGCACGCCCGCTATAACGTCGCACGCTTCTGCGATGGCATGGAAGCTGCAGGGCGCCGATCCGTTTGCCTCCACTTGCGCGGTTGTCTCGCTCAATATGCTCGACCCGATTCTGGATGCAATCGAGGTGCCACAAGAGGAACCAACTTCTCCTAAGATCCGCTTATTTCAGAGTGGAGAGCTTTTCAACCTGCATCCGGACTGTCTGGCGGAGGTAACCTCAGAGCCGCCTTTCTATCAGGAGCAGTACGAGGCCGAGCGAACGGCTCCATCGTTTGTTCTCGATCGCCTGCAATGGCAGCTCAAACTGCTTCGTGATGCTGAACGTGAGTACAGCATTAACACCGGCGATTCCATCCGGTCGTGGCAGCGACTCAACCTTGCCAAGTTTACGCGGAATCTGGCAATCCTGGGCGGTCACCTGATACCCGGCATTTACGATCTGGCAGTTGGAGCCCGTTCGCTGGTTGACGACAATTATGCCTATGAAGTTTGGCAGATGGCCAACCGCTTCAGCGTTCAGGAGACAGAAGACCCGGAACGCGAAACGCTAAACATCTCCGGCGAAGAAATCTGGTTGCGCACTCGCAAAATTCGGATTCGCCGGCGCCTGCCAAAGATGAAGCAGATGTTTCATCCTGGCAAGCTGACCAAGCGGAAGCGGGAGAAGTTTAAAGGGGAATGGGCCAGCCAGACGGACGGATCAAGCATCTGCTCCTACCCGCCTGAAGATCTCGTGATCGAAAACTACGGCCGTTTCTTGAAGCGCTATGCCAGGAACAAAATCGCGGAAGAACGGTCGCATGTCGAACCGTTTACCACTTCCATGCTGGATGGCATTGACCTTCGCGAGACCGTCCGGAACTGGCATGAAGGCAAGCTGTTTGTGCGGGAGAACGGCCGTTTCTCCGGCGATGTCGGGGCAGTGGTAATCATTTTTGATGAGGACCGTACCAATCGATATACCTACTTGACTACTTGGCTGGGTGAACACCAGAACGAGTCCGACATGGCTTTCTACTCGACGCCGCCCTTCGAGAAGATTGTTGGGCCCGGTATTGGCCGCGCTGAATACGGAGGTTTGTTGATGACGCTACCTCCGCGCCGGCTGTTTGATGTTTGGAACGACCTCGACTATGACTGGGCAGAGACAAAAAGCGAAAAGCTGCTAATGGCTGCCCTTGATTACTCGGTTGAAAAGCACATCATCTATATCGCGGCCAAACCGCCGCGCAGCGTTTTCCGCCAGCATGCGATTCGGGCGAACCGAACGATCGTCTACGTACCACTGGGCCAGCTTTCGCCTGCCAAGCTGAAAAAGGTCCGCGTGGTCCATGTTCTCGACAGCTACAAGCGGCGAAACGAAGCCAAAGAGTACATCTGGTAGCAAAGAAAAACGCGCCATCGGCTTTCGCCTCCGGCGCGTTTTCCAAGTTTTCAGGAAAGGCTGATTCTTACTGCTCGCCCTGAATCTCAATCGAGCTTGCACCCCAAAGTGTGCGGGTATCGGTCACCGAACCTGCGCCCCAGAGGGTGCGGTCGCTGTTCACCGAAGTTGCTCCCCAAAGAGTGCGGGCACCCCAGAGAGTACGCGTATCATTTACGTCTGTCGTAGCACCCCAGAGCGTTCTGGAATCCCAGATAGCCTGCGTGCCGGAAAGAACCGAGCTACCCCAGACACTCTGCGCGCCCCACAAGGTGCGGCTCGCCAGCACTGAGGATGGATCGATGGCCAGGGTAACGTTGCCGGTTGAAGCATTGTACTGAGCAACCGGAGACATTGCTTTAGTAGTGGCCGGAACGTTATTTACCTGAGCCAGTGCCGCCCCTAGGTCAAGGTAGCCAGCACCCACAGTAAAGATGTCGTAATAGTCGGTATAAGTCGTGTTGCTGGAGGCATCGAAGACCGAGCTGGTTTGCGGAAAGGTCTTGTATGCGGTTTGCATGATCAGCAGTTTCACCTGGTCAGGAGTCAGAGCCGGATTGGCCTGGAGCAGGTCTGCCACAGCGCCGCTGACGACGCCTGCAGCCATGCTGGTCCCGCTCAGGATGAAGTAGTTAGGGGAAGCGTTGCTGGCCGCCGGACCAGTTATGTTCTGGTAGTAGCTCAGCGGAACATTGTTCGCTGGAGTCTGGGCTTGTAGAGTGCTTCCCTTCGCTAGCAGTGAAACAATCAGGTTGCCGGGAGCAAGAATGTCGGGCTTCACAATGTGATCTACCTGCGTCGGGCCTTTGGCGCTATAGCTTGCAATCAGATCGTCACTACGGGTTGGCGTACCTTCTGCTTTCATCGACCCAACAGTAATCACATATGGATCGTTCGCGGGCGAATTGATGGTGCCGTAACCGAAGTTACCCCAAGAGTTGTCGCGTCCGTCATTGCCAGCTGCAACAACCACGACGATGCCGGCGTTATAAGCTGCTTCGACTTCCTGGCACAGCGGATCAGTCAGATAGCTCTCGTACACAGGGCGGCCAAGCGACAAGTTAATTACCCGGATATTGTAAGTGGTCTTAAGAGCAATTGCCTGATCGATCGCTGAGATGACCTGGCTATCACTGCCGTTTCCGTTAGCATCCAGTACGCGCAAATCAATCAGATTCGCGCTGGGAGCAGAACCGCTGAACTTGCGCGTACAAGCTCCGCACATAGAACTCTTGCCATTGCCGGCGATGATGCCCGCGATGTGCTGACCGTGTCCAAACTGATCCTGACCATAGGTAGGCGGCGGCTTCGGGCTACCGGCCACTAGTGGAGTCACAAAATCTTGAGTGTACACGATACGGGATCCCTTACCCATCGAAGGTGCAAGGTCAAGCACTGGTGTGATGCCGCTGTCAATAACGGCAACGCCGACTCCAGTTCCATAAACACCCGCGCCCCAAGCCGCGCTAGCGTTGATAGCACCGGCAGTATTGTCCAGCTTAGCCTTAATCGCATGATCCAGAGAAATGTGTTCCACTTCCGGATCATTGGCCAGATCAGCAGCAGCCGCCGCTGTCATCTGGTGTGCGCTGGCCTTAATTGATTGCAGGAGCGAGCCGCTGGTCCCACCCCGGCTCGTCACTTTGTGCGCTTCCAAGTCGCCGGGCTGTGATTTCCATTTCACAATCACCTTCACCTGCGCTTGCGGTTCAATCATTTCGAGGTCTTGACTCATTTTGGCCTTGTTAATTACTGGCCCGGCATGAATCAGTGTTGAAACCCCTAAAAGAAGAATTGTAAATTTCTTCATTCACTCTCCTATACTTCCCGGCTTGGAAATCTAATGCTTCTTACCGGAATACTATCGACATATCGGATGGTTAATCCGATAACAATAGGTCTTTCTTAAAGATTTATGCTCCCTTTTCGCTACCTCTCTATACAACCTTTTGTATACTGCCGATAGTCTGGTAGGGAGAGGAAAACAGCAGCCGAGCTCAAATTGTGAGCAAATTGTTACCCGGTGGAGGAGAGACAAGAAATATGGTGGGGGAAAGGAAAGCTAATTCTCGAATAAAACAGGCTCTTTTTAGTGCCTGCTTATTCGTGCCTATTCTCTTTCCGATTAGCAGCTTTGCTGCGCTGGATCCGGCAAAACCCTTGCATCAATTCATCGTGCAGAATTGGCAGGCAGAGCAAGGATTACCCCAAAATTCAGTTCTTTCCATCGCCCAAACCGCAGATGGCTTCTTATGGCTTGGAACTGAGGAAGGCTTGGCCCGGTTCGACGGAGTGCGGTTCGTCAACTTTGATACGAACAACTCGGCCTTAAAAGATAATCTGGTGCGGGCTCTGCTAGTTGATCGTCAGGGCACGCTCTGGATTGGAACTCAAAGTGGCGGGCTCTCCACCTATAGGCAAGGAAAGTTCACGGCCGTCGCACCACCTCCGGGTTTGCCTTCGCTTTCAGTCAGCGCGCTCAGGCAAAGCCATGCTGGCTCCATTTGGGTGGGCACTGATGGAACGGGTTTGTTGGAGATTGTCCCTGGCGGCAAGACGCGCCGGTTCACTACACAAGATGGTTTAGCTGACAACGCCATTCTGTCCATTCACGAAACGAACGATGGCACCCTGTGGATACTCACTCAAAAGGGCTTGAACGTTTATTCGTCAGGCCACTTTTCGCGCCTTGGCTTTTCGAAAAGTCTTGCGGGAATTGACGTGAAAAGCTTTTTGGTGGATCACGCAGGCGCTACCTGGATTGGTACGGCCACCGGGCTCTACCGAATCACCACGAGCGAGATCTCTCATTTCACAAACAAAGACGGGCTAAGCGGAAATGAAATCACTGCTTTGGCCGAAGACAACGCAGGAAGTATCTGGATAGGCTCAAGCCGAAGTGGGTTGACGCGGTACGCGGAGGGCAAGTTCGAATCCGTAACGAATGATGCAGGTTTGGCCAGCAGTGATATCGGAAGCTTCTTCGAAGACAAGCAAGGCAACCTTTGGGTTGGTACGGGAGGGCGCGGCCTGTCTTATCTGAGACAAGGTACATTCAGCACGTTAACCGCTGAGGACGGATTAGCTGCCGATACGATTCTGCCGGTTTTTCAGGATCGGCAGGATCGTTTGTGGATCGGGTCCGAACACGGGCTTATGCGGAGAACCAGTGGCTCTGATCGCCTGTTTACTAAGAAAGATGGCTTGCCCGACGATCTAGTCCTCTCAGTTACTCAGGGCATGGACAATGCAATTTGGGCCGGCACGCGACGGGGTCTTGCCCGTATCGAGGGAGAGAAAATAACGAAGGTACTGACGGAAAGGGAGGGTCTGCCTTCTGAGTTTATCGTCTGTTCGTACAC
>CAXTWQ010000012.1:0-29602 GCA_964248065.1 uncultured Bryobacteraceae bacterium | reverse complement strand
TAAAGGTAATATCTGGATCGGAACTCGCCGGGGTTTAACTCGGCTCGACGGCGAAACCCTGACGACATACGTCATGGCGGATGGGCTCCCAGATAACTTTGTCCATTCCGTAATAGAGGATCAGAGCGGCGCTCTTTGGATAGGAACCTCCGGAGGATTGGCGAAATTCGCGAACAATCATTTTGAAAATTTTGGTGTGCAGTCAGGGCTATCGAGCTTGGACATTCTCGGCCTCTACTGTGACCGCGAGAACATCATCTGGGTCGCGACAACTAAAGGCTTAAACCGTTTCAGCAACGGTCGGGCAATTGCATTTGGAAAGCCTGCTGATCTGTTCGACGGAGCTATTAGCGCAGTGGTGGAAGATCGGTTTCATTTCCTCTGGCTGACATCCAACCGCGGAATCTTTAAGGTCTCCAAAGCAAAGCTGAATGAGTATGCAGCCGGATCCTCAGCCGCTGTGGACCCGGTGCTCTTTGACACTTCTGACGGGCTGAAGAGCCGCGAGTGTAATGGCGGTTTTCAACCGGCAGCAGCTGTAGCGCAAGATGGCACCCTTTACTTTCCTACTGCTGCTGGGTTAGCGTATACGAAACCCCACGAAAGACCGCTGCCGATCGGAGGGCAACTGCTATTAGAAAGCATGGCGGTTAATGGCCGGAATATGCCCATCAATGTTCCGGCGGTGGTGCCTCCCGGCGAAGGAAAGCTTGAATTCCAATTTACTCAGACTGACTTGCAACTGCAAAACAAGATCCAGTTCCGTTACATGCTGGAGGGCTTCGATAAAGATTGGGTGTATTCGGATACCCGCCGTACTGCTTTCTACACCAACATTCCACATGGTGAGTACCGGTTTCGTGCACAAGCGGGTAAACAGGGCCAGTGGACTTCCAGCTTTGCATCACCTGCGCTCACCTTGCAGCCTCACTTCTATCAAACCCGCACGTTCTACCTGATGTTCGGCCTGGCTATCTGCACCGCTTACGGCGGTATTTACCGCATTCGTATGAACCAGGCGGCGGCACGGGAACGAAAGCTGCAATTGCTGGTGGATGAGCGTACATCTGCTTTGCGGAAGAGTGAAAGGCAGTTGCGCCAGTCACGTGATGAACTCGAGCTACGTGTTCAGGACAGGACGAAAGAACTCACCTCCGCCAACTCTCACCTGGAAGAGGAGATCGCAACCCGGCGGCAGACGGAGGAATTATTGTTATTGGCTAAGGAAGCCGCAGAAGCCGCAAACCGCGCTAAAAGCGACTTCCTCACTAACATGAGCCACGAGCTTCGGACGCCGATCAATGGCATCCTCGGCATGACCGAGCTCACACTAGGTACTGAACTGGACGCCGAGCAGAGTGAATATTTGGAGATTGCGAAATCGTCAGCCAATTCACTGCTAGGGATAGTGAACGACATCCTCGACTTCTCAAAGATCGAAACGCGCAAGCTGGAAGTGGAGAACAGTGGATTCCAACTGCGGCAGTTCGTTCAGGATGCATTCCAATCGCTTAACGTACGCGCCAGTCAGAAGGGCCTTTATTACTCCTTCTCTATTGATCCGGAGATCCCCGACCAACTAGTCAGCGATCCGTTACGGATCCGGCAAGTTCTCATTAATCTTCTCGATAATGCCCTGAAGTTCACCAGCCAGGGCTCGGTGACTCTGTCCGTCGGCTTGTATTCAAGACTCGATTCGTCTGCACTTCTTCATTTCACAGTGCAAGACACTGGAATTGGCATTGCCGAAGACAAGCGTAAAACGATCTTTGAAGCTTTTTCTCAGGCAGACACATCCTCCACGCGCCGTTATGGCGGAACGGGCCTGGGCCTAACCATCTCGTACCAACTTGCGTCTATGCTCGGCGGTCAATTATGGGCAGAGAGTCAGCCCGGAGTGGGTAGTGCGTTCCACTTTACCGTGAAAACCGATGTCATCTCCCAGCCTGATGAGCAAACCTCCACAGCGGATCGGGCCGCTTCGTTGACCGTCTGATTAGAATCCGGCGATATACTGGAGTTGTTCGATTCCATTCTTATAATTCCATGAACTCTCGCTTTAAGTGGACTATTCTTGGCAGTTCAACGTGCGTTGTGATTCTGCTACTCGTGGGTGCCAGGAGCGGTCGTGCCGTTTCGCCCGATGATGTTTACGGGCATCTGAAGGTTTACACCGAGGTTCTGGAGCATATTAAGCTCGAGTACGTTGAAGAGCCTGACATGAAGAGTGTCACCTTAGGCGCAATAAACGGATTGCTGGAGTCGGTTGATCCTTTTGCCAGTTATCTGAACGCCGACCAGTACCGTCAATACTCGAAGAGCGAAGACAGCGCTAAAGCCGGCGTAGGACTCGTTTTGGCCAAGCGATTTGGTTACGTAGCAGTGGTGGATGCTCTGCCTGGCTCACCGGCGGACAAGGCCAACATCTCCAGTGGCGATCTGATCGAAAGCATTAATAATGTTGCGACCCGTGATATGCCTTTAGCTTACGCGGAACAGTTGCTGCGTGGCGATGCCAATTCAAAGATTGACATTACGGTTCTCCGGCTTAAGAATCCTGACCCCCAAAAGCTGACCCTTGTTCGAGCGAACGTACCCACTCCGGCTGCCACAGGCAAGGTTCTCGCAAACAACGTCGGTTACTTGCATGTTGCCAGTCTTGCTGGCGCTCATCTAAGTGAGGCTAAGGCTGAATTGCAGAAGCTGAAGCAGGCAGGTGCCAAGTACGTAGTTCTCGATCTTCGGCACTGTTCTACTGGCGACCAACAGCAGGGGGTTGCTCTGGCTAATCTGTTCCTGAAAGATGGCGAGATTACATACTTGCAAGGTCAGAAGTTTGCTAAGCAGGACTACGTGGCCAAACCCACGGATGAGGTCTGGACTGGACCGCTTGTGGTTATCACAAACCGGGCGACAGCAGGCGGGGCCGAGATTGCCGCGGCGGCGCTGATGGATGACAAACGCGCCCAAGTGCTAGGGGAGCGTAGCTATGGTGATGCGAGTCTGCGGAAAACCGTTCAGATGGATGATGGCGGCGCAGTGATCTTGTCGGTTGCCAAATACTATTCGCCTTCCGGCAAAGCCATCCAAGATTCCGGTGTTGTGCCGACCGTGCAATTAGCTGAGAATGACAATTCTCCCGAGCTGGATCAGGACGGCAACCCAATTCCTGGAACTGCTCCCAAAACGACAGAAGACAACCTGCTCAACAAGTCGATTGATCTGGTGACCGGAAAGACAAGCGTTGCGCAACTCACGGATGGCGGGTCGGGCCCAATTGCAAGCAACCAGCACCCCATAGATGAGAAAGCTCCCAAGGTGATCACGCCTGAGAAAGCTCCTAAGTAAGGCAGCCCAAAGGCTGCACGGAAACCATGCCTCTTTACGAATACCGATGTCTTAACTGCGGCGAGCACTTTGACGTTCGGCAAAAGTTTGCAGATGCAACGCTGACCGTTCATGAACAGTGCGGCGGCAAAGTTGAGCGCGTGCTGTCTGCCCCAGCCCTTCAGTTCAAGGGCTCAGGATTTTACATCACCGACTACGCTAAGGGGTCCAACTCGCCAGCGAATGGCGAGAAGAAGAAGGGTGACGGTAGCTCAGCGAACTCCGACGCGGGTTCGAAGTCCGATTCGCCATCGAAAACCGAGACCGCAGCGAAATCAGATTCACCAGCTAAGTCAGAGCCATCCAAGACCAAGTCGGAAAGCAAGCCGTCCGCCTCGTCTGATACAAAGTAGGGGTGATTGCAACCCGTCGTTCTTTCATTCAGTCGGCAACGGCTGCCGGGCTAGCTCCTGCTCTGGTACGGGCTCAAGACTCAGGTCCGGTACAAAGCCCTAACGACAAAATTCATATCGCACTGATTGGTTGCGGCGGCATGGGACAGACCGATGCCAGAAGTTCAACCGCGACAGGTTTGACCAAAATCGTGGCGGCCTGTGATTGCTATGACGGTCGGCTCGAGCATATGCGCGAGGTTTATGGTAAAGATATTTTCACAACCCGCAATTACCACGAGATTCTTTCCCGTCCGGATATCGATGCGGTGCTCGTAGGCGCTCCCGATCATTGGCACCAGAGAATTACAGTAGACGCGCTCAAGGCAAAGAAGCATGTCTATTGCGAGAAGCCGATGGTGCAGCACGTGGAAGACGGGCACTCGGTTGTCAGCGCGCAAGAAGAGAGCGGCCGCATTCTGCAAATTGGAAGCCAGCGAGTGAGTTCGGTGATCTACCAGAAGGCGCAGGAGTTGTATCGAGGCAGCGCCATCGGCAAGTTGAATCTGGTTGAAGCGTGGTGGGATCGGAACTCGGCTGTGGGCGCCTGGGAGTATACGGTGCCATCAGACGCCAGTACTCAGACCTGTGATTGGCAGCAGTTTCAGGGGCGGGCGCGCAAGACCGAATGGGATGCCAACCGCTTCTTTCGCTGGCGCTGCTACCGCGACTATGGAACCGGCGTGGCTGGCGATCTGTTCGTGCATCTCTTTTCGGGGCTGCATTTCATTACAGGCGCAATTGGCCCCACGCGAGTCTTCTCCACCGGCGGGCTGCGTTTCTGGACCGATGGCCGCGACGTACCAGACGTGCTTTTCGGTCTCTTCGACTATCCCGAGACAGCAAATCATCCAGCCTTTAATTTAGTGCTGAGGGTGAACTTTGTGAGCGGTGCCGAGGAGAGTTCCGGCTTCCGTTTCACAGGAAGCGAGGGCTTGATGACTGTTGAAGACAAGGGCGTCACGCTAACTGCTGCTTCTAAAGCGCGGGAACCCGGGTACAGTATTTCGACATTCTCCCAAGCTGAGCAGGCTGCGTTTTTGAAGGAGTATCGGGAGAAATACCCTGCCGATCGCCCATCTACAGGAGCAATGCGGCAAAGCAGTGAGCAGGTGTTCAGTCCGCCTCCGAAGTACGATGACCATTTCGATCATCATTTGAACTTTGCGAATGCAATCAGATCGGGCAAGCCGGTCGTGGAAGACGCCACATTCGGCTTTCGGGCAGCCGCGCCCGCGGTACTTTCGAACCTGAGTTATTTCGAAAGACGCATAGTGGAGTGGAATCCGCAAACAATGCAGGTGAAGAGTTAAGCGCATGTACTCTCCGAACGGAAATATCCAAATCGCCCTGATCGGGGCTGGCGGTATGGGGCAAGGCGACGCGGGCATGGCAACCTCGTTGCCCGGAGTTAAGCTGATCGCCGCTTGCGATTGCTATAAAGGCCGCCTCGCGCACATGAAGGAGACGTACGGAGCCGAGACCTTTGTGACCGGCGACTATCGGGAGATTGTGGCACGCCAGGACATAGACGCGGTGATCATCGCCACGCCTGACCATTGGCATACACGCATCTCTGTTGACTGCCTCCACTCCGGCAAGAACGTTTATTGCGAGAAGCCCATGATTCACGCTATCGAGGAAGGCAAGTCCATCATCGACGCGCAAGCGAGATCGGGCAAAGTCTTTCAGGTGGGCAGTCAGTATCGAAGCTCGCTGGTGTATCAGAAAGCGCGGGAGCTGTTTCAGGCAAAGGCAATTGGGCAATTGAATTCGGTAGAAGCATGGCTCGATCGCAATACGGCCATTGGCGCTTGGGAGTACTCGATTCCCACAGACGCGAACACTGAGACGTGCGACTGGAATCAGTTTCAGGGCTCTGCGCCAAAGCATGCCTGGGATCCAAACCGGTTCTTTCGCTGGCGCAATTTTCGCGATTACGGTACGGGCGTGGCTGGTGACTTATTCGTACACTTGCTCACCGGCATTCATACAGTGACTGACTCATTGGGACCAGACCGGGTGTATGCGACGGGAGGAACTCGGTATTGGGGTGGCCGCGATGTGCCGGACGTCATGTTGGCAACGCTCGACTATTCAAAAAGCGAGGCACATCCGGCTTTCAATGTCATGTTGCGGGTGAACTTTAAAAGCAGTCTTCCAGAGGAGCGCTTCGGAGTAAAATTTATTGGCAGCGAGGGCGTCATGGTGACGTCGGGCTTTACTGGGCTGCAAGTAATGCGCACTCCCCGGCCCGAAGAGTTCGATTACACGCTGGCCAGTTTCTCGGAGTCGATGCAAAAGCAGTTGGCAGACAAGTGGATAGCTGGTCATCCGCCTACGACCCTTCGCACGAGCAAGCCAGACCAGAGTCAGACGTTTGATTTCAGCGATCAAAATGCCCATGTCGATCATCATCGTCACTTTTACGAATCCATCCGTGACGGTAAGCCGATGGTGGAGGACGCCACGTTCGGACTACGGACTGCCGGTCCGGCTTTACTGACCAACCAAAGCTACTTTGGGGGCCGGATCGAGGGTTGGAACCCGGTCGCTCTAGAAGTGAAGAAAGCCTAGCTGGACAGCGCAGCGTTCAGCGAGCCCTGGCGGTAGCCTTCCAGATCGAGCGTGACGTAGTGGAAGCCGAGCGGTTTGAAAATCGCCGTTAGCTGCTCCGCGATCTTCATATTCAGAGCGGCAGGCAGTTCCTCGCGGGCGATTTCGATTCGAACTAAGTCGCCATGAAAGCGGACCCGAAACTGGCGGAATCCCAAAGCTCGCACTGCTTCTTCACCGTCCTCAATAGTTCTAATTGTTTCTACTGTGACAGGCGTTCCATAGGGCACCCGCGAACTAAGGCAGGCCGCCGCGGGTCGGTCCCATGTAGAAAGGCCCGCCAGTCGAGACAGCTCCCGTATTTCGGATTTGGTTAGCTGTGCTTTGACCAGCGGCGCTTCCACCTGATGAATCTTGGCTGCTCGCTGGCCTGGCCGATAGTCGCCCAGGTCATCTTTATTTACGCCATAGATGATGTGATCAATCTGGTGAGCGCGGCCATACTCTTCTAACCGTGCAAACAATTCGTCCTTGCAGTGGAAACAGCGGTCTTTGTCGTTCTTGCTGTAGTCGGGGTTCTCAAACTCATACGTGGCAATGTACTCGTGCCGGAAACCACATTCACGGGCAAACGCTTCGGCATCACGTTTGTGCGAAGCAGGGATGGAGGCTGAGTCAGCAGTGACAGCCACTGCGTCTAAGCCCAAAACTTGATTGGCAGCCCATGCCAAATACGCCGAATCCGTGCCTCCGGAATATGCAATGATTACCCGGCCCAGGTTTCGTAGGTGATCGAAGATCGCTTCCTGTTTTGCGTACAGTTCAGCAGGGTCGAGGCGGGCGGAAGTGGCCTGCAGCGAGACGAGGAGGGCCATACCCGGAGGTTACCACTCAACAAGTAAGATGGTCTGTCCGAATTAGTGCATAAGCCAACAATCACGAGGGCAAACACTGCCAGGAGCAGGCCGACACGGATCCGGTGATGCCGGTCCCAGGATCGTCGATCCGCAAGCCAACCCTCGTAGGGCTGGGTTGGGACAAGAGCTGCGATCCGATTGTTAATTGGGACTAGGACAGCAATCGTGTACACAACGGAACCGGCAGCCACCAATGCGGCGGCGACCAGGAGCTTGTCGTGATGAACCCATGCTTCTGCTCCGCATAACAACAAAACAGCCGCATACCAAAAGGGCATGATTCGGCCGAGTACGCCTGCGAATTCTTTCGCCGAACCAACGTGTGCTGCTTCCGTCAGCTTGTAGATGGAAGGATGGACAAAGGCGGCGATTGCCAGCTCGTTTCCGAACAGGCCACCCGAGGCCACAATGGTTAAAATCTCGATTAGTTTCATGACTCTGCTATAAACAGTGTCAGAGCGAAGGTGACAGAAAGCAATGTACTGACATCTTTGTCAGTGATGGAGAGTTAGAATGGCAGCCTCGAAGAAAGAGCACTCGCCTTGTCCCATTGACGCGGCACTCACGGTCATCGATGGCCGCTGGAAAGGTACTATTTTATGGCATCTGCTCGATGGCCCAAAACGAACGAGCGAGCTTCGGAGAGTCATTCCCGAGATTACAGAGCGTATGTTGATCAGGCATTTGCATGAGCTGGTTGAGCACGGTATTCTCGACCGGCATGATGCACGCACGGTGCCACCCTGCGTGCATTACGAACTATCCGCCTACGGGCGAACACTCGTGCCTGTGATGGAGGCGCTTTGTTTATGAGGGCGCAAGCATTTGGGGCGGGCCGACCGGCGCTCGGCCGCGTGATGACGGGTCATAGTCGAACGGCCGGCGAGTGCCTCCGTGTTAGCGTTCAATCTCTAGCAGCGCCAGCGTCTTTGGTCCGAGAATTAGGGGTTGATTTAGCGCAACGGTTTGGGGCGGCAATAGCTCGGAAGCTTCCCTCAACTGGGCAATCTGCTGCAAGGTGGGCAGTGCTGGACGACCCATCTTTTCCCAAGCTTGCAACGACGAGCCGCTACCCGGGGCAACTAGTTGCATGCGGGCTGATTTCCCTCTCGTGTGGGTGGTCTGCAATCGAAATGTTTTCGGCGATCCTGCCTCGTCTGGCTCAGCATAGTTCCACAAAGCAATGACCAGCCCTCCATTTGCCTTGCGGGTCAGTAGAACATTCTCTGAAGCAATCTGCAGACGCTGATCACCCAGCCGGTGCAGTAGCTCAAAAACGCGAAAGGCAGCTTTAGGGATGCCGCGCTCAGCTATCAGCCCGTACCCACCGTAGAACGGAGTCTTGATTACCCCTTGTTCCTCGAAGACGTCCGACAGATCCCAGTAAGACATCATGTTGGCAAGCCCGTCGCACTCGCGAATGTTATTGGCCAGCCATGGCCCGATAAATGCGCTATCGGTGACTGCAACCTCGTTCATATAAGTGGCGTTGTACTCAGTCCAGAAGATGGGTGTGTTCGGTGCTGCCGAGGCCTTCACCTGGTCGTAGACCTTTTTAGCTGAACGAGCAACCATGTCCCGGCGTGTGATCGGCAGCTTTTTAGCAAACACGTCCATGGTGGTGTCGTTTCCATAAACGTGAGTGGAAACAAAGTCAAAGGGGATGTGGTTCTGTGTACAGTGGGCAATGAACTGGTCCACCCAAGCCGCTTGCGCTGTGGCTGGGCCTCCAATTCGAAGGTCGGGATCTACGCTCTTTACAGCCTTTGAGGTCTCGTCGTAGAGCGCGAAATAGGTTGCCTGCTGGGGGCTACCGTTCCAGAAATCAATGTTCGGTTCGTTCCAAACCTCGAAGTACCACTGTTCGACCTCGGCTTTCCCGTAACGCTCGACTAAATGGTGCGTAAACGCCTCGATCAGCGCAGACCACTTTGCTCCATCGTTTGGCGGAGAAGGAAACGGCTTGTACCAGAACGGGTGCGTGGCGGAGTTTGCGGCGAGCTTACGCGGCATAAAGCTGAGCTCGATAAAGGGCTTGACTCCGTTCTCCAGCAGCCCGTCGTAAATCTGATCCACATAGGAGAAGTTGTAGATCGGATGACCCTGCTGATCCTCGTCATAGACGCCGTTCTCGTCGTGGAAGATAGCATGGAAACGCACGTATTCGAAGCCGGTGATGGCGTGTACTGCGCGCAGGTCGCGGCGATAGCTGTCGCGCAACGTCAGATTGGCACGGCCCGAGCCGAATGTGTTCTCCCAAAAATGCGGAAAGGGCTGAGATGGGGCAGTCCCGTCAATCGTGATGGTCTCTGTGCTGGCCGAAGCATTGGTTGATTGTGCCGTTAGTTGCTGGCAAAGGCACGAAACGAGGAGAAGCGATAGGAGCCAACGGAGCTGCAATTGCACCCCCGTTAGAAGTGAGGAAGCGGATGTTTGTTGCAGGCCTTTGTGAAGCGGAGAGAAATCACCCGCGCCGGGCGGCAAAGGCAAGAGCGGCTTCACGAACAAGGATGCCCATCTTGGGATGGGAGGGCTCCAGGGCCGGCGTGATGCCGTGTTCGCGCAAGGCATCGGTGCAGGTAGGTCCGATAGAGGCAACCAATGTGTCTTGCAAAGCCCGGATAAGCTGTGGCGCGTGCTCGCCGGCTACTTGCAGTAAATGATCAACCTGGACACCGGTCGTGAACAGAACAATTTGATAGGAGTTAGTCAGCAAACTGGCAACCGCATTTTCCAGAGGTGCGCGATTATCGGGGAGAGTCCATTGATAGACCGGCACGGAGGTCACGGTGCGACCCTGCTGCTGCAATCCGTTCACCAGTTCCTGATTCGTACGTCCATACTCCTGCACGGCTACGCGGGTCGACGGCGTGGATGCAATAGCCGCAAGCAATTCGCGGTAGGTGTTCGGTTCAGGTACCTGAACATGAACCGGCACTTGCCACTCACGCAAGACCGCAACGGGCTTCGGTCCGCGTGCAACCACGATAACCCTGCGCAGCGCTTCGGGCAGACACTCTTCCGCCTCACGGGTTGCCAGCACACGGCTTAAGTACCGCGCGCCGACGCCGGTCAGGAATATGACCATATCGAAATCGCCAGCATAGAGGCGATCGGCAAATATGAAGGCGTCGCGGTTATTGTCTATCGGAACTTCAATCAGTGCGGGTGCAACAATTGGGTCGCCGCCATTGATCTGAATGAGTTGCGCGATCTCTTTTGCTCGCCGGCTCTCAAACGCAAGGACTTTAGCGCCACCGAACGACATCGCACCCGCATGTTAGCGCATGGGAGCAATCAGTTGGTGTGCAGCTTACCATCGGCATCCGAAGGACTCCGAAGGGGGACTCCGAAGGGACGTGAGGACTCCGAAGGGGACAGCCTGACGTGAGGAGTTCGTAACTGAACGAACTTGTGCTGTCGCTCTGCTGGTTTCGCTATTTAGGGCGATTCCAGTAAATGGGCCCAATTCGTTCGTAAATATTCCGCGATACTGCGGCTACATGCGTCCGAACCGTATCTTGGCCAAGGCCTGGGAAACGCTTAGAATGGCTCGCACTCGGAGGTGCAGGTTTCTGATTCAGCATTTAGCTTCGAAACCGGATATGAGTTCGAAATAACGAACGACTCAGGTCGGTATGCGAGTTTGGGCCTTTGACTAAGTGCTCACGTCAGGCTGTCCCCTTCGGGTTCCCACGACTCTGGTTGGTTGATACCATGAAATTTACTTGCTCCGGTGATCAATGAGGTGTTCACGTTGAAAATGATCGGCTTGGTTCTACTGTTTTCGGTCGCTTTTTCAAACTTGGAGGCGCAGGCGACTAATACGGGCTCGACCACCAAACCGCCGGATGTCTTTCTCGATAATCACCGGCCGTTAATCAAGAAAAGAGACAAAGCTCCAACTTCGCGCGACGTTTCAGGCAAAGTTGTGGATGCCTCTGGCCAGCCCCTTGAAGGCGCGTTGGTGACCATCACGAACCTGAAGACAAATGCAAAGAACAGTTTTTTCACGAAGTCGGATGGACGCTACAACTTCGATGACCTGAGTCTGAGTGTCGATTATCAGCTGCAGGCAAAGTTCAAAGGTCAGCTTACTGAGTTGCGTAAGGTAAGCCAGTACGATCCGAACACAAGCACAGTCAGAATACTAGAGGTGGACACATCTGCACCGACGGCGAACGCGGGCGATAAGGATAGCGGTCATAAGAAGCAGGACGCCCCGCCCCTGTAATTCAGTGCTGAGACGTAGGGGTCATCGCAGCACGTTCATCAGCCGCTTGAGCGTTCGCGCTGCCAACAGAATCTAATTGCTCCTGAAGATCAGGATCGGTCGGATTCTGCTCTTTCAGCGACAGCAGGAGACGTTCAGCTTTGAGTTGAGTAGCCGGGGTTGCACCTAACAACTCAGCAAGTGCAATAGAGCTCTGAAACGGGTTCAGCGCGGTAATGGTTGGCTCTGACTGCATAACGGGCGATAGCTTCAAAACCTTGCATCCAATAAATTCTTCGCTCCAGTAGCGATGCAGATCAGCCGCGAGTTGAATGTCATTCGTTCTATAGATGCTCTCCAAAGCTTCAGCCGTTGTTCGGCCATCTGAGATTGCCCGCGTGAACTCAGGAAATGCCGACGCGTACCGGGGGCTGAACATCAGCATGTGAGTCAACGCCCAGCTCTCTCCGTAGAAGATGGCAACCTTGTTCCCTTCCGTATAGAGCCGCTGTTCGTTACTCAAATTGAAGATGGTTCCGAGATCGAGCCAGGGTTCGCGGTTCAAGGCTTGGCTGCGTGCCGGTAATTCAGCTCCGATAGCTCCGCGCCCTTCCGTGAGGGACAGCGTGGAGTATACATCCGCAAGCCCCTCATTGAGCCAAACCGGAAGGCGATAACCAGCGCGGCTCAGAACCACGTGAGCCAGCTCGTGGATTGCAGCGCGTCGATGCCGCGGCTGAATGTCCTCCAGAACGATGTAATCGCTGTGGCGTCCGCGGATGCAATGGCCGAAGGTTCCCCGACTTAGG
The DNA here is from genome assembly GCA_964248065.1 of uncultured Bryobacteraceae bacterium. GTDB lineage: Bacteria > Acidobacteriota > Terriglobia > Bryobacterales > Bryobacteraceae > Bog-105. Next base: position 17,328 of record CAXTWQ010000012.1, on the reverse strand, counting down.
CGAACAGTGGAATATTCGGCACTCGACTGAAACGCATAGACTCGAATAGGTCGATTGGGATTGCTGTCTCTCAGTCCGAGTTGCGCGAAGAACGACCGAGCTTCCTCCAGCGTCCTGAACATTGCCCGTGCTTCTCGCTGGTTGCCTGTTGAGAGAAGCTCAAGACCGGCAGTTCTTATGGCAATCCATCCAATAGGGTCACTAATCTGCGCCCGAAGCCCCGTCGTTACTGCAAGAAGCAATAGCATGGCGCGCCACTTCTGAAAAGGCTGAGACAGGAAAGATAGCATTTCCACTGTTGAGCGTTATCGCCTGCGATGGCTGCCTTTCTAGCGAGAGTTTTAGTTTAATTTCATCCGCCGGCAATCAAACCATAGCTTTTGCTAGTCCCCGACAGTTTCGGATCGCGCTGCTAAGAGAATTCTGGGCTGTGCGGGGTACTTAAAGTTCGTGATCGTGTCTCAGCGGAGCGGTGTCTTTGCACATAAATGGATTCTGTTCGGGGGCTTGGCGATTGTCGCCCTGCTCGCAGCCTTATGGAAGCCGGCGGCGCACGTGGCTTTCATGCGGAAGTCAAAGGTTTTGGATGTGTCACAGGCGAGCGTTCCCGAAAGCCCACGCAAAGTCTTTCCGTTATCGGTGATTCGTGGCGGCGCCTACACAGCCGCCGAGTTAGCTCGCGCACGCCGGACAGACCCGGTGATCGATGCTCATTATGCTTCGTTCGGGTCTCATCCAGTGTTCAAGAAAACATCTCGCGATCTGCTGATGTACGTCTCCTATCGGCAGGGCAAAGAAGTTTACTGGTCGCAGACGCGGCACCGGATTGCAAAAGGAGAAACGGTAATAGCCGATGGAGCAGCACTGGCCCGGGCGCGTTGCGGTAACCGCCTTTCGGCGACGCCGCAGACTCCGGTTGCAGTGGGCAAGCAGCCGGCTGAGGACGTGATGAACACGCCAGAAGCTCCAGAAGAATCGGTCAGCTATGATCTGGCCGCCTTACCGAGCCCGAAAGGCTCACCGTTCCAGTTCTTTCTCCCAGCCGGCTCCGATACGCCAGTTAATGGTGTTCTCCCGACAGCGGCAGTTACCGGCGGCAGCGGGCCTGCATCGGGTCACGGTGGCGGAGGTTTCGGAGGCGGACCCGGATCGTTCGGCGGCGGTGGCGGCGGCCCATTGCTGGGTGCCAGCCGGCCTGCCTCCAACAGTTCGACTCCAGCAAGTTCTGGCTCAGCAGCACCGGGCACAGCAGGCACTCCAATCCTGGGCGGTATTGGCTCGGCTAGCGGTCCAGTAGCAAGCCCTGTGCAAGGAGTCGCTATCTCTTCCAACGGACTTCCTACTTCACCGAATTACCCGGTTAGCACGGGAACGCCGAGCGGGACGGCCACCGAGTTAGTTCCCGAACCATCAATGCTCGGGATCAGTTTGTTTGCCTTAGCTTTACTTCTTGTGGTGAAGTCCTTCGGGTGTAACGGAGTCCTGCGCCGCTAAGTACGCCATTAGTTCTTCCGCCTGCCGATTACCCGGAACACGCGCATTCAAGGCCACCAGTTCGTGCTTGGCTCTCGCCGCAGTCGCCCGATGCGCAGCCAGCAAGTCTGCTAACGTCAGCGCACTATCCACTTCTGATAAAGCCAAAATGCTAACTTCACGGCACTCAGTCTTCACCATTTGAGTGACCGATTGATGGGATGCCATAGAAGGAAGGTAGGCGCGCAAATCGGCCAATACCTGGTCTGCTGATTTTCTATAAACGAGTCGCATTGCCACCTCCGATCCCGAACCATCGTTTACTGCTGCGATGAATTGTGCAAAGCGGGTCCGGTAGTCTTCTTGAAAGGCCAGCATGTGGACCAGAGCCCAGCTCTGGGCATAGAACAGCCCTACCTTGCTCCGGTCATTGTAGAAGGGCGACGCTCCATCGGCAGCCATCAGGGTCTGAAGCGGTAGCAGCCCATCCTCCCTCAAGTTGCGGACGCGGGCACTCAACATGCCTCCCACCACCGCTTGCCCTCCGTCTATTACCAGCGAAGAGTAAAAGTCCGCGATACCTTCGCACAACCAGATCGGCAGCTTCAAGCCTGCGCTACGAAAGACGAAGTGGGTGTACTCGTGGACCGCAGCTTGCCGATGCTGCTGTTGAATGTCCTGAAGAACTATGTAATCTCCGCGCTGGCTATGTAGATAGTGAGCGAATGAGGTGCTCTGCAATCGAAACGGCTCGTACTCTTCTTTGGATCGAAAGGCAATGATGCGTAAGCGTTGGGAAGAGTTGGAGATCAGTTCGGTCGTCTGCTGAAAGAAAGCTCGCGCCTGCTCCAGCGCCAGTAGAGTGGCTTCGGCGTCCTCTGAATTATTAGTGGTGCTCATCTCAAAGTGTTCGGTGCGAACCGAGATCCAGTCTTGAGCAAGCATCGGTCGGCATAAACACAGGACCGGAATCGCCAGCAAAGTGAACGCCGCGAGAACAGGCTTGCGGAACAATGCGAGTATCACTGAACCATTGATCGGCAGTTTCGCTTCCGGGCATTAGAGCCAGCTCGCAGATTTCGCCCTTGCTCTCGCTACCCGCGTTGAGCATACAATCGAGTCGGACGGCAAGGAGGTGCGCTTGTCTGGCGTTAAGGTTCTGATGCTTTTGCTACTGGGAGCAGGAGCGGCATACTCCCAAGTTCCGATGAATGAACCGGAACGCATTCAGGTACTCGATCGCTTGATGAGCGACGAGTTGGAAGGCGGTCACCTCAAGTGTGAAGTTCATGTGATGAAGCCGTTCCTCGACTTCTCGTTCCGCTACGAAGCCGGATATATAGGCCGCTGTGCCTTGGCCCAGTTTGAGGGTAGAGGCGTCGGTGTTGGAGCTTACCTCCGAGTGCACCCGACTGGAGCTGCGCCCGTGTATCTAAGCGACAGATTTTATTTGCCGGAGATGCCGAAAGCAATGCGGCCGGATTATCGATGGCATCACTTTCACGAGGATGCCGAGTTTAGCGGAGTGTTTGCTGCCGGGCCGGGTGAGTACTCGGTAGACCTAGCGATTGTGGATGACCGCAATCGCACGTTCCGCAAACGATGGCAGGTAAAGATAGCGCCTAGCCATAGTGACCGCAAAGCTGAGATCGCGATAGGGGAAAACACAGTTGCTTCTACAGCACTTGCTCCCTGGCACGATGGAAAGAGCAAGGGCGGCGCTACAGCTTCAGAGGCCGCTGGGCCCCAATTGACGGTGCTGCTGGATGCTGCGCCCATTTATCCCGCTTCACAAAAGTTGCGGGCCTGGGACAGCGCCTTCCTGATGACTTCGCTCCACTCGCTTCTGCGCGGTATTCATCCCTCGGCCGTTCGGCTTATTGCCTTCAACCTGGAGCAGCAGCGTGAGGTTTTCCGCGAAGAAGTCTTTCGGCGCGAGCAGTTTCCTCAGCTTGGCGAAGCGCTCAAAAACCTTGAGCTCGGAACCGTTTCGTATCGCACTCTGCAGGCTCAGGGCGGCTGGGCTGAACTGTTGACTGGTCTTATCCACAAAGAGGCAAGTGGTTCGCGACCGTCGGATGCAGTGGTGTTCCTGGGACCAAACGTACGCAATTTAAACAAGATTCCCCGTGAATTGTTGAGTTCTTGTGAAAGCCTTAACAGCCGCGTGTACTACCTGGAGTTCTTTCCTATTCCGGGCTATGAGTTTCCCGATACGATTCACCAGCTAACGAACACTTGCCGGGGAAACGTGTACAAGCTGCACTCGCCGGGAGATCTGGCAGATGCGATTAGTAAGCTGCAAGTTCGGCTGCCGGCTTCGAAAACGGCGGCGCCTGGTGCGTAGAGGCCCAAAGCAGGTCTCGGTACAAGCCTGCAAGGTGGAATCCAGGATGCTTCGATCAGGTGTCATTCACGTTGCCCTTGGGGCTCCCGTGTTGTACACAGTGGAGCAGTCGCTTCGAGATGATCGACTCCAAAACTACACTTGCTGGTCCAGCGAGCCGTCAGACTCTCTGAGACGCCGGACACTTTGCCTGCCGTGCTAACCCCTCAGAATTGCTGTCGAACAACGTCCTTGATCTGGTGCAGGTGCGTACGGCTTGTCCTATGCGGTGAGAGATACGTGCCCAACCTCCGCAAAACACCGCAACTGAGTGCCAAGGCCGAAGGGGAAATAATGATCACTTGACCTCAATGGGAAGATTAGCTGTTGCAGCAGCTTTATAACTATTGCGTACGTACGCGAATACGCGATAGTCGCCGGGCGTTTCAGGAATGCGAATCACAGCCGATTGCCCGCTCTGTTGTTCAATCGCCCCAGCAATAGGCGCCGCGGGTGGTTCGAAATCTCCGCCCTGGCTACGATTATTCGCGACATCCGGCCTCAATTCCCACGCAACAGTGATGGGGTCGCCATCTGGATCACCCGCCTTGATAGAACACTGAATCCGTGTTCCAGCGCTGAACACATCCTTCGCTTCTTGACCATTGGCGTCCTGGGGCTTCGCGGCAATTGTGCCGTCAATCACGGGAGCCCGATGAGCGGGCCACTTGCCTGTCCAGAGGTATTGCATCGTGTCCACGCCTGCGACATGAGCACCATCTTGGAGGAAAAGACCGTACCAGGTTTGAGTCTTTTCCTGCTTCTGACCCCACAGAAACACGTACGAGCCCAGGCACTGCGGCCGATGCGCAATCGCGTGCTCATATCCTTTCGCGATGAGTGTGGCCTTCTGCGAGCTGGTGTCCTCAATCGGCATGCCCCAAGCTGTTTTAGCAACCTCCCAGTGGCCGCGCGGGCCGAATTCGGTCACGATATAAGGGCGCCGGAAACCTTGCGCAGTGATCGTCTCCGGCAAGCTGACGATACCGCCGTAAGTATTGATTCCAACCGCGTCGAGCGATGGACAGTACCGGTCCAGTTCGCGCAGTTTCTTCTGACCGGCACCGGCCAGCACAACAATCACGGGATGGCCGGGGTCTTCGCGCTTTACCGCTTGCGCCAGTTGCTCCAGAGCTTTCCAGGCCGCTATGCGCTGCTCATCGGTTGCGCCAAGTTCCACTTCATTTCCTAACGCCCAGATCAGCACTGCCGGATTCGCCTTTAAACGGTGTACGACGGCTATTGTCTTTTCCAGTTGTGTCTGAACCGCCGCTGCGTCCAGGTAATTGAAGCCCTGGCGTGGAATGCCGAGGGTCAGCCCGGCCAGCGCAGTCATTCCCGCTTGGCCTACGCGTTCAAGCGTTTGTTGGTCGATTGACCACTCGCGGACTGAGTTCGCGCCGGCCGCCACTGCTTCGTTTAGATACTGTGGACCGCCGCCCGCGCCCTTAATAAAGAATGGCTGACCATTGCGCATCAGCGTGTAGCCTCCGCCCTGCGCCACCACGCGAACACTCGGCTGTGGAAGGTCGGCCGAGAACACTGGGGCCATCACCGAGAAACCGACTGTCAGAACCAAAGCGCCAGGAATGATCCTCATGTTTCTCTGACAATATCAGCGATCAAGTATGGAACGCGATACGATGATGCCGATGCAATTCGCCAAAGTTCTTGCGATTCTCGGCCTCGCGTTAGTTTCAACTTCGATTGCCTCCGCTCAAGAGAATGGGTGGATCAGCATGTTCGATGGGAAAACACTGAACGGTTGGAAAGCCAACGAACATCCTGATTCCTGGAGCGCGAAAGATGGAACGATTGTGGGCGACGGAGAGATAAGCCATCTTTTCTGGATGGATCGCGAGTGCAAGAACTGTGAATTCAAAGCTGACGTGAAGATCAGCGATGGCGGAAACTCAGGCATGCTCTTCCGAGCCGCTTTCGGGCCGGGATTTCCCAAGGGCTATGAAGCGCAGGTCAATAGTACCCACAAAGATCCGGTGCGGACCGGAAGTCTTTACGGCTTTGTGAAAATCTATGATCAGCTGGTACCGCCGGATACATGGTTCAACCAGCACATCATTGCTCAAGGCAACCACATCATCATCGAAGTCAATGGAAAGAAGGTTGTCGATTTTACGGATGACAAGAATACTTTCACAAGCGGATATCTGGTTCTGCAACAGCACAACAAAGGCAGCGTGGTGACGTTCAAGAACTTGATGATGAAGCCACTGCCGTAGCTCTTACAATAAGAGCTTGAGGTCTATTCACATCATTGGCGCTGGCCTAGCAGGTTGCGAAGCGGCTTATCAAGCAGCCGAGGCAGGCGCGGACGTTACGCTTTACGAAATGCGGCCCAACCGGCGCACCGCTGCACATAAGACGGATTCTTTCGGCGAGCTAGTCTGCAGTAATTCGCTCAAAACCGAACAGCCTAACTCGGCACCCTGGCTTCTGAAATCAGAGATGCGCAAGCTCGATTCCTTACTGTTGCGGGCTGCTGATGCTGCTCGTGTTCCGGGCGGCCATGCACTGACCGTGGATCGCGAGATCTTCTCGCAGCGGATTACAGAGGCTATCGAATCGCACCCGCGCATTCGCGTTCAGCGAGAAGAGGTAATCGCCATTCCGGACGACGGAGTCGTAATCATTGCAACTGGCCCGCTCACCAGCGACGCACTGGCCGCCGACATCAATCGTGTGACGGGCTCCGACCGGCTGTTCTTTTACGACAGCATCAGCCCGATTGTCGCTGCAGACTCGGTAGACATGTCCGTCGCGTTTCGCGGGTCGCGTTGGGATAAGTCACTCGACGGAACAGATGACTACGTGAATTGCCCTTTCAACAAAGAGCAGTACAGCGCATTCATTGATGCACTGCTGCAAGCCGAATCGTACGAAGCGCACATACCCGAAGACCGAACGCCGTTCTTTGAAGGATGTCTGCCGATTGAAGAGATCGCGCGCCGCGGGCGGGACACGCTCCGCTTTGGACCCATGAAGCCGGCCGGCCTGGACCTTCCAGCCACTGGGCGCTGGGCTTATGCGATCGTTCAACTGCGCCAGGAAAATCAGCGGGCCGACAGTTACAATCTGGTCGGGTTTCAGAACCACATGCGGTATGCCGATCAAGCGCGCGTGTTCCGCTTGATTCCTGGTTTAGAGAACGCCGAGTTTGTACGGTTCGGGCAGATGCATCGCAACACCTACATCAACTCGCCCCTGCTGCTGCGGCCTAGCCTGCAGCTCAAGACTGACGAGCGCATTTTGTTTGCGGGCCAGATCTCGGGCGTGGAAGGTTACGCCGAGTCGATTGCGACAGGGCTGCTGGCGGGTCAGAATGCGGCAGCTATTGCGGCAGATCAAGCGCCGCAAGTGTTTCCACGCGAGACCGCTTTGGGCAGTCTGTGCCACTACATTACGCAAGCCGACCCGAAGCATTTTCAGCCGGCCAACATCACCTTTGATTTGCTGCCGCCGCTTGACGACGAAACTAAGCGACGGTTCAAGCATGACAAAAAGGCCCGGCATGAAGAAGTGTGCCGCCGGGCCGCCATGGCTTTCGAACAGTTCGCCTGCCCCATAGCGGAAGTCGCTTAAGGCGGCGCGCAAGCAGCGCAGCCGGTAGGGCAATCCTAACGAGCGCGAATCCGGCAGGTTTGGGAGTCACTTGCGGCAGTGCAGAAACGCCGATGTGGTTGGCGTTCTAACAAGTGAGTCTCCCGCGGCATACGGTAGCCAGCCGTGATCTCGAGTGGATGAATTTCCCTCCAAGATGGAGAAGCGCGGTGGCCAAGGCGCCGAGAGTTAAACGACAAACTCCGGCCGCTGCCTAATTTCCAGACAGCCTTTACCCGTTGGAAGCACCTTGCCTGGATTTAGCCGCCCACCTTCGTCAAACGCATCCTTCAACTGCCGGATCAAACCCAGCGTTTCATCCGAAAACATATGGTCCATCAGCTCAGTCTTTTCCATCCCGACGCCATGCTCCCCGGTGATGGAGCCGCCCACAGAGAGACAAAATTTTAGGATCTCTATGCCGGCCTGCTGCGCCCGCTCCAAGTCGCCGGGCACTTTCGGATTAAAGGGCAAGATAGGGTGCATGTTGCCGTCGCCTGCGTGAAAGATGTTGCTAATTTGAATGTCGTGCCTCTGACCGATTTCCTCAATCGCTCGCAGCGTCTCGGCAATACGTGTTCGTGGGACCACCCCGTCCTGGACGTAATAAGTTGGGCTCACGCGCCCGATAGCTCCGAACGCATTCTTGCGCCCCTTCCATAACAGGTCGCGCTCCTCTGCGGTCTGGGCCGTTCGAACCTGCCGCGCCCCGCACTCCTTACACACATGGACGATTGCTTGCGACTGCTCCTCAACTTCTTCTGTCAAGCCCTCGACTTCAATCAGCAAGACGGCTGCTGCGTCCAGCGGATAACCGGCATGAGTAGCCGCCTCTACCATGCGCAGCATCGGCCCGTCCAGCATCTCCAGCGCAACAGGAATAATCCCTCTGGAAGTTAGTGCGCCAACAGTCGAACCGGCCTGCTCAGCCGATTCGTAAACAGCCAGCATGGTCCGCACGCTCTCCGGTTTGCGCATCAGCCGAACACCAATCTCGGTAATCAGCGCCATCGTGCCTTCGCTACCGGTGAGCAGGCCCAGCAGGTCGTAGCCGGGTCCGTCGGCTTGTGGGCCACCGGTTTCCAGCACGGTTCCATCGGCTAAGACGGCTTTCAAACTGGTGACATGGTTTGTCGTTACGCCATGAGTCAGCGTATGCGGACCGCCGGCGTTTTCGGCTACATTGCCGCCAATGGTGCAGGCGCGCTGGCTCGAAGGATCAGGAGCAAAGAAGTAGCCGAACGGTTCCACCGCTTGCGTCAGTTCAAGGTTCACAACGCCGGCCTGCACCACGGCACGCTCATTCGCGATGTCAATCTCAAGAATGCGATTCATGCGTGCAAACGAAATCATCATGCCGCCTTGGACAGCAATGGCACCGCCACTCAAGCCTGTCCCGGCGCCGCGTCCGACAATTGGCAGTCCACACTCGGCAGCGGCATGAACGCAGGCTACAACGTCTTCGGTACTGCGCGGAAACACAACTACATCCGGAGTCGCTTTATCCACGCCGCCGTCATACTCATACAACCGCCGATCCGTAGCATCGCACAGCACGGCCGACTTGCCCAGCCGTGTCTGTAGCTCCCGAAACAGCTGCTGCTCTAGTGCCATTGCCATCGCCTCGCGTTAAAGCAGACTCTGTACATACTGCGTGATATCGTCGCTCACCCAATTTTCGCCCTGCGGAAACTTGCGCATCACACGGCCGTTCTTGATCACATAACTTTCTGGAATCTGAAACGTGCCGTATCGCGAACTCACATCCGCAGCAGGGTCGCGAGCCGTATCGAAGGTAACCCGAAAGTGCTGGAGAAAGTTCTTGTACTTCTGCGGATTCTTATCGATGCTGATGGCTACCACTTTCACGCCGTCCCGCGCAAACCGACGCTGAAACTGATTGAGCGACGGAATTTCCTGCACGCACGGCTGGCACCACGTTGCCCAGAAATTCACAACAAGTATCTTGCCTCCAAAGGAAGTAGGCGTAAGGTGTTCGCCGGAGTCCGTCGTGATCGTGAACTCAGGCGCCGTCTCGCCCTCTTTAGCGGAGGTGTCGCGCAGGCTATATCCGATAAGCCCCGCAAAGCTAAGCCCCAGGGCAACCATTAGAACGCGCAACAAAGAATTAGTATTCATGAACAGCAACCGAGCTACTGCAGCGTAGGCGAGTCATTTCCCAACATGGCACGACGGATCAACTTCACCGGAACGCCGCCGCCCTGCATGAATTCATTATGGAATTTTTCAAGCGTGTAAGCCGAGCCCATCTTGGCTTGATAATCAGACCGCAGCTTCAAGATTTGCAGTTTGCCGAGCGTGTAGACCAGGTAGGTAGGGTCCGAAGTGCCGCGCTTTGTTTCACGCTCAGCATAGTCGTGCGACATGTAAGCTTCGCGCATAAAGAACTGAATGCCTTCCTCGTAACTCATTTTGCCTGTATGCATCTCGATTCCGACAATGTAGCGCCCATTGCGCAATAAAGCATCCAGAAGTTGTCCGGCCCTCAGCTCCCGGTCACCATTGCCGTACCCCTGGTCGAGCATCATCTGTTCTGTGTAGTGCGCCCAGCCTTCTATGTTCGAGCCGCAGCCAACCAGCTTGCGCACTTTCGACTTCACCTGCTGGAACCAGAGCAGCTGCACATAGTGGCCCGGATAAGCTTCATGAATTGCAGTGCTAGTGATCGTGCCGCGATTGAACGCAGTCATGAACTCTTCGGTTTGCTTCGGCGCCCACCTTTGTTCCGGGAGCGTCACATTGAAGAAGGCTTCGGTAGCTACTTTCTCGTAAGGTCCTGGGGTGTCCATTGATGCCGTTGTCAGTGCGCGCATAAAAGGCGGCGTCTCTTCCAGAATTGGTCGAATAGTGGATGGAATGGTGATGATCTGGTGGCTCTGAATAAACTGGATCAGTCCGTCAAAAGTATTGCGAAACGACTGAAGAAGCTCGGTCGGCGGTGGATGATTTTTGCCTATCTGCTCTGCCATCTCCATCACGGTTCTATTTGGATCTATCTCCTTGCAGACCGCTCGCAGAGCCTGCTGATTCTCATGTAGGTTTGCATAGCCAATCTCCAGCAAGCGGGAAAGCGGAAGGTCCACCATCTCTTCGTATTTCACTTTATTAGAAAAGTTAGTTGGCCCAATCCGGAAATCGCCGGTCGAGCGCGGCAACAAATCTGTTCGAAGCCAAGTCTGATAGCCAGTCAGCGCTTGCCCAACTGCGCCGTTTGCCTTTTTGAACTCTGCCAGCAGCGCCTGATCTTTCACCGCGGAGAAGGCCTTGGGAACGTCTTGAGCAAAGAAGCTTTCAATGCCGGGCAGCTGTTCAATGGCAACCTCGGTGTAAATCTTCGGGCAGTTCTTCAGATTGCGCTTCGCCTCGTTGAACATGGCCGGAATGGTACGTTCGCGCGCAATCACGTCCCGCAATCGCTCCTCCGCAGAAGCAAAGTTCCGGCTGATCAAGCCAAAGATTGACGCTGTCGCACTGCTGGAGTAGAAGTCAGGATTGGTTTCCTGTTGCCGGATATCCTGCAGGTTCACAATGTCCGCATGCAGGTGCGAGATCATAAGATCGCGATCCGGGGAAGCCGGCAGGTTCTCGAACTGCGGCAGAAAGCTCTTGGACAAATCGATACGCTTCTGAAATGACGCAGCCGATACATCCTCCATCTGCGAGTCGTACGCGCCATGAAATCCGGCAGCGGTGGCGCTCGAAGGATTCAACTTGTAGTAAGCCGAGAAGTAGCTGTCCACCAGGCTGCTCTCGGCCGATTGTGCGCTGATCAAACTTGCACCGGCCAGAATAAGAAAGCAGAGATTCGTCAACTTCCATTGTAAGTTTCCGGCCTTCTCCGTTATGACTGCTCCGCGTTTTCGCTTAATCCTTTTGTTGTTCATTCTGATCCTGGTGCCGACTGCATACTGGCTGCGCTTCAAAGCGCCTGTACCGGGAACGCTGCGCGATGCCACTGGCGGGGCTGCTTATGTCATTTTCTGGTCAGCGTTCGTGATGCTGCTGCGGCCTGCAAGTTCGGTCGCAAAGGTTGTGCTCTGGGTCTTTGCCGCTACCTGTACGCTGGAAGTCTTACAACTTTGGCATCCGGTCTGGCTGGAGGCGATCCGTAGCACTTTGCCCGGACGCCTGGTTCTAGGCACGACCTTTGATCTTTATGATTTTCCGCCCTACTTAGTCGGGGCAGCTATCGCTTTCCCGTTGCTGTCTCTGTTCAAACGAGCCGCTTGCGACCGTCACTTCTGAAGGCGCTATGCTCGCAGTTTGTCGTATCTAATGCTTTGCCATCAACATCGAACGAAATGTAGATGCTCATCACGCGAAAAGCCGAATTCTCTGCCTCCCATGTCTGCCGGGTGGAAACTTTTAGCGATGCCGAAAATCAGCGACTTTTCGGACCGGGTGCTAACCCAAATGGTCATGGTCACAACTATGTGGTTGAGGTAACTATTGAGGGCGAACCGGATATCCGCACCGGCATGGTGATGGATCTGAAAGATCTGAAGCAGATTTTGGAAGAGGAAGTGGTTCAGCCGATGGACCATCGATTTCTGAATCGCGAAGTGGCACCGTTCGACACCGTAGTTCCCACTCCAGAGAACGTGGCGGCAGAGATCTGGAAGCGCGTTGAGCCTCGAATTAGCGGCCCTGCTCGCCTATCGCACATCAGGCTTTATGAAACTCCCGACCTGTTCGTTGACGTCTTTCGGAAGAGTTCGGCTTTATGATTGCCGTTACTCGCTGCTATCGCTTTTCGGCGTCCCATCGCCTCCACCTCCAGGATCTCAGCGAGGAACAGAACACTGAGCTTTATGGCAAATGCAACAACCCGTTTGGCCACGGACATAACTATCGGCTGGAGGTAGGCGTAGCAGGCCCAGTTCATCAGGTGACTGGCCAAATCATTCCACTGCGCCAGCTTGATCGGCTGGTGCAAGACCATGTCCTAGCCTCCTTTGAGCACCGTAACTTGAACTTCGATATTCCGCAAATGGCTGACCTGGTACCAACCACTGAGAATGTGCTGACGGTGATCACCGGGTTACTGCAGCAGCGTTGGAGCGACTACATTCCCGGAGCGGCCCGGCTCTATCGCGTTCACATTCAAGAAACAGATCGGAACGGATTTGCCATGCTTGTACCCGGGGACAGCAACCGCAACTCAACATATATCGGGGAAAAGCTGTAAGATGGCAAAGCTGAAATCCATAAAGCGACCCGTATCTTCAAAGCAAGCGCCAAGCTCTGTTGTTGAATTCAAATCAAAGCCGGCTGATCATACAATCGCCGAACATGTCCGCGAGATCATCCGTGCCGTGGGCGAAGACCCGGAGCGGTCAGGCCTGCTTAATACCCCTCTGCGCAGTGAAAAAGCTCTTCAGTATCTGACCAGCGGTTACACGGCTGATATCAACAAGATCATCAACAACGCCCTGTTCGATGTCGAATACGACGAGATCGTCATAGTCCGTGACATTGAGTTTTACAGTATGTGCGAGCATCACCTGCTTCCATTTTTCGGCAAAATGCATGTGGCTTACCTGCCGGGTTCCAAAGTGATCGGGCTCAGCAAAATCCCGCGTATTGTGGATGTGTTTGCAAGGCGCTTTCAAATTCAAGAACGGCTGACACAGCAGGTCGCTGAGACAATCCAGGAAATTCTGCAACCGCGCGGAGTAGCCGTTATCTGTGAAGCGCGCCACTTTTGCATGATGATGCGAGGAGTAGGCAAGCAGCACTCTGGTGCAATTACCAGCACCGTGCTCGGCGCGTTTCGTGATGATAAAGAGACCCGGGCCGAACTGCTGTCGCTCGTCGGCCAGCGCTCCACCGTTATCTAAAAAAGAGCGCTCCCGAGCTGTGGAAGCCGATTCGCTTTGCCATGTTAGCATCGGGTCATGAATGAGCAGGCCCGTCTCTTTGAAGCAGGTCCGGACCCGTTTGGCCGCATGTGGAAAGTGCAGTTTCGATGGCTTCAGATTGGTATATCGATTCGCCACGCCGACACGGTCGACGTAAAGTTCTGGCTCACTCCGGACGGTGGACAAGTTCAGGAGAAGGTGATTGCGCTTCCCCATCCAGTGCTGCTCCGTGTGACCAAGGAAAGAGGAGAACGCCTGACCGATCCGCTCTGTATGCGTTTGGCCGCTGCGCACATCCGCAATATGGTGGAGACGCTTGAGGATATGGAACAGACAATCATCACCGTTTCCCCTGAGGAACTCGCCCGATATGACGAGCAGCTACATGCTCCATCCGGGGCGGTTGCCCGTTAGCTTCCTCGTTCGTCACTGCGGAAGAATAGATAGAATTCAATGGTAAACTGCCCCAAATGCGATGCAGTCATCGACGTCGAGGAGGAAGACCTCGATGAGGGAGATGTACTCTCTTGCGACGAGTGCGGTGCTTCGCTGATTGTTGCCAGTGTCAACCCTGTAGAGCTCGAAACAGAAGACGACAAGAGCAGCGAAGGCGATGATGATGATCTAGACGACGACGATGATGAGGACGAGGACGAAGAAGAGGAGGAAGAGAGCTGGCATTGAGCTCGCTCCCCTCCATGCGACTGTTGGTTCTCTCAGCTGGGCTTGTCTTCGTTTGCTCTGGCCAGATCCAAGCTCCGGTCACGCCCCAAGCCGGTTCCGGTGCTGTCTCTCTTCGATCCATTGAAGGCGTTGTTACTGACGCCAGCAAGACACCGGTGCCCAATGCTGTTGTCTTACTGAAAGACACAAAGACTCTGCAGGTGCGGTCATATCTTGCGCAAAAGGACGGCCGGTATCACTTCTACGGCCTGAGCTCTGACGTCAACTATGAAGTCCGAGCTCAGGGAGGCAACATGATGAGCAAGGTGAAGACGGTCAGCGTCTTTGACAGTCACGCCTTGGTGAAGCTTGACTTGAAACTAAACAAAAAGAAAAAGCTGTAACTGTTAATACAGTGGAACGCTGGGGTTTATCTCACGGCTCCAGCGATCAATCCCGCCTGCAATGCTGTAACAATCATCGATTCCCTTCTCACGCAGCCATGCCGCCGCTTGCAAGCTTCTTACTCCATGGTGACAAAGCAGCAGTAGCGTTTTGTTCTCGGCCATGGCGTCTAGTTGCTGAAGTTCTGCAGGAATTGTTCCCATTGGAATCAGGCAGGAGTCGGGCAGCTTGGCCAAGGCGAACTCGCCCGGTTCCCGCACATCAATCACAACTGCCCTGCCCTCCATAGAGAGGAGGTGCTTAGCATCCTGGGGAGAGATTTCCAAAGATTGTGGCATCAGCAGCCCCCTGCTTTGAGCTTGTAAAGTTCCGGTGTCATGCTACTATCCATTTTCGCTGAGGAACTGTGTCAAAACGAGGACACACAATTCGCACTAGCCCCCCTCTGACCTTCAAAGGAGAACGCCTGTTATGTTCATTCGTTCTGCTCCACTGTTGATCTTAGCCTTCCTGCTTGGTCCACACTCGCCCATGGCTGCTACTGAAAAGCTGAACTATCCGGTTGCGCCCCATAGCGATCAGGTTGATACCTATGGCACGGAGAAAGTTTCCGATCCGTATCGGCCTCTCGAAGATGATCGTGCAAAAGACACGGCAGCTTGGGTAGCTGCTGAAAACAAAGTCACCGCCGATTATCTTTCGCATATCCCATATCGCAGCGAAGTCAAAGCCAGGCTGACAACGCTTGAGAACTATGTGAAGTATGGCTTGCCTAACCACAAAGGCTCGTACTACTTTTTCACGAAGAACGAGGGGCTGCAGAATCAGGCAATCATTTATGTACAAGACGGACTGAACGGTGCTCCGCAAAAGCTGCTTGACCCGAATCAGCTCTCCAAAGATGGTACTTCGCGCGTTCTGGATGTGGCTCCCTCGAAGGATGGTAAGTATGTCGCCTACTCTGTTTCGAGCGGCGGCTCCGACTGGCAGGACGCTTTCGTCATTGAGACTGCATCTGGAAAGACACTCTCTGACCACCTGCAATGGCTGAAGGCAACTCAGTTAGCCTGGGCTGGCAACGGGTTCTTCTACAGCCGTTATGCTGCCCCGGAGAGAGGTCATGAACTCTCATCCACCAATGAGTACCAGACCGTATACTTTCATCAGATTGGAAACTCTCAAGCACAGGATCAGTTAATTTATGAGGACAAACAACATCCTCAACGGTTCCATTACGTATCGACCACGCCCGATGAGCGCTACGCAATATTGACGATCAGCGAAAGAGGGAAGGGTAAGGATGGAAATGCAATTTACTTTCGTGATCTGACTGCGGGATCTAAGCCGTTTTCTCCAATCGTTCAGGAAATTACCAATGATAGTTACGACGTAGTTACTCATATCGGTCCGAAGTTCGTTGTCCTAACAAACGCCGAAGCTCCAACCAGTCGAGTGAGGACATATGATCCAGAAGCTTCGACTGATCACTGGAGCGATCTAATTCCGCAAAAGCCTGAGACGCTCGACAGTGTCAGGGCAGTCGGCGGCAAGCTGTTCGTTTCCTATACAAAGGATGTAACCACCAGAACGTATGTCTACGGGCTGGATGGGCGCCAGGAGTCAGAAATTAAATTCCCGGGCCTTGGCACCGCTACTGGATTCACGGGCAAAGAGAATGACACCGATGCGTTTTACTCTTTCTCTTCGGGAAATTATGCGCCGACTATCTTCCGGTATAACATCGCCCGCCAGGACAGTACCGTATTCCAGTCCGCTCAGATACCGGGATTTAATCCGGAAAATTATGAGACCAAACAGGTGTTTTTCAACAGCAAGGATGGAACGCGTATCCCCATGTTTCTGGTCTTTCACAAAGGCCTGCAGCTGACAGGAAACAACCCTACTCTTCTTTACGCGTACGGCGGTTTCAATATTAGCCTGACTCCTTCCTTCTCTGCCCTGCATCTGGCCTTGCTTGAGCAAGGGTTCGTCTTCGCTGTAGCGAACCTCCGTGGAGGCGGTGAGTATGGCGAGGCCTGGCATCGTGCCGGCATAAAAGAACACAAGCAGAATGTGTTCGATGACTTTCATGCCGCGGCCGAGTGGCTGATTCAGAACAAGTACACCTCGCCCGAACACCTTGCCGTTCATGGCATCTCAAACGGCGGATTACTGATTGGGGCGACTATCAATCAGCATCCTGAACTCTTCCGCGTTGCCATCGCTCAGGCCGGTGTCATGGATATGCTTCGATTTCAGAAGTTCACCATTGGCTGGAACTGGATTGCCGATTACGGCTCGAGCGATAACCCAGCTGAATACGCGGCATTGCGTGCTTACTCTCCGCTTCATAACATTCGTGCTGGCGTGAAATACCCTGCAACACTGATCACAACCGCTGACCATGACGATCGAGTGGTGCCCGGTCATTCCTTCAAATACGCAGCGACTCTACAGGAGAAGGCCAGCCCGGAAAATCCGGTCTTGATTCGGATTGACACTAACTCAGGCCACGGTCCGAGCAGCACGACGAAGGTGCTGGAGCAGACTGCCGATATTTACTCATTTCTGTTTTACAACTTAGGAGTTACTCCTAAGTTCAACGACCTCTCGACTAAGTAAATCTAAACTGGCCGGGATTTCACGAACTCAAACCGTCCTTTGAGGCGCAAGAAGGGTTTTTCCAGATACTGGTACGACAAAGCAGCGCAGCCAATTGTCATAGTAAGTCCGAGGAAGAAAGATCCCAGGAGCGACACCGGTGTAGATAGCCGGTGAAAGACCAGGACCTTCACGCCCGATAAGCAAAACTGATGAAATACGTACAAGCCATAAGAGCGCTTCCCCAAAAAGATGAGCCACTGCGGAACCGAGCCTGCCGGTAAGCCCAGGACAGAGTAG
>CAXTWQ010000011.1:69801-76900 GCA_964248065.1 uncultured Bryobacteraceae bacterium | reverse complement strand
GATCATCGGGATTATGGAACAAAGGGAAGCGGGAGCCAAGACCAGGGAGCTATGCCAGCAGCACGGGATCAGCGCGGCTACGTTCTACCGATGGCGCAGCAAGTACGGCGGCCTGGAAGTAAGCGAAGCCAAACCCCTGAGACAACTGGAGGAAGAGAACGCAAAGCTGAAGCGGATCTGGTCGGAAAAAAATGGTAAGCCCGGAGGGCAAGAGAGCAGCGGTCGCGCATGTACGGCAGGTGCATGGGGCCAGCGAACGCTGCGCCTGCGGGCTGGTCGGACAGTCGCGATCCAGCCAACGATACCAAGCAAAACCGAAGCCGGAGGATAGCTTGCCCAAGCGCATTGCAGAGTTGGCAGCAGAGCGTCCGCGCTTTGGCTATCAGCGTTTGACCGCCTTGCTGAAGCGAGAAGGAATCGTGGTGTGGCACGGTCGGGTACATCGGATCACGAAGGAGTTGCGGTTGCAAGTGCCGCGGCGGAAACGAAAGCGGTTTACCTGCCCGGAACCAATGCTGACAGAGGTGACACGCCCCAATCAACGCTGGGGCATGGACTTCGTCAGTGACAGCTTGGCGGATGGACGCAGCTTCCGTGCTCTGGCGATCGTGGATCAGTACACGCGCAAGTGTCCGGTGATCGAAGTCGATCTGAGTTTGCCGGGAGCGCGTGTCTTACAGGTGTTGGAGCAGCTTGCCGACGAACGCGGATTGCCCGATACCATTCGTGTAGATCATGGGCCCGAATTCATGTGTGATGCTGTGCGCAGATGGTGCGCACAAAAGAACGTGGAACTCAACTACATCGAGCCTGGAAGCCCATGCAGAATGGGCACATCGAATTGTTCAACGGCAAGCTGCGCGATGGATGTTTGAACACGCACTGGTTCACGAGTCTGCGCCAGGCCCGGATCATCATTGATAGCTGGCGGACTGATTACAACCAAATGCGGCCACACAGCGCCCTCGGATACGCTACACCGAACGATTTCGCCAGTTGGAGCAGCGCTTCCTTCGCCGTTGAATCCTGAGAAACACGACAGCGGGACCGCGTCAAGGCAACCCTGGCGGGCTCGCTATGCTTGGCCTTGACCTGGTCCCGCCGTCGTGCAAAAGAGCTCTAATATAACGGCGAAGGAAAGCTTCGAGAGAGCTAATGAGAGTCGGATTTCCTAGCTACGAATGGTACAGTTTCGCCGGGCAGGTTATGTGTGCTGAAGGAATCAAGGCTGAAGGTCATATACAAGCACTTCTTCGTCTAACCTTAAGTCTTTAACCCCAGTCAGGAGCAGAGTTCTGAAGCAACCTGAGAACCAGTAGGTCTCTGGCGCAGAGAGAATCGCGACTTGACTGCACAGCTTCAAAACTCGTCTCGCTGTCTTCCACCCTAGTTTTAGCGGGCCACTGCCACAAAGGTAACGACGCGTGCAAACCCAGAAGCGCCACAAGCGGCTTCTCTGCTGGTTAAACCTTCTCAGACTGTAGGCAGGCTATGCAAAGATCGTGGAACATTTAAAGCTGAAGCAGTACTTAGTTTTTCTTTTTCGTCCGAATGCATTGTACCTGCCGCAAGAACCTGACCAAGTGCCAACTTTGAGAGTGCAGTGAAGTGAAAGGTACTGCCTTCTCCCATTTCACTGGTTACCCAAATACGTCCGCCGAGCAGCGAAACCAGCTTCGAGCAGATGGAGAGGCCAAGCCCTGTCCCTCCAAACTTTCGAGTCATGGATCCGTCCGCTTGAACAAAAGGTTCGAAGATACTGGCTTGCTTCTCCGGTGCTATACCGATACCAGTATCGGAGACGGCGAAAGACAGTTCAGTCGTTGCATGATCCACCACCTTGCTTTTAACAACAAGTCGAATCTCTCCTTGGGAAGTGAACTTAATTGCGTTGCTGATTAGATTCGTCAGAATCTGGCGCAAACGCGTGGGATCTCCCACCAACTCGGAGGGAGTATGGGTATCGATCTCCCAATGTAGAAAAAGTCCCTTTCGTTGAGCCAGGGCGGTCAGGGGCTTTAATAACTCACTTAGTACCTCAGGCAAATGAAACGGTGTATGTTCGAGTTCGAGACAGTTGGCTTCGATCTTGGAGATGTCGAGGATATCGTTCAAGATCAGCAGGAGAGAAGCTGCTGAGTCATTCACAATATCCAAATTGTCGCGTTGCTCTAGCAACAGTTCTGAATCGAGAGTCAACTGCGTGAGTGCCATGATCCCATGAAGAGGCGTTCGAATTTCATGGCTCATATTGGCGAGAAACTCACTCTTGAGCCGGCTCATCTGATTCGCTCGCTCCAGTAGCCGGGTCCTGTCCTCGAGAGATGCCGTCAGAGCAAGATTATGCTGGTTCATCTTCCTCATTCGCCACATAAACGAGAGATAGCAACCCCAGGCGAGTAGGACAACAGCGCCGAGTTTCGTCCAAAGGGAAAGCCACCAGGGAGTCAGCACCTCAAACGAGGCAACGGCTGGAGTCTTACTCCAGGAACCTTCCGTATTTTTCGCTAAGACTTCAAACAGGTAGGTACCCGGTCCGAGGCTAGGATATTCGACGCTGCGGCTATCGGTGTCAAACCACTGGTTCGAAAGGCCCTGCAGTCGGTAGCGGTACGAAACGTTCGCTTCATCGGTAAAGGTAAGAGCGGCAAAACTAAGTCGCACCGGACCGCCGTGAAACGGCAAGGTAGAGACTCTGGCCAAGTTTAAAAGCTGACTACCGACTGCGCCTGAGATCATCGAAATCACAGGAGGTAGCAAGGCCGGAGGAGGTTCACTTATCATCTGAGCTAGCCCTCGGCTTGTTCCAATCCAGATATTTCCATTGGCATCCTGCAAAAACCCATTCGTATCGCAGTCGTTCCAAACGAGCCCGTCTTCCATACCGAAATGTTTCCAGCGCACGCCGTCATAGACATCAATGCCGTTATCAGTTCCTGACCAAATCCAACCTCGGCGGTCACAGCCCAGGAACACAATGGCTTCCGAGCATAGACCGTTCTTCCTTGAATAGTGACGGAAATGAAGATTTTCAGTGGATTGCTCTTCCATTCGGGAAAGGCCAAAATCACCCTCGTAGCCCACCCATAGAGCGCCCTGATGGTCCTCTGTCACGACTCGGATGTTGTTGTTGAGCAGCCCATCCGACTCTGTAAAGACTTTCCATCTGCCATGGTCAAAGCACGCCAACCCTACTGCATTGCCGGCTGCCCAAACTCGCCCCCTAGTGTCGACAAAGACGGTATAGAACGGTTGCTTCGATTCCGCAGCATTGGCTAACTGTTGCTCAAAGTGAAGAGGCTGTCCTAGGCGGCTGCTCCGAAACAGCCCTTTATCACTGGCTATCCAGATTTGCTGTTCTGTGTCCAGCTCCATTCTAAAAACATTCGCGTTCCAGAGCGGAGAGCCAAAGCCAAGATGCGCCACTTTGCCGCTTGGGTCAATCTGATGAATGCCGCCTGGTGCACTTCCTGTCCAGACTAGATCATCCTTCTGCACAAACGTACGGACGTCACTGCCTTCTCCTCCCTTCGATAAGCCGACTGGTTGCCAGTGTTCACCTCCAGAACGGAGAATAGAGAGGCCGTTGTCAGTTGCTGCCCATGTTGTCCCTTTTGGGTCTGTGCGGATCTGCCAGACTAGGTTGCCACTCAGGCCTTGTTGCCGCGTCCAACTTTGCCAGACTTGGTAACCTAACCATCGATGAAGGCCTCCACCCCAAGTTCCCCACCAGATTGAGCCCTCGCGATCTTGCATCAGAACAGAAGTGGTGACAGTGGGATTTCCGGACTGCTCGTCTATCATTCGCCACTTCCGATTGTGGCGGACTTGGAGCCCAGTTCTGGTTGGCACTAGCAGGTCGCCTTGCGAGCTGATCAGTAAAGAATCGATATCGCCTGAATGCGTAAGGTTGTTCCGCTCGACTCTGAACTGATCGCTGTTCGCATCTTTCACGAGAACACGGCGGCCACATCGGATCCAGAGGTTTCCTTCTTTGTCCGCAAGAATGGCATCGCAACGATCCCGGGGCACTCCCCGTTTTTCACCGAACACCTCTATCCGTCCGTCCTGCAGCCGATCCAGAGTTGTGTCAGTAGAAAACCAAACTGCACCCAGTGTGTCCACGTAAATTGCATGGACAGACTGACTCTGGCTCTCGGGTACCGCCATGACATGGACATGAAAGCTCGAATTGGTAGAAGGTTCTGCGATCCCCAGACCTTCCGGGGTTGCGAAGTACACCGTTCCGTTCACAGCTGAATCAATTTCAGCCGAGCCGACCCAGCTGAGACTAACGCGCGGACCTTCGAGCTTGAAACGATGCTCGACCATCCGTGCCAGGCCCGACTCGGTCTGAGCCCAAAAGTTTCCCCTCCGATCTTGATGCAGAGCAGAGATGGAAGGACTGGGAAGACCCTCGGATATGCCATAACGCTCGAAGCGTTTTCCATCGTAACGAAACAACCCGCTCTGGGTACCAACCCAGATAAATCCTGTTCGATCCTGGAGCAGGCAAGTCACAACCTGATTATTGAGACCATCCTCCTGCCCATAGTGTTTGAGTTGGATTTGCTGCGCAACAGCTGGGATTGACGATCCAATACAAAGAAAGAGGAGGACCGCTAGTAAGCTTCCCCGAAAATGCGAGCGTGCCGGCACTCTGACTTATCGAGCAAGCTCGTTTCGAAGTTGAGCTGAATCGACTTGGGCCAAGCTATGATCCAGCGAAGCTTCACAGGGCTTGCGTGTTGGGAGCAATGGCATAGGGAGAACCCCAAAATAAACTTCGTAGCGACACGGTTCTTGACAATCCTCCGTCGGAAGCCTCATCAGGAAGCGTTTCCCGGAGCAAATGTTTTTGCGCAGTACTCTTTAAGGCGATCGGGATGCTGGGCAGAACCGCGAAACGCAATGTGTCCACCGGGCCGAATCAGAATCAGGGCCGGAGTCTCGTTCAGAGCGTACGCAGCATGCGCATACCCGTCCAGGTCCGAAACCCGCGCCACGTGTTGAGCTGTGATAGTGGAGGTGACCGGCGAAGCCAGAATGAGGCGGGGGCGAATCCAGTCATACTCGTTCACTTCAGACAGCGCCGCCAGCAAGGACGGGACCGAGTCTGACTGCCGTCCGTCAAAGGCTAGTAGGCTCCAGTTCCAGGTCCAGCCGTCGGGGTTGTAAATCTGCGCAAATAGGCTGGTAGTCCCGCCGCCTGCTTCGGTCACCTGCGCATCGGGAGCACGATCGCCAGCCTCCGGCACAGCAGAGTTCAGCAATTGACGAAGCTCGAGATGATTCTCTCTTCGAGGACTCTTCGGGTACTTTGACCCCAAGCTGTTGAATGTCATCGCTTCCGAAAATCCGCGAGGCGAGGTTTGGAATGGACTTCGCAACAAAATCCAGTGTCGCGTCCTCCAGATGGTTGCGGTACATCATTCGACGGAAGCCTTTCGCCTGGTCCGCATCTAGGCTGCCATGGTGACCGTAACGCTCTTCGTTGTAACTCTCCAGCACCGCTTGGCCAGCTTTACCGGCCAGGCCATGGCGAATATACGGTGCTGGCGTCGGAAACTATGATCGATATTGCAGCCCTGCGAATTATGCTCGACCGACTCGCACCAGCATGATACTTTTCAAACACCCTCTCAGCCCGTGTCGCTTCCGAGATCCAGTTCTTCAACAAGCTTCGGTGGCTACACCTAACTACAGTGAGCTGTTTGCAACAGAGCCACTCAGCCTGATCCGTTATTCATTGACAGGCTGGGGTAAATGGCGATTCCAGGAGCCCTGGCTACTGAGCCATTGAAACCACTCAGGCGGTGCGCCATAGTCGCGGAGATATTGGTCTTTCTCGGCGGCCGATAATGGATTAAACCATTCGGCCCAATAATTCATGTAAAACTCGTTCTCGCCTTGATTGACGGCGGGGAAGGCATTCTTCACCTTGGGAAAGACGCGCCAGGGCGGCGCGTCTTTGATGTGATTGGCTTGACGCCAAAGCTCAACATCCATGTACCATTGGCTGTTTGGGTCTTCAGCTAGAGACTTGCCTGGAATGAAAGACTCCACTAGGTCTCTCACAACCCGATATGGATAGAGAGCTAAATCAATCGCGAACTTCTTTATCTGGCCTAGCATGGCTTACTTATCCAAATAGTGCTGAAACTTAGGGGGAATATGGTAATAGAGCCAGTCCGGCGCTCCATAACCCAAAAATCCGCCAGCCACTCCTCCGACGCCTGCGATGAGTATATCGCCAGGACCCGTTTCAATACCCGCTACGCCCGCTGCCAGAGTACCTACCTTTGCTCCTGCTGCCGCTCCTGCCCAACCACCAGTTTCACGTAACGCAGTATGAACCAGTGGACGAAAAGTATGCTGCTGCTGCGAGATGATTCCTGCTTTGACCAAGTTATAAGTCGTGAGCACCACAGAAACGACAGATAAGGTTTGCATCACGCGAGTGATCCTAAAATCACTTAGATTTTTAATGCACTCACGCGGGATAAATCCTTCAATCAGGCTCTCTGCATCAGACGACACGTAGGCTTCGGCCTGAATAATCCTATCCAGCTGATGTGCGAACTCAGGCATGGCTCGCATTTCGCTCAGATCCCGTAATAAATCGGCCCGCGTCAGAGTTTTGGCACCGGATGCTTTGAGACGATTGACATCGATGATGATATTCTGGCCCGTAAAGCGCGTCTTCTTGAACGTTTTGTTTGTACTGACACTGGTGTACGGCGACGGCTTCTCACCAAATATGTGCTGGCCTGGGCGTTTTATAACTTCTGTCCCTGTTGCCTGAATACCCCACGCCCGAGGATGAACACTACGCATCACCTCCATTGGGCGATAGGCCAGCATCTGTTGCATCTGCGAGCTGGCATAGGTAAAGTGGCGGCGCGTTACCCGATTCAGTTGCAGATCGAACTCATTTGCAATAAAGAAAAAATAAGCTCGGCATGGAACCGAGTTGTCATCGACCGGGCAGAAATTTCCCTGTGCCATGTTACCTCCACTAAATCAAAACTAGTATCTTCTACATGCCACTCAAATCCTTGGTAGTTAGCCAGAAACACCGCTTCTGCGACTATTCTGG
>CAXTWQ010000011.1:60168-69791 GCA_964248065.1 uncultured Bryobacteraceae bacterium | reverse complement strand
TTCCAGGGCATCTGTTACCGATTCAACAAATAGGTTATTACTGTAGGCGTCCGCTCTAGGCCGTGTTGCAGGATGCCACTTTCTATTCGGCGACAACGTACCACTTGGCTTTGCACCTTCCGGTTGAGGCATTCGTGTTTTCCACGCTCGCTAGAGACGTCGCTGCCCGAGCACTCCAGGCAGACATCCCGCAGGAGCTTCTCGAATCGAAGTCCGCGACGGTCCGCTCTATATTTCGAGAGAAGCAACTGCAGGGTTGCCTCTCTCGTTATCTCGACAGCTTCGTGCTTCCTTCCTGTTTGAAGGAGCTCATCTAAGTCAGCGGATTCTCCGTTATCGTCGTCCTCAAACGACTCAGAGGGATCAGAGCCACACAAGGGACAAAACCCGGCATGCGACTCATGATCGAGATCAAGGTCAGCGCCACAATCAGGACAACATTCAGAACTCATTTTGCTTACTCCTCAAGACACCAACTCACAAACAGATTCGGTGTGTTTTGTTAATCCAACGTAAGTTGGTAGACTACGTCGCTCAAGTTTCACAGCATTGTTGGGAGTGAGAGCACGTACTCGGGTTCGTTCGAAGCGAAAGGCAAACCCGGAACTGTTATGGTTTGGCGAGTACTTCGCCAAACTACGGAAAAGAAAAGACCTGACCCAAGAAGACTTGGCGGAGGCAAGCGGGTACACGAGGACTACATCAGCCTTCTCGAGGGCGGAGAGCCGCGCCCTAGCCTCACTACGGTCCTGAAGCTGGCTCTCCGTTACGAGTGCGTGCCTCCGCCATGGTCCGCCACATCCAATTCCGAAAAGCCAAGAATCAACAGCTTTCGTAAGGGATGAACACAACAGGGCTAAGCCATCGCCCTCGCCAACAAGGAAACGCTGATCCCGCGAGAAGGAAGGGGAACCAAGTCTGCCTTACTAAACTGCGTACGCTCCACCAACTGTCAGGGGAAAAGTCGCTCAGTCCACAACAGCCTTTCTTGTACTTCGAGTTTGGGTAGATGCCAACGTGTACCCACGTCTGACCTGAATTTCATGAGCTGTGATTGATTTGCTTTTTACTCTTATCATTCAAACCTGGCCAGAGAAGAGGAGGAGAAGCGAAGAGCAGAGGCTCCCTGCGCTGTTCAGGCTGGTTTGCTGTCAAGAGAAGTTCTGATCGAATCGATCAGGAGAGGTAGTTCAGTTCAGCGGCGAACCCGAAATCATTTCGATGATCTTTCCCCCTTGCACTTGAAAGATACGGAACTCGGGATGGAGCCGAACCATATAGTCAATAGCTTCTCCAATCCGATGGGAAGCAATGAAGAGCTTTTCCGACTGACCTTCCGAATTGGGCTAGCTCACAAACTCCCACAGGATGGCTTCACAGGCTCCACTCCGGCCCACCCGGAAGGAAGACGGCGAGACCTTCTTTGGCATAAACGAATTCCTTTCTTCGGTAACCTTCTGATCGGTCGTACCGTGGCCGACACGCGACTGCCTCGGTTGTTTCTGTTGTTCTGCCCCGACGGGCAGCTTTGTAGCGTTTGCTGTAGCAACAGGCCTTAGCAGCACTAGCAGATGGTTTGCTGCGCATTCTTTTCATTGCTGAATTCAGAATTTAATGTTGATTAGCACGATTACGGGCGATACACTCGATCATGCCGCTTTTTGCCTCCTCCCCCTTCCGCCTGCTCTCGCCCGGTGACTCGGTCCGGTTCGCTCTGGTTCAGTCCTTGTATCGCTGCCACCGGCCGGAACTCGCCGATCTGGTGGAGTCAGCCGAGTTGGGGCTCGACCTTCCCGGGCTCTGGCTGCGGCCCGCTGAGTCTTTTGCCGATCTTGCCCCCGAAGCCATTGAAGCGGTTCTTCTGGAAGCCAGTACCGAAGCCGGACTGCCGCTGGCCTGGATTCGTCTCCTGGTCCGCTGCTCTCCTGCGGCGGCATGAGACAGGGCGCCTTCTGGTGCCGGCACTGCGGCTGCCCTTCCCTTTGTGCCCGGGGGTTGTGCCGCTCCTGCTACGACCGAGTGCGCCACTCCCGTCTTCGGTTTGGCGGCTTTCGCGAGCAGGTCCTTTCTCGGGACCGAGGGTGCCGCCTCTGCCCGGTCGGACAGCGTTTAGCCGTTCACCATCGGCGCCCTGGTGTCAATCGCCCGGCGTGGCACATTACCCTCCGCCTGGGCTGTCATGTCCGGCTTCACCGCCGTCTTTCCCTGCCTCCTCAGCCCTCCCACTTTTTCCTTCTCTTATGGCAGGAACAGCATCCCGGATGGCCGGTCCAATTAACTCTGCCCCTTGCCGCATGAGCCGGACCCCTCAAGTGCCTCGTCTAACACCCAAAGCGGCTCAGACACTGCTTCGGTCGGTTCTGGCGTCCCTCGCCTCCCCGAAAACGCAAGTCGTCTATCGCACCGCCCTCTTGGACTGGCTGCACTGGTGGGGATCGTCCTCCCACCCCCTGACCCGGTCTTCGGTCGAAGCTTGGCGGGAGGCTTTGATCCAGCGTGGCTTAGCGCCCTCTTCGATCAATCAACGCTTGAGTGCCGTGCGGCTGTTTTTCTCCCATGCCGGCGAGCAGGGCCTGCTGCCAAAAGGAGAAGCCGCCGATCTGATGGCTGTGCGCAATGTCAAACCCGGTGCCCTCTCCCCCAAACCTGGACTCACCGCTGATCAGGCAGGACGGTTGCTTCGTGTTCCGGATCCACACACGCTTTTTGGCAAACGCAACCGCGCTCTCTTGGCTGTCATGCTGGGCTGCGGCCTCCGGCGCGAGGAACTGGTCCACCTCGACATACGCAACCTGCGGCGACGCGAGAAGCGTTGGGTCTTACTCAATTTGGGCGGCCACGGGACAGGCGGACGAACCGTTCCTCTTCCCTTCTGGATCAAGCAACTGGTAGACGCATGGCTGAAGGCGGCTGGAATTAGCAAAGGACTTTTGTTCTGTCCGCTGCGGAAGAACGGCACACCCAAAACGGGAAAGGCGTTGAGTGACGACGCGGTCTACTCCCTCGTCAAACAAACTGGCTCCGCCATTGGAAAGCCGGATCTGACACCGAATGATCTCCGCCAGACATGCGCCCAGCTCTGCCGACAAGCCGGAGGCGATCTAGAGCAGATTCAGTTCTTGCTCGGACATGCGAACGTGCAGACCACGGTCCGCTTCCTCCGCACCAAACAGGAACTCAGGCAGGCGGTGAACGACCGCGTCAAGATTCACGTGAAACGTAAACGCTAGCTCTTACTAGCAGCCAGGATTGAGCTCGTGAATCAGCAAGCTGTCACTACGGCTAAAGACCGTAGTTCGAGGAAGGCTCTCTAGCGATCGAGACTAAATCTTCAACACCTAGACCGGTGAACACGCTACAGATCTAGTTAACCGCGGCCATGGTGTTAGGATGCCCTTCCGGTTCTTCGCTTTTCTGCCTAGTTTGCGGCGTTATTGAATTGACGAACTGGAATGTTTACAACTAACTCGAACGCTTCTCAGTTTGGACGAATCTGACCAACTCGAAATGAAAAAAATCATGGTTTTCTTCGGTTGAGAAGGGCTCTGGCTCGCAACCGAAACGGCTGAAACGGGTTTATGCTGCCGACCAAAATGGCAGTCTGGAGGTGAGTGTATCTGCTCGCGTCCATCTGCAAAAGAGACCGGGGAGAGATCGGGTCTTTCGAGTGCTATTGATTGCAGTCCTTTGGGCAATCTCAATGTTCCCTCCCGAGTTCTGTTACTGAAGGAAATGGATCTCCGAATAATCCTAGTCTTGTGTGATTTCCGATCTGCCGATAACCGGAACATGCGGTATTTGAAGGGCAGCATCCTGAACTCCCCGAAACGTGATGTTGCACTGCTAAAGCTTATCTGGGAATCGGAAATAGTGACAGTCCCGCAATTGTTCGAGTTGCTCAAACTTTTGGACCGAGGACTGTGTGGTTCGCCTCGCGCTTTAGCGAATCGACTACGTGGGTTCAACAAGCACGGGCTTGTCACTCAAAGGCGACTCTTTATTCCAGGCTTTACGGTTGGCTACACGATCACAACCAATGCCATATCTCTCCTACGTGAATTAGGGCACGTGATCGAGCCCGCGCAGGAAGAACATGACCTTAGGCCAGCTGCCGAATGCCTCTACCTCAATGATTTGCGGATTCAGTTAGGAAGGCAATATGTGGACTACCAATGGACTTCACGAAGGGAGCGGAAGGCACGCCGACACTGGTTAGAGGAAGCGAGTTGCGACGGTGACTTGGCGGCGCGGGTCACGATCAAGGTCGATTGGGGATTACTGCGCTTGGGCATCGTTTATGCCGTGCCCGCGAGATCTCCTTCCGATCACAAGAGAGTGCAGACCCGCTGGATCGAATCTCGTGATATCGAATGGGTCATCTATGTTGTGAGCTCCGTGGAAGAAGCAAGATGGCTCGTACGGCAATGGCCACAGTGCACAATCCCGACCTACTTCATTCCAAAAAAGGACTTGCCCGAACAACTTTTCGATGCATGTGCCTATCCCGCTGACGGCACCGCACCTTCTCCCTTGCTCAGTCATATCGCGAAGAACCTGCAACCGTCACTGTTTCTTACGAGCAAGAAGATTCCTATGGATCGCTGTGGGATGGATCGATCTAACGCATTGGCAACACAAGAAGATTGATACAACAGGGAGTTGGCAAGCCGATCCTTTGTCGAACCGGTAAACTCTGCCGGTTATTCGGGAGGGACAGACTGAGCGGCCGGAGAGCTTGGAATGTCCAGCACCGAGGCTCTTGCAGTGGCTTGCTGGCCATGCAGCAAAATATCGGTCATTACCAACAGAAACCGGAACCCGTACGATCCGGATTGGTTGGCTGCTGGGCTATTGATTCGATCCACTCCAAGGTGTGGCTCGATGCCGATCCACTTGGCGGAAGCGAGATGTTGCTTATCCGGATGCTGCCGCACTTCGATCGTATGCCGCGGAGCGAGGTTCAGCGACTTACGCCAGAGTGCCCGCCAGGGGGATCGCTGTCCCTGGTCGAAGGACACGAACCGGGTTTGGTCCTGACGAATTCCTAAGCCGTGCAGGAACCTGAGATAGTCTTGCACCTCTTCCGGCGCTTCCGGGTGTTCGAAGATCTGCAAATTTCTTTCCAGCCAAATGGACTCGACATAATTCGCGACAACCTTCTGCGCCCAGTTAGGCTCTTTCTCCAACAACGAGCTCAGCCTCGGAGCAAGCGAAGTCACCACGTCAGAATCAGCTCGAATGTGCGGTTTCATCGGACAGCACAACCGGCGCTGAGTCCAGGGTTGTTGATTCAGTCTTGCCCGGTTTGAGGTCCAAACGACCATCCGATGACGAGGTCCTCTTCGGCGACCGGAACGCATCTCCCGCAATGCGCGGGCACGCGACAGCATGCCTTCGAGCTCTGCGGCTTCAAAGGGAAAGTCTTCCTGCAGTTGCTCCATGGGTGTTCCCGTCGTTTCGAATAGGTAGAGAAAGTCCCAAGCTGCCTGGATTCGACTGGCAACCGATTCGACAGTCGATGTGTTTGGGTCGAACCGGGACGTTGTTACGGTCGGCGTCGCTTCCGAAATATGCCCTGCAAACAGCTGTTGCACTAAATAAGGGGGGCCGCCTCGCTGTAACCAGCTATAGGCTGTACTGGACGAACGACCGCTAGCGAGAACGAGCTGGCGTTCTGAAGGCGCCAACGAGGGTGTCTGGGCAAAATAGGCGGGGAGAATCCAGTCCAAACAATGAACGTAGTGCTCCAGACTGGTTTGCGGCGAGGAGTGTCCCAACAGCCGAGCGACAGCATATCCGTGCTTGCGCGTGAGATGCTCGTGCCCATACAGTCTGGTGGTAAATTGCCTTGCCGTTTTCAACCATTCTGTTGTAGCGGGAAGATGCGAATGGAGGGTCGGAGTTTGAGGAAGATCTGCTACCAGTAAGCGCGCCAGGACCCAGGTAGCGAAACTGTGCCGAAAGTGATGGAATCGTACACTCTGGTCTCCGGTGACTTCTCGCATTGCTCGGTGAATGAGCGGAAAGATCAATCGCTCAGAGAGCACACCGGGAGAAAGTTCTGGAACGGAGAAGACAAATGGTGGCTCTCCTTCGTTTCGCTGAGCCACGCGCTCCTGCTTCCAGTCGCGGAGCAATGCGAGTTCTTCCTCCGTCAGCAAAATGTCCAAAGGTAGATTGCGTATTGCCGCTGGAGTTTTCAGGTCGCGGAACTCAGACAGGCGCACCAGAAGAGTACCCGGGCCTCTCAGGTGTAAATCGCTAAGCTGCAGCATCAGCACCTCCATCTGGCGCAAGCCACAACGATACCCAAGGATCGAGATTAGCTTTGCAGCTCGCTTCAGCTTTGGGTGTACCCGTAGGTGATCCATTTGGCGCAGGAATTGATGGAATTCTTCCAGACTCAGAATGTTAGCGTCCACGGGCACTAGTCCGCCCCGTGTACCCAGCAGATCGCGATCCTGCAGCGCGCCTACCGAGTATTGGGTCATGAGAAACTCGTGGAATCGGCGTAGGTGTCGACACACGGCTTTTCGTACTCCGGGTGACCTGCTCAAATCGGTAGTCTCGAGCACTTGCGCGTAGAGAACTTCTAGCGTTGCGATGCTCATCGTCCTCGGATCTTGTCCGTCGAGCAGACATCCAAAGCGAACCGCGACGGACGGGACATAGACTTGGGCTGTACTCAAGGCGCTGGAAGAAATCCCGGTGGCACCGGCCAGCAGAAATCCCGCAAATTCAATCATGCGCTGCCCCGCCGGGGAATAAGCAAACCCGTTTAATTGCAGTTCCTGCACGAGTGCTCGCGCACGCTCTTTATTGGGCGCCCGAAGTGCTTGCCGCAGGGCACGCAACCAAGGCGGCTCGATATCGGAACCTGCTTCAGGAACCGAACGCCGCCGCGAGTTCCGCGGAGCCTTTAGTTGGTACGCCATTTGGGAAGGCAAGGCAAAAGGATCCGTTCGACCTTCGTTGTTGCTACCCACACCAGCAAGCCGGAGAGACACGTGCGGTTTGAGGGAATGCGAAACAACTCGGCGGGCCGCGTAAGCGAGCAGGATGCCCGGCAACTCTGTCGAGTAGGCTAGGGCGACGGTACCAATGAACTGATTTAGCCTCACTGGCCGGTCTTTCCGATCGAGGAGGATCGACTCTCGGAGAGCCGAAGCGAGCTGCTTCCAAATCAACCGCTTGGCACGCTCCGGAGAGATGACGGGCGACGTACACCCTTCCGTAGCGGCCTTGGACTGAAGCAACTGCTCGATGGCGTTCGCTGGCAAGCGGGCGAGCAGCGAAGCAGTGAGAGGATCAAGCGTCCAGCACCGTTTTTCCATGTCGGCTTGGCCATTCTTCGGAAGCAGAAAATTTATTTGGAGTTGACCATTGACGAACCCTAAAGGATTCTGCGCTTCCGCCACAGTACGAAAGAATGCCACGAGCGTGCTGGCGTGTAGAAGCCCTCCATACAATACGGAAGAGAGAACCACGGCGGGAAAGTGCGTATGATCCTCCCCTTTACTTTTCTCGACCCACTCGTCCAGCACCGCGCGCCATTTCTCGACCAATCGTTTCGCGCCAACCAGATCCTGGTGAAATGGATTCCGTGGACGGCGCGGACAGACCGGAATGCGCGGTAGCGGCAGATCACAACCGAGCAGCTCTGCCGCGCGGAGCAACAACTTGCCGCAAATCCGCAAGACATGCTGCAGGACCAGGTTGGACCGGAAATGCGCGATCGCGGAGCGCTCCAGTTCGGAGACTTCTTCAGCTGTCCACGCGGACCAGAGGTTTTCACGGCCGGATAACAGTCGAGCTAAGCGAAACTTTTTCCGTTGCAGCCAGAGTTTGATCCGAGACACCTCCTTCTGCTGCCTTAGCGTGAGGTCTTCAGCCGTGAGATCCCACAGCTCGGCAGCCGTGAGGGAGCGAAGAGAACTGGGTATAGGGAGGTCACTCATGTCAGCCGGCTTTGCATCGAGCGAAATCCTAGGTTTTTCAAAAGAGGAAGCAAATGCTGTTCCAGGCTTTGCCGGTACCCACGATAAGAAAAACTGGAATACTCACTCCACGGTTCCTCGCCCCGATACCAATGGCCCATCCAGCTATCGACGACTTCCGGGGAGCACTGGATAGCCTGCAGTTCACTCCGAATGAAGCGTCGATGAACGTTGGCCGGAAACGGTAAAAACTCCTTTATCAAGGGCAGGATGGTACGAGGCTTCACATCGACCGGAGTGCCATCAGGTCGCAGAAAGAAGCAAGGGCAGTCCAGAACTGCGCCAGCCTTTCTCGTCTTTAGTTTGTCGCGGACAATCGCTAGGTGGTTCTCGTAATGACGCATATGAGAGATCGTTTGGGGAGGAACCCAAAGCAGCCTTGTCTTGTATCCGTATCGATCTCCCTTATCTCGGACCTTGGCGCAGCCTGTGTTGCAATCGACCTCCGACAAGCGTAAGTACGGCGTGATAATTCCTCGCATACCAGTCGCGTAATTGAAGTAGGCGATCGTATATAGCGTGTAGTAATTGTGATACTTGACCCAGGTCTCCACTTCCGCCGTATCCGCAGGCAGCGAACGAATCTTTTTGCGTAAAGCAAGATTCGCTTGCACGACGGCATCCCGGGTGGGACATCGCCGGCTCCCGACGTAACGCATGTCCGGAGGCAGCTGAGCCATGACCAGAGGCGCTGTGAACTCTTCCGGCAAGGGACAGGAGACGAGACGCCGGACCATCGCGAAGGGTTCGGCAACGGCTTGGCAGTACGTGTTGGCCAACAAGGATAAAGAAGGCGTTGCATAAAAAGAGCGGACATGGGCTAACGGATGAGGATGCGCCGTCAGAATTGAGGCGAGCGCAATGTCTCCGCCCGTAGCAGCCGCGGTCCGCAGCAAGAGCCAATTGACTACTTTGGCTTGGGTGACACGCCCGGTAGGATCGAATTCTCGCAAGAGTGTCTTCACCCGCTTTCGATAGCGAGCCAGGGCGCGGGGAGAACCGTGAAAGACCCTGCTCCTTTTGCCTTCTTCCTCATTTCTGTTGGTCTTCCTGGCCGAGCGAGCCGCCAGAAGGCGATGGACGAAGTAACTGCCCCCGCTCCAATCCGGAAAGAAAACGTAGTCTTGGAGCACTCGCTCTTTGGGATCCGGACTGTGCTGCTCGCTGGCGTATGCAATTCGCAGCGCGCGAAGACGCCAGCGAGGGAAAGGGGAAGGCTGATCGTGAGAGGGTGGCCGAAGCAAAGCGAGAGCGGACTCCTCTTCGCTACCCTCCACGGCCAAAAGGCGGAGCTCCGATGCGCGCTCGAGCACACTGCCCGTCGCAAACATAACCTGCACAAGCGTGATGGTCTCGACGCGATCCAGTTCCTCCTGGCTCCAGCGAACAGGATCGGCAGGAAGCTGCTGGAGATAGCCTAAAGACTGCTCCAGAATCTCTGTCAACTCATCGATAGTCAGGATGTTCGGTGCCCAGGGTAGTAGCTGCGTGGCCATGCCGATGTGCGCTACCTGCGCTCGGGCGCTGCCAACATTCTCCTCAGGCTTCGGCCGGGCTTTCTGCGGAGAATCCGCGTCCGATTCCTCTCCTTCTTCCGATTCCGGGCCAACTACGTATATATCCCGT
>CAXTWQ010000011.1:32907-60158 GCA_964248065.1 uncultured Bryobacteraceae bacterium | reverse complement strand
GGCTATCGTCCACGTCGACCAGCTGCTTTTGTTTTCTTTTTCCATGCCTGAGACGACGGATTTCCGAGGGCCTTCCGAAACCGCAGTTTGCGTCATCCCAATCGACCACAGAGGGCCATTCCTGCACCGTCTCTCCGATCGCGACATAACCTTTCTGCCACTGTTTGCCTCCCACGCCCCTGCCCCTGCGACCGGAGACGGACCGGCGCCGCCAACCCAGTAAGAGAGAGGCCTTACCCAAAAACCTGGCAATCTCCATATGGCGGTCGAGGCCTTTCGTTTTACTCTCGGACCGAGGCTTCAAGAGTTGCTTGGCAAAGAGAGTCGGTGGCAGCGTGACCGGATAAGATTTGAAAAGTTCCCGCAGCAAAGGATCGCGCTCCTCACTGAGCTGCCGGACTGCGAGTGCCGCCCCGTAGATCGAGTTCGGGGATCCTTTCCAATCTGCTGTGCCTCCGTGCTGTTCGTACTCATTCCGACTGGAAAACTTCCGCAATGTCAGGATTTGAGCTATCAGCAGATGAGCCTGCAGCAAACGGTAGTCTTGGACCCGTTCCGGGTTTTCATGCTGGTTTAAGAGCAGTGCATATAGTGGATATCGAACCGATCCTCGGCCGACCACCGTGTTGTCGCCCGGATGTTTTGGCCGCAGGTCAAAGGCACCGCCGAGGGCCGTACCCAGTTCTTCTCGATAGTCAACGATCCAGTGCAGAATGGCGGGCCATTCCTCTAGTCCCCAGTTGGCCAGGGGAGTATTCCACTGCAGCGGGAGGGCCGACAAAATCGAATCGAGATTTTGACAAATTTGCGGGAAAGAAACCAACCGATCGTGAGCGTCGATCAACCAAAGAAGGTCGCGCAGGGTGTCTACCGACAAACCTGCTTCACTAAGAAGCTTTTGTAAGCCGGTGTGAGCCGGACTTTTGTTGGGTGTTAGAGATGCCATTGTAATGCTTCTTACAAAGAGAGACGAAAATCAACATAACATCGTGCAGTCCATGATTCCAACTTCCGGCGTGTTATTGGGGTGTCCATGTAAGCTTAGATTTTGGCCTAAGAAGAAAAGACTATTCCCACAAATCGCGATGGTGCTAATTTGAATACGTTAGGCTAAGGCGTGCTCTTGCTGTAGATCGTCGTAGCTTTGAGTGTTGAACCGTTCATCTAAAAGCAATAACTTGGAAAATCGAGCTAAGCTATTGCATTTAAACACTTCTTTTGATTTGGACAGAATTTGCCTTGCTGAACTCAAGCCGCGGTTTACTCTAGGCCAGCTCACTACAGATCGGTCCTGAAGTCCTTTCCAAAGTGTTTTCCGAGCGAAGCTGTATGGGGATAGACTGCGGAAATTGCCGACCGATTTGAAACGCAAGCTTTCTTCCTTCTAATTTAAAGCTGCTTTTCTGCTAGTTCTAGCCTGAACAGATTCGGGCTAGCCTTCTGCCATAACCATGATTTTGCGATGTCTTCGAGGTGACAGAGCCATCTGCTAGCGATTAAGAACTGAATAAACACCGTCATCGGGTCTCCAATCGCCTGCTTTCGGATGTCTTTGCGGTGAAACAGCGTTGTTGTTTGAGGTGCATTTGGGAAGAACCCATTCAATTCTGTGCGAACCCTTGACAATAGATGGAAGAAGTTCTTCCTTTTTTCGTTAAAGCGGGTGTGAACACCTGCCGATAAGAACGACTATGAGACGCTCTCGCGGGACCATTGAACTGAGCGGAGTGACCGACATCCCTGTCTTACGGGCGATTTGGGAGGCCGAGGCAATCACCAGTTCCCAGCTTGTCGAGCTGCTTAAGTTCGACGGGTACAAGCTGCCGAAATCGCGATCAGCGCTGCCCAATCGCCTACGTCGCCTACACCACTACGGATATATCGGCCAGAAGCGCATTCACTTTTGTGGAGTTAAGACCGGCTATACGATCGAGCCATGGGGCACGACGGCGTTAGTGCACTCCGGTCAGATTCAGCACTATGATCCAGACCAGCCAACCAGCCTAATGACAGATTCTCAATGCATCCAGACCAATGATCTTCGGATTGGGCTCGGCAAGCAGCGCATTCCCCACCAATGGCTCTCGGCAAAAGAGCGGAACGGGCTTTACTATCGCGATCACTGCAAGCTTCCAGAAGATGGATTGTGCGCCTGCATCACGGTCCGAGGGAATTGGGGCTGCGCCCGAATCGCTGTTTTCTTGGCATCCGCAGGCGAAATGTCTGCAGAGTGTACAAAATTACAAGAGAAGTGGGTACAGGCCAGAGACTTGCATTGGATTTTATGTGTCACCTCGTCTGAG
The DNA here is from genome assembly GCA_964248065.1 of uncultured Bryobacteraceae bacterium. Classification (GTDB taxonomy): domain Bacteria; phylum Acidobacteriota; class Terriglobia; order Bryobacterales; family Bryobacteraceae; genus Bog-105. The sequence continues at coordinate 57,855 of CAXTWQ010000011.1, read as the reverse complement.
GAACAAGCACGGTGGTTGGCTCGACAATTCCGACCCAGTCACATTGCCATCTGCGTGACGACCCACAAAAAACTATCTGATGAGTTTCTCAACGCAGTAGTGTTTCAGTCCGGCGAACATGAAAGGGTCTCATTGACAGCATTTCTTCGTAGCCGGTCCCAGCCACTCCTGCCCTTTGATTGAACATTTCGGCTTAATCATGCCACGATCAAAGTAAGCAGTTCCTGAGCTTTCCGATGACACGTGCTGCACTCGCAGAACAGGTGAAACGCCGTTCGCTATTTGTTGAGCTGGACCCTGCTTCGATTCTCTACAACGGGTTCCGGTCCCCAAGAGTATGTGGCAGATCGGCGGCGATGGCCGGGGCGTCTTCCCTTGCTGCTCGACTACTCACCCATGATCGTGTCCGCAATCGCCGCATTCTATCAGTTCCGACAACTTCCGCACCTCCGCTAGGGTCTTTGTGGGCAAATCCACGCATGCAGATTCCTGCCCCGCAACCCTAGTGAGCGCTCCTGGATCTACTCTGTCCGTTGTCATGCGCGGACGCGCGTGTCCTTGCGTTGGTTATTTTCAACTTGTGACTAGCTTGAATGTCGCTGATCACCTTCTAACGGTAGGTTGTACCCAGAGTGCTGACATCCTTGCACGCCTATCCAGTTAGTCGTTCGAGCCGATTGCCGATAGTCCACTAATCGCGGAAACACCCGAAGCTAGTGAAATCATCTGAACGTGCTACCGGTTCAGAACAGGCATAAGGTTTCCCCATATTGCCAATTGCTGCCCGGCCCGTGTTGTCGGATACTCCCTCTAATGCCGCCGCTGATTGTTGCCGTGCGGCCCGAACAGAACGAGTGGAACTAGGTCACCTTGAAGTTTGTGCAATCCTCCAGATATTCATTACTGGCGTTCTTCCTCCTGGATTTAGTTTCAGCCTTGAAAAGCAGCCAGTTAATTTCTACACCCCGGTGGAGCGCTCAGACCCACTGTTCCGGCGGGACCGAACCAATCACGACATCACCTGCCTTGCTCGTTGAAAGCTCGGAGTAGGGGTAACCCAACATTGCTGTTATCAGGGGCAATCTAGCAAAGCAGCGTAGGGCCATCCTCGGAGTAGCGCGTCTCAGTGGTCATGTGTAGCTGAGACGATCTTCAGGAGAAGATTCTGTGAACGTCGCTGACCATAATTGGTGCTGTAGGCACTCGAAGTGATTGCGACGACCATGTGAAGGGATGGAATAACGTAGGCTTTGTTGCCACCATTGCCGCTCGCAAAATGTACTTCTACGGTGCCATTAGACAACAGCACGGCCTTCGTGTACCACATGTATCCGTAGTAGTCAGAATACGGATCACGTGCTGAGCTGACGACTTGCTTTGCAGTGCATTCGGCTATCCACTCTTCTGGAACAATTTGCTTTCCTTCGACCCTGCCTCCCTGGAGTACCAACTCGCCTATGGCTGCGAGGTCCCTTGTTGTGATGAAAAGATTGCCTTGGCCGGTAACCCGGTTAACGGGCACATGTCTCCAGGTCTCCTTGCCGATTCCAAGAGGACGGAAGAGATTGGCGTCGGCAAACCGATCCAACGGCACATGACTGGTGTTTTCGACAATGGCACCCGTCAGGAAAGCGTTGATCGATGCATAGTTATACGTCCTGCCCGCTGGCTCCTTTGTCGGAACCGAATAGATGGTCTGGACCCAATCTGCGGATTTGTCGAGGTTATCTTCGTCGCCCGGTGTCTTCGGATTGTCATCGTCGGCATCGAGTCCTGAGCGCATGTTTAAGAGATCCTTGATGGTGATCTTCTCTTTGCCATCGGCCGGTAGACCAGGGAGGTATAGAGCGATGGAATCATTGACGCTATGGACTAGCCCGCGCTGGATAGCGATCCCCATAAGCAGGGCTGTGATACTTTTCGTGGCTGATCGGATGTCGTGCATAGTCGATGCTCCGTCGCCATTGAAGTAGCGCTCGCTTACCAAGTGCCCATCCCGCAAGATGACGATGCCTTTTAGATCATGATGCTGATCCTCCGCAATCTCGGCATAAAGAGCTTCGATCGCCGAAGGGTCGACCCCATCGGTTTCATGCTTTGACGGGGACCAAGCAATCCCTTTTGGCTGGTTTATGTCGCCACGACGAACGACCTGAGAGAGAGCGACGGAATTGACGCACATCGCAAAAGGGAAGAGTAAAATTATGTATCGCATCGCTTCAAGGGTCCCGGTGGGGTATCGGTTCATGCGGCAGGTGTGGATTCGATCAGCGCGACTGCCCAAACAGGAATCAGCTTTAAGACCGGATCGGCATCCCGGTCAGCTCGCTTCATAATGTCGCGAAGCTTGAAAGTCCCCGAAGATCGCCACGGCTTTGTCGTGGCCCCTACGGGCTGAATCTCCAAAATTTCTTGACTATACTTCGGTTTGCCATGAAATCTTCCTACTTCTCCTCTGTAAGCAATCCGCGTTCTCGATCCAGTTCCTGGCGCAACTCCTCTTCGGACGGCAAGATGAGCTTGTATTTGCTGGCAAAAAGCTGCTCGTTGTCATGTAAAACGGAGTACCGTACCACCGAGGCGTCCTTGTGCGTGCAGAGAATGATTCCGACAGTGGGATTATCGTCTGGACCCCGACGTAGATCGTCTGTCATGCGAACGTACATATCAAGCTGACCGATGTCTTGGTGCGTCAATTCACCGGTTTTGAGATCAAACAGCACAAAGCATTTCAGAAGGTAGTTGTAGAAAACGAGGTCGACGAAGAAATCCTTGGACTCTGTGCTGAGCCGGTACTGGCGAGCGACGAACGCAAAGCCTTTACCGAGCTCAAGCAAAAACTCCTGCAAGTGATCGAGGAGAGCCTGTTCAAAGTCGCTTTCGAGTAACTTTCGAGTGCCAGGCAATCCTAGAAACTCCAGCATCACCGGATCCCGGACAAACTCGCGCGGTCGCTGGGATAGCTCCGCCAAATGCTCCTTCGCCTCTCGCTCGACGGCCATTCGGTCGGAGCTACCCAGCAGGCGTTCATAGTAGAGAGTGCCAATCTGTCGCTCAAGCGCTCGGGTAGACCAGTTCTGCTCAGCGGCTTCCCGCACGTACCAGAGCCGCGCTGGTGCGTCCTCAACACGCAGCAGCGTGCGGTAATGAGTCCAACTCAATTCGCGACGCAGTGCGTCGCGTTTTGGAAAAGCTAAATAGAACCCACGCATATGGCGCAAGTTCGTCACGTCAAATCCCTTTCCAAAGTCAGCGGTCAGCAATGCTGCAAGCGCTGTCAGCAGACCCACACCATACGGCGCGCGGCCGGCTCCCCCTTGCTCGAATTCGACAATGTGGCGGCCAATCTCCCAGTAAGTTTGGACCTGGATGGAGTCTATGGCAGTGCGTGCCTGCTCGCGGCCTTGCTGGATCAACTCACGAAGAGTATCCAGCAACGGGCGCAGATTTTGGTCTCCGCCGGATTTCCGCATCAACTCGTTGCTGCGATCTCTGTTCAAAAAGCCATCTCCCTCTCTGCAATCTATGGCAATCGTCGCACCACTGGTGCGACTTTCGTGTAGTTGGCTTAACCGACCTCAAGAGGAGATCCGCTCCACCTCATCGAGCGGAATTCATTTCCACGCCGATCGTAGAGCCCGGGAGTCCGAGAGCTCTCGTCATTGGCTATCTGCTGGGCAACCTCGAGCCGGTCCCCCGTTTTGCAGATAGTTGGTTCATCCCGCGCCCGCCGGCACCAGGGCCGACAAGTGGCAGGCGGCGCCATACTATGTGCGCCGCCTGCCCTGGACCTCCGGGGTTAAGGCGCTCGTGGTGGCCGGCGGAAGCCAATCGGGCGGAAGCGAAGTCAGCCATAGGTCCTGATACATTTTCGATCTTTTATACTTGCCTGGCCCGAATCGATGAGCTCCACACTCGTATAGAAGCTCGTTAGTAACGGTCAGGCGGTATCCCTGCGGAACTCAAACCTATCTTTGAATGATGTTCAAAGTCCAAGCTTTCGCACTGCATCACCGTGAAGGACGTTGCCATCGCGGATGTAGCGCCTGAGAATCGTCAGACTTTTGTGTCCGGTCTGCTCAGCAATGGAACGCTCGTCGGCGCCGGCTTCGGCGGCCGCGGTGCAAAAGCCGGCGCGCAGACTGTGCCCACTGAAATCAGCGATGGGCCGAGCCTCCCATCGATCACTTTCGGTTGCTCGGCGGAGCGCGCCCTTCACGGCGCGGGCCACTGCTTTATCGGACAGTCGGAGCAGTCCGGGCTTGCCGCCGCGTCCGATTTGCCGAAAGAGCGGACCGGTCACAGCCAGACTGTGCAGCCGCAGCAGCTGCCGCCAGCTTTTCATAGCAGCGATGGGGCATAGGCCTGGGTGCTCGGTGGCCGGCAGGATTCCTTTGAGCAGGCCCGCTCCCTCTGGATCGGTCTTGGAGCGGCGCACGGAAACAACCAGTCCTCCGTCGCGCCACTCAAGATCTTCCCAATGGAGCCCACTCAACTCTAAACGCCGAAACGCCCCGGCAAAGCCCAGCAGCAGGAGAGCCCGGTCACGGACGCCCAAGGCGGAGGCCGGCAAGGACTCGATCATGGCCGTGAGTTCCTTGACCCGCACTGGTTTTTTTTTCACGTCGGGGCCGCCGGCCCTTCTCCCGCAGTATCCCCTTCATCAGCTCACGAACCAAAAGGCTGCGGGTGGGCGGATCGAAACCGGAGGCTTCGTGGATCTGCGCGATCGCGGCGGTCCGTCGACCGAGCGTGGCAGTCGCCAATGTTTGGGCGTGCGCGGCCAGATAGCCACGGACGGTCTTCGGTCCAGCCGGTAAAGCGCGCCGCCGATGTTCGGTACACCAGCCGAGGAAGTCGGCCCAATCGGATTCGTACGCGCGCCAGGTCCGCGGCGATTTAGACTGCCGGAGATACTCGGTCACGCGGTGTTCCACGGCCAGGGGAAGCGGCGCTTCGCCGGCGGCCAACTCTCGCGGGAGAGATTCGGCTGCCTTTACCAGCAACCGGCTTTGCCCAGCCGCGCTCTCGTCCCAGACCGTTTTGGGACCGTCACCAGTGGAATCGGCGAGCATAGGGAGAGGGTATCATGTCCGATAAGGTTCTCTTATCGGACACGTCGTGACAATTCCTCGCCAGAAAGGGTTCGGTCTCCGTACAATGGAGAGCAGCAGGCTGCTTGTACTGAAAAGGCCCAGAATGGAGCTTTCGGGAGGGGGCGAGCGTCGCGGGCGATGGAGGAGGAACACCGGGTGGCAGGTCGGAAACAGTGGTTGGACCGACTGCGCGGCGTCGGCGAGAAGCTCGCCGTGCTTCCCCCGGAGCTTCCTGCGGATCGGGAGCTAGTGCAGCGGCTGCTGGGCGTGCCGGGACGGACCGCGCTGCGCATTCTCCTGGAACTGGACGCCCAAAAGGATGACGACGGGCGGTTGGCCTTATCGCAAGCCTTCTTTGGACAGGCACTCGACGCTCCCGGGATCCAGGAGAGCGTGGCCCTTCTGCAAGCCCGCCAGCGCGGCGCCGAGGATCTACTCGGCTTACAGGGGCGGTTTTGGCGCGGACCCAACCAGCGGTTTCCGTTGGTCGAAGACTAGGAACGCTGGTCCCTTGGAGCTTTGCCGGCGCTGTCGAACTGCCCCCAAGTCGATTGAGCATTGAGTTCGCGGATCTTCCGGACCTGCTTTGGTAACTGGAGGTGCTGGTTGCCATCCTCATTAACGATCGAAGTGCAGCAGAAGCCCCGGTGGGCGGGTGGAGCGTCCGTTCCCTGCCCCGCAGACAACCGCCCACCTATCGCTCTGTATGAGCGGCGAGAAAGGCTTCAAGGGCCTTTGACGCGCTGCTCGCGTTGCTGGACGGACAACCGGATCGCATCCTCCAGGTCCGGCGGCCGAGCTCACCAAGCAGTATACGGGCTGGCTGGAAAGCGCTCAGGATTGGGATTAGCCGATCAGATTGAGTTTATGGAAAACGCCGTCTACCTCATCCGGCTCAAAACCGATGTGTTGCTGCATGAATGGGATTTGTTGGTTGCCAAGCAGCAAGCAGCGTCCAAGAGCATCTCTGCCATGAGAAAGGAGAGCCGCATGGGGACCTCCAGAGTCGCCTGCAAGAGCTCAATCCTGCAGCTTACTATACATCTATCGTTCTAAGCAACATTAGAACCAGCTAATTTGTAGTGATCACGCAACGTGTTGACCGATACTGGCCAAGGCGATCACCATCACGTCTGCCTACAGGAGTTCTGAGTTGCTCGCCGCGCTTACGGCAGTATTCCTTGGCGATCGTCGGGCAAGAGATTCATCGGAGCTTGCTGTGACCAGGAAAGGCGGAGCTCGTTTGGAAGCTGATGCTGACCGATTCTGGAAGCACTGAGGAGCGGGAAAGGGTACGCGTATAAGCACGTAGAGAGTTATCTATGTCGGACACTGACTTGCCATAGATCTGATAAAGGGCCGTTGCTGCGCTGAGGCCTTGGCTGATCAAGTGAATGAATTGAGGTGGGCCCGGCGCGTACTCTGTATCCATGCTCAGCATGTGAACCAATGCCAACTCTCGCCGTAGAAAATAGCTATGTCTCCGGCGTTCTTATAAAACGGTGATTTGTGATCGACAGCAAACAGGGTTGTTAGGTCAAGTAAGGATTGGCTCTCCAGGGTGCACATGCGACTGGGCAAAACGCCTCCGACTTGCACCTGCGATTCATCGGTTTCGAAAGAAGAGTAATAGTCAGCCAAGCCTTCCTCCAGCCAAAGAGGCAGGGCTATGAGCTTGCCGGAATAGGAGATCCATGTACTCGTGCACCGCAGCTGGCCTGTGTTCGGGCTTTATGTCTTGCTGGACGATGTCGTTGTAAAGGCGAGTATGCACGAAGGATCCGAAAGCGGCTGGACTCAGCCGAAAGGGCAAATACTCCTCGCGGGAGCTGAGTGCAACAATGCGCACAGGAGTACGCTCTCCCGCAGGAGACGCTTGCAGTACGCGCCTCGTCCACTGAACTTTAATGACCAACATAGGATCTTTCCGATTCGCTAAAGGCGCCCTAAGTCCTGCCGATGTTATGGGTGTACTCACCTACTTCATTCGGAGGAAAATTGCAGGAACATCCAGACAGCACCGCACTTGAACGTCATTATAGGACCACTGAAGTCGCCGAATTGTGGAACGTTTCAGCGGATACGGTTCGTCGCCTTTTCAAAGATGAACTTGGCGTCATAGTGGTCGGCAAGAAAAAGCAGTATAGACGTGCCCATAATACGCTTCTTATACCCGAGACCGTCTTACGCCGAGTGTACTCCAGCCTTCGTAAGGTTGAAGATCAAAGTTGTAGGATCATTCGTTGATGTAGCGAGTCATCATGCCACACTCGCCGCTGGTGTTCTTCGAGCTTTTGTTGCCGTTTTCTTACCCAAGCAGCGTAGGACTTGATTGTGACTCCAATGTTAGCGTGACCCAGTAACCTAGACACATCCTCAATAGGGGTGTCATTCAAAAGGTGCTCGACTGCGAAGTGATGGCGAAAATTGTGAGGCGTCCGATGCTGAAGACCTGCTAAGTCCAATAGCTTCCGAAGACGACTGAACCATTTAGAGGCGCGTGTGTGTGGCTTCCCGCTTCCAGTCCAGAAAAAATATTGATCGGAATCGTGGGGAGCGCTCCAGAGCTTCTCAACCACCCAATCCGGAATGATCGTCCAAACTTCAGAGCCGTTTTTTAACCGGTACGTTAAGATTTGGTTACCACGGACTCGGGCCTTAGGCAACATCATCGTAGTTGATACATCCATTCCGGTGTATCTCATCAGATAAATGAAGGCCGCTGTTTGTTGAGCAATAGCCCCACCCAGACGCCCGTATTCGTCAGGGTAGTTTGGAAGAACTTCCCATATTCGGTCAATTTCAACCTTAGAAAATGGCTCCTTCGGAGCGTAGTTATTCTGCCAGTTAAGGGTCTTAAAAAGTCCCTCTGCAAGATTCCGCTGCGCAAAGTCAGCACGATGACAAAATTTAAAAAATGAGGCCAAAATGCCAAGGTCTCTTAGATTTGACTGGGTTGAGCTTTGCCACGACGAGCAAAAATCAGTCAGATCACAAAAGCGAACCTCACTAACGAACTGACAGGCCCTATCATTAGTCTTTAAGAACGCCAGCAGAGCAGACGTCACTCGTCTATTTTTCCTAAAGGTGTCGGCAGCTTGACGCGACTTTAGCTTTAGGAAATGATCGACCGCCACCGTCAACAAAGTTTCTTTCTTGTTTTCCAATCGCGGGCTGGGCGATTCTAGGTCTCGAACTACCTCGCACGCTCTTGCCCAGTCTCTGACACCCGATCCCGTCCGGGGATCGATTAGGGCCTTCGACTTGACGCGCTTTCCTTGACCGTCCAAGCCTTCGACGTGGATCGGGCACGGTGGCTTCGCCGGACATTTCTGTCCAGTCCGACTTCCTGATTTGGCACAACTGGAGAGATGGCGCCTAAATATGTTCATTATGAATGAGAACCTCTTTTACGTAAAGTTTACGTAGCGGAGAGAAGTCTCACAACTATAACAAAGTGAAGGCTAAGAAGTTGGTGGAGGCGGCGGGAGTTGAACCCGCGTCCGAAAAAGCCCGCCGTGTAAAGCCTACGTGTGTATCCGGCCCTGGTGTTTCGGCGGCTGCCTGAAGAACCGGCAAGAGTGACAGTCGCCTAGTCCGATTGATCTCGACTCTCAGCTCCGGACAGAAGCTTACTGCCTATCCTGCAAAATGACGATCACTCACCCACGCGCAGGCTCGAGAGTGGAATCGCGCAACCTAATTGTTTAGATTAGGCAGCGTATGCAAACTGCTGATTATTGGCAGTTATTGTTTTCCGATCGTTTTACGGGAGCTCGGAACCCGACACGCCTTCAACACAACGATTCAATCCCGTCGAACCCGTTGCGCCCCCATATGAGGAAGGTTCTTTCATGATATCAGTAAGAAGGGAGCAAACCAAAACCGGTTTTAACTTGCAGGCTTTGTCCGTGAGTGTTCCAATAAGGGAATTGTCGATGTCGAGCGTTATCGCGCCCAGTGCCACGCCTTCCCTTCTCAAGCAGGAAGATGAGGAGCAAGGGCGTCTTTTTCACGTAGTGCTCCTGGATGACGACGAGCACACCTACGATTACGTCATCGAGATGTTGCAGAAGCTGTTTGTGCTGCCAAAGGACATAGCGTTTCAGCATGCGGTGGAGGTAGACAATACTGGGCGGACCATTGTTATCACTTGCGAAGAGCCGGAAGCCCAGTTCGCGCGTGACCAAATCCAGAGCTACGGAGCAGATCCGCGGATGCCGAAGTCAAAAGGCTCAATGTCGGCGATTCTGGTGCCTGCCGGCAGCACGGCATTAGCCTAACCCAAAGCTAAAGCCGAGACTTAGTTCGCATTCAGAAACGTGGGAAATGTGCCGGAGATGTGATCGTGCCAGGTGAGGTGATCCTCGTCGACAAGCGACCAGATTAGGCCAATTCCTGCTGCAGACAGGCTCAAGAGGCTGCCCAGGCAGCGCTGATACCGGCGGGCGCTCGATGGAGGATTGCCGTCGAAATCGACTAGCTGCAGTCCGGCTTGGCGCATGCCGATGGTGTCACACCCGGCAAATGTGAAAAGCAATTTGTAGAACAGTGGAATGGTCCCAAGCGCCACCAGCATAAGAGCAAGCAGGTGCTTGTCGGTTGTCATATGACCACCGACATAGAGAAACAGAGCGATTGAGATCAGGCAAGGGATCGCGATCAAGGCTGTGTCGATAGCCGTTGCCAGAAGGCGAAGGCGTGCTGGAGCAACCGGCGCGTCGCAGATGATATCGGTTTGGGGAAGCGGGAGCACATCATCCTGGCCCTCAAACTCCAGACGTCGTTGGGCGGCGGCACGGGCCCGGGTGGATCGTGCGTGCTTAACCTGCATCTTTTCCGTTTTCAAGGGAGCAGGACGGCTGATATTGGCAGCCCGCGCCTGGATTGCCTGGCGCTCCACCCGTGTGGTCAGCGATTCGAAAGCAATGACCCGCGAGCTGTTTTGGGGGCTCTCAAACAACCCCTGTTGTCCGACAGTCAAAGGCTCCGTCACCTGCTTAGGGGACGTAGTCTCCACCGTCGGCTCATCTGCAAAATCATAGGCGCGCGCGGTTGCGGAACTGGACACTGGAAAGGAAAAGGCTGAGCGGGATGGAAAACTTCGCATCCTTCTGCCGCAACGGCGGCACCGGTAGTCATCGTCAAAGACTTCAGTTTGGCAATGCTGACAGGTCATCGTGCTTCAATCCCCATTACAATTCGTCGTCCTTATGGGAACACAGCATTGCGGCTTCGACGGCCGACATGTTACTTTTCTCGGTTGCGGTCCCTTGTAGCTTCACCAGACCTGATTTCTCTACCTAGCAGTTATAGTAATAAGACCGCCCGACAAATCACAAGCAAATTGTTCGCCAAGTTCTTTATCGGGCTTACGCTGGCGTCCGCCGCCATCGCCCAAATCAACGTACATGCCCTGAAGGCCGACCTGCCCCCGGAAGACGAGATCCGTTTCCATGGCTTGACTCAGGATTCGAACGGCAACATGCGCTATCTGCATAAGCCGGCCAGCATTGAAACCTCTGAGATGGTGATCTCAGCCGATGAGATCCGTTACAACTCCGATACAGCCTGGGTCTATGCCAATGGCCATGTGCACATGGAGCACTACGTTAGCGGTGACAAGATCAATGCCGACCACGCTGAGTACAATCTAAAAACTCAAACGGGCAGGTTCTACCTTATTGACGGCACTGCACCGGCCAAAATTGTCGCCAGCCCGGCAGTCTTAACCACCACCAACCCGTTCTATTTTAAAGCGGCCTGGGCTGACCGTATCAAAACCCGCTACATTCTTCATCAAGGCTTCCTAACCGATTGCACCATCAAAAAGCCTTGGTGGATTTTCGAAGCCCCGGTGTTTGACGTCGTACCCGGGCAGCGGGCCATTGCGCGCAACACGGTGTTTCGCTTCAGAAGAGTGCCTATTCTCTTCCTGCCATACTTCTACCGTCCGCTTGGCAAGAACCCTCGTCATAGCGGCTTTCTCACCCCCAATGTGGGCCATAGTTCTCTGTTCGGTTATGTCTATGGCAGCGGTTACTACTGGGCGATCAATCGCAGCTTCGATATGACGGCTATCGGTCAGTACTATTCCAGCCGCGGACCGGCTCTGCGATACGATTTCCGCGGAAAGCCGAACGCAAAGACAGATTTCGATTTCAACTTCTACGGCGTGGACGACACCACAGGTGTTGCCAACCCCTTCTTAAGTTCAACCGGGCAAAAGCAGCCGAACCTGAAGCAGGGCGGCGACGAGTTTGAACTAACTGCCAGAACGCAGATTCTCGGCTTCACTGGCCGTCTGGACTACAACTACCTCAGCTCCTATCTATTTCGTCAGGCTTTTTCGTATTCCTTTGTCAGCGCAATCTACTCGGAAGTTTATTCAATCGGCTACCTGCAGCGGCATTTCAAAAACGATCTCTACGCGGTGAACCTTGTTTTCCAGCGCGATCAGCTGTTCAACAACGTCACGCAGGCCTATGAGAACCCTAATCAGGTCATCATCCAGAAGTTGCCATCGGTCGAGTTCCTCGGGCGTGATCAAACTTTGGTGAAAGGTCCAGTTCCGCTCTGGTTTGCGTTTAATTCAAGTGCCTCGGTCTTAAACCGGCAGGAGCCAACAGGGCCTGTGGTGAATTTCGGGCCACCGCCGAGCACACTGGGAACTGGGGCAGTGCTGCGACTGGATGCGCAGCCGCGGGTGATGACTGAGTTCAGCTTCAAGGGTTTCTCGTTGGAGCCGAGCGTGACGTTTGGCGCAACTGATTACACCAATTCCTATTCCTCCAATGTGACGACTTACACTCCAGTGCCGAACTGCCCTCAGTGTGCGCCAAGTCTGGCTAACAATGTCGCGCTCGGCGGCTCTAACCTGTTCCGCAAAGATGCCGATGTGGCGATTGAGTTCCGCCTGCCGACACTCGAAAAGATCTTCGAACCTCCCAAATGGATGCACCTCGGCGCAAAGGTGAAGCACGTGATTGAGCTTGGCGGAACGTATGAGTACGTCACCGGCATCGATCAGTTCCAGAAGGCAATCCGGTTCGATACGTCGGACCTTTTGTCGAACACCAATCAGGTGTTGCTTCAGATGGTAAATCGCTTTTACCGTAAGGAGAAAAAGGGCGAGGCAAGGGAGTTCTTCACGTGGCGATTGGCGCAGGAGCAGTATTTCAACCCAACGTTTTCAGGGGCCGTCCTGCCGAATCAGCGCAATATTGTGCTCGCATCGGAAGAGTTCTCTGCGTTTGCTTTCCTAAACGGTCCGCGTTCTTACTCCCCTGTCATTTCGGCGCTCACTATCAATCCTTATTCATTCTTCGGAGTTGAGTGGCGGTCCGAATACGACCCGAAGCGCGGCCGTTTTGTGGATCACTCTGTGACCGCCACAGCACGACGGGGGAAATACTTCTTTTCTGCGTCGGAGACTGTGATCCAAACCATTCCGCTGCTGGTTCCACGAGCAAACCAGCTTGGTTTTGGAGGCGGATATGGAAACACGAATCGCAGAGGATGGAATGTTGCAGCTACCTTCGACTATGACCTGATTTTGGGCAGGCGCCTGTATAACTTTATCCAGGGCTCATACAATACCGACTGTTGCGGATTTAGTCTGCAAGTACGGCAGTTCAACCTGGGAATCCGCAACGATAATCAGTACCTATTCTCTCTTTCGATCGCCAACATCGGAAACATCGGAAGCCTGCAAAGACAAGATCGTCTATTCTGATTTCTCTTATCTACATGTCACGAGGAACCTACTTGGCTTTGCGCCTAATCCTCTGGTTCGTTTTCTTCATCGCGAGCTTTGCTCTTCTCCGTTACCAATTTTGGGGCCCTTCGCAATCCCTTGTGCCCATGCACTCTCCAGTGAATGCGGAGTCGGTGATTGCAGTGTCATTCATTCTCCTTGTGCTTTTGAAAGTGCCTGCCGTCACTTGGCCTCAGCCCGCAGTTCGATCGAGGCAACCGAATCAAATCTGGAATTCACCGGTGGTTGCAGTTGCCGGAATCGCCTCTGTGACGATCCTCGCTTTTAGCGCGTCGCTCAACATACCGCTGCTTCACGATTCTTACGGACACGTTGCAAATGCCGCACGAGCGTCGTTAGCTGATGTCCTATCCGGGTTTTACCGTCATCCTCAAGGAGGCGTTCTGTTTTTTCGTCCTCTTGGCTACTTCAGTTTCTGGCTTGACGTTAAATGGGCTTCGTTTCTTCCCTTGCGATGGCACCTTTGGAATCTCGGCTTACACATAATTAATAGCGCGCTGGTATACGCTGTTGCACGGCAAATTTCTATCGAGCGTCGGTCAGCATTCTTGGCCGGGCTGATTTTTGCAATTCATGGTTCACGTCCGGAGGTTGTCTCGTGGGTCGCTGCCCGCTTCGACTTACTAGCTGCCTTGTTTGTCTTACTAAGTCTGTTTGCCTTTAATAAATTCTCGGAGACAACAGACCGCCGATGGTTGTTGGCGACCTTGGTATGTGCTCCCCTCGCCTTACTAAGTAAAGAATCAGCGTTCTGTCTTCCGCTTCTTATAGCAGGAATGCTGCCGTTTAAGACAGCTGATACTCGAAGAAAACTTGTTAGCACGATTATCTGCGTTTTCGGGATCGTTGCAATTACTTTTGCGTACCGATATTGGGTACTTAAAGGCATAGGAGGATACCAGCAAAGTGGCGCAGCAAGTATTCTCCAGTTCAATCCTGTCCATGCAATCAAAGGCCTTTTCTTTCGGGAGTGGGCATTTCTGTTTTTCCCACTTAATTGGTCAGTAAGCCCCGGACCCTGGGTAAAGCTGTCTGTCTTCGTTTTGTTGTTAGCGCTGTGTGGTGTTTTACTGTACTCACAAGCACAACGAAAGTACCTTTTCACTTCGCTGTTTCTAGTGTTGGCTGCCAGCCTTCCCGTGCAGCATCTGCTCCTGATTAGCCAGGACCTTAATGGTGGAAGAGTTCTGTACTTACCAGTGTTAGGGATAAGTTTGTTCTTTGCGTACGCTGCTGAAGGCTGCAGGAAGAACTGGATTTGGTATGCAGTTAGCCTTGGCTTCCTAACATCCCAACTTGGTTTCTTGGAACATAACTTGTCTATCTGGCGGCAAGCGGCTTTCCTTTCACAGAAGACCTGCCACTCCTTTGGCGATCAACTCTCTCACATATCCGGCAACGTTGTGGTTGCCGGATTACCGGCAACATGGCATGGAATCTATTTTTTGAAAAACGGCTTCCCTGCGTGCGTTGCAATGAATTCACAAGTACCTGCCAGTAGAGTTTTCGTGGAAGAGGACAGCAGGCCCAAAGACGGTTCGGCAAAACGCTTTACTTGGGACGCGAAACTTGAGTCACTACAAGAACAAACGCGATAGCAGGAGCTTTAGCCTTTGATGCACCCGGCGATATCGGAATCACTCGCGCAAGTAAATTTCTGCAGAGCTGGGCGCCAGTGTGAGGGCCGCGGTCCCGTTCGCTGCTGAAAACGTTTGCCCGGTCCCGAGCCTACTCTTCCAGACTCCGTCACCACCTATCGAAATGGCAACCTTTTCCTGCTGCGCGCCTTTATTGATGGCAACCACCGCTGCCTCCGAGCTGGTCGAACGGAGGAAAACCCAGCTTTGCTTCGTTACAGCCAAGGTAGACATCAATCCCCGGCGCAGCGGAGCGACCTCTCCGCGAAGACTCAGCAGCTTTCTCACATAGTCGAACATGACGTTTTCATCTGCGGTTCTACCGCTAGAAGTAAATGCATCCCGTCTATCATCTGTCCAGCCACCCGGGAAGTCTCGCCGATTGTCAGGATCGTTTCCTCCTGTAACGCCCAATTCATCGCCGTAGTACAAGCTTGGGATTCCGCGCATGGTAAATAACAGGGCCAGAGCGAGCTTCAGACTCGCGGTTGTCATTTGCGGCTGACTGGCTATCCGAGCGGTATCGTGGTTCCCCAAAAACGTCACCAGAGATTCAGGATGAGGATACAGCCGATCGTCCGCAATCACTTTGGCCACATCCTCGAAGGAGCGGCCCGGTGCAAAGCACTGCCGGATCTTGAAGTAGCTCGGAAAATCGAACACTGTGTCTACGTTGCTATCCATACCATCGAACTGGACCCGGCCACCCTGAAAGAAAGAAGTCACTGCCGGATCCTGGTCAAACACTTCACCAACAACTTTCACCTGAGGATATTGACGATGGATTGCAGTCTCCCAACTCTTCCAAAACGCACGCGGCACATAGGGCAAAGTATCTTGCCGGATGCCATCGAAGCCGACCGAACCAAGCCACCACAGAGTGTTCTGGATCTCGTACTGCGCAAGTTCGGGGTCGGCCTGGTTCAGGTCAGGTAAGCCCAACACAAACCATCCGTCCAGCACCGGTGCCCGTGCGGCAGCAGTGGACTGCTGATCAGTCAAACGCCAGATCTGGAAGTTTTCATCTAGATGGTGAGCGACTGATCCATGCAGCCATGTAGGCGTAGGAGGATTGTTGACCCACGGATGATGAATACCTACGTGGTTTGCAACCTCGTCCTGAATCACTTTCAGACCTAGACCATGGGCTCTGTCAACCAATCTCCGCAGTAAGCTCAGATCACCAAAGTGCTCATCCACAGCGTAGTAATCGATTGCTCCATAGCCGTGATAATCGGTTGTCAGTCGCGATTCATTGCCGCTGCCACGGACGTTGCTGTTGTCGTAGACCGGCGTCATCCAAAGAGCTGTAACTCCCATCCTCTTCAAATAAGGCAAATGGTCGATAATGCCTTGCAGATCTCCCCCGTGATACGCACGCTGATTCGTTCGGTCGTATAAGCCCTTGGAAATCGCCGGATCGTCGTTAGACGGGTCGCCATTGGCAAAGCGGTCAGGCATGATCAGATAGATCACATCATCAGGAGAGAAGCCTTGAAAGCGGCCTGCTGAGGATAGCGGCTCTTCAATTCGAAAAGGGATTTCCGCCACGCCAGCTTTGGTTCGTAGTAGCAGCGGGTAGTCGCCTGCTTGGCTGCTTGCCGGTATCGTGACATCAACGAAGAGATAAGTTCCATTGCTGTTTACCGCGATTTGGGAGGCAGACAGGCCTCGCCTTGCTTCTACCGTCGCACCTTGAAAGCCGGTACCACGTATCAGCAGACGAACCGGGTTGATGCTGTGCCCAGCCCACCAGGTAGGCGGCTCTACTTTGCTGATTGTCAACGCTGTTTTCCCTAGAGCCGGGTTTGAAAGACTCAGCGCAAGCACACCTAAAATCTTTAGCGTGGAGCAAAATGCCAGAAGCTGTGAGCGTTGTCCTTTCATGAAACTCAGCTTATCTTTGCTCACAGATTGCTGCAAAAGAAAGCTTCCTGAAGTACTGAGAGCTCTACTTCGACACCGGGAAATTCTGAATGATAACGATAGCCAAAAAGCTGATAGCTTAGCTGAGGAGACAGCCTCGAATGAAAAGCCTTCTCGTCACTCTGGCCATCTTAGGCGCAGCGAGCATAAGCCGCGGTGCCGAGCCTGCCGGGGCAGCGGGCCTGTTGCGGAAGACCGCCGAGCAGTATAAGAAGCTGACCGCCTACGAGATTCGGGCGCGGATAACGTTTCTTGTGGCCCAGCATGGGCAGAGTCTTTCTGGCGAGAAGAAGATCGAACTTGCAGTCGGCAAGGATGGAGCGTTTCGGGTACAGCAGGAGTCGAACGGAGTCGTCGAGCTTCGCATGAGCGACGGCAAGACCACCTGGAAAGCTTTGCCGAGGGAGAAAGTCTGGTCTAAGACAGAAGCGGTTCAGACGCTAAGCAGCGACGAAGAAGATCCTGAGGCTTCGTCTGCTGATCCTTCACGGCAGGACCTGTTTACACAGACGCAGCAGGCATTTGTGCGGCGGTACTCGGGGCTGGATCGCTATGCAAGTACCGCAGTGATTGAGAAGGAAGATCGCATCAAGTTTGGCGGCAGTAAGGTGGATTGCGCTCTTGTGCGTATTCGGCTGCAAGGGTCAGATAACCGGCTCTTCATCAGTAAAGACTCCGGGCTTGTCCTGCGGCACGTGGAAACCACATTGAAACCGGGCGGCGCAGCGGTAGAAGTGACAACTGAGTACACCAAAATTGAAGCCGAAGCGCCCGGGCCCGACAACTTCTCGTTCATTGCCGGTCGCGGAAATCGCGAAGCAAGCGACGTTTCTCTGCCAAGCGAGCGAAACGTGAGTCTGGTTGGAACGCGAGCTTCTGATTTTACTCTGAAGAGCCTGGATGGAACGTCGGTTCATCTCGCAGAACTGCAAGGCAAGATAGTGCTACTGGACTTCTGGGCGACTTGGTGTCCGCCCTGCCGGCGCGAACTGCCGACCATTGAAGCACTAAGCCGAAAGTACAAAGACCAGGGCGTACTTGTTTATGGCGTGAATAACGAAGATGCGAAGACTGCCAAGACTTTTTTGGCCCAGCACCATCCGGACTTGGCGACCCTGCATGATGAGAAAGGCAAAGTGTCCCGAGTTTATGGCTGCTACTCGATCCCAACTGTAATGGTGATCGATCGAACCGGTACGGTGGTTGCGCATTTTATTGGCGAGCGGCAGGAGAGCGAGCTGGTAGCCGCTCTGAAGCAAGCCGGGATGCAATAGCGGCGGCCGGAGTTCGGCCCGTGAAGTAACGGTATTCGGCAATCAAGTGCGATTGGTCGAAGTAGCCGCATGAGGAAGCGAGCATTGCATGAGACTCTTCGCCATTCCCTAATCGTGCTGCAGCATGACGGAAACGGAGAATGCGGGTCAGCAGTTTAGGTGAAAGTCCGGTCTGTCGCAAAATCTGTCGTCGGAGTTGACGGGTGGTGATCCCAACATCGAAGGCGAGCGAGTCGAAACAAACATGCTGCGGCACACTCGCAAGGTAGCCCAGCAATGAAGAGAGCCGGCTGTTCGGCTCTGGCTTGATATCAGCCGCGAGTATCTGGACCAACCGCTGCGGGTCGGCTTCATTTATCAACTGTTCGCGTAAGCGGCGACCTGCTTTCGGCACCAAGGATTCAAAAGGAACGATGCGGTCGGTCAGGAGATCGGCATTGGTGTGGGCCATTTGAGTCCAGCAACCGGGGTGAAAGCGTGCTGCAACGCAAAGTTGTCCCGGTGGCAGTGTGAAGCGCGCAAGATTGGTCATCGGCCCGACAAACTGCAAAGCTGATGCGTTGCCCTCGCATGTGAAAAGCAGGTCGGCACAGCCGTCAGGGGAGACCACGTGCTCGTGCGGTACCTCCGAGCACTGATTTGAAATCCAGAAACATTCAACGGTACTGGCCAAAGCCGCTGGCGGCGCAACTTCAAAGTACTCGAGCATGTCCGTTTTTTCCTATTCACCCCGCAAGCCTGCCCATTAGGATATCGGCATGAAGATTACACCAGTTTTGATCGTAGAGGAAATTGAAAAGTCACTGCCGTTCTGGGTGGAACGGTTAGGCTTCGAAGAAGTCGTCCGCGTACCAGATGGCGAACGCATCGGCTTCATCATGTTGCAGAAGCAAGGCGTAGAACTCATGCTGCAGACCGCGGCGAGCGTGTTGAAAGATGAGCCGAAGTTTGCTCCACGCGGAGCAATGCCAATAACGTCGCTATTCATCGAGGTTGACGACTTAGAGGAGACCGCAGGCCAGCTGGAGGGCTATCCGATTGCCATGCCGGAGCGGATTACATTCTATGGAATGCGGGAGATCGGCGTGTTTGAACCCAGCGGGAACATCGTTGTATTCGCCTGCAAGAGTTAACTCGTCCTGGCCGAAGTATTCGCTTATCTACGAAGCTCAGCTTTGAGCAGAATCGGGGTCGCAGGCTGCAACGTGCCGCCTCGGCCTGCAATACCCATCTCAGTTGCGCTCTCGCTTATGAGCCGAAACCGCCTGGCGAGAGCGGCCAAGATCAGCGTGCCCTCTGTCTTGGCAAAAACGTCCCCGATACACATCTTGCTACCGCCTCCAAACGGAAAGGAAGCAAACTTATGGGGCGGTGTAGCAGTCGGGAGCCATCGGTCAGGGTTGAAACCTTCCGGATCGTTAAAGTACCGTTCATTTCGGCTTGTGATGAAGGTGCTAAGGAGAACAGATGCGCCTTTGGGAATACTGTAACCGGCGATCTCGAGCGGCTCAAGTGTACGTCTGCCAAAAAGCGGTACCGGGGGATAGAGCCGAAGCGTTTCGGCGAAGACGCTGGCAGCGTACGTTAGTCGCGGGACATCGTCAAATGTTGGAAGGCGGTCGTCTAAGACAGCAGCCGCTTCCGCAGCAAGTCGTTCTTGCACATCGGTATTCCGGGCGAGCAGGTAGCAGGCCCAAGTCAACGCGCTGGCCGTGGTCTCGTGGCCGGCAAGGACAAACGTCACTATCTCGTTACGGATTGCTTCGTCAGCCAGGGCCGAAGAGGGATCTTCCTGCAGGGCAAGCAAGAGCGAGAGTACGTCACGAGCTGTCGAACCGCGGCGGCGAACAATCAACGGGTGCAGAATGCGATCAAGTTCACCTCGCTCGCTTGCGAAAAACAGGCTTCGACCTTCCGGCAACACTCGGCGGTAACCACGCGTGATCGGCTTGCAAAGGCTGACAAAGGGCGCAATGCGTCCAGCACGTTTGACAACTCGGTTGAGCACCCTTGAAACATTCTGGGCGCTCTCGCGGAACTCAGGGCCGAAGAGTGTCGCGCCGATGATGGCAAGAGTGATCCGGCGCATCTCCTTGCCCATGTCGAGGGACACATTCGTGGGCCAAGTACTCAGCGTTTCCGCAGTCTGGGAGCCCATTGTTTCGACGTAGGAGGCGATCTGCTCGCGATGGAAGGCAGGCTGCAGAAGACGGCGCCGCTCGCGATGCTGCGGTTCTTCTCGCGTAATCAGACCGTCGCCTACCAGTTCCCGCAGGATAATTGCACCAAGATCACGGCTGAAAGAGGCCTGCCGTGTGATCAGAACATCTTTAACAATGTCGGCATCATTAACCAGATAGATACGCTGATTCAGCAGGCGGAAGTACGACAAAGAACCGAAGCGGCGCGCCGTTTGCTGGAGGAAGCCAAGCGTGTGCGGGGCGGAGCGGATACCGAAGAAGCCGAGCAATTCAGCGCCGCGAGGGCCGGGTGGAACGTGCATAAAAACGCTTGAGTGCGCCTTGAGTATGGCACTGCTGGATAGAGCTCTAAAGCTGCGTCCCTAGCACCACGTGTTCTACCTTTTGACCCGAGCTATACCGTTAAGTCTCAACGGCTGCGACTACGGTGTACTTAGCGCCCTGCTGATTACTTCGGTAATTGAGCGGTCTCAACGTGTGGCGGAGCAGTTTGTCTTATCAGGGCCTTACCCCTCCCGATCGGCTGTCAGGGCGGTCACGGACACACCAATTGACGCTGTTCCCCGGCTCATATTGCGGCTGGGAGTACAACGACCGATGATGGTCGACCCATGTCCTCACGACTGCCTGTTTGCCAAGCTCAACCTATAGAAGGGGCCATCTTCCATTTCCGTGTATGTTGGCCTGGCGTAGGCTCGACCATCCTCCTTGAATTTTGTCGGCCTTGCGGTCCTTCAACGCAGCTTTAGCTTACTACCCACCGCTGCATCAGAGAGCTCAATCAGGCACAATAGGAAAAGGTAGACCGCTAGAGCAGGTTTCCTGCCACTGACGGCCGACGTTATATTTTCCAGAGAAGAGGGGAACGCCAATGGCAAGTCTTTTAGAGCAACTGCGCAAGATGACGGTTGTGGTCGCGGATACCGGTGACATTCAGCAGATCGAGCACTACAAGCCGCAAGATGCAACCACCAATCCTTCGCTGATTACGGCCGCTGCTCAGATGCCGCAGTATCAGCAAATTGTAGATGATGTTTTAACCAACGCCAAGCGGAACTTGGGCGCCAACGCTAGCGACCAGGACGTTGCCACGCTCGCGTTCGAGGGTCTGGCTGTTGCATTTGGTACCAAGATCCTGAAGGTGATCAAGGGCCGGGTCTCGACCGAGGTGGATGCGCGCGTCTCATTTGACACCGAAGCGACGCTGAAGAAAGCGCACTCCATCATTGAGCAGTACGACAAGGTGGGCGTCTCGAAGGAGCGCATCCTGGTCAAGATTGCGTCCACGTGGAAGGGCATCAAGGCAGCCGAACAACTGGAGAAGGAAGGCATTCACTGCAACCTGACTCTGCTATTCGGCATTCATCAAGCTGTTGCTTGCGCCGACGCCGGTGTCACGCTGGTCTCTCCGTTTGTCGGCCGCATTCTTGACTGGTACAAGAAAGACACCGGTAAGGATTATCAGGGCGCAGAAGACCCGGGCGTGCAGTCAGTCACGAAAATCTATAACTACTACAAGAAATTTGGTTATAAGACTCAGGTGATGGGCGCAAGCTTCCGGAATTTAGGGGAGATTAAGGAGCTCGCCGGCTGCGATCTGCTGACGATCTCGCCAAACCTCCTGAAGGAACTGGATGCAACTGAAGGCGAGCTTCCGCGCAAGCTGGATCCGGAAAATGCAAAGAGCCTACAGATTGAGAAAATGACAATCGACGAAGCGAAGTTCGAAGAGATGCACAAGGCCGATCGGATGGCAAACGACAAGCTGGCCGAAGGAATCAAGGGCTTCAGCGACGCGCTTGTATCGCTGGAGAAGCTGCTGAAAGACAGGCTTGCGGCGATAACAGCTGAGCATCCGCAGGAACTGGCTCATCAATAGTCTTCGGTTCCGAAGTGTTTTGAGAGTCTGATAGTATTCGTGGGCCGTTCGTCTTCACGAGACGGGCGGCCTTTTTTGCATTAGGAGGACGTGAAATGCTGTCGAGACGGCGCTTTGGACAAACAGTATTGGCGAGCCTACCGGCTTCTATTGCGCTGGGACAGTCGAGCACGAATGGAAGTGGCGTCAAACTCGGCGTTTGCACATACAGTTTCCGCGATCTGCCGCCCGATCCGGGCGCTTCGGATGCAGTAGGTCCAGTCTTGCGGGCCATGCAAGCCTGTGGAGCTACGGAGTGTGAACTCTTCTCGCCGCAACTTGAACCCGAAGACCCAGCCATGACCGCTTTCCTGAAACAGGCTGCTCAGATGAATGGGGATTCCAAAGCTATCTCAGCGGCCTATCGGAAAATGCAAACCGGCCCTGAAGCCAAGGAGCGTCGTGAGTCGCTGAGGAAGTGGCGGCTGTCAACACCGATGGAGCACTTCACTACGGTTCGCAACCAGTTTGACAAGGCTGGCGTGAAAATTTACGCTTACACAATAAACTTCGGCCAGGATTACACCGACCAGGAGCTGGACGCATGCTTTAGGCAGACGCAGGCTTTGGGTGTGAAAATTATTGCGAGTTCGACAACGCTCTCAGTTGCGCCGCGGCTGGCTCCCTTTGCCGAGAAATACAAGATCTACGTCGCGCTACACGGACACAGCAACAAGGGTAATCCGGATGATTTCTCCACGCCCGAAACATTCGCGCAAGGCCTGAAACTGTCGCCGTACTTCCGAGTGAATTTGGATATTGGACACTTCCATGCAGCCGGTTTCGATCCCGTGCCCTACATCGAACAGAACCATCAAATAATCACTCACCTGCATATCAAAGATCGCAAAGCTGACGATGGGCCAAACGAACCTTTCGGGCAGGGCGATACTCCCATTAAGCCAGTGCTGATGCTGCTGAAGCAGAAGAAGTACCCTATACCAGCCTTCGTCGAATACGAGTACAAAGGTGCAGGAACACCGGTGCAAGAGGTGAAGGCGTGCCTCTCGTATATGAAGCAAGCGCTTGCGTGACACTTAGGAACCGGCGGCGTGACTTCGCTGGGCTTTCGCCTGAGATTGTTGGCCGAAAGCGACGGTTGTGCGATGAGCGGCTTATGTGTGCGCCCAATTACCTAGGCGTGAATCAAGCGCCGTGAATTTGCAGGAGGCAATTGCGCGTTTCACTCGTTCGCGCCGCTACCCTTCACGGTATAGCAGCAGCACGACGCCGATCAGTGCGAAGCAAACTGGCCAGACATGGGCGGCCCACTTTCGGCGCGGACCGGGGTAGCGGAGTTCAAGCCATCGAGTCCACCCAGCGACAACGGCAAGCAAGGCCAAGGGTAGGTGACTCAGTTCAGCGAGGAGCTCTTGTTGAATGTTCGACAAAGCGTGAGTATGAGTAAGCAAAAGTGCTCCTCCCGTTGCGCAGACACCAGGAAAAACTAGCGCCGCTGTGCCTGAGGTTAGCCGCCGCGTTTGAATACCCCATTCAAAAACGGCGAAGAGGAGAATCAAAAGCACGAACACTCGATGCTGAGTAACTTCGGAGGCGGCGAAACTTTCCCAAAACCCATCAGGACCGAGTGGCCAACTGTCCGGATCTGCCCGGAGGAGAAGGAAGGCAGCGAGTCCGGTGAAAGCCAAAGGCCAGTGCCGCGCCCAGCCAAATTTGGGTACTCGGCAAAGGACGGCGAGAACGCCAATAGAAAAGACAATCAGTCCGGCCCAATGGTGGTTGTACTCTGACCAGGCAATATCCCCTGGCGTGGAGGGAACATAAACTTGGCCCGGAATATAACTTTCGTTACCGCTGGTCGACGGCGGATGCGTTGCCTTCCATTGTTGCCGACTCGACGGCGATAAGGACGAAATTGGTGGCGTTTGTAACCGAGGCAATTTCGGGGTAAGACGAGCCATAATTATTGACGCCGGTACCCGATCAGCCTTCAAATCGATGCCCGGTGGCTGCGAAGTCAAAGAGGCAGCGGCTAGCACGACCGTGATGCCGATTCCGATTTCGGCCTCGCCAATTCGGGCAACGCGGGTACTCCAGCTCGTGTCGCCGGACTTCAACGTTGAGATAACCCGGAAGTTAACGCCGCCGAGCGCAATCACCAATAGGAACAGAATCACTTTGGCCAACACCATCAAGCCGTAGTTGGTGCCATAAATAGCGGCGGGAGAACCGATGTAGTAGAGGGAAAGAACTGTACCAGCGCCAAACAGTAAGGCCACGCTCCAGAGCGAAAGGCGGGAGAACCGCCGCGCGACTTGAAGCAGCTTATCGGAGGATGCTTTCTCAAGCAGGCCGAGAAAGAGATAGGGCAATCCGCCGATCCAAGCTGCAGTCGCTGCTTGATGCACAGCAGTGACCGACAACAACAATGCCTGATCAGTTAGGCGGGCTGCAGAGTGGCTGGTTGCCACCTCAGTGATGAGTAGGATAGTCGCGCAGGCTAGCGATAACCAGGTTCCGTCGCGTCGGCGAAAAGCGAGGTAGCTAAGTGTTGCTGCAGCGAGCAGACTGATGGAGCCATAAACGAAGAAGGTCGCACCAACAAGTGCTCGCAGCGGGAGCTTTGTGGTTTCTTGCAAAAGAAGCGAATTGGCCAGGAGCCCAAAGCTCTGAACAAGGGCAAGAATCGCTGCTGAGGTAATCAGCAAACGTCGCTGTGCATCAGCGAGCGATCTACGACCGCTGATCAAAAACGCAAATATCACCCCACCGATGGCAATCGAGCCGAGGGCAAGCGTGGCAGCACGCAAGAGCACGGCAAGGAAGCCGAACAGATCCAGGAAGTTGGCCACGCGTGTTATCGAACTTCGAAGTTGATTTGGCCTCGAGTGATATGCCCATCAACCGAAAGGACTTGCCAATGCAGCTTGTAAGAGCCTGATTTTGCATTAGAGAAAATACTAAGGAGCTTTTGCGGCGCAGTCGTGTCTGCTTTGATCTCTAAAGTCGACCTCGCTTGCGCTGGACCTTCTAGCGTCAGAGTAGATCGGGATTGATCGATCCTGGAGTTAAACGTCATACTGATCGGAACCGTTGGTCCGCTAACCTTTGCATTTGCAGCAGGAGACGATTCAGTGAGAATTGCATGTGCATTTAGC
>CAXTWQ010000011.1:31405-32897 GCA_964248065.1 uncultured Bryobacteraceae bacterium | reverse complement strand
CATTTAGCCCAGCCACTCCCAGAATGCCTATCGCAAATACAGCTACAAGGGAGCGAAAGATGCGAGGTGTCTTAATCCGGGTACTACGAACTTCGTTTCTATTCGTAAGTTGGTTCACAGTCGAACCGATGACATGATATGGAGTTGTCCCCTATTATAACTACCGGTAACGCCAGATAGGAAACTTCTTACCCCCGGGAGTTCGCTCCCGCTGTCTATACTTATTTCGTTGCAGGTCCAGTCAGGGTCGGCAAATCTCACAGGAGAAATGTTACTTTGCCAACGATTTCTGAGTCGCCGGACAAAACGCCTTTCGACACTATCGAGAGCGCATTAGAGTTCGTCCAACTGCTGCGGCACGAATCAGAGCGGACTCGAGCCGAGATAGAAAGCATCATGCAAAGCGATGACAATGCGAGTTCGCGTCGAGTGGAAGCCTTACGCTTGGTGCTCCATAACCTGACGCAGCTTCACTCCTACATGGACTCGAGCGCGCGAGTCCTGCATGACCTGCAAGCACTACGGACGCTGTTGCTGCGCTAAGCCGCAGGAACCGAATAAGCAACGGGCGGCTTGTGGAACACGTTCGTTCCGGCAATTAGGTCGCCTAAACGCCGGCCCCCAATCAGCAGCAGC
Organism: uncultured Bryobacteraceae bacterium; assembly: GCA_964248065.1. Classification (GTDB taxonomy): domain Bacteria; phylum Acidobacteriota; class Terriglobia; order Bryobacterales; family Bryobacteraceae; genus Bog-105. Next base: position 32,261 of record CAXTWQ010000011.1, on the reverse strand, counting down.
AGAAGTTCAATCGGCAGAACTATCAGCAGTCCAATGAACCAAAACAGGATGCCCGCGAAAGGAATCATCTCCAGGAACACCGCTAGGGCAATGGGGACGTTACGGATGATTCTTTGCGATGTTGTAGAGGGAGAACCGTCTGTGCTCAGGACGATGCTGCCGGTGAACGACTTACCCAGGCTTGCTCCGTTGACGTCGCGCAGCAACCAGTAGCAGCCAGTCAACAGCCCGAACATCATCCAACCCAGTATCGGCAGAAAATGGAGCACGGACAGGACCAGGCAGGGTAGGAGATCAATCAGATAAGCGAGGATGCGCCGGCCGAGATTTTCTCGTTCGGGAAGCATGGCAACTGGGGCAGGCCGGTATGCGGAGGGTGTTGACGGTCGATTGCCCGACGATGATCCGGTAATGCTAAGCGATTGTCCACAGTTGCTGCAAAAACGGACGCCATCACTTTCTTGTGTTCCACAATTGGGGCATTGCATGGTGTTCGGCTGCGAGGTATTGCTCCCAGAATACGAAATGTACGAAGCAGAAGTTCCGCTGCTGGCCCGTGCAATACTCAATGAAATTCAAACGTGCGACTACTCTCTCCTCTCATTCTGGTCGGTGTTTTAGCCATACCGGGTTTGCGCCTGATGGCACAGGAGGCAAGCGGAAGTGTTGTAGTGCACTGCGGCTCGCTTCTGAATCCGGCAACCAATCAGGTAACACGCGATGCAGTCATCGTGGTGGCAGGCGGTTTGGTCAAAGATGTGTCAACGGGCTTGTCAGGGAAAGCTCCAGCCGATTCGACCGCCATTGATTTGAGCCGTGGCTTTTGTCTGCCAGGATTGATTGATGTGCATGACCA
>CAXTWQ010000011.1:29144-31395 GCA_964248065.1 uncultured Bryobacteraceae bacterium | reverse complement strand
TCACTGGGCGTATCGGTTCCAAGGCAAGCCATTACGGGAGCGAAAAATGCGCGGCTAACCCTTTTAGCTGGGTTCACAACGGTTCGCAATGTGGGTGCCGAAGGGTTCAGCGATGTGGCCCTGCGTGACGGTATCAACGACGGAGAATTGCCCGGGCCTCGTATGTATGTATCCGGCCCGCCGCTCGGCATTACGGGCGGTCACTGCGACGAAAACTTACTGGCGCCTGAGTTCAATTACTCCAGCTCCGGTGTGGCGGACGGCCCATGGGCGGCGCGCCGCAAAGTTCGTGAGGTTATCAAGTACGGTGCCGACGTGGTTAAAATCTGCGCTTCGGGAGGAGTACTTTCCAAGGGCGATGCGCCGGGAGCCGAGCAGTACACCTTGGAGGAAATGAGAGCCATTGCGGAGGAAGCGCATAAACTGGGGCGGAAGGTAGCTGCGCACGCGCATGGCACTCAAGCCATTAAGGATGCAATCGTGGCAGGCATCGACTCTATCGAGCACGCCAGCTTGATTGACGCTGAAGGAATCGAGCTGGCCAAGCAGCACGGAACTTATCTGGTTTTCGATATCTACAACGACACGTACATTCTAAACGAAGGCCCTAAAGTCGGTATGCTGCCCGAATCGATTGAGAAGGAAAAGGCCATCGGCAAACTACAGCGCGCGAATTTTCGCAAAGCCTATCTGGCTGGTGCGCCGCTTGCATTCGGAACCGATGGTGGCGTATATCCGCACGGAGACAACGCTAAACAATTGGCAACCATGGTTGAATTCGGAGCCAAGCCGATTGAAGCGATTCAGTTCGCCACAGTGAACTCTGCGAAGTTGCTGAATCTGGATGGAAGAGCCGGAACTGTAATGGCGGGTTCGTTTGCTGATCTGATCGCGGTAGACAGTGATCCGCGTGTTCGTGTGGACGTTCTGGAAAATGTAAAGTTCGTCATGAAAGGCGGGAAGGTTTACAAAGATGACTGGCAGCCCGCACTGGCTCTTGCCAACAGGTAAAAACGGCATGACGGAACGGTGTCAAAATTAAAAGATGTCCCGTTTCTATCAGGAACTCCACGACCGTGAACTCTTGGTGCAAGCTGCCATTACTGTAAGCGAGCTACAGCGAAGAGGCCTGGTAGACGTATTGATTCCCGATGCGGACAAGAACGCATTCGAAAAACAGCAATCAGCCGCATTCCCCCGGCGCTTGGCAAATGTCAGCAACGAGAATGGGCGGCTGATGCTAATTGTTGAAGAGAGCTTCTTTTACTAGCCGAATCTTCGTGGGCAATCGCGCATGAGCCAGCTAGCTGCTGTCCGTTGCATCTGAAGAGATCAGAACTTTTCGCAATTCATTCAGCTTCATGATCTGTCGCGCAAGACAGGTATCGCCACTGAGTCAGTTGTTCCTGGTCGCGTTGAATCCGCTGCTCCAGAGTACTCACCGCATCGGTCCCAGCCAGAAAGTGCAGAGGCGGGTTTTCCTCTTTAGCTAGTTGCAAAAGAGCCTTGGCCAACTTGACTGGGTCGCCCGCCTGCTTCTTATTTCGAGCATCGTAGAACGCTCGTATTCTTTTCGACTCAGCCGTGTAGTCAGCGATAAGACTAGATGCGTATCGCACAGACATGCTGTCAAGAAAATCAGTGCGGAAAAAGCCAGGCTCCACAGCGGTGACACGGATTCCGAAGCCTGCAACTTCTTGTGCCAGAGACTCTGACCAGCCTTCGAGCGCGAATTTCGTAGCGCAGTAAAGCGAACCGCCCGCACCGCCGCGCAGGCCGCCAATCGACGTAATTGTGAACACGTGCCCGGATCGCTGCTTGCGCATGACAGGAAGCACTTCGCGAGTGATGTCGAAGGAACCAAAAACGTTGACTCGGAACTGTTCCGCTATCTCGGCCGGTGAGTTGTCCTCAAACATGCCTAGCTGTCCATAACCGGCATTATTGACCAGGACGTCAATTCGACTAAACCGCTCGATAGCGGCGGCCACCGCTGCAGCAGCTTGCTCCGGCGCAGTGACATCAAGCCTCAACGGCAGGAGACGCTGGTTATCAGACCCAAGTGTTGCAGCGACTCTACCGGGGTTACGGCCTGTGGCAACGACGCACTTCCCATCAGCTAGAGCTGCGCGTGCAATCTCGAGCCCAATGCCGCGACTGGCGCCTGTGATGAACCAAACTTTGCTCATTTCAGTTTTCCGTCCTTATCTCTGACTTGATCTTAGGGCGGGTATGCGGAGGCACGGTAGAC
>CAXTWQ010000011.1:0-29134 GCA_964248065.1 uncultured Bryobacteraceae bacterium | reverse complement strand
ACGGTAGACTGAAACTCTGTCATCCTTGCACAATCCTTTCATTCCGGATTACTCCCTCATTGAAGGTAGGAAAAGCCATGAATGCTCTTGAGGAATTACGCCTTCGAGTATTCGAGCATTGTTCGCAAGAGCCGGCCGCGACGGCTATTGCTGGGCTGACCCTGATGCGCTCAGAGACTGTCATGAGCGTACCCGTGCAGGTTATCTACACACCAATGGTTTGCGTCATTGCTCAAGGCAAGAAGCAGGTTATTCTGGCGGGCGAAACATTTGAGTACGACTCTTCCAAGTACTTGATCAGTTCCGTGGACCTGCCAGTCAGCGGCATGATCTCAGAAGCAACGCCAAATCATCCATACCTTGCACTTAGTTTGGCGCTGGATATAGAGGTGTTATCTACTCTGCTGCTTGAGATGCCATCAGAACTACAGGGGAGCATCCCACGAGCACTCGGAGTGACCTCTATTACGGCTGAACTGCTCGATGCTTTTGTTCGTCTGTTGCGTCTTCTCCAGCAGCCGTTGCAGATTCCTTTGCTTGCGCCATTGATCAAGCGTGAAATTCTGGTCCGCCTACTGACTGGCGAACACGCTGACATGCTGCGCCAAATTGCTCTGCGGAATAGCCAGACTCATCAGGTTGTGCGTGCAATTAATTGGATCCGGCAGAACTTTGCCAAGCCGTTCAGCATCCTCGAACTAGCGCAAGTCTCAAGCATGAGTTCGCCGACTCTGCATCGACACTTCAAGGCCGTTACCGGCATGAGTCCGCTTCAGTATCAGAAGCAGATTCGGTTGCAAGAAGCACGACGTATCCTCGTCTCCCAGCAGGAAGACGCAGCGGCAGTCGGATTTTTTGTCGGCTACAAATCGCCTTCGCAATTCAGTCGCGAATACAGCAGGTTATTTGGAGCACCACCCCGTTTTGACGCTGACCGCATCCTACATAGTTGAATGTTTAAGATATGCGATCGAATGGCTCTCACAGAGACATTGAAGCTGAGCCTTCAGAGCAGCGGTCGGCGCTTGATCGCCGAACGATCAGTTGGCACGCAAGAAGAATGTCGCGAGCCGGCATCGTAGGATGCTCAATTCGCTCAATCATTGCCCAAACGGCCGCAGCGCCGATATCGTAACAGGGCTGGCGTAATGTCGTGAGGGGAACATGCAGAAGAGTGGCGTACTTGACATCGTCAATGCCAACAATCTTTACAGCAGAGGGAACATCGACGCCAAGCTCACTCAAGTGGACCATCAACTGCCCAGCCGTACGGTCGTTAGCACAAACAAAGCCGTCAGGGCGATAAGTGTTGAAAAGACGCGAGATTGTTTCTCTATTATCAATGTCGCCTATGCTAACCATCTTAGGTAAATCGTTGCGACTAATAGCGTCGATGTAACCCAACAAACGCTGACCCACGGTCGGGGCGGAACCGGGGGCCGCCACAAACGAGATACGCTGGCAACCTTGGTTGATCAGGTGAGTAGTTACTGCATCTCCGGCTCGTCGATTATCGATTCCGACTAAGTCGCAGCTTCCCCTTTGCGGGTAGTCATAGATATCCCGATCGAGTAAGATCACCGGAATGGCCGCTCTTTGAAAAGAATCGAGGATGCGCCTGTTAATCCGATCTTTCTCCGGACTCAATTCCAAGGGAGCGAAGAAGACACCAGAGACATCTTCGGCAATATAGTAGTCGCAAAGTTCAAGAGCCTGCTGGTCAGGTGATTCTACGCCGCGAGCAGCGGCTCCCCATAGCAATTCGTCGTGTGTGGCCCGACTGACGCGAGCCATGCCCTGACATATCGGCTCGAAAATCTCGGTCTCGCCCAGTTGTGGAATCAAAAGGCCAAACGTTCGTCCTTGGGGTATGGTCACCCCTTTGACGTAGCTTCCCGAGCCGGCTCTTCTCTCCAGGAGGCCTTCGGCCTCAAGCTCATTCAGTGCCCGGCCCACTGTCAATCGCGAAGCTCCGTGAGTTCGGCTGAGTTGCGCCTCACTCGGAATCCGCTGCCCAGGCTTGTACTTCCTGGTTGCAATCGCCTCCCGGATGGTCTTGGAAATCGCCCTATACTTGTTAGGTCGGATTGCAGATTCTTTAACGTCTGACACGCACTGGACCAAGTTATTCAGTGACTATACAGCATTCCAGAATACTCTTGTCATATTCCCCTGCTGTAAGCAAGGGCAAAACTTCCTGTCTAGTCAGCTTATGATCAGCATGAAGCAGCTAGCGCCTTCATACTAAAGCACTTGCAATTTGCGCTTGCGGTAGTGCCGTATCAACCGCCGTAAGGTAAGCTGACTAACTGCCTTGCACGATTCTGAAACCCAGAGTATAAATCTGCTAATACCCGCTTGAGGAGTGAGAGCTTTCAAGAAGCGGCCAATGAATCCAGCGATCTCTCCCTGAAGAGAAAGCTAACCCGAAAAGGATGGTATGACCAAGTCGTCCAGAAAAGTCAGTGCAAGAGCGTTACTGCTGCTTTTACTTTCGCTCGTCAATTTTCAGGTCTTATGGAGCCAAGCAACTTGGGGTACCATTTCAGGCTTTGTTACTGACCAGAGCGGCACCGGAGTGCCCGGAGTCAGCGTCACTGTCACAAACGAGCAGACGGGGCTCGAAACCAAAGTCTTAACAGCGAGCGACGGGCTGTATAACTGCCCACATCTGAATCCCGGACAGTACTCGGTAACGGCTGTCCTGAGTGGCTTTGATCGATTCGTGCAGCAGCACGTTACGCTGGTCGTGGACTCCACTGTCCGGGTTGATCCGAAGCTGCAGATCGGCCAAATTAGTCAGCAGATTACCGTCACTGCTGGACCCGCAACTATCGAAACAGAGAAGACGGACGTAAGCAGTACAATCAGTCAAAATCAGATTTCGAATCTGCCTGTTCCGAACTACAATTTGACTCGGCTTTTCGCAACCGTGCCTGGGGTAACACCAGCGAGTTTTCAGATCTTCAATGGTGAGAATCCCTCGGAAGGCTTCATGACCTCAGTCAATGGCCAACTCTGGATGGCAAACGATTATCAGGTGGATGGAATTTCCGACATCGCCTGGGGTTGGAGCGGACTACAGATCATAACGCCTCCGTTCGACGCGACTCAGGAACTGAAGATCACGACCTCGAACTTCGATGCTGAATATGGATCGGTTGGGGGTTTGGTAGCGCAGTACGTCACAAAGGGCGGAACTAATAGATTTCATGGCGACGCGTACTGGTTTAACCAGAATAGTTACTTCTCCGCTGCTAATCCCTTCACTGAAAAGATTGCTGGAACCGGTAAGGGTGGCGCGGGTACTGGACCATCGCCCTACAACGAAAACGTTGGCGGAGTTAGTCTGGGCGGCCCAATTGTCAAAAATCGAATGTTCTTCTTTGGAGACTATCGACTTGATCGAAGACTGCAGACTGTCCGGCTAATTACGACCGTTCCAACGCAAGCCTTCCGCAATGGAGACTTCAGCGCTTTTGCCTCGACCAACCCGATCTATGACCCAAATACTGGAGGCGCCCTTGGAGTAGGTCGACAGCAATTTTCCTGCAATGGAGTTTTAAACGTTATCTGTCCGGGTAGGATAAACCCCGTTGCCACGAATCTTCTGGCATTGCTCCCCCTACCTAATATCGGTTCCGGGGCCACAAACAATAACTATGTCGGAAGCGGAAAGACCAGCTTCAACACTGATGAAATCGATGGCCGTTATGACTGGAATATCTCAGAGCGTGACAGGCTGTTTGTTCGTTACTCGAACATGTGGTCACTCCTGGACGCGCCGGGAGTATTCGGAACAGTAGCGGGCGGTACTCCACTGAACGGAGCCTACCCATCGCACGCACCCTCGCGAAGCCAACTCGGAGCAATTAACTACACTAGAACGTTTAATCCAAACCTGCTATCGGAGTTCCGCGTAGGCGTCACCAGGTTCGTCCTGAACTCTTACCAGCCTGACGCAGGCTTGGCTACCAATAACCAGGTTGGAATACCGGGTATCAACACCGGTTCGCAGCTGACGGGAGGTTTAGCTGGAATCAACGTTGGCGGTCCGCTCGGAAGTTTTTTCATGGGCGTGTCCGGATCGGTGCCCGGCTTGACCGTACAACCATGTTCCAGTTTGTGAACAACTGGACCAAGATCGCCGGAACTCATAACTTCCGATGGGGCGTTGACGCCCGGCGGAATCGGGAAGATCTTTTTACTCTGAATCAAAGCACTCGAGGGCAGTTTAACTTCACACAAAGCGTTACTGGGAGCGCCGATGTCCCAAGTTCAGGCTTGGCAGCGGCTTCGTTCCTGCTTGGTGAGCCAAGTAGTTTCGAGCAGGGTGTTTTTGTCTTGTTCCCGGGTGAGCGGGTTACTCGCCTGTCATTCTATGGTGCCGACACGTGGAAGATTACTCCCAAGTTGACTCTGAATTACGGGTTGCGTTGGGATTACTTTGAGCCAGTTGTCCCCCGAAAAGCCGGTGGGGATGTCAACTTTGATTTCGATACCGGGCAGCTGGTTCTTGCTGGCCTAGGTAACGTTTCAAAGTACGCCGGAGTAAGGCCGCGCTATAACAACTTCGCTCCGCGCGTGGGCATTGCCTATCAAATTACCGAGAACACGGTAGTAAGAGCTGGCCTCGGCCGGAGCTACTTTATGAACGGCTTCGATGCAGAGTTTAACCACCTCTCATCTTCTTATCCCATTGCTCAGTCGGAAGTTATCAACCAAACCGACATGTATACTCCGACCTTCCCGATCAATCAAGCCGCACCCGCGCCTCCGGCTCCTTCTTTCCCAGCATCAGGAACATTGGCGCCTCCTCCCGGAGACTTCATTAAAGCTTGGGAGTATAACCGTCCCATCTCCAGCATCGATTCGTGGAATCTCACAGTGGAACATCAGTTCACTTCCGATTTGACGATGTCTCTGGCGTATGTCGGCAATAAGGGCACCCACCTGGACTACGATAACTTCAATTACAATGCGGCTCCGCCGGGAGTTGGTGACTTGCAGAGTCGTCGCCCGTATTATCAGAAGTTTGGTTTAAGTAACCAGATCTTTCTCGTATGCACCTGCGATGATTCCAAGTACAACGCCCTGGAATTCAAAGCAAGCAAACGGTTCACAAAAGGCTATAGTCTAAATTCCGCTTTCACCTGGGCAAAGGCGCTTGACAACCAGATTGGGAACCGTGGAGGCCAGGCGAATAACCCGTATGATCGCCACGCTAGCTATGGAGTCTCTTATTTGAATCGAGCTTTCGTCTGGACGCTCCTGCATACCTTTGAGTTGCCCTATGGGAAGGGACATAGATTCGGGGCGCAGCGCAATGGCTTTGTTCAGGCAGCGTTAGGCGGGTGGAAGTTCGATGGCGTGACTACGGTTGAATCAGGACTTGCTTTCTCCGCGTCAGATAGCGACAGCAGCACGCTCAATGCCGATTTCGGTCAAAGGCCGAATGCAGTTCCAGGCAATCAGCTCTACCCGGCTTCCCCGAACCGGAATCTCTGGTTCAATCCGAAAGCGTTTCAGACTCCTCCAGTCTGCTGCGTTTGGGGAAATGCAGGACCCGGCACGCTCAGAGGTCCGGGACTTTACAACGTGGATTGGTCTCTCGGTAAGCAGTTTACCTTTGGCACTCCGCTGAACGAGCTCACTCAGTTGGAGTTTCAGTGGCAAAACTTCAATGCATTCAACCACGCGAATCTAGCGCTCCCCAACTCGGACATCAACAGTCCCACGGTGGGCCAGATTACGGCAACCTCGACTGGAATGCGCCAAATGCAGTTCCTTCTTCGTCTGACGTTTTGACTTAACCAGGCATGCAGGTGAGCAGTCTTCGCCTGCATGCCTGAGCGGTATTTACTCGGAATGTGGTATCGAATAAATACAGTTTACCCGCCGACGGCAGGACAACCTTGATAAGCAAAACCATCCAACGGCTGCTTGTAACAGCGATCTCTAGCATTATTCTGGCGGCGCAAACCGAGGCGGCGCAAACCGAGATTGATAGGCAAGTTGCTTTTCATTACAAAGCCGCTCAACAGGCGCTTTTGAGCGGCCACTCTCAGAGCGCAGCTTACGAATTCCGGGAGATACTGCGGCTGAACCCGTCTATAGCGGAGGCTTACGCCAATCTTGGAGTAATCGCTTACAAAGCTTCAAAATTGACTGAAGCTGAACAGTACTTTACGGAAGCTCTGAACAGAAAGCCGTCGCTTTCCGACGCACAGGCGTTTATCGGTCTGATCAAGCTTAAGCAGGGCCAGGTCACCGAAGCAAAACAGATCCTGCTTCGGACATTCCCTGACCTTAAGGACTCTAAACTCCGGTTGCAAGTCGGTACGGACCTGATGGCACTTGGTCAACAGTCGTTGGATTTGGAACCGACTCTCGACATTCTCCGGTCTCTGATAAGAACCAATCCGGAAGACCCTGCGGTTCTTTACCTCGCCTATCGTACTTACACCGACCTTGCTGCGCGTGCTGTTAGTAAGCTCTCTCAGACAGCGCCCGACTCCTCGCAGCTGCATCAGGTTCTGGCACAAGCGGCATCATCGCAGGACGACTCGCCGGGAGCAGTTGCCGAATATAGAAGAGCGTTAGCGATAAACCCTCGTCAGCCGGGACTTCACTTCGAGATGGGAAGAGCGCTTCTGGCGAGCTCACAAAGTGAGTCGGTCAGAGATGAAGCTCAGCAATGCTTCGAAGCAGAACTTGCGCTCAGCCCGACTGACGCAAATTCCGAATATGAGTTAGGGGAGGTTTATGCGCTGCGTTCAGAGTTTACCGTTGCACTGGAGCACTACTCTCGAGCGCTTCAGTTGCAGCCTGCGTTGGTCGAGGCTCATCTTGCGATCGCCAAAACATTATCGTCTCTAGGGCGAAGTGGGGAAGCTCTACCGCATTTAGAAACGGCAGAGCATCTTGATCCTCAAAACGATCTTGCTCACTACAAGCTGGCCCAAGCCTATCGTGCCCTTGGCCGGGAGCCGGACGCTGAACGTGAACTCACGGTTTTCAAAGCCCTGCGAAAGACCAAGCTTCCCTCACGACCCATTTCTCGCGGCACTCCTGACATCGCCGACTCTGACCAGATTCGGGCTGTCACTCCTAAGTAAGTGCCAATCGGAAATCTCACTCAGGAGTGATCTCCTGCTAGTGCCGAATGTCTTCGATTTGACCTGTCCGGGAGATGCGGCAGGAACCGCTTGTGCCGCTGCCTCCATTGTTCCTGGAGCGGATTTGGAAGTTAACGGTATAGCTGCCACGGTTATCGTTGTCTCCTCCGCTTCTGACACGGACGTCGTCGCGATTGGCGCCGGACTGGCTGGCGACTTCGTTCTGGCAGATATTCATGGCGTCGCCAGATGAAATATTCTGGCCGTTGCTATTCCATCCGCCAGTGCCACCTCGATTCCAACCGCCGCTATTCCAGTTACCGCTGTTGTTCCCACTGCCGCCATTCCAACTACCGTTATTTGCGCTGTTATTCCAATTTCCGTTGTTGTTACCACGGTCATTGTTGTTGCCACGGTCATTCCAGTTGCCATTGCCATAGTTTCCGTTGTTGGTGGGCGTGTAACTGCCGCCCTTCCACATCAGGTCGCCAGTGAAGCCTTCCCTTCCCGGTTTCGGATCTTCAATACGAACCACAGCCGAGCCATTCCCGCCAGGATCGCGAACCAGCGTCTGACGCCCGCGGCCGTCGATGCCTTTAAAACGGAAATTTGCGGGGTTGGTAGGCATTGGACCGTTGCAGTCCAGTCGTCGCCAGGTAGCCGGCGAGCCTGAGATCGTCCGAAGCAGACCCGTGTCGCCGCGTACCTCCACTTCAGCAACTTCGTCCACTTCCACTTCGAAGGTGCACTTGCCGTCGCCGCCGCCTGGCTTAATATTTGCGCGAATAGTAGCGCTGTTGCCAAACTGCCCTTGCGCGAGCGCGGCATGCTGAGACAGCGCAAAAGCAAGCGGTAGTCCCCAGTAAAGCCCAATCTTTTTCCACGTCATTTTACTTGCCCCCGCCACTTTAGATGCATGGAGGGGAAAAACATAACGCCCGGAGACTTGAGACACAAGACCTCCGGGCGCTTCAGCTACCAAACTTTCAGTCGATCTCTAAAAGTGGTTCCAGAGGTACTGGTTGTAAACTTCGTGATGAAATTGGACCTCAGGTGCTTTCACGAAATTTCCAAGAGTACGGGCGCAACGGTCGGCCGTGGTCTGCTTCAAATCCGCATAACGGGTTTTGACATCTGAGCCAAAAAGCTTGTCGTTCCACTCGGACTTACGAAAGCTTTCTAGCGCGTCGTAAATGTTGTCAGGAAGGTAACGCTGCGCGGTACGAAGGTTAGCAATACTCGAGATTTCCGATTCCAGGCCGGTACGGAAGATGGAGTACAGCACCATATAAGGATTCGCATCGGGGCTCACGGAGCGAACCTCCACACGCGCGCTGCGTTCGTTACCGATCGGAACCCGAACCATCGAGCCGCGGTCGATGGCAGACGCCTTGATCTGGTTTGGCGCTTCAAAGTGCGGGTCCAATCGGCGGTAAGCGTTAACGCTGGCATTCAGAATCAGGCACAAATCGTTACCTTGTGTCAGGATGCGATCAATGAACTGCCAGCCAAATGAGCTTAGCTTCTCTTCGCCTTTCGGATCCCAGAAGAGATTCTTACCGTCTTTGGTCACCGACACGTTTGTATGCATACCGCTGCCATTCACTCCCACCACTGGCTTCGGAAGAAAGCTGGCGGTAACACCCATTCTGGTGGCCACCTGGCGGCAAATCAATTTATACAGTTGAATCTGATCGGCAGCTGTCACTACGTCCGCATAACTGTAGTTGATTTCGAACTGAGAAGGCGCAACCTCCGGATGATCTTTCTCGTTTTGAAATCCCATCGCTCGCTGGACATCTGCTGCGGTATCAATGAATTGCCGCAGCGGATCGCCCGGCAACGAGTGATAGTAGCCGCCAGTATTCACATAATCAAAGCGACAGTTCTGGTGAAAGCGACGTTCTGCGTCCGCGCCGGCAAAGAGAAAGCCCTCAATCTCATTCGCTGCATTTAGCGAGTAGCCGTCCTGCTGGTTCACTTTGGCGGCGTACTCTTTCAGCACTCCGCGCATGTCGGCGCTGTAGGGCGAACCGTCCTTGTCGATGACTTCGCCGAAGATAAGAACTTTCCCCGCACCAAAGATGTCGGCAGGCGGCCAGTAGAAAGCGCCCCAATCCATGCCGAGACGGAGATCACTCTCCCGTTGAGCGGTAAAGCCGCGAATGGACGAGCCATCAAAGGTGAGATTGTCCCAGCTCTTAACGAGGAACTTTTTGTCGTAGTCCAACATGTGCAGGCGTCCCTCCAGATCACTGAAGAGCACCGTTACGGCTTTGATCCGCTTCTCGTCGGTCAGATATTTCAAGCGCGCTTCCTGAATCTGACCAGCGGGTTTCGCCCGATCCGCCTTAGACTGGAGATTCATCTCCTCTAGGTCTGCATACGTCAAATTCAAGCGATCTTGCAATTCGTTGAGCATCTATCTCCTTGAGGGTTATCCCGGAAGTGAATCCGGATTCTCGAATAAGAATCGTTCAGTATAACCGTTGGCGCTTCGCTGATCCACTTGAGTTGGGAAGATTCTGCGTGTTTTCACTCTTGTTGAAACGTCAGGGACCATAGATAGGAATGAAGGATTTAGGTCTTGAGCTAAAACACGAAAGTTACACTGCGGGGCCTCGAATTGGCCCCGTGGCAGTACCGATCTGGCTGTGGCCCAATGTGCTTAGTTTGGATGCAGCATGCATCGCAGTACTCTGGAACGCTTTCCTGGCGCGCTCACTAGGGCTGCATACCGGGAAAGCGGAGCTCCTGATTTTAGGCCTTAGTGTCTGGGTTATCTACGTTATCGATCATGTCATTGACGTGCGCCAACCTGTTCCCGTCTACCCTGAGCCCGTCCGCAAAGTGTTCTTCCGCCGGCATAGTGGACCCATGCTAGCCGCGGCTGGTGCAGGCACGGTGGCGGCTGCGGTGCTCGCTGTCCTGACCTTGCCACAAGGCGTCTTTCGACTTGGTGTTGCCGTGGCGATATCGGTCTCCATTTACCTTGGAGCCGTGCATTTAACGCCGGTTTACCAGCGGCGTAGGTGGCCACGAGAAGTCCTGGTGGCGTTGCTTTTCACTATCGGAACGATTATTCCGCTTGCCTTCACGTCGGGAACTCACCGCTCGGTCATCATAATAAGCGGCGGGCTGTTCTTCCTATTGGTATGGGCAAATTGCTGCACAATGGAAACTCTCGACTGGCACCGCGCAAATCGGAATTTCGTTGCCGCTCCTCATTCCACTGCCCTCTGGGTCACCCGGCACCTGACTGAGTTTGCCGGGTTGATTATCGCCTTCTCGGCGTGCATGGCTATCTTCGGTCGAGTGCCGTTTCCGTTTGCTGCTGCCATTGTGTTAAGTTCACTGGCAATGGCGTTTGCGGTATCTCAAAGGAACGCCTTGGGCCCGGATGTACGGAGCCTGCTCGTGGATGCCGCGCTCTTCTCGCCGCTTCTGCTTCCCTTCGCGTTATGAAATCGCGCATAGATTTTTCGCGAGTTGCCCCCTTTTACCAGTTGCTGGAGGTTCTTGCTTTTGGACGCAGGCTTCAAGGGCGGCGACGTGCGTTCCTTTCCGAAGTAGCTGGAGCAACCCGAGTGCTGATTCTAGGCGATGGGGACGGCCGATTTTCCGCTGAGTACATCAGCTTGAATCGCCAGGCACACGTCACTCTGGTAGACATCAGCGCAGGTATGCAGCGCCTGGCTCAAGCACGTCTAAGCCGGCACGATGTCTCTTCGGGCCGCATAGTTCGGATTGCCGCAGATGCGCGGACCTTCGCCTTCGAGGGACCGTACGACTTGGTGGTCACTCACTTTTTCCTGGATTGTTTTGGAGCATCAGAACTGGAAATTCTGGTGCCAAAATTAGCGCGCTCAATGACAGCCGAGGGGCGCTGGCTGATCTCAGAGTTTCAAATTCCCCGCCCTGGTATCCGCCGCTTACTTGCGAAGGCTCTTATCTGGCTGATGTACAAATTTTTCCAGCTGTTTGCGGGATTGCGCACGAATCGCCTTCCACCGTACCCCGCTATCTTGGAAGCGAATGGCTTGCGGCTAGTTAAGCGGCAGAGTGCTGCAGGTGGCCTGCTGGTATCCGAACTGTGGCACAAAGGCCCGTAAGGTGATACGAGCTAGGCGACGGTTATGGCGGCTCGAAGTGGAAGAGCGTCAAGGCGGCTTTGGTTCTGTTGCGCGCTTGCGCTTCAACTGACCGTTCTCTTCAGGTCGAAGCTTCTGCCCGGCAGCGAAAGCCTGTTAGCTGCAAACCTGCAAACGAGCGAACGCAACCGAAGGATGCTGGATTGTGGCAAGCAAGCCGTCGGGTAAGCTGCCCGGCAAAGATGTCTTTGGACTTTGGATGTGTACCCAACCGGAGAGAGCGCGCTGAGAAATTCGCGCTGATAAGCCAGGCTTTGGTAGTTGCGCTGCTCCCGAGTGACAGCCGCTGCTACGATTCCTCACCGATGATCAGTTTTCAGTGCCAGCGCACCACGGCCGCTACTTAGGTTGAATGAAACCAAGCTTCGCCAGATCCGGGGACGGCGAGGGCGCGTTGAACTGCGTCTGCGCAAAGGTCTCTTTCACGTGACCGGAGTCCAGCGCTACGCCAAAGGGTGGATCAACAAACGGAAAAGCTTTCTTCAGCTTATCCACCTCCAGGCTGGTCTGGGCTTTCAGATGGGTATCGCGCAGAAATTCTGCCGCGTATTTAGCATCGTGGGTAGGAATGGCGATGATGCGCGTGTTGTCCCAATGCAGTGTCGACAGGTACTTCGACGCCTGGTCACAGTGTGAGCATTCCGGATCATAGAAGAACAAGAACACTTTGCCTTGCGCCAAGTTCTGAGGCGCGCCGTCCACAATTACGGGTGTGGGCACTTGCACCTTGGCACGCAGTGTTGCGTTCACCCCATAGCTAACCCCGGCGAAAAGGAGGACAGAAGTCAGCAGTATCGTTGGAACACGCAAGCTTTTCAATGCCGGCGACCAAGCAAAAGCGGCAACGCCCAACAGCAACATGGCAGCGTCGCCAATGAAGAAGCCAGGCCCGACGGTTCGCTTGATTAAGGGAAAGCAGCTGCACTCGTGGCCAACCAGCTTGCTGTAGTAAGCGCCAATCCAGCCAATGAAAAACAGGAGTAGAGCAGAGCCCAGAATACCGCCCAGTTTGCGATAACTCCGCGTCAGCAGCAGTATGGCCGTGAACACTTCCAAAGCACCCAACGCTGCCGCCCCTAGGGTGCCCCATCCGCCGGGCACTTGCGCTTGCTCCAGGAGTTCGCCGGCTTGAAACGGCAGCAACAGCTTCCAGCCGCCGGAGACCAAATAAATCAAAGCAAGCAGGACAGCAGCTACCGTGGCCACCGTTCCTTTCCAGGTTCCGGTTGTTCGTTCCACCGCGGGCAGCGAGCCGCCGAGCGCTATGTTATTCATCCTGAGTTAATTGTATTCTTATTTGTTGCCTTCCCGATTCGCGTCCGCTTTCACTACCTTGGCCCTCACCATGTCCGTTGTTGCGGCGTCCCCGCCTGACAAAAAAAGTGATGCTGAGGTGCGCCGGATTACGCGGTCGGCCATACTGATCGACACTCATAACGACACGCCGAGTTTTACGGTGGATGGTTCCGACATCGGTCACTCTCCGGAACACCAGACCGACATACCGCGATTGAAAGAAGGCGGAGTCGGAGCAGTTTTCTTTTCCGTTTATGTCGCAGCAACCTACGTGGATGGAAACCACTCGGCCAACCGGGCACTTCAGATGATCGATACTGTTCAGCACGACATCATCAATCGCTATCCGGATACGTTCCAGCAAGCTTTCACCGCGAATGATATCGAGCGGGCTCACAAGCACGGAAAAATTGCAGCCTTGATGGGTATCGAAGGAGGCCATGCCATTGAGGACAGCCCTCGCCTCCTGCGAGACTTTTACCGGTTGGGCGTTCGTTACATGACCCTAACGCACTGGAACACCAATAACTGGGCAGATTCCTCCGGTGATATCGGCAACGACAAGATTCAGCATCACAACGGATTAACGCCGCTGGGCAAAGACATCGTACGCGAGATGAACCGCCTGGGCATGATGGTTGACATCTCACATGTAGCCGATAAGACGTTCTACGATGCCTTGGAAACGAGTACCGCGCCGATCATTGCTTCCCACTCGGCCTGCCGTGCTCTGTCGAACGTACCGCGTAATATGACCGACGACATGATCCGTGCGCTGGCCAAAAAGGGAGGGGTCATTCAGCTGAATTTCTACTGTCCCTTTCTGTCGCAAAAAGCTGCTGATGCGCCAAAGGACGCACCGGTCAAAGCTACCGTCGGCGACGTTGTAGCGCACATCAACCATGTCCGCGATATCGCCGGTATCGACGCTATTGGCATTGGCACCGACTTTGACGGCATCACCTGCGCGCCAGTTGGACTGGACGATGTTTCGAAATTTCCGAACCTGACACGGGCGCTGCTGGAAGCAGGCTATTCTGCCTCCGATATCAAAAAGATTTACGGCGGAAACACGCTGCGGCTGATGCGTGCGGTGGAGAAACAACGCAATGCTTTGGCGCAACGCTAAGATCCTGCGATGCGTTTCGAACATCCTAAGACGCTAGCCCAAACTCATCCGCTCCTGCTATTTTTCTTACTTGCATACTCTTTATCGTGGTTGGTCATGCTGCCAATGGCGCTCCTTCAGGCACCCATGCAACTCACAATCCTGGCGGCTTTCGGCCCCTGTGTGGCTGCCCTAATAGCACATCACTTACAAACCGGGAACTTTCGTGCGTTTCGCTTCCTTGATTCACTGGAGCGAACCCTCGTAGGCGCTGCTTTAGGCATAGCTCTCATAGTATTCGCGTATGTAATTTTGCCCGGAGTGCTCACGGCAAACCCGGCCCGGCTGAACTGGAGCATCTTGCTCTCTACTAAGGTCTACGGATATTCGGCACTTCTCGGCGGGCCACTGGGCGAGGAGTTTGGTTGGCGAGGGTATGCTCTGCCCAAACTCGAAGTCCATTTCGGCCCGGTGATTGGATCGGTAATTCTTGGAGCCCTTTGGGCAGGTTGGCATCTTCCGCTTTTCTTGATCCCTGGTTGGACAAGCTCACCCTTTTGGATTTACATTCTGACCGTTATAGGCCTATCGTTGATCATCAGCTTTGGGGCGAACTTGGCGCGTTTTGCAGTGCTTCCGGCTATTCTCATGCATGCGATCTTTAATACTGTTTCCCGATTTCTAGGAGGCCTATTCGGAGATCTTCAGCCATTAAGTCCCATTAGTTTTGAACTTGTGCTCGCTCTGTGCGGTCTCGGTGTCGCCAGCGGACTTACCCTTGCAACCAGGGGTCGATTGGCTTATCAGCCGCGGTATTCATTGTAGAAGAACTGCCACACTCGGTTCCCATTTGAGATGATGATTGTTGCGTTACCGTCGCGTTCCAAGCCTCATCTGTCTTTTAACGGGTCTGCTAGCGGCGCAGCAAACGTCCCCGCCATCGGATGACTATCAACTGCACGTTGAAAGCACGCTGGTTGTCATTCCGGTCAGTGTAACCGACCCTGCAAACCATTTTGTACTGAACCTCGATAAAGATCGCTTCTCATTATTCGAGGACGGGGTCAAACAGCGAATTACTCAATTCGCGGGTGAGGATGCGCCTTTATCCATTGGCCTACTAATCGACGTCAGCGGCAGCATGGGTAGAAAACTCGCTATCTCCCAAAGCGCGGTTGCTGAGTTTATGAAAACCATGAACCCGAAAGACGAAGCGCTTTTGCTCGAGTTCGGAGATACCGCGAAAGTGACAGTTCCTTTCACCACCGATCCGAAAGTCATCAGAGACAAGATGAATTCGGTGCAGTCAGCCGGACTCACTGCGCTACTTGATGCGGTACACATGGGTCTGGCTGAGATGAAGAAAGCGAAAAACCCGCGCAAAGCATTGCTGATTCTCTCCGATGGCGGAGACAACAACAGCCGCTATACTGCGACCGAAATCCGGGACATCGTACGCGAAGCTGACGTTCAAATCTATTGCATGGGGGTGTTCGAATCTATAGGGATCGGCCTGACTCCCACGGAGGTTTCGGGTCCGGCCTTGCTGGGCGAAATTTCCGAGCAGACCGGAGGACGGGTATTCCCTGCCCGCTCTATGAGCGCGCTGCCGAGTATTGCGAGAAGAATCGGAGTTGAACTTCGAAACGAGTACATTCTTGCGTACGCGCCTTCCAATTCGAACCGGGATGGAACATACCGGACAGTGGAAGTGAAGCTGCAAGCGCCTGACGGGTTGTCAGGCCTGAAAGCGCGGTGGCGAGTCGGCTACTACGCGCCTAAGCAGTGAGCCGCTTGCGAAAGCTACCGATGCCCAATGTGAGCGCCGACGTGAGGCGCCGAGTAAGCTGCTGCTGGTCGCGCTCCTGACGTAACGGGAGGCCGGGCGATGGGGCGATAGCCAGATCCGATCGTTGGTAAGTGAGAAATGCCGGTTACGGTCGGCGATGGCCAGCGAGTAATCACGAGAGGCGGATGGTACCCAGGAGTCGGATGAAATCCGACAGGAGGATGGTACCCGGGAATCGTGGTTACGGGCGAGTAGGAACCGGGAGGCCTGTGATGATAAGGAGACAAGACGAACAGCCCTATACCGGGAGCAAACGACGAGTAGGGAGTTGGCTGGTATAGATAAAACGGACTGCTGGAGCTTCCATATGTGTTGTATCCAAGTAAGGGAGTGGCCGAGGTAGCGTAGTTCGAGTTCGGTGACGGATAGCCTGGAGGCACAACAAACGGGCCACCTACGCCGCCAGGGTCTCCATCGAGAGCATCATCTTGCCCTGCAGATGCCAACTGGTTCTGGTCTGCCATGACGCTATTGCGATTGGAAGCCCAATCGTAAAACTCATCGGTTGCGCCATCACCGAACTTCTGAGTAGTCAATTGAAGGGCGAAGTAGTACAGGTGTGACGAGTCCACCGTTGTTGAAACCTTGTTACGCGTCACCTTGCACTCGCCGCTGTATACCTGGAGCTCGCCGACATCGGAGTCGATTCGATAAATGCCAGGCTTTGGAAACCGTATCTCCGATCCCTCATACCCCAGCACTATTGCGTCTGCCGAAGCCGCGCTGAGGTTATCCAAGATCGCTGAGCCTCCCGTAAGATCCAGGCGCGTTTTGGTAAGCGAGTTCGATACCATCTGCACGGAACTTTTATCGTCGAGCCGAAGATAAACGCCCGGCGTAAGTAGCAGTTCTGCCCTGCCCTTTTCCGTGTTGAGAGTAGAGCCATTACTCATGCTGGGGAAAACCGCCGCTTTGTGTTCGATCGGCTTGCTGTCCAGCAACACCGTGCCTTCAAAGTATTGAAGCAGTCCTGAGGAGGCGGAAACCATGTCTTGGGCCGAGCTTACCTGCAGGGTGCCAAACAGGGCCGCAAAGAGAAAAAACAAACTCCTAGGCATCGGGGGTCTCTGGAGATAGCATCTACGCCTTTAAGACTACTTGTCAACGGAAATCGAGAGTCTAAATGTTCGACTGTAAAATGTTCCGACTATAAGAGGCCGTCGCGTTCTAATTGCTTGGCTTCCTGCCAGCGTTCTTCCATTGCGTCCAGGGACTTTGCTCCGTCTTCGGTCAACTCCAGAGTTCGCTCGACGTGTGCGAACCTCTTGCGGAATCTGGCATTGGCTTTGCGCAGCGCCTGCTCGCTGTCAATCTTCATCCAGCGCGCCAGGTTAACAACTGTGAAGAGCAAATCACCTACTTCGTGCTCCAGCTCTTCTTCAGTACCGGTTTGGCGGGCAGCGGCGACCTCTCCCGCTTCCTCAGTCACCTTTTCCAAAACACCGTCAATGGTTGGCCACTCGAACCCAAGACCAGCTGCCTTGGCACTGATCTTCGCCGCCTCCACGAGCGCCGGCTGGTTCCGCAGCACCTCGTCGAGAACTGAAAGTGCTGGCGCCTGACCCGCTTGCTCCCGCTCGGACTTCTTGATCTCATCCCAGCGCTTCTTTACCTCGTCCGCCGTGTGTGCCTCGGCGTCTCCGAAGATATGTGGATGCCGACGGACCAACTTTTCGTTAATAGCTCCGAGCGAATCGGCAATATCGAACAGCCCCTGCGATCTCGCGATTTCCGCTAGAAAGACCGGTTGCAGCAGCAGGTCGCCTAACTCGCTTTGCAATCCCGGCCAGTCTCGCCGATCTATTGCATCCAGAACCTCGTAGGTCTCCTCCAGCGTGTACGGCTTAATGGAATTGAACGTCTGCTTCTGATCCCAAGGACAGCCGCCGGGTGCGCGCAGCCTGGCCATAACGCGCAGAAGTTCGACAAAGGCAGTCCCCGCTTCCTGAAAACGATCGGTCACGCCCGATGGTAGCCAAGCTCACTCTGGCAAAATACAAGCAGCAAGCCTCATGTCTGACTCCACGGCTCTTCCCGCTCCTCCGGCTAACTTTCTATTTCTTGTCGAATCCATATTGATGCAGGCACAAATGCAGCTTGGCCTGCTTCAGTTTGCTGAACTGGAAGGTGAAGATGAGGGGCCGGACCTTCCTATGGCTCGGCACTCCATCGATTTGTTGGCCATGCTACAGGAAAAGACAAAAGGCAATCTGACGGTGGAAGAACAACGGCTGCTTGAGAATGGGCTGACCGAGTTGCGGTTCCGCTATGTCCAGATTGCCGAGAAGCTGGCGGCCGAGGTCGGTGGAGCGCAGTCCACTATCGTTACGCCCTCTGAGCCATCAAAGCTCGAGTTACCTAAGGAGGAGAATGATCGGCCGCGCATCATTTCATCAGGCGGCGGTAAGGGCTCGAAGTCCGAGTAAGATGTTGGACGCCTTCGAGCACGCCTCCATTCTTGTGCTCGGTTCCGGAACCAGCGTCGGGGTTCCCATGATCGGCTGCCGGTGCAAGGTCTGCTCCTCAGACGATCCGCGCGATAAACGACTCCGACCTTCTGTGCTGTTGCGCTTGGGCGACAAGCGCGTGCTGATCGATACCGCGCCCGATTTCCGATACCAGGCTCTTCGCTACGGCATTGAGCACCTGGATGCGATTCTCTATACCCATGCCCATGCGGATCACATCCTGGGTCTCGACGACGTTCGTCCGTTTAACTTTATGCAGCGGACCGAAATCCCGATCTATATGTCAGAGGGCACATGGGAAACGCTGGAGCGTACCTTTCGGTATGTGTTCGACGGCGTGGTGACTGAGTCGAGCCGGCCACGGTTAACGCCGCACTTCTTTGGGGAAGATTCATTCCTTGTTGCCGGCATGGAGTTTCAGCCGATTCGCGTCTCGCATGGCCGGGGTACGGTGCACGGCTTTCGCTTTGGCGACTGCGCCTACTTGACCGATCACAGCGGCATCCCTGCCGAAAGTTTGGAAAAACTGCGCGGGCTTGACGTGCTTTTCCTGGATGCTCTTCGGCACAATCCACATCCCACTCACTCTACGGTTGATGAATCCCTACGAACAGTCGAGCAATTACAGCCGCAGCGGGCTTACTTTACCCACATTTCCCATGACCTGCTTCACGCAACCATAGACGAGCGGCTGCCAACCCATGTTCATCTGGCTTATGACGGGCTGGAAATTCCGATCGGCTTCGGGGATCACCCATGACGGCCACCGTCTTTCGATCTTTAGGGGAGGCACAGAAGGGTGCCCGCCCTTGCGCGCTGGCGATCGGCAACTTTGACGGCGTTCACCTGGGCCATCAGGCGCTTCTCCGCAAAACTGCGGAGACCGCCGGAGCTTTGGGCAATCACGGCCTGCCATCAGTTCTAACGTTCGATCCGCACCCGACTACTGTGGTCGCACCTGAGCGCGTTCCTCTCAAAATTTATAGCCTTGAGCAGCGCCTCGCCCTGCTTGCCGAGTTCGGCGCACAACAGATAACTGTACTGCCCTTCACAGCTGAAGTTTCACGACTC
Organism: uncultured Bryobacteraceae bacterium; assembly: GCA_964248065.1. Lineage (GTDB taxonomy): Bacteria > Acidobacteriota > Terriglobia > Bryobacterales > Bryobacteraceae > Bog-105. Next base: position 10,073 of record CAXTWQ010000011.1, on the reverse strand, counting down.
TCGCCGAACGAGTTCGTGGAACAGATCCTAGTCCGAGCACTACGCGTTCAGACGGTTGTAGTGGGCGAAAACTTTCGCTTTGGCTTTGGCCAGGGAGGAGACAATTCTACGCTGGCCAACCTCGGCGAAGAGTTCGGGTTCCAGACATTCTTTCTTCCGCCGGTGGTCGAACGCGGCGAGGTGGTGTCTAGCTCGGCAATTCGTCGCTATTTGTTGGAAGGCGAAATCGGCCGCGCCAACCGCATGCTAGGCCGTTGCTTTGCACTACAAGGACCGGTGGTCTCCGGCTTCGGTATCGGCTCCAAACAAACTGTTCCCACTCTGAACTTGCAGCCCCCCTCTGAGCGAGTGATTCCGCGCGGTGTTTTCATCACGGAAACCGTGGATAGCTTGACCGGTAAGCGCTGGCAATCCATCACCAACTGCGGCTTTCGGCCGACGTTCAGTGGCGAAGAACTCACCGTGGAAACGTTTCTCCTGAGCCCTTTCGAGCCACCGGCTCCCACCGATATTTCAGTTGAGTTCCGGCGCTTTGTCAGGCCCGAGCAAGCCTTCCCAAACCCGCAGGAGTTGCGAGCCCAGATTCTTCGCGATGTTGCTCGGGCAAAGGCCTATTGGCAGCGGCTTACGGTCTTGCGCAGGCACCCTGCTTCGATATACTGAGTTCAATTTCAACGTCCCTCGAAAGCAGACTTAACCATGCAGCTAACCCCAGGCAAACTCAAGCATCTCAACAAACTTTCCAATGATAATGGCGTGATCGCGGCTGCCGCAATGGATCAGCGGGGCAGCTTGAAGAAGAGCATCGCGAGCGCGAAAGGTGTGGATGAGAAGGAAGTGTCGGACGAGATGATGTCGGAGTTCAAGATAGTTGTCTCCAAAGTCCTGACTCAGCACGCTAGCGCCATCCTGCTTGACCCGGAATTTGGATTGCCTGCAGCCGAAGCACGTTCGCCCAAAGCCGGCTTGCTGCTCGCCTATGAGGAAAGTGGCTACGACAATGAAAAGCCTGGCCGTCTGCCCGACTTGCTTCCGCATATGTCAGTCAAGCGCATCAAAGAGCTTGGAGCAGACGCGGTCAAAATCCTGATCTATTATTCGCCATTCGAGGCCGGTGACATAAACGACATCAAGCACGCTTTCATTGAACGCATTGGCGCCGAGTGCGAGACGTACGATATTCCTTTCTTCCTTGAGTTCGTTGGCTACGATCCCAAAGGCGGAAACGAGAAAGGTTTCGAGTACGCCAAAATTAAGCCTGAAGTAGTGATGGGCGCCATGCGTGAGTTTGGCAAGCCGGAATACAAGGTGGACATGCTGAAAGTCGAGGTGCCCGTTAACGCGGAGTTTGTGGAAGGCAGCAGCGTTTTCAAGGGACAGGCTGCATACACCCGCCAACAAGCTATGGAGCTGTATCGAAAGGCTTCTGACGTTGCGCAAAAACCGTTCATCTACTTAAGTGCAGGCGTCGGCAACGCTCAATTTGTAGAGTCTCTGAACTTAGCCGCTGAAGCCGGAACCGATTACTCCGGAGTTCTATGCGGACGCGCTACCTGGAAGGAAGGCATTCCTGTTTATGCAAAGAATGGCATGAACGCGTTGGAAGACTGGATGCAAACCCAAGGGGTCAAGAACATTGAGGCAGTGAACGCGGCCATTAAGGGAGCTCACTCCTGGAGAGAGAGATACGGAGTGGCAGCGCACGCCTAGCCGCCTCCGTGCTCCATGGATTTTGCGTCAATACCAGAGGCCATCGAAGATTTCCGGCAAGGCAAGATCGTCATTATTGTTGATGACGAGGATCGTGAGAATGAAGGCGACCTGACCGCCGCCGCCGAGCTGATCACTCCGGACGACATAAACTTCATGGCCACTCACGGCCGTGGACTCATCTGTCTGGCTTTGAGTGCAGACCTTTGTACGAAGCTCGACTTACAGTTGATGTCGCCGGTGAACACGGCGCGCTTTGGCACGGCATTCTGCGAAGCCATTGATGCTGCTGAGGGCGTTACCTCTGGCATCTCTGCTTTTGACCGCGCCCATACCATTCGCGTAGCAATGGACCCAGAAACACGGCCTCACGATCTCGCCCGTCCTGGCCATATTTTCCCCCTGCGTGCGCGCCCCGGCGGCGTGCTGGTTCGCTCCGGGCAAACGGAAGCGTCTGTGGACCTGGCAAGACTCGCGGGTCTGCGCGAAGGCGGCGTCATCTGCGAGATTATGAACGAGGACGGAACCATGTCGCGGGTTCCGCAACTGCTTGAATTTTGCAAGCAGTACGGCCTGAAAATGATTTCGGTAGCTGATCTGATCCGCTATCGAACCCAGACTGAGAAGCTGATCCGCCGTGATGCTGAAGGCACCATCCGTACCCGCTTCGGTGAATTTAAAACAGTCCGGTATGTAAGCAGTTTGGATGCCGAAGCGCACCTGGCTCTGGTCCATGGAGATGTTGCGGGCCGCCGCGATGTGCTGGGGCGGGTTCACTCACATTGCACTTACGGCGACGTGTTTCACTCTCTTGATTGCGACTGCCATGAGTTGATTCGGGCCGCACTCGAGCGGATTTCGCAGGCTCCTTGCGGAGTTTTCATCTACCTGCACCAGTCCGGTCCGGGGATGGAGATCACGGTTCGAAATGGGCAGCGCGAACTTGGAACGCACGGGGTACACGAGCCCAATGTTGCTACGCCCGACCGTCAGCCGCTGCAGCATAACGCCGGAGTGGGCGCACAGATCCTTTCAGACCTTGGCCTCTCCACAATCAACTTACTGACGAATCACCCTCGCAAATTCGTTGGGCTTGAAGGCTTCGGCATCCAGGTCACGCGCCAGGTTGCTTTCTCAGGTCGGTAGCTTGGCTTAGCCGGCCAAGTACAATGGTCGGTTTCCATGTTTCGATTGGCCGTGCTGATCCTTGCCCTCGCTAGTGTTCTGCCCGCTCAGGATTGGTCTCTCAACCATCTGTATAGCCGCCCGTTCATATGGGGTACATGGCCATCGCAGGTTGTCTGGTCCAAGCACGGACATGTGCTCGGCTTCCTCTGGAATTCTGCTGGAGGCAGCTTCCACGACCTGTACGTCTATCGGGCCGATGGAAAACAGCTGGTGCGACTGACAGATCTGGAACATCTGAAAGACCCCATCAACGATGCAGAAGCCGAAACGGATGTCCATCGCAAGCACTACCTTGCGCCGCCGGCAGGCCTGACCTCTTTCGATCTCTCGTCAGACGGAACAGAAGCTGTCTTCTCCTACCGAGGCGATCTGTTTGCTGTTCCGACTGCCGGCGGTACCATTCAGCGTTTAACAAAAACGAAGGCGGCCGAGACAAGTCCGTTCCTGGCGCCGGATGGAACCCGGCTGGCTTTCGCGCAAGGCGGCCAGGTGTACGTGATGAATCGCCGCAATGGATTGCTCGAGCAGCGCACTGACATTAAAGCACCGGCCGTGCTTTCCGGCTTCTCGTGGTCTCCGAGTGGCAAGTACATTGCGTACTCGACTCGGGCTGGACTAGGCCGCACCATGCCGTTGCCCAACTACTCAGGAGCGTTCGTGACGGCGCCGACATTTCGGCGAGATGTTGCTGGCGACTCTCCGGTGCCGCTACAACACTTCGTGGTTGAGTCCTCGGGCGACAATCCACCGAAGCAGCTCGATACCGGACATGGTTCAGGCTTTCGGGCAACGCGCTGGTCCGAAGACTCACGCTATCTGCTGTTAGTGACGCAGGCCGCGAACCTCAAAGGCCAGGACGTGTTGGTAATCGACGTCAACACAGGCAAGTCGAAATCGGTGTACCACCAGGCCGATGATCGTTGGGTGGAGGCTGCCGATGCCGGTTGGGACCCGTCATCCAAAAACATTTGGTTCGTAAGCGACCCGTCAGGTTTTCAGCATCTCTATACCGTTGCCATCGACGGCAGCAACCTCCGCCAGCTCACCAAAGGCAATTGGGAAATTCATAACGATACGTTCTCTAATCGGCCCGAGTGGATCGGCAATGGCATCTACTATTCATCAACGGAAAAGGGCACGGCGGAACGCCAGCTCTATCGCGTTGCCACCGCCGGCGGGAGCGAGCCCGAGCAGTTGACCCAGCACGAAGGCATGAACATCGGTTGGGTGACTGAGGATGGCAAAGCGCAAGCCATTCTTCAGGCCGATCTAAAGAATCCCTTTGATCTATACGTCAACGGCAAGCGGGTCACAAAATCGCCGCTGCCGGAGTTTTACAAAACTGTCTGGGCCGAGAGCCGCTTTGTTTCGTACCCGTCGGCCAAAGATAAGCGCCCGGTTGCGGCCCGACTGCTCTTGCCTCCTGGCTATGACCTTGCCGATGCAAACGCCAAGCCACGGCCAGCCATCGTTTACGTTCACGGATCTGGGTACGCCACCAGTGTCCTTAAGCAGTGGGGCAGCTATCAGGAGCTTCGTTTTGTTTTCAATAACTACCTCGCCCATCAGGGATATGTGGTGCTCGAAATGGATTATCGCGGCAGCACGAACTACGGGCGCGACTGGCGGAGCGGCGTTTATCTCGACATGGGCGGCCCGGATCTTCAAGACGTCCTCGGCGGCGTTGAGTATCTCCGCAGCTTAAGGAACATCGACATGAATCGTGTAGGCATATGGGGCTGGAGTTACGGGGGCTTTATGACGGCAATGGCTTTGTTTCGCGCGCCGACTGTCTTTCAGGCTGGGGCGGCGTTCTCAGGCGTCTACGACTGGGCCAATTACAACGCCACCTACACGGATCAGCGGCTGACTACGCCGGCTGAAAATCCAGAAGCATACGAGCGCAGTTCCCCCATTCACTTTTCGCAGCAGCTGCAGAATCATTTGCTGCTCATCCATGGTATGGCTGACAACAATGTCCTTTTCCAGGATGCAGTGCAGTTGTCCGAAAAGCTGGTGGCGGAGGGCAAGCCTTTCGAAGAGATCTTCTATCCAGAAGAAAATCACGGCTACGTGCGTGACGAGACTTTGAAAGACGCCTTCGGACGCACCGCCGCATTCTTCGACAAGCACCTGGCTGCCAAGTGAGATTTTCGCTACCGCGAATTTACCCGATCATCGACACCGGTATTCTGCAGGCGCGCGGCATAGCCCCGATTGCTTTCGCAAACACGCTGTTAGGAGCCGGAGCTAAAACTCTGCAATACCGCCACAAAGAAGTTTGGACCGAAGACCGATTTCAGGAAGCAGGGACAATTGGGGACGCTTGCAGGTCAGCCGGCACAATATTCGTTGTCAATGACCGTGCAGACTTCGCGGCATTGCTCGATGCGGGCGTCCACGTCGGGCAGGATGACCTGCCCCCGTCTGCCGCACGAGTCGTAGTCGGCCACCGGCCGATCGGCTACTCGACACATAACCGAAGGCAGCTGATGAACGGCGACGAGCAGGATATAGAGTATTTGGCCATCGGTCCCATTTTTCCGACTAGCTCTAAACTAAATCCCGATCCCGCGATTGGCGTTGCTGGATTGAGAAGCTTGCGGCCGCTCACCGGTAAACCACTGGTTGCCATCGGCGGAATCACACTGGCGAACGCTGAAGAAGTATTGATTGCTGGGGCCGACTCCATTGCGGTAATTGGCGGATTTCTTCCCGCCTCGTCGAGCCTGGCGGAAGCCGGCCGTCTGGCGCAAGAGTGGTACCGCTTGCTTCCCTAACTCTTAACTCATCTATATTGCGCACCCCTGGGCAGTTTGTTAGCCTAGCGTTTACCTATGAGCACAAGCCTTACCCGCCTGAAGCCGCTATCAGCATTGCTCGAACAAGCCGAGCACAGTACGCTGAAGCGCACCTTGACGGCCCGAAGCCTGGTGGCTCTGGGGGTTGGCGCCATTATCGGTGCCGGGCTCTTTGTGCGAACTGCAGCAGCTTCGGCTGAAGCTGCGGGCCCTGCTGTAACCGTCTCGTTCATCATTGCTGCCATCGGTTGTGCGTTTGCCGGCTTATGTTACGCCGAGTTCGCCGCCATGATTCCCATTGCGGGCAGCGCTTACACTTACGCCTACACAACCATGGGCGAGTTCGTGGCTTGGATCATCGGCTGGGCGCTGGTCCTTGAATATGCCCTCGGCGCCGCGACCGTGTCTATTGCCTGGAGCGAATACCTCAACAATCTTATGGGCGGCATCATTCCGTTTCAATGGTGCCACTCGCCTATGGAAATGTCGGCGGCCGGTGTGCACGGATTCGTCAACGCACCCGCGCTTTTGATTCTCTTTCTGCTAACAGCCCTGCTGATCAAAGGCACTGCCGAGTCCGCTTCCGTGAATATGGTCATCGTGTTGATCAAGCTGACCATTGTGGTGGTTTTCGTTGCACTCGGCTGGCAGTTCATCAATGGAGCGAACTACCATCCGTTCACCATTCCGGCGACCATGGCCGGCCATGAAGGAACTTTCAAACACGGATGGGGTGGCGTGCTGGGCGGCGCGGGCATTGTATTCTTTGCATTCATCGGCTTCGATGCTGTCTCGACGGCTGCTCAGGAGTGCAAAAATCCCAGTAAAGATATGCCCATGGGAATTCTGGGTTCGCTGGCTCTCTGCACAGTTCTCTATATTCTCTTCGGCTATGTGCTTACCGGAATCTGCAATTGGCAGGAGTTCCGCACCGCGGGTAAAGAAGCATCCGTCGCTTATGCAATTCAGCACTACATGCCTGGCTATCACTGGCTTGCGACCGCCGTCACCATTGCCATTCTGGCTGGCTTTTCATCGGTGATTCTAGTCATGCTGTTGGGCCAAAGCCGCGTGTTTTATTCCATGGCTAACGACGGCCTGCTGCCGAAGCTCTTTTCAGAAGTTCATCCGAAGTTCCAGACTCCTTACAAATGCAACATGGTTCTCTTCGTCTTTGTCGGTCTGTTTGCCGGATTCATCCCTGGATCCTTAGCAGGCGACTTGACGTCTATCGGTACGCTGTTCGCCTTTGTCCTGGTCTGCATTGGTGTTTGGATTATGCGCTCCTCTCAGCCCGCCCTTGCGCGCCCGTTCCGCACTCCACTGGTCCCACTAGTGCCGATCTTAGGGATGATTGTCTGCGGCGGCATGATTGTCTCTCTCGATTTTCATACTCAATTGACCGCCCTCTCGTGGATGGTTATCGGACTAGTTGTGTACTTCACCTATAGCCGAACGCACAGCAAGCTGAATACACCGTCCCTGCACGAAAGCGTTCACACAGCGGGCACGCGCTGATCCAGATCTAACTGTTTCGGCATCTACGTGCTCGTGAGACTCTTAACCATTTTCCTTGTGGCGCTGCTCACGCTGCCCATCTTTGGCCAGGGCAGCAGGGAGAGCTACGTCCTGCAGGACGTTCGGCTGATTGACGGCACGGGTCGGGCTGCGGTTGAGCATCAATCGATTGTGATTGCCAATGGGAAGATCACGCAGATCGTGGCGGCCAGCACGAGCCCAAAGCCAGCCGGAGCACAGGTAATCCACTTGTCAGGCAAGACCGTGATTCCCGGCCTGATTAACGGGCACGGACACGTCGGACTTGTGGAAGGAACCACCGTGTCTCCGTCGCACTATACCGGCCTGAATATCATGCGTGAGCTCGTTCAGTACGAGGATTACGGCGTAACAACTCTCATGTCTTTGGGCTTGAACAAAGATCTGGTGTACAAGCTTCGTTCTGATCAGGAGAAAGGCAATGAACCCGGGGCCACTCTGCTGACCGCTGGGCGAGGTATCGGCATTCCAAAAGGACAGCCGGCGTTGAACGTCGGTTCAGACCAGATTTATCGGCCGGCAACTCCTGAGCAGGCACGGGCCGCGGTCCGCGAAATGGCTACGCACTCGCCCAATCTGATCAAAGTCTGGGTGGATGACAACATGGGCAAAATGCCTAAGCCGAACCCGGCGGTCGATGCCGCGGTGATTGACGAAGCGCACCGGCTTAACCTGCGTGTAGCGGCACACGTGTATACGCTGGCGTATGCGAAAGAGATGCTCAAGGACGGCGTCGATATCTTGGCACATAGCGTCCGGGACCAGGAACTCGATGCAGATACGGTGAGCTTAATCCGCAAGAACAAGACGTATTACATTCCGACTCTGCAACTGGAGGAATCCTTCTACGTTTACGCCGAACATCCCGCCTGGATGGACACGGCTTTCTTTCGCAATGCTGCCGGGCCTAAACTCGAAGCGGAGTTAACCTCGAAATCCTACACGGGTAAGGTAGATAAAGATTCTTCTACGGCGGCTCATAAAAAAGCACTGGGGACAGCTATGGCGAATCTGAAAAAATTGCAGACCGCAACGGCACTGGTTGCCTTTGGTACCGATTCTGGCGCCAACCCATACCGCATTCCCGGCTTTGCCGAACACCGTGAACTTCAGTTGATGGTGCAGGCGGGAATGACTCCGCTCGAAGCTCTTCACAGTGCCACGCAGGTAAACGCGCAAATGCTGAAGCTGGATGAGAAAACCGGAACGCTGCAAGCGGGAAAGCAGGCAGATTTACTAGTCCTGGATGCCGACCCCTCCACCGATATCAGCAACACAGAGAAAATCAATATGGTTTTCCATAACGGGCGCAGAGCGGATCGCGAAACGAAGTAGTTCCCGTATCGGCGAAGCAGGATAATAGACGGTGGTGGCTACCGAGACCTTCCGTTCAAGCATATTCCAAAGGGCAGAGGCAGGAGTCAACGGAGCCGAGCAGCCGGATCTTGTTCGCGCCTATGGCGTAATGTATTTGTCCCGGGCAATCGATGACCGGGAAATACTGCTTAAGCGCCAGAACAAAATCTTTTTCCAGATCAGTGCGGCTGGCCATGAGGCGATCCAGCTAGCAGCGGCCTGGACCTTGCGGCCCGGGTCTGATTGGACATTCCCGTACTATCGCGATCGTACGCTCTGCCTGGGCCTTGGCATGCGCGACAGTGACATGTTCAAACAAGCAGTGGGCGCCGCGTCGGACCCTAGCTCCGGCGGTCGGCAGATGCCTTCGCATTGGTCTTCGCCCGAACTGCGCATTGTTTCCGGCTCTTCACCAACCGGTACCCAGTTTTTGCACGCCGTTGGTTGCGCGCACGGGCAGCGATACGTCCAAAGCGCGCCGGACGAGATTACGTTAGTCTCGGCCGGTGAGGGTGCCACCAGTGAAGGCGAGTTCTGGGAAGCAATCAATGCTGCCTGTTTGGAGCGCCTCCCGCTCGTGTTCCTGATCCAGGACAACGGATACGCCATCTCGGTGCCGGTAGAACGCCAAACACCTGGCGGAAGTATTTCACGGCTGCTGGAAGGAATGCCCGGCCTGCTGCGCCTTGAAGTGGACGGCACAGATTTGGAAGAGTCTTATCGGGCAATGCAGGAGGCGGCCAGCTACTGCCGGGAGCAGAGGGGTCCGGCGCTGGTTCATGCTCATGTTACCCGGCCATATTCACATTCGCTCTCTGATGACGAACGGGCCTACAGATCGCAGGCTGAGCGGAGCGACGAAGCAAACCGTGATCCTCTCAAGCGCCTTCACGATTATCTGGTTGGTGCGGGTTTCAGCACTCGCGAGGAATTGACGCAGCTCCGTACCAGCATTGACCGCAAGCTCGACGGAACGTATCAGGAAGTTCTGGGCGCGGCTCCCCCGGCGACCGGCTCGGAGCTCCACTTCCTCTATTCGCCTGATATTGACCCCGGCTCTGCTGCCTTCGATAGCCAGCCTGTTTTTACGGGCGAACCGCGCACCATGATCGACACAGTTAACCAAACGCTCGCCGAAGAAATGAGGCGGGACAGTCGGATGGTGGTCTTCGGTGAGGACGTCGCCGATTGCAGTCGCGAGGAGTCACTTGAGGAGGTGAAAGGCAAAGGCGGCGTGTTTAAAGCGACCATCGGACTCCAGCGCGAGTTCGGCAGCAGGCGCTGCTTCAACACGCCCATTGCAGAGGCCGCTATTATCGGCCGTTCGCTTGGGATGGCATTGCGCGGCTTAAAGCCGGTTCCGGAAATTCAATTCTTCGATTACATCTGGCCGGCGATGATGCAGCTTCGCGATGAAGTTGCAAACCTGCGCTGGCGTTCGAATAACGGCTTCTCCTGCCC
>CAXTWQ010000010.1:55825-82048 GCA_964248065.1 uncultured Bryobacteraceae bacterium | reverse complement strand
TTGTGAGAGCGGTCGAGCCACCAACCGATCAGCTTTGCAACCAGCAGAGCGCCGATTGAACCGCCCAAGCCGCCGAGTCCAATGACAGAGGCAACACTGGAGCGCGGGAAGCTATCGGAGGCAAAGGTGTAGAGGTTGGCGGACCAAGCCTGGTGGCCAGCGGTGGCAAAGCTCAGCACTGCGACTGTAAGCCATAGATTGCTGCCGATGAAAATGATTGTGGCGACCGGTAGCACCAACACGGCTGACAGAAATAGTGCGGTTTTGCGGGCGGCGTTGGCGGTCCAGCCCAGCTTTTGCAGATGACTGGAGAGCCAGCCGCCACCGATAGAACCGACGTCGGCAGCAAGGTAGATGATCACCAGCGGCGGCCCGAGGTGTTGCAGATCGAGGCCATACTTGCCGTTCAGATAGCCGGGCAGCCAAAACAAATAAAACCACCAGACCGGGTCGGTAAAGAAACGGCCGAGTAAGACGGCCCAGGCAGCCGGTTGACCGAGCAATTGAATGTAGGGGATGCGACGGGCAGGCTCGTCTGCCTGGCCAGCTTCGATGTAGGCGAGTTCTGCTGGCTTGATGGCCTTGGACTCGCGGGGCAGGCGGAAAGTGGTAAGCCAGAGAATAATCCAGAGCAGGTCAAGGCCGCCGGTTGCGAGGAAGGACATGCGCCAGCCGAAGCGCGCAGCTATAAACGGAACAAGCAGCGGAGCAATGAGCGCACCGATATTTGAGCCGCTATTAAAGATGCCGGTGGCGAGCGCACGTTCTTTGTCGGGAAACCAATTGGCGACAGTTTTGACCGCCGCTGGAAAGTTGGCGGCTTCGCCCATGCCGAGCACGAAGCGCGCAATGAAGAACTGCAACGTAGAGCGTGCGAGGGAGTGCGCCATAGCAGCGGAACTCCACAGCAGCACCGCCAATGCGTAGCCAATGCGCGTACCAAGCCAGTCGATGAGACGACCGCCAATCGGCATCATGAACGCATAGGCGAGTTGGAATCCGAAGATGATGTTCGAGTAGTCGGATTCGGTCCAATGCAGCTCGCGTGCGATGACAGGTTTGAGCAAACCGACTACCTGGCGGTCCATGTAGTTGACCGTTGTGGCGTAGAAGAGCAGTCCGCAGACGTACCACCGGAGACGACCGGTTCCTGTTGCGAGGCGGTCCATTTTGTCGGGCGGATGTGGGGCCCATCGTGTCTGCAAAGCCGCTCTCCTTCTTAGTTAGCGCAACATACCCGCCTACAATATCGGACGAACATGAGCAATGAGATTGTATCGGTAGACTTAAGTGCTGCGATTCAAAAATTAGCCGATTACTGGTCGCCCAAGGTTGTTGGACGGGTCAACGATCAGTATGTAAAGGTGGCGAAGTTACTCGGTGAGCTTGCGTGGCACAAGCACGACGACGAAGATTAGCTATTCCAAGTTCTTCGAGGGAGCTTGCGTATTCAGATCGAAGGCCAGCCTGAGGTGAGGCTCCACGCAGGAGAGTTCTGCGTCATCCCTCGCGGCACTTTTCACAATCCCGTAGCAGAAGAAGAGTGCTGGATCGTATTGATTGAGGCGATGACTACCAAGCATACCGGCGATGTGCAAACAGAACGTACCAGATCCATTGAGGAGCAACTCGCTTAAGGTTCAAAGCCCCACCCAATCCTGAAAGTTCGAGCGGAACAGCTTATGAAGATCTGCCTGGATGTCGGCGTTGGTGACAGGACGGCCATCCTCGATCAGCAGGCGGTAAGAGTTGGCGAGGATGGGTGCCATGATTCGCCGCGTGTTCCGCCACTTGTAAATAACCTGTTCGAGAACGCGCGCGTCTGAGTGCTGGGGAATAAAGCTGGCGCCAAGCATTTCAATTCGCTCGCGTGTGATCTCTTCGACGATCGACGGATTATTTAGAAACCACCAGCACCCGAACGGCAAAAGGTTGGCGAATTTGCGGGCGTAAACGCAAAGTTCGTGCTGATTCTCGCGGCTGAGAACACTGATGAGAAAGCGATTGTCGGGATGAGAAACACAGAGGTGTTCCACAGAGCGCAGGTCCGCTTTGCCCACTGCATCGCCCGCCAGACGAATGGCAGGGTTCACCTGTCGGCGTACGCCAATCATCACGGAAAGCGGAAGCTTGTGATCGCGGCAGGCAGGCAGAACCGCGCCTTCAAGCAAGCGGCCCTGGAAACTGTTCTCCGGATAGGCGAACTCGTCAGTTAACGAGCAGGCCATGTAAACCGGCCGCATGCGCGCGCACCAATCGTCGAGAAAGCGGCGTACTTCTGCCATGCTGTTGCCATTCAGGTCAGCTCCAACTCGATAGCCATGGCTTGTCAACTGCTCCCAGTGGGACGGCCATTTGTCGAGCAGCCGATCAAGGCGCAAGACGGAATGGAACTGGCGATCGCGCTCGGCTCCGCGTTTCCAAAGCGGAGCTTCTTCTGGATCGAGCGGATCGTTGGTCATGACGACCTCGCTGATGCCAGCCAGTTCGAAGACGCGCCGGATGTGGGAACGAAGATTTTGCGTTCCGAAGAACTCGCGCACTTCCTCTAGGTTCTCTGCTTCGGTGTTCAGGCCGAAGGCAGACAGCACTGCAATCACACCACGGGTTGCTTCGGAGATGGGGCGGTTTTCGATAAAGAGAGTTCGGTAAATCTGGTCGGCTTGTTCCCGCTTGGACAGTTGCCAGTATTGCGTTGGCTGCATCGGCGAGAAGCGGAAGAACTCAGCTTCCAGGTAGTGATAAGTGATGAGCTCGTCGATGCCCCACAGGCCGAGTTTGCCGAGCGACGGCATGAACAGGTGCGTGTGGATATCAATGATCGGGGTGGCCTGCAGCTGCTCTTGTACGGCTGGAAGAATCTGGTCAGGGGCGAGGACGGGCGCGGCTTCAACGGAGGTGGTGGGCATGAAGTTGTTCTACCTTAGGGGCGATGTGTCGCAGAGTCAAGGGTGTTGCCACTCCCGCGCTGGTGTAGTTTGGGACTGCGGTAGCTGGCTGTTTGCAGAAGGCTCTCGCAAGGAGGAACTGTGGCGCGAACAGTAGTGGCAATTACCGGAGCATCGAGCGGCATTGGGGAAGTATATGCCCGCAAGCTTGCGCTGACGCACGATCTGCTGTTGATTGCCCGGCGCAAGGAGCGTTTGGACGCGCTGGCGGCGGAGTTCAAGATGAGCGCCGGCACAGAAGTCGAAGTGCTTGGGGCGGATTTAGCTGAACCGGATGAGCAGGCGAAGGTGGCCGAACGGATAAGCAATGAGAAACGATTGATCCTGCTGGTGAATAACGCCGGATTTGGAAGTACGGGGCGGTTCTGGGAGGCGTCGATTGAATCGCAGGAAAAAATGCACCAGGTTCATGTGATGGCAACAATGCGATTGACGTATGCGGCAATAAATAATCTGGTACCGCGCGATACGGGCGGCGTGATCAATGTGTCTTCCGTTTCGGCGTTCGTTCGAGTGCCGGGAAGTGTCAGTTATGGAGCGACAAAGACGTGGATTAATGCGTTCACCGAGGGCTTGGCGCTGGAGTTGAAGGGCATCGGGTCTCATGTCGTGGTACAAGCCCTTTGCCCGGGTTACACCTATTCTGATTTTCAGAAAACGATGGGCGTCCAGGAAGCCGGTTTCCGAGGCGGACCACTGTGGATGTCAGCCGAATACGTGGTGGAGCAGTCGCTGGATGGGTTGCGGACTGGCAAGTTGTTCGTAATTCCTGGATGGCGCTATCGATTGATTACTGCGCTTCTTTCGAAGCTACCGAGTGCATTGAGACTGCAGGTAGAGGCAGCGGTAGGTAGGTCTAAGAACGCAGCAGTGCGATTGGAAAAGGCCAGTGGCAGGCATCTGGAGTAGCGAGCAGTATTAACAATAAAGTCGGGGGTGAACGGCTCCTGCTTCGCTGTTCAAAGAAAAGCCGAAGCTCCCGTCTTATAACCCGTGCTCTCGCCGGATCAAGTCGGCGGCACGTTCGCCGATGATGACGCAGGGAGCCATGGTGTTGCCTGTTGTGACCCGGGGCATGATAGAGGCGTCGGCGATTCGAAGTCCCCCGATGCCGTAAACCCGGAGTTGGCTGTCGACCACGGAAGCTTTGTCCAAGCCCATCCGAGCCGTTCCGCACTGGTGCCAAAAGGTGCCGAGGCCGTTGCGAATGAATTGCTTTATCTCCTCAGCCGGTAGATCGCCGGGCAGGGCTTCGCGCTTCACGAAGGGCCGGAGCGCTTCTCCGTTTCCAATGGCCCGGCAGGTGGCAACCACTGCGAGCGCGTTTTGCAGATCCTGCGGATCGGACAGGAACTGGGTGTCGATCCGCAAAGGATGCCGCGCGTCCGGTCCTGTGAGGGAAACTTCGCCGCCGCCTTCCGACGCCAGCCCGGCAAACAGTGACCAACCAGTAGCCGGAGGGTGAAAGATGGCGCTGTTTTCCGGAGTGGCGTAGACGATCGGGATAGCAAAGGCCAGCGCGTTGGGCACGGTTAAGGCAGGATCAGTCTTCCAGAAGCAGACGGCCTGCCCGCGGGGCGCAGTGGGCATGTCAAGGGCAGGCGCTTCCCAGGCACAACCGATCGCGATGTGGTCCTGCAGATGGCGCCCCACCCCTGGCAATTGTTGTACGAGTGGAATCCCGAACGGCTTCAGCTTCGCTTCGTCCCCGAGGCCAGACTGCATGAGCACCTTGGGAGTTTGCAGCGCTCCGAGGGAGAGTATCACTTCATGCCCAGCTTGGACGCGCACGCTTTTGCCGTCGTGCGTGAACTCTACACCCGCCACGCGCTGGCCCTCGAAATGGAGGCGCCAGACGAGAGCCTCGGTCAGCACCGTAAGATTCGGCTGATCCATCCTGGGATAGACATAAGAGCGAAATGGGGATTGCCGCCGACCGTCGTGGACGATCTCGTCGACGTAAGCGCAGCCATTGGGCTCTTCCCAGAGTGGTCCATTCATCCGGTCAAAACGACGCATGCCCTGCTCACTCATGCCGGCCAGCGCCGCGGAAAAGAACGGATGCGGAGCTGGCGCGCTTTGCACCCAGATCGGCCCGGGCGTGCCGGTTGGTTCGGCATCGGAGCCTTGACGGCTGTTCTCAATTTTGCTGTAAACCTTCTGTATAGCTGCGTAGCTCCACGCCGGGTCGTCCGCCGCTTCCGCAAAAAAGTCCCAGTCGGCCTTATGGCCGTGCGACCAGATACCTACGTTGATACTTCCCCCGCCTCCCAAGACTTTGCCCATTGAGTAAGGAATCGCCCGACCGTTCAGGTGAGGATTGGGTGCAGCCTGAAAGCCCCAGTCCAGATCACTGCCCAGAGTAGAAAGCCACTGGTTCGGGTCAAGCACAGCTTCCACTTCATCGTTGTGGCCGGCTTCGAGCAGAAGGACATTTACGTTCGGGTTGGCCGCAAGCCGGCCGGCGATCACGGACCCCGACGAGCCCGCGCCGCACACGATGAAGTCATAGGACGGCTTAAGATCGGCACGGAGCCGCCCCTGGTTGGCGCGAACGCGTTGGGCAAAGTCCGGTTCGCTCGCAGTCGTCTGCGCGATGACGTCATTTGTGCTATTCATTCAATTTCCTTTTTCGGTTGTTCTTCGTTGGCTCGACCTAGGTGCCAGAGTCCTCAACGCGCACACATCGGAAGCCTTCGAATCTATTCACTTCTTCTATAAACCCTTTGGGTATTCAAAAATTCCAGTCTTTTGAACGCGTTCTCATCGGAGTCGCCGGACGAAGTGGAGATCGAGACCGGATAGGGGAGCGCCAACCTCATGCATGGCACCGCCGGTTGCGATTGATCCGAGATCAATCGCGACCAAGCCGGTGCTGTTGACCAAGTCAATCACCAGCTGTTTGGCTTCGTGGTCGTCGCCGGAAGTGAAGATGACGGTGCGAGGTTTGGCAGGGGAGAAATCCTGTATCCAATCCATCGGTATATTGCTGATCGATTTGACGAGCCGCGCGCCGACTGCCATCTCAGCAACCATCTCGCTTGAGGTGCGTCCCTTTAATGCGGCGCGCGATCTGGTGACACCGGCCAAACTAATGTCGGGTTTAGGATCGACATGGGCGTTCGTCGCATCAATCAAAATTCGGCCACGCCAGTCGATACCCTTCAGTGCTTCAGGCACACTTACCCAATTCGTCGCAAGAATGACGACGTCGCATTCGGCAGCCTGCTGCTTGGTCCCAGCGATCGCGCCAGGACCTAAATCAGCGACGAAATCAGCTAGCGTCTCCGGCCCTCTTGAGTTCGATAAGACTACCGTGTGACCAGCGGTGATCAAGTGGCGGCCGAACGTACGGGTAACGGTACCGGCGCCTATAAAACCTATCTTCATGACTGCTCTCCTCTCTTCCGTTGGATTTGTGAACAAGCCTGCCGTTCTTCTAACCGCCTCATCAGCCGAGCTTCACCAGGTTCTGAAAGAAGAAGTCCGCCAGGACGCCCGCCTAGAACATGCAGAGGAGCGCCGCCCTGATCGAGCCTTCCGAGTTCGACGGGAGCAAAGCCAAGCTGAGTTGCTATCGCGGCGACCGTTGCGCTCGCATCGGCGTCATTGCTCGATAGGAAGACCACCTGCCGCTGTCCTTCCCTGGAGGGATTCGTCCCAAGCTGCTCCGCAGGCAGATGATTCAAAGCCTTGACGAGGCGTGCTCCGACAAACGCGTCAGCTACGATCTCCGAAGAGAGGCGACCGCCTAACTCTTCCGGCGCAATGTGAAGAGCATTCGTAAGATCAACAATAATTTTGCCGTTCCACCCTTCAGATTGCCTGGCAACAGTCTGATGAGCAGAAAAGGGAACAGCGAGGAAGATCACCTCAGCCTCAAGCGCATCCTGAAGGGATTGAGGATGGACGCTGGGGCCTAGTTCTTTCGTCAGGGACGCAAGCGTCTCCGGTCCACGGGAGTTCGCAAGAGCAACCTCGATGTTCTGACGTGCGAAGACACGGGCGAGCGCGGTGCCGATGTTGCCGGAACCAATGATGGCGTAATTCATAAAAGCCTCTTGTCTCTCAGCGGTGCTGAGCATGTTGTGGGATTTGTTTTCGGCACCCGAGATCAACCGCAGGTCTCAGGTGTCGATTTCTCCTGTTCGTTGTTCTGCAATAAGTGCGGGCTTAGACTTGTCCAACGCCACCGTCGAACATCAGGTCCGCACCCGTCATGTAAGAACTCTGATCGGACGCCAGAAAGACAGCCGCGCTGGCAATCTCCTCGGCCCGGGCGAGTCGGCCCATTGGGATCATGTTCAGGTACATGTTCACCAGAGCCTCACGCTCTTCTGGGGTCGAGGACTGAGAGTCGAGGATCGGAGTGTCAGTTACCCCAGGGCTGAGCATGTTCACGCGGATGCCGCGGTCTTTGAATTCTGCAGCCCAGGTACGGGCATAGGAACGCAAAGCCGCTTTCGTCGCCGCGTAGGCAGTATGGTTGGGAATGCCCATGACGTGAATGGCCGACCCGACTAATATGATCGATCCACCACCGGTCATCAGCGGCAGCAGCTTTTGCACCAGGAAGACAGGGGCGCGAGCGTTGAGGTTGAACGTCTTGTCAAAATGCTCGGGCGTGAGGGAGTCGATCGGAGCCTGCTCGGTCAAGCCCGCGTTCGGCATGATGATATCGAGGACGCCCTTCTCGGCCCGCACCGTCCCAGCGATTCGGTCAAGTTCCTCGAGTTTCGTCACATCTCCCTGAATGGCCATGACATTCGTCCCGATCAACGAGACTGCCTGATCCAACTCCGCTTGCCGCCGCCCGGTAATGAAAACATAGGCTCCTTCCTCTACAAAGCGCTTGGCCGTAGCCAGGCCGATTCCGCTATTGCCACCAGTGATTACAGCTGTCTTGCCATCCAGGGCACCCATCTTTTTCTCCTATGACTGTCTTGGGCCGGTTAGTTCCGGAACACTCATTACAGATGTGTGCATGACGCATCGGATTCACAATTCTGCACTCCAATAGAAAGATGGCGGGCAGACATGTGAAAACAGGGAACGGAAAGATGGGGCGACCGATCAGCTTCGATAAGGACGCAGCTCTTGAGGCGGCGATGCTGCTGTTTTGGGAACGGGGCTATGAGGGCACTTCCATGGCCGACCTTACGGAAGCAATGGGCTTGAACCCATCAAGCATCTATGCAGCTTTCGGTGACAAGCATGCTTTGTTTTCACTTGCAGTGAAACGCTATCTAGGCAGTCGAGCGGAGTACGCAACGAGAGCACTTGAGGAGCCGACTCTTGAAAGAGTGATTCGTGCTCTCTTCGACAATACGGTTTCGTTCCTCACCACGCCGGGCCATCCGCCGACTTGTATGACGCTGGCCGGGGCGATGGGTTGTAGTGTAGACGCTGCCCCGGCAAGGGATCTGATGACTGAGGTACGGAAACAGAATGAAGTCGCCATCAGGGAGCGGCTTTTACAAGCGCGAAAGAGCGGAGAGTTATCTAAGGAGATCAACGTGGACGACTATACGCGATATCTTTCCTCGATACTCGCCGGTTTATCTATCCAGGCGGCGAATGGTTCGGCGGAGGCGGAACTCAAACGAACCGCCCAAATGGCCCTTCGGTATCTGGGGTATTGAAGAGTGTTTCTTTCAACCTGCCGAAGAAAATTGCAGTTGCGTGATCTTGCACAGAAGTTACGAGGGATGAGTATGGCAAATCTGGATTGGTCCCGATGCTTTGCGGTAGAAAGCGTCCCCGGAAAAGAACCTTTCAGGGTGAACAATTGCTCTCGTTGTTCTTACGCAACAAAAATGACCGCTATTTTAGTTCTTCTTTGAGAAGATTGCTGCCGGGTTAAGTATGTCGATCCGGGCAGTTACACGAAGTGCAAGGCCGAGAATGCAGCAGCACGAATAAATAACTTGTAATTATCAACTTCGGATAACCGATTATCCTTTCTCACTGGTAAACGTTCCGCAACGAAGGGAAACTTGAGTTTCGCCCGAACCTGTACAGCTTAGGCGAGCAAATTACAAAGGGCACGCGAGTTGCATTGGTTATTTCGACCGAACACCGGTTAAATTCTAAGGAGCAGAACACTATGGCATACAAGGGAACGACACTCTCGAGTAACCAATTTTTGGGAAAAGAAGATTACTTACTTTCGGGTGATGGCAAACACCAGTTCATTTTGCAGGATGACGGCAACCTGGTCCTGTATCGCCTGGCCGATCACAAAGCGCTCTGGGCGTCCGGAACCAACGGCGAGGCAGCATCAAAGGCCATCATGCAACAGGATGGAAACTTCGTGGTCTATGGCTATAACAATGCAATCTGGGCATCCAACACCAACGGAAAAGTAAACTCAACCATCACCGTCCAAAACGACGGGAATGTTGTCATATACGAACCCACGGTGGCGGTTTGGGCGAGCAACACGAATGGGCAGTAGTAGCAACTGACTCGCGCGCTCCGTGCTTCTTGAGGGTCAGCAATTGAGATCAGAGAAGCTCTGAAAGGCCTTTCGCTATTGCGCCGCATTTTTAACGAGGCGCAATAGCGGGCAGTCTGTCTCATATAGCCAAACACTGCTATCCTGATAGAAACAAAGCAATTGAAAATCGGATTTGTAAGTCTCGGCTGCCCTAAAAACCTGGTTGACACGGAAGTGATGATGGGCCAATTGGTCTCTGATGGCCATGAACTCACGCATCAGCCTTCCGATGCTGATGTCATTGTCATCAACACCTGTAGTTTTATCGATCCGGCTAAACAGGAATCGGTTGACACGATTCTGGAAATGGCCGAGTACAAGAAGACGGGCAAGGCTCAACGCCTGGTTGTTGCCGGTTGTCTGGTGGAACAGTATCGCGCCGACATTCAGCAGAACATGCCGGAGGTGGATGCGGTTCTTGGGACGAATGAGCTTTCCAAGATCACTGCGCTTTGCGAGGGGCTAACTCCAAAGAGCGACGTTTTCGAGCCGTACCTTTACCACGATTTGACGGCGCGAGTTTTCACGACACCGAAGCACTCGGCGTACTTGAAGATCGCTGAAGGTTGCGATCATCCGTGTAGCTTCTGTGTGATTCCTCAGTATCGCGGCCAGTTCCGCAGCCGGCGTCCTGAAAGCGTGGTGAACGAAGCGACGCGAATGTTTGCTAGCGGTGTTCGCGAGATCAATCTGATTGGGCAGGACACGACCTGCTATGGCGAAGACCTCGGCATCAAGGATGGCTTGGCCGATCTTCTGGCACGTCTCGCGCAGATTGAGACGGACTTGCCGAAGTGGATACGTTGTTTGTATGCGTACCCGAATCGGGTGACGCAGAAGCTGCTCGACACGGTTGCTGCTCACGAGTCACTGGTAAAATACATCGACATGCCGCTGCAGCATGCAAGCGCCTCGGTGCTGAAGCGAATGAAGCGCGGCGGGACCGGAGATATTTTCCTTAAACTTCTGGAGCGGATTCGCCAAACCATTCCTGGCGTTGCCCTTCGCACCAGCATGATCGTCGGTTTCCCGGGCGAGACTGATGCCGACTTCGAGCAACTGTGCCAATTCATTGAAGCTGCCCAGTTCGACCGCCTCGGTGTTTTCTCGTATAGCGATGAGGAGACCAGCGCCAGCTATCTCCTGGACGGCAAAGTGGACAAGCGGACGATTCACAATCGCAAGCGCAAGCTGATGTCCATTCAACGGCGAATCTCCAAGCGCCGTAACAAGAGCTTAATCGGCCGTGAGTTTCCGGTGTTGGTAGAAGGTCCGTCACAGGAGACCGATCAGCTTTGGCAGGCGCGTCTTTCCACGCAGGCTCCTGACATTGACGGCGTCTGTTACATAAACGATTTCGGTCTGTCGCAACCTCGTCCTGGCGAGTTTCGAACGCTGCGCGTAACCGAAACGCACGACTATGACCTGGTGGGCGAGCTGATCGATGCGGGGGAGGCCAGCTATGCGGCTCCGCAGGCTTTGACATTGTTCCCGATCCTTTCCTCACATCCGGCCCAGACCTACAGCATCCGATAATAAGGTGAATGGCTGACCAGCTGCATTGCCCCATTTGCGGGAAAGACGTTCGTTTCGATAACCCAGAAATGCCCTTTTGCAGTGATCGTTGTCGCTTGATCGATCTGGGCAACTGGGCTGACGAAAAGTATGTGATATCAACAGCGCGGCATAACGAACTGGAAGAGTCCGACGTTCCCGACCTGCCTGAAGGCGAGCATCGTTGAAAGCCGTTGCTTTCATCCTGGCAACGTGGTTCGGCTGCGGCTATTTTCCCTGGGGTCCGGGCACAGTAGGCTCTCTTGCGGCGCTTGCCATTGCTGCCGAGGTGCAGTTTCAGCTGGGTGGCACCCGACAATTTCTGCTCGGCGTCACGTTGATGCTTCTCATGCCTGCTATCTGGGCAGCAAGCCGCACGGCTTACGAATCCGGCATGAAAGATCCGGGCAAGGTGGTCATCGACGAAGTATTAGGGCAGTGGGTGACGCTGCTTGGCGCGACTTCTTACACTCCGGTCAGCTTCGTCGCCGCCTTTGTGCTGTTCCGATTGCTCGATATTTGGAAGCCCGGGCCAATACGGCGGCTGGAACAGCTTCCGGATGCTTACGGCATTGTTGCAGATGAGTTGGGAGCCGGTGTGCTGGGGGCGCTTATCTTATATGTAGGCGGGACATTAAAAGTTTATTGACTATGGGAAGCAAAAAAGTTCTGGCTGGCGAAGCAAGTAAGCGGCCCACGATCGCGACACTGGAACCGGCGGCAGTGATCACAGGCGGTGAGCTGTACATTCGGGGGCAACATCTGGCTTCCGCTGGTCGGCCTACAGTTCGCTTAGGAGATCAGCAAGCGCGATTGATTGTGGCGGGCGACTCCTACATCATCGCTCGTATCCCGGATACGGCAGTTCTGGGCGAAGTCATTGTCGAATCCGGCTCGCTTGAGAGCGTGGGTCACCAGACTCAGGTCGGTTTGCAGATTGCCGATAGCCTTCATCCGGTGGCGAACCCAGCGGTTGATCGCGAGGGGAACGTTTACAGCACGTTCAGCGGCTCTCGCGGGCAGAAAAGTCCAGTTTCCATCTATCGAATCGATCGCGACGGCAACTCGCGGCCTTTTGTAACCGATCTGATGAATCCCACTGGACTCGCCTTCGACTCTGAAGGTCTACTGTATGCTTCCAGCCGCTATGAAGGCATGGTGTACCAGATCACCCCCACTGGCCAGATGTCAGTATTTGTCGAGGGCATGGGCGTAGCTACCGGGATCGCCTTCGACTCGGAAGAGAACCTCTATGTAGGCGACCGTAGCGGCACAATTTTTAAGATCAGCCGATCGCGTCAAATTTATGTCTTTGCCACTCTGGAACCGTCAATTGCTGCGTATCATCTAGCGTTCGGTCCCAACGATGACTTGTACGTAACGGGTCCGACAACATCGAGCTTTGATTCGGTCCACCGCGTTAACAAAGCTGGCGAGGTGGATATCTTCTTCCGGGGTCTTGGCCGTCCGCAGGGTTTGGCCTTCGATGCGGAAGGGCGCCTGTATGTGGCCGCTTCGTTAGCGGGCCGCCGCGGCATCATTCGCATTGATCAGGATGGCCGACCCGAACAGTTCCTTTCCGGGCCAGGCATCGTAGGACTTGCGTTTACTCCAACAAAGTCGCTGATCTTGTCGACACAAAGTGCCTTATTTCGCGTAAAGACCGGAATCGCCGGACGTGCCTTGTTTCGATGAAGACTGCCGAGATTATTGCCATCGGGACTGAACTGCTTACTCCGGAGCGTGTTGATACCAATTCGCTTTTGGTCACCGAGCAGTTAAATCTTCTCGGGGTCGAAGTCACGCGCAAGCAGGTTATCGGCGACGATCGTTTGCGCCTGACGGAAGCCATTGAGCGGGCGATTGAACGTTCCAACATAGTTGTATTGATCGGCGGACTCGGGCCGACCGAAGATGACGTCACACGCGACGCGGCAGCCGCTGCGCTTCACCGGAAGCTAAGCCTCTCGCTCGAGCAGGAATCGGTTCTGATTCAACGATTCCGCCAGATTAACAGGCCTATGGCGAAGAACAATCTGCGGCAGGCTTACTTATTGGAAGGCGCGGAAGTGCTGCCGAATCCAAATGGCACCGCTCCTGGGCAATTTATCTCGACCGATCACGGCGCGGTGGCTCTGCTCCCCGGGCCGCCGCGCGAACTGAAGCCGATGCTGATTGAGCAACTGGTTCCGAAACTCCGGCATATTGTTCCTCCGCAGACTATCCGGGTTCGCAGCTTCCGCGTGACAGGTATTGGGGAGTCGGATCTCGACACCCTGATTGCCCCTGTTTACTCCAGGTACAGCAACCCGGTGACTACGGTGCTGTCCTCGCCAGGGGATCTTTTTGTTCATCTGAGAGCAACGGGTGAGACAGTTGACGAAGTGGAGGATCTACTGCGCGAGGTTGGCAATCCGATCGCTGAAATCCTGGGCGATCGTGCTTATACCGAGGACGCGAACGAATCGCTGGACATGGTGGTGGGCCGATTACTCCGCAAGTCACACGGAACGGTTGCGGTAGCTGAGAGCTGCACGGGTGGTCTGCTGGCGGCGCGCTTGACTGATCAGCCCGGCTGCTCTGATTACTTTCAGGCCGGTTATGTGACTTACACCGAGGAGCAAAAGACAGCGATTCTGAACGTTCCTGCGGCTTTGATTGAGCGGCACACGGCGGTGAGCGAACCAGTGGCCGCGGCTATGGCGGAAGGCGCTCGGGCGAAGAGCCACGCGACTTATGCTCTTTCGGTTACGGGCTTTGCCGGGCCAACGGGTGGCACTGACTTTGACCCGATTGGAACGGTATACATTGGACTCGCCGGTCCGCATCCGACAAAGGTCGTGCGAGTCCGCTACGGTGGCGACCGATACCGCACCCGCACCATGGCCGCGCAAGGTGCACTAGACATTTTACGCAAGCACCTTCTGGAACATGCTGGTTGATTTCGAGATGTCTGCTTACTTTCCCTCTGCCGTAAAACGCTGACAGACAAAACAGACATCGATGCCAATCCGGCAGCTAATAATCTGGAAAACCGGCCAGGCAGCAAAAATGGAGTGTCCCGGTCCCGATATTCCAATGCGGTCAGTAATGGAAGCGGTAGCGGATTTGCGCATAGATCTGTCGAGGATCAGCATAATGCGTACCGCCAAATGTAGTGCTGTTATCCAGAAGAAAGCGTCTGTTGGCGACGTTCAAGGCCGTGAGAGAAACGGTAAAGCGTTCGGCAAAAGACTTCCCAACTGCAAAATCAAAAGTTGTGTGGCAGGGCAAATGGCCTGGGTAGTCCAGAGAGCCGTCAGTGAATCCGGAGCCGTAGTAGACGTTACTACTGGCGGTAACCTGATGCGGCAGGCTGAAGTTGAAACCCGTGTGGAGAGTATGCCGCTGATCATGATCGAGCAGGAAGTAGCCGCTGGCTGGGGGTCCGAAATCGGTCAAACCTCCTGAGACAGCGCCGGCTCCTTCCGCATGTGCGTAGGCGTAAGCAAGGTAGACTTCGCCCCGATGGAAGAGCCGCGGAGAACGCACCGTCACTTCCCATCCATACAGGCGCGCGTGATCGACCGTGAGGGGAAAGAATACGTTAGAGTTTCCGATGGCATTGTGATCGAAATAGTTGTGGGCGCGTTGATGATAGTTGTTCACGTCAACCGACCAACCGCGCAGGGGAATGGCTAGACCGAACTGATGCTCCTGGTCACGTTCACCGCGCAGAGGGACGAATCCTAAGCCCTGCGTTACAGCAAAATCGAGCAGCGGCCCACTGACGGTAGAGAGTGGCGG
Organism: uncultured Bryobacteraceae bacterium; assembly: GCA_964248065.1. Classification (GTDB taxonomy): domain Bacteria; phylum Acidobacteriota; class Terriglobia; order Bryobacterales; family Bryobacteraceae; genus Bog-105. Next base: position 67,261 of record CAXTWQ010000010.1, on the reverse strand, counting down.
GGCTTGGTAATACTCGCCCCAAAAGCCTCGCAGGACCCAGTTCAGCCGTGGGATGCGCACTGAACCGCCTAGTCGCGGATCGGCTGCATTTTCTGACAACGAGCCTGCAAAATGCGTGAGGCGCGCGCCACCGATCAGCGTCAGCCAGGGCAATGCTTTGTACTGATCTTCAACAAAGAGCGACTCCAGCTGACCGGTCGACAAATCAGTCTGCCGGACAGCGGCGCCAGACCCGTCATTGGCCAGCAGTCCAACAAACTCGGAGTCGTGCTGCCCGAAACCGTAAACACCGGCAATGAGGTTGTGCCTGCGGACATTAGCCGAGACCGTTGCCTGCGCACCGGCATACTGCGAATCGCGATGCTGCGTGGTGCTGATGGGAGTGTCGCTCGGGTCGCCGTCGTAATTGGCGCGATTGAAGTGATAGAAGGGCGAGACGGTGAGCAGAGTGCCGGGTGCGAGCGTATGAATCCAGGAGAAGGTGACCGTTGCGTCGCGTTCGCGTTCCACGTCGCGAATGCCTGAGGCTTGCGTGTCGGGATCGTTCGGAATTTGATAGTCGTCTCTTCGTAAGGTGGTGACGAACCGGAACTGGTTAGCGGGGCTCTGGTTGTAAATAAAGCTCGCCATGCCGCCCAGTCCCCAAGCGCGATCGTGCAGAACATCCGGGCCTGGAGTGGAAAGCCCATAGTCGCTACGATTACCGGTCAGGCTCGTGAAATAAGCAAACTTCTCGGTGTGGCTACCGAAGTTGACTTGATCGTTGGTTTGATTGAACGACCCGTAAGTCGAGTAAAACTCGCCCTCGCTGTTTCGTTCGAAGCCAGTTCGCGGGACTACGTTGAACAGCCCGTAGGTGCGGTCGCCATAGACCGAGGAGTAGCCGCCGCGTTCGGCTTCCAGATAGTCGATATCTTTTGGGTCGATCTGCGGGCCGACATTGCTGGCAATGTTTGTGTTGGGTATGGGCACGCCGTCGATGGCCCATGTGACCTGATGCCCGCCTCGGACATGCAGCTGATCGTGAGTCATCCATGCACCCGGAACGTAGTCGGTGATCATGTTCATGCTGTTAGAAAGGTCAGCACCGGGCGTGTCCCGAATCTCCTCGCGGCTGATGATGGTGGTCGGCGTCATGGATTCGGGATTTGCCGCAAGCGCTTTGTCTTCCACATTGACGACCTCTTTGGAGGCACCGAGCGCTAGTTGAAAGTGCAGGTTCTCCGTTTGCCGCGAAGAGACGACCACCTGCTGTGCCACCGATTGGAAGCCGTTCTGACTGACCGTAATTCGGTACTCGCCGATGGGCACTGTCAGGGTCTGGAACGTGCCATCCGGGCCTGTAGCCAGCGTTTGCGAAAAATCTGAGCTGGTGGATTGCAGCGCGACGCGGGCATTCGGCACCGGACGGTGGTCAGGGTCGTGAACAACCCCGCTGACGGAACTCAGTATGACGGCACTCGCTGAAACAGCGAAAAAACAAATTGCAGCGACTGCACAAACACATCTCTTCATCGGTCAATTCCTTCTCGAAATACACAGCAATGGCGATTCAATGCGGGCAGGACTGCCCCAGGTGAACCGTATTAATTAAGCAGCCAGGGTTTGGGAGGAGACGACGAACGCAGGTGGTCCGCGCTTGTATTGAGATAGAAAAAAGGAGAGGGAGAGGGTGCACGTTCGTGCGAGAGCAATGACGAGGAGTATTGCCCGGAGAATCCAATCCGACCAGCCAACAGATTGAAGGAATGAGGCTTGACTCACCGCCGTCGCAGCGTGTGGAACGTAGGGGCAAACTTGATTATTTGCCAGAGCCGGGCCGGCTTCGCTTGAGCTTCTGGAAGCGACCGCGCAGTGATGGCGGCCTGCTTTCTGGCAGCAAGCTGGCAGCACGCGCGCTGAAGATTCAGCAAAGGCAGGTACGATCAGCCATGCTCCAAAGAGTATGGCAACGATGATCGCTAGACTGCGCCGCATTGACAGGTCGATTGTAGCGCGATCTCTCCTTCTCGCCACCCTAGTAGGAATGCTCTCGGGACTGGTGTGTGTTGCGTTCAGGTTCGGCCTGCGCATTTTGCAGTGGCTGATTACTGGACAGGGAGGCTTGCTGGCACAAGCCGCAGTACATATGCCTCTGTGGCGGAGAGCCGTAACGCCGATCATTGGCGCCGTATTAGCCACACTCGTCGCAAAATCGGCGGCAAGGCATGCAGGCTCTAAGGGCTTCCTAGATTACGTTGAAGCGGTCCAGTCCAAGGGAGGATGGGTTCCTTTTGCACCCGCAGCGTGGAAGGCGATAGCGTCCGGATTTTCCATCTCAAGCGGTGCGGCTATTGGAAGAGAAGGTTCAATGATTCAGTTTGCTGCTTCGTCGGTTTCGCTCTTCGGGCAGAGAGTTGCGGTGCGGGCGTTATCGCCACAGAGACTGGTTGCATGCGGGGCAGCGGCTGCGGCTGCGGCTGTCTACAGAGCTCCAATTGCTGGAGCCTTCTTTGGACTTGAGATCGTGCTCGGCATGCAAGTGCTGAGCTGGACGGCGCTGACCGAACTTCCTGTACTGCTGGTCGCATCGGTCGCGGGAGCTTTACTGAGCAGCTTGTTCGAAGGAAGTACACCGTTATTTAAGGCGGTGGTCTCTACCTCTCTCGACTTGCAAGAAGTCTTTCGGGCAATCATCACAGCGGCGGTCGCCGGACTTGCGGGCCCGCTTTACCTTTGGATCACCAAGGGCGCGAATGACTTCAAGCAGGTTCCATTAGCGGTAGTTTGGAGTGGTGCCACAGTCGGACTGCTGTCCTGTTTGCAACCGGAGGTGTGGGGCAATGGAGACAGCGCCATTCTTGAAACTCTCGGGGGCAAGCTTACGATCGGACTGGCCGGAGCGATTCTGCTGCTACGGCTATGCGCGACAACAGCCTGCGTAGGCGCAGGAGTGGTAGGAGGAGTTTTTACGCCTACCGTGTTTGCGGGCAGTGTTCTTGGGCTGCTTTGCGGCCACGCGCTGCACCCATCGTTTGCCAGCCAGTCGGCCACGCCATTGTATTCGGTTTTGGGGATAGGATGCCTGCTCGCCTCCGTCACTCATGCGCCGTTTATGGCAGCGGCGATGGCGGCAGAGCTTACTGGGACGGCGAGAATGCTTCCGCTTACGCTCCCCTGTTGCCTGTTGTCATGGCAGGTTGCCAGCATGCTTTCGACTCAGTCGCTCTACCGTGTTGCTACGCCCGATCCAGGTACTAGCCATGAGGATGGGGCGCAAAAATGATAGTGGCTGCACCCACCAAACAAATCGCGGCGCCCAGCAGATCCCAACGATCTGGCGGGGTTCTTTCGACACTCCATAGCCAAAGCAGCGAGCAACAAATATAGATTCCGCCATACGCAGCGTAAGCTCGACCGGCCAGACTGGAGTCGATGCGCGTCAGGGTGATTGCGAAAAGCAGGAGTGCGAATGAGCCGGGAACCATCCAGAGCCAGCTTTTCCCCAGACGCAGGTAGGCCCAGAACGAGAAGCAGCCGCAGATCTCAGCGAAGGCAGCAAGGATGTACCAGGAAGTATTTTGCAAGCACGCACCGTACTCATTGGTGCACACCTTGATGTACACCAAAGCGATGTACACCAGGGCGGGATCGACGATGGCTAGTACGCCGGGCGCGAAGAATCCCGTTTCGTTTTTTCCGTTCCGGCGTCCAATCGGCACATGCATTCAGCCGTTGTCATAGGAAGTGGCCCTAACGGTTTGGCTGCAGCGATTCAACTAGCGCTGCACGGGGTCGAGGTAGAGGTGCGTGAGGCTGCTACAGAGATTGGAGGCGGTACGCGCTCGGGCCAGTTGACTCTGCCGGGTTTCACGCACGATCTTGGGTCAGCCATTCATCCCATGGCCATGGCGTCTCCGTTCTTTCGGAGGTTGCCGCTGAGTGAGCATGGCTTGCGCTGGGTCATGCCCCCCGCTGCCTTGGCTCATCCACTCGATGGTGGACGCGCAGTCATTCTGGAACATGATCTGAAGACAACGGCCGCTTCTTTGGGAGTAGACCGCGCGGCCTACACTGCCCTGTTTGAACCGATGATCAGGCATTGGCACGCTCTGCTTGACGACGTTCTTAAACCCCAGCCAGCGATTCCGCGCCACCCGCTGCGAATGGCTGGTTTTGGTATTCGCGCAGTGCAGCCAGCGGCTCTGCTTGCCCGAACTCTGTTCAAGACTGAAGAGGCGCGGGCGCTATTCGCCGGTTGCGCGGGTCACTCGTTTCTGCGTATGGAGCAGCCAATGAGTTCGGCCTTTGGCATGATGCTGGGCGGGTCCGGACATGCAGTTGGTTGGCCCATGGCGCAAGGCGGTTCGCAGTCCATTGCCAATGCGCTTGGGAGCTATCTGCGATCGCTGGGCGGCCGCATCACAACAAATGCTCCAGTGGAAGCGCTTGGGTCGCTGGGTACTCCTGATCTGGTGCTGTGCGATGTCACCCCCCGGCAGTTCTTGCATATTGCTCGCGATCGGCTGCCCGCTTGGTATGGGAGCGCATTAAGCAGATATCGGTATGGGCCGGGAGTATTCAAGGTCGACTGGGCACTGCGGGAACCGATTCCGTGGCAGAACCGGGAATGTTTGCGCACCGGCACCGTTCATTTAGGCGGAACGCTGGAAGAGATTGCCGCCTCTGAGCGCGCCGCCTTCAGCCCAGTTCCCTCGGTCCGGCCCTTCGTTTTGCTTGCCCAGCAGAGTCTATTTGATCGCAGCCGCGCTCCGGCCGGCCAGCATACAGCCTGGGCTTACTGCCATGTTCCAAATGGCTGGACCGGTTCTCGCCTGGCCGAGATTGAAGGGCAGATCGAACGCTTCGCTCCGGGTTTTCAGGACGTAGTTCTAGCGAAGTCCGTGATGAATACCGCCCAAATGCAGGGCTGGAATGGCAACTTGGTGGGCGGTGATATTAATGGCGGCGCCGCTGATCTGGAGCAGTTCATCTTGAGGCCAACCATCTCGCAGTATCGGACGCCTCTGCCCGGGGTTTATCTCTGCTCTTCGTCGACGCCGCCAGGAGGAGCAGTTCACGGCATGTGCGGATACCATGCTGCGAGCTGGGCTTTGAATTATCTGCGGCGGCGGACCAGCAGGAGTCAAGCGGGTGAGCAGCAGCGCTCCCGTGAAACAGACGAGGTAGTTTCGCTTTGACTCGTTACCGGCGGAAACTATAGTGGGCCGATGTTTGAAAGGCTGAAAGGCAAGATCGCAGTGGTTGCCGGAGCTGGCCGAGGATGCGGACGTGGCATTGCCCTGGCGCTCGGTGAGCAGGCCGCTACTGTTTACGTAACTGGCCGTTCCACTCGTGGTGGTCCGCCGCCTGTTGATGGAATCGCAGGAACGATAGAAGAGACTGCGGAGGAGGTCACGCGTCGTGGTGGGGTTGGCATACCGGTGCGAGTCGACCAGACTGACGCGGCACAGACCGAACTCCTTTTTGACCGCGTGCAGACCGAGCACGGCCGCCTGGACATTCTCGTTTGCGCTGTATGGGGCGGTAACGAGCGGTTCGTCGATCCGGTATGGAAGCAACCCTTCTGGAAGTTACCGTGCGAACTCTGGGACGACTTTATGGGCGCTGGACCGCAGGCGTTCTGGATGGCTGCGCGCCAGGCTGGGCGGTTAATGTCAGAGCAACAATCTGGGCTAATCGCCGCCATTAGCGAACCCAATGCTTGAACCGGACAAGCTGAGCGGCAACTTGCAGTGGGATCTATGGGAGCACCTTCCGCACTATGCCCTGAATCGGATGGTGGTGAGTCTCGCTCCCGATGCGCGTAAAGCCGGAATTGCATTGGTGGGTCTGCTACCTGGATTTATGAAAACCGAGCGCGTGCAGGTCCACATGCAGGACCAAGAGCTTAAAAAGCTGTACCGGTACGATCTGGCTGAATCACCCGAATACACAGGCCGGGCCGTTGTAGCGCTGGCGTCCGATCCGAATGTGCTTGCAAGGTCAGGGCAACTGATCTTCGTGGGAGACGCGGCGAAGCAATACGGATTCACCGATATTGATGGGCGCTACATCGAGAATTTCTATCGTGCTACCGGACGCCTTTAAACAGCGGTCAAACGCGCTTTTACCTAGGCTGAGCCGAACATGTTCCGTTCACATTTAAGGTCAGCTGGCTGCTCGCCGTGAGAGCCAAGTTGGTGCATTATGGCCCGCTTCGTAGTAATCGCATTCAGACGATAACTCGCCTTGCAAGTCTTACAGCTAACATTTGCCAAACTACGTCACCACTACCTGCTGTAAATCACCATCAGTTAGGGTATTTTCCAAGGGGCGATTGTGCCGGGCCGAGCGGCCAAGGTATTAATGGATACCCGTGCTGCTAGTTTGGGTCTGAATTACTGTGCAGGCAACCACCGAAGTCAAGCGGGTAAGCGGCGTCGCTCAGCTCAAGAGATCAGGCATTGCCTCTAATTTCGAGAACCCTTCCTCTCCGCCATCGGGCTGGATGCATCTAGTGAAGATAGTGTTTAAACCAAGTCGCAATCAGCGAATCTCTCTCGCGCCTGTTCATCGCGACCTCATGAACGTCGCCCGCATAGACCACAATCTCGTAAGGTCTCTTTAGTGTTGAGAACTTCGCTGCGAACGTCAGTGCCTCGGCTGCCGGTACCTCCTCGTCGTCAGAGCCATGGATCATCAGTAGCGGACGGTTAAGGGCATCAGGCCAATTCATCACGGATCGCTCTTGCAACGCGCTAAGACCCTTTCGCTCATAGGCAGGAATAAGCTTGACGGCTTCGGCCAACACGCCTGGAGCTCTTTCTCCAAATGCCGCCACGTCATAGACGGCACCGACGACAGCGGCCGCATTGATCGGGAAATTTCGTTTCATCTCCAAAAATGTCATCATGCCACCTCGTGAGACCCCGTACATGAAGACATTTGTGGTGTCGGCGTAAGGCAATGACCTCGCGGTTTCCAGCAGATTAGATACGTCATCTAGATCTGCACCTCCAAGTTCCTCATGTCCCTCGCCGGCATCGTTCCCGCGATATTGAGAAGCCAATACGACAAATCCCTCTTCTGCAAGCCGAGTAAAGTCGACGTGATTGAAGGGCTCGATCTTGCCTATATCTAAGAATCCGCCGCGATTGAAAATGATGACGGGAAATCGCTTAGATGAGTGATTACGGGGCCGGACTAAAAACCCAACGACTTGGAGGCCGTCACTGCTGTATATAATTCTTGAACACTCAGTTCGAGGGTTCGACCGGGCAGAGTCATAGTCATCTTTGGAGTAAAACCTCCTGGTGAACTTCGATTGTTGTTCGTAAGGTCCGAACAAACACGCTTTTTCCTCGATGATAGATCCATTACGCGGGCTTGTTTGTTGGCCCGAAGCAGCAGTTACGCCTAGAATGATCATCGACACAAGCCAAACCTTTGACGTATTCATAACCAGCCACTACGAACGAAGAGCCGTCGAAGTTCCTTGGAGGAATTTCAGATCCCTACGGACGGAGCCTGCTCGCTTAAGGTGTCGTCAAGCGAGCGGCAGCGTGATCATGAATGTTCTGCGCCTCTGGAGCAGCAAGGGCAACAAGCGGCAAGCAGAAGTGCGTAGCTTTGCTCGGCCATTGTCATCACCTTCATAGTGATAAAGCTCTAGCCACCCACCTTTTCACGATTGCACACCATATGCATGGTGACGTCACCCTTTTCGGTGACCACGTGGCTTGTCATTGTAAGGGTCTGCCCGTCGCTAGATAACTCGTACCGGTCCTCGATCTGCTCGTCCTGATTCTTGGAAGTTTTCATATCGGTGTTAATGACGAGAACAGGACCATCCCAGAAGGCTTTGCTGCTAGCGTCACGATTGTTAATTACGTTTTTGCAGGGCGAGCCATCAGTCAGGTATGTAGCGTCAATTGTGGACGTGCGTTCTCCGGTGGTCTGCACGGTATGCACGTTCATGGTGTCACCACGCTGGTCGATGATACGCACCACAATATCCGGCATTTTGAATCTTGCGAAATCGCTCTTCTCTTTCTGCATACGCCATCGGCCAGAGAAATCAGTATGCGCGACTGGGGCAGGCGGCGGCTCTTGGCACAACCCAATGCAACCAATGAGAAGAAAGCCCGTAAGGAGGTGTTTAAGATTCATTTTCTGAGAGCGAGAACAACCAGTAGGATAAGCAAAACGGCAAGCACGCCCAGGACTGCCAAAAAAACAATGAGCTTCGTGTTCATCGCTGGAGCGTTCGCAGCGGGCACGGCAGCAACTGCCGTCGGAGCAGCAGCGGAGACAGGCGGGACGAGCATAGAGGGCTGAGGGATGACCGGAGTCGTAATGCCCGGTACATGTGGCATAACCGGAGTGGCAACATGTGGCATCATCACGGAGCTTACGCTGGGCAGGGCCATGTTTATTCCGCCGCCCGAAGCGGAAGGCACTTGCGGCTGTCCGGCACCCGCCGGAGAGCCCGGGCCGGCAGTCGGCATCCCGCCCGAGACGACGCGCGTGTATTCGCTCGGACCTGCGGACATAGGAGCACCGGACGGCGGAGCACCTGACGGCGGAGCACTCGGAGGGGAAGGAGGAAGCGGCGCGGTACCGGCTAGAGGGTCATCGAAATCTGTTCGGGCACGTTCTCCTAAACCAGTTTGCGACCGGATGGGCGGGGGTACGCTTTCCTTTCCGAAGCTACGGGTGTCTTCGCCGGGCGCGGGCGGCACGGGGGTCGGCGGCATCTTGGAACCAGACCTGGGTCCGAAGATATCGTCAAGGTCGCGAGCCGCGCTCGAAGGCTCCAACCCTCTTCCTTCGGAACCAGGGTTTGCGCTCGTGCTGCCTCCTTTGTTAAACAGCTTGGTGAACTCGCCCGGATCGCCGGCCTTGGGCGTCCCTGGAGGCACGAACGGCATGGGAGTATTCGGGCGCTGTACGCCGGTTCTCAAGGGACGATCTGTTTGGCGTCTCTCAGGCGCATCACCGCTTGAACCTTTCGGAGCAACTGGCGGCACTCCGCCACGAAAGAAACGGGTAAACTCGCCTGGCTCGTCAGACACTATGGGTGGTACATCTTGCGTGACCAGATTTGGCGAATTGGCTGCAGTTAACGGCAAGCCGTTCAGGGACTTCTCCGATTCCTGTGGCTTGGAGGCGTTATCCAGCTCAAATTGCAGCCACTCCCGCAGTAGCAGGCATTGCGGCGACGTGTCGGTGACAACGAACCAGTCACTCTTTTCGTCGCGCATATCGAGCACCATACTGCGCACGGCCGGAGATCGCACGAGCGCTGCGGAGAGCAGGCGATAAAGGACGAGTTGCTGGGTCAGGTCGTCTGTACTGGAGACGCGGTGAACGAAGACGGAGCGGCCCGTCAGTGTCTCTGATGCGCGATAGGTCTGGATGACTCCGGGCAGGATCTGTTCTGCGCCCTGGTACTTTCCCCCTAGAAATTCCGTTGTGTTCATCTGCCGCCATCTCTCCCGAATGTTGGGCCGGCCTGACCGGTTGCCTCTATGATAAAGAATCGGATTAGCCCTAATGGTGAGGAATTTATCGCGAATTGTGTGGGCCGAAGGCATGTACCTGGGGCCGCATCACTTTCAGGCACAGAGCCGGTACTTTGAAGACACCATCCATTTCAGCGCTGCCTCGTTATGGTTTGCGCCCTTTGGGTTTCTCGGGTACCAGCTGAGCACCGAAGCTCTGCGCAATGGAACGCTGCTGTTGTCGCACGCGCGCGGAGTTTTTGAGGACGGCTTGACGTTCGACATGCCGTCGCCCGATTCATTGCCTGAGCCCCGGCCCGTTGAAAGCATTTTTCCTCCCACTGCTGACACGCTGGTTGCATACCTAGCCGTGCCAAGCCGAAGTGCCAGAGGCGGCAACACATCATTCAATCAGGATGCGCGCACCTCCTCGCGCTTCATTGCCGAAGAGCAGGTGATCGCCGATGAGATCCTGGGCGGCGATGAAAAAGCGGTACGTTTTGGTCGCAAGAACATCCGGTTCCTGTTCGATAACGAAGACAAGAACGGCTACCAGATACTGCCGATCGCACGCATACGGCGGGATGGCGCAGGACATTTTGTCTTCGATGAGAAGTTTGTTCCTCCGGTGATTCGGTTCGGTGCAAGCCCGGCGCTGCTTGAGATGACGCGGCGTTTGCTGGAAATTCTGACGCAGAAAAATCTTGCGTTCACAGGCTCAACACGCGGCTTCGACAGGCAGGCAAGTGGCATGTCGGCACAGCAGATCTCCTCCTTTTGGTTCCTGCATGCAATCGACAGTGCCCTTGCGACACTGCGCCATCTGTATTACTCAAAGCAAGGTCACCCGGATGAGCTTTTTACGGAACTGCTGCGGCTTGCGGGCGCGCTTTGCACTTTCAGCCTGGAGTCTTCAGCGGCGAATCTACCGGTCTACGACCACTGGGACCTGCAGTCCTGTTTTGAAGGCTTGGACCTGCACATTCGCGAGCACCTGGAACTTGTGCTGCCCACAAACTGTCTGACGATCAAGCTCGAACAGACAGACCGTTACTACTGGGAGGCAGACCTTTCCGATACGCGAATATTCGGAAACACGAAATGGTTTTTCTCGATTGCGGCAGAAAGCGGCGAGGCTGAACTGATTACTGCTACCCCGGCGCTAGTGAAATTCTGCTCGTCAAAATTTGTGCCTGAGTTAGTGAAGCGCGCTTTACCGGGCCTGCGCTTGACTCACGTCTCGACCCCACCTTCGGCCCTGTCGCCGCGCATCCGTAATCAATACTTCACGGTAAATCGTAGCGGTCCCTGCTGGGATCATCTTCTGGATACACGACGAGTTGGCATTTACGTCCCGGGTGAGATTCCGCAGCCGGAGTTGGAACTACTCGTGTTACTGGAAACGTAAGCTTCTGTCCCTCATGGCAATTCAACCTGTTTCGCCCGGAGCCGGCGCGCTCCTCTCTTCCGAACCGGAAGCGCTTCGGAGATCTGACAATCTTGCTCTGGTTTTTCAGGAAGTAGTGACGGTAGTTGTCCGCCTGCGTGCCAATCGGCAACGTATTGGGGACCCGGAAGTGTTTCGCAGTCAGGTACGCAACGCGTTAAGGGCGGCGGAAGCCGAAGGTCTGCGGCGCGGTTATGTTCTGGAAGACGTTAAGGTGGGAACCTTCGCTGTTGTTGCGTTTCTGGATGAATCCATCTTGAACTCACAGAATCCGTTGTTTCTGGATTGGCCTCGGAAGCCGCTACAGGAAGAGCTGTTTGGCGTGCATGTGGCTGGCGAAATTTTCTTTCGCAACGTTGAACGGCTACTTGGCAAACAGGATTCACCGCCGTTGGCCGATCTGCTGGAACTGCACCAACTTTGTTTACTGCTGGGGTTTCGGGGCCGCTACAGCGCCAGCAGCGGAACGGCGGAGATTCAATCAATCCTGGGCCAGATTGAAGA
>CAXTWQ010000010.1:55017-55815 GCA_964248065.1 uncultured Bryobacteraceae bacterium | reverse complement strand
TTGAAGAGAAGATCAGGCGCATCAGGCACGGGATGGTTCCGCCGAAAGCACTCCCAGTTGAGACGGCAGTGGTTGCGCGAGATCGGTGGATGCCCGTGCTTCGATTCAGCGCCGTCGGGCTTGCGGCACTTGCGTTGATGCTGTTTGTAATCTACAAGCTTCTTTTGAACTCGTCAGCCGGGGTGCTACAGCACATTGCAGCAGGGATGCGGTCCTAGAGTCCGAAATGAGGTTATCCCGCCCTACCTACATTGCACTGATCCTTCTGATTGTCTGGCTTGCTCTTACCTGGAAGCTGGGCACCTGGATGCATCTGCAGCCACCGGTGCTCTACTACCTGCGTGCTGGGCTTTGGCTGATCGGCATTACCGGCTTCATCGGTTATCTGCTGCTGCGGCCAAGGGCAAAGCCGGACGGTTCGGACAGTGCGGCTGCTGAGATTAATTACAACTTCAACGAAGCGGCCAAGCGCATGAAAGCAGCGCGCGGCATCAAGCACCTGAACAGCATGCCGACCGTGTTCTTGCTGGGCGACACGGCTTCGGCCAAAACAAGCATTATTGCCAAGTCAGGCATGGAGCCCGAGCTTCTGGCCGGGGCTGCCTATCTCGATTTCACTGTAACGCCGACACGCGTCCTGAATGTCTGGTTCTCGAACGATAGCCTGTTTATTGATCCCGCCGGCTCCACGGTCAATGATGCCGGATCACGGAGGAAGTTATTCAAGAAGTTCCTGCCTATCCGTTTGAATTCAGTTTTATCAGCGAAGAACCCGCCGGCTCGTTCGGTTGTCTTTAC
>CAXTWQ010000010.1:29002-55007 GCA_964248065.1 uncultured Bryobacteraceae bacterium | reverse complement strand
TTACTGTAGACACAGAAACATTTCTGCAAAGCGGCGGAGCGGAGGCTCTGGCCCTTAAAGCGCGTCATTTTCAGTCGATACTCACTGAGCTTTCAGCCGAAGTCGGGGCTAGTTTTCCGGTCTATGTTGTCTTCACAAAAGCCGACCGCATTCCGTATTTCCGCGACTTCGTCGAGAACCTGACAGAGGCGGAAGCGAACGAGATCTTCGGTAAGACGCTATCCATCGCCTCTGCAGTTCGCCAGGGCGTTTACGCAGAAGAGCAGACGCGCCGGTTGAACAACGCTTTCCAAGATCTTTATTACGAACTGTGCGACCGGCGTCCGGCTATGCTGGCGCGCGAGCACGAAGGGGGCAAGCTTCCAAACATCTACGAATTTGCGCGCGAGTTTTCAAAGCTGCGGCCGCTGCTAGTGCAGTTTCTGGTGGATCTGTGCCGTCCGAGCCAGCTGGGGACAACTCCTTTTTTGCGCGGCTTCTACTTCACTGGTGTCCGGCCCATCACGGTGACTGATCTTTCGCCAGCGGCGCAGGTCCACACGCCTTCTTTGCAGGAGGATCTGTTAGACGATAACGCCACGCGGGTGTTCGATTCCCGCACTCATCACCCCGGTCTGGTACAGCAGCAGGGCTCGCACGTAGGCTCGCGCAAAGTGCCTCAGTGGGTGTTCCTCGGCCATCTATTTTCGACTCTGATTCTGCAAGACCGCCTGGCAACGACAATTGCGCAGAGCAACGTGAAAGTGAACCTGGCCCGCCGCCTGGTGTTGGCTACGGCCGGTGTCTGCGCTTTAGGCATGTGCTGCTGGTGGACGATCTCTTATGTGAATAACCGGGCATTGGTTCGCGACGCGGTGGAGGCGGCCCAGGCGGTTCCGCAGACAAGTCTCGCGGGCGGACAGCTTGCTCCGCTCGACTCATTACAGAAGTTAACGCGTGTGCGCGGCACTCTGGATTTGCTTAAGCAGTACGATCGCGAAGGTGTGCCGATGGAACTCGGGGCATGGCTGTACGCTGGGCCCAAGATTCGCCAGCCGCTTCGCACCACCTACTACGCACTCTTTCGCAAGCTGCTTCTGGCACCAACACAGGAGACGCTGGTGGCCATCTGCGACAAGCCCGAAGCGCAGGAAGCCCAGGGTTACGGCTACTTGTACAACGCTCTGAAAGCGTACTTGATCACCACCAATCATCATGAAAAGAGTACCGTCGATTTTCTGTCACCGACTCTGCTGCTTCACTGGCCGAAAGATGGCACGGTTGACACTGCGCGGCAGGATCTGGCGCGAGGTAACTTCGAGTTCTATGCGGATGAGCTGCCGACTGAAAACCCATATCCGCAATATGCCAAGCCAAACGAGGTAGCCGTCGAGAACGCACGTACATTTCTGAAGCGCTTCAAGCAGGAGGAGCGCATCTATCACGTGCTGCTGGCCGAAGCGGCGCGCGGGCAGAAACCAATTATCTTTAACGCGGATTATCCAGGTTCATCGGAAACAGTGATCAATAAATATCGGGTGGACCCGGCGTTCACGGCAGGTAGCGCGGGGATCTTTGCCAGGTTACTCGACGACCCAAAGCGTTCCTTTGGCGGTGAAGAATGGGTGTTGGGTGAGCCTATCAATGCAAACCAGGACCGGCAGGTGTTGAAGCAGGACCTTTCAACTCGCTACGGAAAAGATCTGGTAAAGACCTGGCAGGAGTACCTGATGGCGACCTCAGTGGTGCCTTACAACAGTGTTCCTGATGCGGCCAATAAGTTGAGCAAGCTGAGCAGTCCGCAATCACCTTTACTACAAGTCTTATGTGTAGCGTCAGAGAACACCAAGGCGGCCAATCAGGCGTTTCAGCCAGTGCAGTTTGTGACGCCTCCGGGCTGCGCAAGCAAGCTGGTGGGGACATCGGATGCGAGCTACATGCAGGCGCTGATTGGGCTTGGCACTTCTTTGAAAGCAGTGGGACCGATTAGTAATGCAGACCCGGGCAACGTGACGGCAGCTAACAGCAATGCAACCCAGGCTGAGAACACGGTCAGCAATTTGGCGTTAAGCTTTCAGCCCGATCCGGGAGATGCCAGGTCGGCTGTGTTGTCGCGTACGGCGAGCTTATTGCGCGATCCGATTGCGCGAGTTCCAGCATTGCTGAGGGGAGCAGGCGCGGGTCCCGTCAATGGCGCAGCTGCCAACCTCTGCAGCTCCATTCAACCCATGCTGAACAAATATCCCTTCAACCCCGCATCGAAAGTTGACGCGACACTTGGGGAGGTGGACGATTTTTTAAAGCCGAAAGATGGCAAGCTGTGGGTTTTTTACGAAGCTCAGTTGAAGCAATATATTCTGCCGGTAGGCTCAGACTACCTTCGGGCAAGCGGCCAGACATTGAACATCACTGATGGATTCCTACGATTCTTCAATCGAGCAGCGCATCTCTCGCAAGCGCTCTACAGCAACGGCCAGCAAACGAACTTGCAGTTTACGATGCAAGCACTACCGGCACCCGATGTGACGCACATCAATCTTGAGATAGATGGGCAGACCTTGAGCACGGATTTGAGGTCGGGATCGAAGTCACAGACGTTTTCCTGGCCGGGCACCAGCGGGTCTGCTGCCTTGAAAGTGAAGTTCGGTGGAGATACCGAGTTCACCATTTCCCAAACTACCGGTCTGTGGGCGGTTTGGCATCTGTTAGATACCGGTGAGCGGCTAGCGCAGGGTGGTACGCAACTCGCCGTGCAGTGGACGGAGAAAACCAACGCGGGTGTTGTAGAGGTGAATGGGCATCCGGCCAGCGTAAAGTTTTCGCTCGACTCTCAGAGCTCGCAAATTTTTCGGCCGCAGTACTTCAGCGGATTGGGTTGCAGCGGAAGAGCAGTTCAATAATCGGCGATTACCAGAGTCAGCTCGCCTGCCATGCTGTCGGCCCAGATATAACGGTTCAGCTTTAGGTCGCGCCCATCGGGTTCCATAGGAGAGAGCTGATCGAGCTCAGCGCCACGTACGCCATTGCAATGGAAGAAGTAAGACTTGGGCCGGACCAAATAGCGGAACTCGCCCCGTACAGCCACCAGCAACGGCAGAGGCTGGCCATTCCAGAAACCGACATTACGCCAGGACTCGGTGGTCAGATAACTCGAAAGTGCATAAGGCGAACGACCGAGGGAAAGAACCTGGCCACCTACGGCCAGCGTCTTGTGGGCGGGCAGCAGTTCCAGCGGTAATGAAGCAGGGACGATCAGGCAGGGGTCAACGGGACCGCGCTCCTTTAGCGTTGCGCTACAAGCAATGACGGTTCGCGAGGGTGACATGATCTTACGAATCAGCTGCAGCTTCTGAGCCTGGTCGATAAGATTAGCTCCATCGCGTCCCACTAACTTCAATCCATGATCAGCACTTAAGCTGCTGATGGCTGCACGATCCTGCTCCAGGGTTTCGGTGCGCGTCAAGGTGATGCTCCTCCCCTCAATGGTCGCATTCAGCGGGAAACGCACCATCATTTCGGCTCCTCTATTCTGGTTATTGCCCGGCGAGCTGTTGAATCTATTCTATTGCGACCAGTATCATTTTCCACTTCCGGATGGGCACAAGTTTCCTATTACTAAGTACCGGCTTCTGCGCGATGCATTAAGTGGCGACGAGCGATTTAAAATTCAGCCCGCAGCGTTAGCAACGCGTGATGACGCTGTAAAAATTCATGACCCTGCATTTGTCGATGGCTTTATGCAGGGCACGTTAGCGCCAGCGGCTATGCGAAGAATTGGCTTTCCAGCATCGCCTCAGCTTGTGACGCGCACATTGGCAAGCGTAGGAAGCACGCTCTGTGCCACGCGGTCAGCAGTGCGGACGGGCTTTGGGGGGACGCTGGCAGGTGGAACACACCACGCCTATCGTGCCGAAGGCTCCGGCTTTTGCGTGTTTAACGATCTGGCAATTGCTATTGCAACGGTACGTTCCGAAATAGGTTTAAGTAGAGCGAGCATCATTGACTTGGACGTACACCAAGGCGACGGAACGGCGTCGATCTTTTCAGATGACCGGAATGTATTTACTCTCTCAATGCATGGCGAAAAAAACTTCCCGTTGCGAAAACAAGTGAGCACTTTGGACATTCCATTGGCCGATGGAACAAGGGACGCAGAGTATTTGGAGAAGCTTCGGCCGGCCTTGATGGAGGCCTTGGATTTCGAGCCAGAGATAGTCTTCTTCCAGGCTGGTGTGGATGCGTTGGAGACAGACAGCCTCGGCCGGCTGGCGTTATCGCCGGAGGGCATAGCGGGGCGGGACAATTTGGTGATCGCAGAAGTTCGGCGGAGAAGGATCCCGCTGGTGATTACAATCGGCGGCGGTTATTCGAGCCCGATTGAACTGACGGTAACGGCGCACGCCCGAACCTTTCTGACTGCGGCAGATTATTACTTTCCATGCGCTTCCAAGTAGTTGCTGCCTTACTGCTTTGGGCTTCGCAGCCTCTTCATCCGGCCCCGATTCCTGAGGATGGCTACAAGGTGGTCAACACTTACGTCCATGACCCTCAAGCGTTCACCGAAGGCTTGTTTTACCTGGACGGCTACCTGTACGAGGCAACCGGACTGGCGGGCAGGTCTTCGGTTCGGAAAGTAAAACTGCAGGATGGAACGGTGGTGCAACAGCAGGAGTTGCCACCGCAGTACTTCGGCGAGGGCATTGTCGCGTGGAAGAACAGCCTGATTCAATTGACTTACACAACCGAGACAGGCTTTGTCTATGACTTACGCACCTTCACCCTGAGAAAGACTTTTCACTATCCGGGCCAGGGCTGGTCGTTGACGACGGATGGCAAACGCATTGTGATGGATGATGGAACGCCGCAGATTCGGTTTTGGGATCCAGACACACTCGCTGAGACTGGGCACATCACAGTAACGGCGGACGGCAAACCGGTACAGAACCTGAACGAGCTGGAGTGGGTCAAAGGCGAGATCTTTGCGAATGTGTGGCATGAGGATCGGATTGCACGCATAGATCCGACGAGCGGAAGAGTCAAGGGCTGGATTGATTTGAGCGGTCTGCTGCCGAAATCTGACAGGGCGAGTGGGCCGGAGGCGGCAGAGCAGGTGCTGAACGGAATTGCCTATGATGCGAAGAACGATCGGCTCTTCGTCACGGGCAAGTACTGGCCCAAGCTGTTTGAGATTCGATTGATTCGTAAGCCGTGACTAATGGGCACCAGAGCCGTTACTCCAGCCGAAGCTTGATTCAAGAACCTGAGCTTTGCCGCTCTCCAAAGCAACACTCGCAAACGAGCCGGATCCGGGTGTACCGAAGCGAAGATCAGTGAGTTCGACTCGCCATCCAGACCCGTTCTCAAGCGAGACTGGCACTACCGACCAAACGGGAAATCGGGCAAAATACGAAACGAAGCGAAATGCTTCCTCTTGTTTTGCGGCAGCCAGCGCCGGCGTAACCGGGATTTTGTAGAACACCTCAGCTGCTTGAAGATCCGGACTGCCTGAGTTCTCGATTGGAAGCCTGAGCCAACTGCGTTCAGTCTCGACGATACCGGTCCAGCGAAATGGATTGAATGGATCCGGCATGGCGGCGGTTTGAAGTGGTTCCAGCTCATCGTAGACGCGCGATTGCAGCCGGGCCACCGCACGATCGTGCAGCACTATCCGCCCGCACTCGAAAACTACGATGGCCAACAGCGCCAACACCGCGATGCCGCGACCGTTGGATCTTCGTTCGCCGATCTCCCCGCTCACCAGATTTGCGAGTAAGGGCCACGCTGCTACAGCCGCAAGCGCCAGCAGGAAGAAGCCGTCATACAAATAATTCAAATCGCCATGGAACCAGCGCGGCGAGAAAGGCAGCAGCAGACGAATACCGTAACTGTTGGTCCAGTCCAACAGCAAATGGCTCCCCACGCCAAGGCAGGCAAGCAACCACAATCGCAGCCAAGGCAAGCGGCGTCGAAACAGAGCTGCCGTCACCAGAACGGACGCGAGTGCCATTACCGGCAAGCCAATCAGGGAGTGAGTATAGCCGCGATGCACTTCCAAGTAGTGCAAAGAGCCTTGCAGTAAGCCAACAATATCGCCATCCGGAGCATTGGCTGAGATAAGAAGGACGGCAGTGGCACCGGGAGCAAGGCGATTCAGTCCTGCCCGCGCCAGGGCAAGACCGGTAAGCGTGTGCGAGAGGTTGTCCATGCGCTGCGTTCAGGCGCAGACTGGGATGGATTGGGCCAGAGCTTGTTCCCGGGCCAGATATCTCGGAGGGACCAGCAGGGTGATGGCATCCGGGAGGATTTCGGTAGTGAGAGGAAGAGCGCCAGCAAGCTCACCATCTACTTGCACGTAGACGGGCTCGCCGGATGAAGTCTGACACCTCACGTTGTGACCGCGTAGAACAGTACAACCAGGCAGATGATGCACGCGCTTCATGGCAACTCCCAGCAAGTACGGAATGTATTGCATGGCCAGGCGACCACGGAACAGCACGATCTGAAAATCGTTGCAAAGCAGCGAAGCACCACGGGCAATTTCGAGGTCGCCGCCATAATTTCGAACGCGGCTAATCAGCGCGAAGCTGGCCTGGTGCGCAACGCCATCGACGGTGACACTGAACTCAGGAAGCGTCCGAAGTACTTGCGAGAACCCGCCAATGTAATAAGCCAGCTTACCGGCAGCAGCTTTGAGATCAAGGTTCAGCCGCGAGACGATGTGGGCATCGAGCCCCACGCCAGCCATACAGACAAATGCCCGTGGTTTATCCGTGCTGAAGCGCAATGCACCCGCAGCGATACGTCGAGTTTGCATTTGGGGAAGGAGTCGAGCGGCGCGCTCCATGTTCATGGGCAAGCCAAGTTCGCGACCGAGCACATTGGCCGTACCGCCTGGAAGAATCGCCATGGGAACGTTGGTATGAAGCATTCCGTTGGCAACCTCATTGACTGTGCCATCACCCCCGGCCGCTAAAATCAGATCAGCACCGTCAGCAATCAACTGACGAACCTGAGCCGTAGCACTGCCGGGAGCAAGGGTCGGAACAAGCTTGGCTTCGACACCCTGGCGAGACAGGACGCCGATGGTACGTTGGAGCAAGTGTTGATGCCGGGAAACGGCACGTGCAACCGGATTGTAAAGAATCGCTGCCCGTTCGGCGTGAAGTGATCCCAAGTTCTTCATTATAAGGTTTGATGAGTGCAAGAGTCGCCAATCAGTCGAGCTGAGGAACTACGTAGGCAGCTGGAGCACCATGAGTATCGGTACTATGTGCTGGACCAGCCGGAGATTTCGGATGCAGCTTACGACAAGCTGATGCGGGAGTTGCTGGAGCTGGAGAACGCACATCCAGAGCTTTCAAGTGCCGATTCGCCCACCCGGAGAGTAGGCGGGCAGCCGCGAGAAGGTTTTACAAAAGTGGCGCATAGTTCGCCCATGCTGAGCCTGGATAATGCGCTGAATGAGGCGGAGTTGCTGGAGTTCGACGCGCGCGTACGAGCATTGCTGAAAGGCGAGCCGTTTGAGTATGTGGCTGAGTTAAAGCTCGATGGGCTTTCGATGGCGACTCAGTATGTCGGCGGGCATTTGCAGCAGGCGCTTACCAGAGGCGATGGCCGGATTGGGGAAGAAGTAACGCAAAATGCGCGGACGATTCGTTCCCTGCCCTTACGGCCAAAGCTGGATGCGCTGGGGCGCGATAACTTCGAGACGCGCGGAGAAGTGATCATGCAGCGGCGGTCGTTTGAGCGGTTAAACGATGCTCGTGAGATTGCAGGGCTGCCTCGGTTTGCCAATCCTAGAAATGCAGCAGCGGGCGCATTGAGGGCTTTGGATCCGGCAGTAACAGCAGAGCGGCAGTTGGAATACTACACATATTTCCTGTTGCACGATGGCCGACCGGCAATGGATAGCCAGTGGGCAACTCTTGAGGCGCTCACGCAAGCCGGGTTCAAAGTGAACCCTGCGCGACGCCGGTGCCACAGTGTTCAGGAACTCCTGGAGTTCATCCGCGAATGGGATACCAAGCGTGGAACGCTGCCTTACGAAACTGACGGCGTGGTGGCGAAAGTGGATTCGGTAGGACAGCAAGCCCAGCTTGGCTGGACATCAAAAGCACCGCGCTGGGCCATTGCCTTCAAGTATCCTGCCCGGCAAGCTTCGACGGTTCTGGAAGACATTGGTGTCCAGGTGGGACGTACCGGGGCGTTGACTCCGGTTGCTCACCTGCAGCCAGTGAGCCTGAGCGGTGTGACTGTGTCCCGCGCAACACTGCACAACGAGGACGAGATTGCCCGGCTGGGGTTGCAGATCGGCGACACGGTACTGCTGGAGCGCAGCGGCGACGTGATTCCAAAGATCACTGAAGTGCTAAAGCAAGGCGAGACACGACGGCCATTCTTCATGCCAAAGGTCTGTCCGGTCTGCGGTGGCCACGTGGTGAGAGAAGAAGGCGAGTCCGCCAGCCGCTGCATGAATACGAATTGTCCGGCACGGCTCCGCGAGTCGCTGCTGCACTTTGCATCACGCGGCGTAATGGATATCGATGGCATGGGCGATGCGCTGGTTGACCAGCTGCTCGCTCGCGGGCTGGTGCACAATATTGCCGACCTGTATAGCCTAACGGAGGAGCAACTGCTTAGCCTGGATCGGATGGGCAAGAAGTCAGCCTCGAAGATTCTGGCGAATATTGATGCCTCTCGCAAGCAGCCGCTCAGCCGGGTGCTGAACGGGCTCGGTATACCCTTCGTCGGCGAACGGACCGGCCAAATTTTGGCAAGTCACTTTGGCAGTCTGGACGCGATCGCTGCGGCTTCTTCGGCCGAGCTGCAAGAAGCCGAAGAGATTGGTCCGAAAGTGGCCGATGCCGTCCGGCAGTTCTTTGCGGAAAGCCGGAATCGGGAATTGTTGGAACGCCTGCGCGAAGCTGGGCTGCAGTTTACGGGCACTAAGGCCTTAAAAAAAGGCGGCATTTTGCAAGGCAAGACTTTTGTTTTGACAGGGAGCCTGCCAACCTTGAAGCGTGAAGAAGCGAAAGAGCGGATTGAGGCAGCAGGTGGCAAAGTGGTCGGTTCAGTGAGCAGCAAAACGCATTATTTGGTGGCGGGTGAAGAAGCTGGTTCAAAGCTTGAAAAAGCAGAGAAGCTGAATGTTCCGGTACTCGATGAGGCAGGTCTGCTCCAGTTGGTGGGCGGCGGCGGAGAGAGCCGCTGAAACCCACGGGCCTGCCAACCACACCACACGGACTGCTTAGCAATTGGAGACAGATTGTTGGCTTGCTGCTTTCCTGGGGTCCATACGGACTGTTTCTGCTGGCGATCTTAGATTCGGCCGGCCTACCCGTGGTTGGCGGAGTCGATGCACTTCTGATCGCCATTGCGCTTAACAATCCGTCACAGGCTTACATAGCGGCTTTATGCGCGCTCACTGGGTCTTTGATTGGAACGTCAATACTGTTTGCCGTTGCCAGGAAGGGTGGCGAGGTTCTGCTGGCTCGGCACATCTCCGGACGCCGCGGCGCACAATTACATTCCTGGTTTGAGCGTTATGGCTTGATCACGATTTTAGTTCCGGCACTGTCGCCTATACCGCTACCGATGAAGGTACCCGTGTTCTGTGCGGGCGCGCTGAATGTGCGGTGGTCTTACTTCCTAGGCGTAGTTGCCGGTGCACGGACGATCCGTTACTTTGCTTTGGCGTTTCTAAGCTTGCGCTATGGTTCTTCGACGGTTGCGCTACTGCGCACGCACTGGCCTGTTGCTTTAGCCTTTGCAGTGCTGCTGGGACTTGTTGCCATTGGCATCTTGCAGCTTGTCGAGCGTAACAAAGCAGAGACAACGGCCGAAGTGATTCCGGCTGCTCGTTAAGTAGATAATCCTAATCGTCGAGCTTTAGTCTGATCCAGGATGGCAGTTGTGTTTCGCCGCTCCAATTGCTTTGCCAGCAAGTTCTCCCGCATTCGTGGGTGAGTCCAAGTTGAGGGCGCAGAGTGGAGTTGGGCCATCTGCAGTTCTGAGATCGCCGTGCAAAAAGCAGCAGTGGAAGAGGCAAAGGAGAAAAGGGGAAAGGGACAGCCTGACGCGAGCGATTGGTTAAACCGGCGAACAGCGCATATCGACCTGAGCGTTTCGTTGCACTAGTAATGTGAACAAATCTGCCGGAAATCAATCACTTCGGGCCAGGGAACGCTTTACGAGACATAAGGTGACGTTTTCTCTGTCGACCATAGCGAACCTCGTGAGTAAGAGATTAACGCCAACGAAAGCGCATTAGAGATCTGCTGGCGAGAACGGAGCTTTCGAGAGCCATCTCCTGACGGAGATATCTGAGCAATCTAGGGCTTTCTAACAATTCGGCCTGAAAGAACAAGCGTCTCGAAGTAGAAGTGCTAATCTAGCGAACTCAGCAGACAGCTGGCACAAGTTGATGCGTTTTGCCAATCGCTCACGTCAGGCTGTCCCCATCAGCCTCCCTACCTACGGCAGTTCGCCCACCTTCCGTGTTAGGGCAAATACTTACGAAAGAACTTTATCCCTTCCGTTGTCTTCGAATTAGGAGTTTGTTATGGCTGAGAAGCAGAATCGATGTTGGCCGGGTTATGAACCTGTGCCTGGAAAAGAGCCTCACACACAAGGGAGCTGTAAGCCCAAAGCGGAGTCAAAAAGTTCGCCTTCCGAGAAGGCTGTGCGTGCGAATCGCCGAAAAGAACTCGATGCAATGGAGTCGAAAAGAAAGGCTGCAAAGAAGTCGACAAGCTCTGCTCACTCTAAGTCGTCGACAACCGGGCGGAAGGCAAGGCCGACAAAGAGGACGGCCTCTGCTCGAAAGGCTTCTGCCACCCCAGCCACCACGAAAAGAGCGGCGTCGAAGCGACCAGCGGCTAAAAGGAGTAGTAACAAGCGAGCACCTGCAAAGAGGGCGACAGCTGCAAGGAATCGCGGGTAGCCAACGAGCAATTGCTCAAAACAGTTTTCGAGGAACTGGGACGGCGCTTGATGAACGCCGTCACGCGGACGCCCGGTGGCTATCCGGCTCAGAGCGCCTTGTGAAATATTTTGCCAGAACTTATCTGTCGCGTAACTTCCCGCCTTCGCTGACGAATGAAGGATCAAGCCGTTACACGGCTGCACCGGTCATTTGAGCGAGGTATAGTTTTTGCGTAATTGGTTGCCATTGTTATTGATTGTCGCTGGAGTTTCTCTTAGGGCGGCTACGCCGCCAACTGTTGGCGAGAGAGCGCCGGACTTCACCCTTGCCACTGTCGAAGGCAAATCCGTGAGGCTCTCAGAGGAACTCGCGAAGGGTCCTCTTGTCCTCGTGGTGCTGCGAGGCTATCCGGGCTACCAGTGCCCATACTGCAATCAGCAAGTTCAGAACTTCATCGAGAATGCGCAGAGCTTTGCCAATGCAGGCACCCGAGTCGTACTGGTTTATCCGGGGCCGCCGCAGGATCTGAATGCGAAGGGTAAAGAGTTTCTTGCCGACAAGAAGATTCCTGAGAACATTGATTTGGTGCTCGATCCCGGTTACGAATTCACCAACTTGTATGGGCTACGCTGGGACGCTCCACATGAGACGGCTTATCCTTCCACGTTCATCATGGATCGCCAAGGCGTTATCTACTTCAGCAAGGTCGTGAAAGAGCATGGTGCGCGTACAAAGGCAGCCGAGATCCTGGACGCCATGCCAAAGCCCAAAGCCGTTAAACAGTGAACCAAGTTTGCGTTAACGTTGAGCTCCGGTTTGGAACTGCAGATCGGCATAGGCTAAGCCGAACTGCGAATGGGCGTTAGCATTGTCAATGGCGGCCTGCGTCTGCTGGAGCTGTGCCTGACTGAGTTCCACAATAGAGCTCAGGCCTAATTGATATCTGGTCTGCGCCAAGCTAAGAGCCAGATTAGCTTGTTGCAGAAGCTCATTGGTTACTGTCACGCGTTGTCGCTGGGTGTTGGCATTCAACCAGGCTGTGCGAACGTCCCGGACCACTTGATTGCGAAGATCATTGATGCGCTCCGATTGGGCCGTAGCTTGTAAAGCAGCTTCGGCGGCCTGCGCTGTATAGCGGAACCCGTTGAAAATTGGAAGGCTCACATTGATCCCAGCAGCGCCGTACCAGCTGCTCGTAAAGTATTGACTCGCGCCATAGGGAGTGTACCCGACGACCCCTTGTGCACTTACAGTCGGCAGCAGCCGTTCACGTTGAGTAAGACTAAACTTCTCCAGAGCTTGCTCGGACAGCCGCAGCGACTGCAAATCCGGGCGGTTTTGCAGAGCGTCAGCTAGGTACTGATCGGCGCTTGGAAGAACTGAAGGCAGATTGCCGCTATCTTCGACAAGCTGGTAGTCAATGGCGCGGTCAGAACCGAGAACAGCTGCGAGGGAAGCTCTGGCGGCATCCAGATTTGCCTGCGCGTCGAGCTGCAGAAGCTTTGCCTGTGACAGGTTTACTTGAACGAAGCTGACATCGAGCTCTGATTTAAGCTTCGCCGCAGCTAGAGCAGAGATCTGGTCGACGATCGTTTGTCTTGCCACTACCGTCTGGCGTGCAACTTGTAAAGTTGCCTGGGCCTCAATCGCCTGAAAGAATACCTGGTCTGCTGCAAGAATGATGTCTTCTTTGGTGGCCTCTACATCGGCTTGTCTTGCCTTTTGCCGTAAGCGAGCTGAAGCTATGAGGTTACGGGTGCGCCCAAAATCGGTGATGAGCTGGTTAACCTGAACGCCTAAGCCGGCGTGCTGCAGGAGTCTCGATGAGGTGAGGGATCCAGCAGAAATACGGCTGGCCTGATTCGCCTCGACTCCCGTAAGATCGCCACCAATTTCGGGCAGTTGATCGGCTCGCGTTTCCCGAACAACCTCCGTCTGCACCCGGGCAAGCAGTAGGCTCACTTTCACACGCGGGTTGTTGGTAATTGCAATTTTCTCTGCGTCCTGACGGGTAAGCAGGGGAGGTTGGTTAGGGGTCGCAGGTGATTGTGTCGGCATAGAGCTGCCCGTGCCCACCTGGCCAGGCTCCGGCGGGAAAGCGACGAATCGACTGCTCGGCAATAAAGGGAACTGCGGTGCTTGGGCGCAAAGAAGAGAGGGCAAGACCAGTGCAACGATCTGTAGCCGACGGCGCATCGATTAGGCTTCGCCCTTTGCCGGGACATCCTTGTCGTTGCGGTGTATCAAAAGGTACGCTGTGGGAACAAGGAACACGGTGATGATGCCGGAAACTGACAAACCGCCCAGGATCGCTCGTGCGAGTGGTGCATATTGTTCGCTCCCCGGCTCAAGCGCCAGTGCCATTGGTATAAGGCCGAGAATAGTCGCAAGTGTAGTCATCAAAATGGGGCGTAGCCGTACTTTGCAGGCTTCGGTAAGAGCCTCTTTCAGAGGCAAGCCGCTCTTCCGGAGAGTGCCGACAAACTCGACAATAAGGATGCTGTCTGAAACGGCAATGCCAGTCATCATTACCACTCCCATCAGTGACATGACATTCAAAGTAGTTCCTGTGACGAGCAACAAAATAAGCACGCCAGAGAGCCCCGGAGGAATGGCCAGCAGAATAATGAACGGGTCGGAGAAGGAGGCGAACTGGGCCATCAGAACGAGATAAACGAGAACGACAGCAAGAATCAGACCTACTCCAAAACTTGAAAAGGATTGCTGCATGTCCTGAACGGCGCCACGCACGTGCAGCGTCACGCCGTTCGGTTTATCGATCTTCGATAGTTTAGAAGTCACTTCGGCACTAATTCGACTCAGGTCTTCAGATTTCGGCATAACGTAAATGTCGAATTGACGACGAAGCTGATAGTGATCCACTTCTGTGGGCGTGTTGATCTGCTTCAAATCCACCACAGACTCAAGTGGTGTTGTCTGCGCCCTTTGAGGAGAGCGCAGAGGAATTTGCTTGAAATCCGTCATTGATTGGATCTGCTTCTCGGGGTACTGCACCGTAAGCATATAGCTGTTTCCGGTTTTGGGATCAATCCAGAAACTTGGTGCAATCTGACTGTCAGATGTTAAAGCAGTAATGACGTTATCAACGACAGACTTTGGTGTGATGCCGAGCAGACCGGCACGCTCGCGGTTAATGTTCAGTTCGATGCCGGGGTAGTCGAGGTCTTGCGGGATTAGGACATCATTGACTGTCGGCAGGCTCCGGAGGCGAGTCGCAATGCGCTGAGCGAGGCTGAAAGCCTGCTGTAAGTTATTGCCCCCAACCTGTATATCGATCGGAGCGGGCTTACCTTGATTTACAACGGAATCAACCAGGCCGCCTGCCTGAAAGTAAGTGGAGACATCCGGAAAATCACTGGCCAACTTTCGGCGTGCACGGTCCATGTACGCGTAACTGCCGACCTTGTGATCCTCCTTTAAGCTCACTTGGATAAATGCAGTGTGCATCCCAGAGTTGGGAGTATAAATGGCCGACAGGTCAGGAGTAATACCAATGTTGGAGACAATCATGTTTAGGTCTTCGGCAGAAACAACGCTCCGGATGTCCTGTTCCAGGCGGGCGATGTAATCGTTAGTAACTTCAATGCGTGTTCCAGCCGGAACTTTTACGTTGACTACGAATTGGCCTGGATCAGTCCTTGGAAAGAATGCCTTCCCAAGAGCCGGATAGAGTGTAAAACTGAGAATCACAAAGACGCCAAACGCGCTCGCCACCAGGATGGGATGCGCCAGACAGCGGCCGATAGCAGAGTTATAAACCGCCTGCAACTTCAGGAACAGAGTATTGAAACCAGTAACGACAGTCCCAAATAGGTTCCTCTTCCTTTTCTTGTCCACGTGATCTGAGTGCTCAGTTGTATCCGAGTGTGCGTGGGCAGGGTCGAGTCGAATGAATTTGGCACAAAAAAGAGGCACCACTGTCATAGCGACAAGGTACGAAGCAGCAAGCGCCAAAACTACAGCGAGGGCCAAAGCGGTAAACAGATATTTACTGACGCCGTAGAGCAGAACGACCGGGAAGAAAACGATGGAGGTGCTGATAGTGGCAGCGAGCACTGCCAGCTGCACCTCTTTACCTCCGTGCTCAGAGGCAATCGCTGGTTCTTCGCCCATTTCCATGTGCCGGAAAATGTTTTCCAGCACCACCACCGAGTTATCGATTAGGCGTGACAAGGCCAGCGCGAGCCCGCCTAAAACCATCGTGTTGATGGAACTGCCGCCAAGGTTAAGGCCGAGGAAAGTAGCCAGGCATGAAATCGGAATGGAGAGCAGCACGGCAACCGTCGCGCGAACGTTCCCCAGGAAAAGCAGGATCATCAGAGCGGTCAAACAGAGGCCAATCGTACCTTCGTTGATAACGTTCTTGACTGCCAGCTTGACAAAGACAGATTGATCGAAGACGACGCTGGTCTTTAGCACTTTAGGAATGTCGAGAAGGCTTGAAACTGCTTCCCTGACTCCATTCACAATGGTGATTGTATTGGAGCCTCCACCCTGCTTGAGAACCGGAATGTAAACCGATTCCTGACCATCCACTCGAACGATATTTGTCTGGAGTTGACCGCCGTCCACTGCTTTGCCAACGTCCCCCACCATCACGGACGCTTGGCCGACAGTCTTCAACGGCACATCGTTAATTTCGCTGACGACTGGCACTTGGCTGTTGGCGTAGATGTTGTAGTCCTTGGTTCCAATCCTCACGTCGCCTGCTGGAAGAATCAGATTTGACTCGTTGATGGAGTTAACAACGTCCATGACGCTCATCTGGTGAGCTTCGAGTTTAAGCGGATCTACGTAGACCATGATCTGGCGATAACGTCCACCATAAGGCTGCGGTACAGAAGCACCGGGAACATTGGCCACTTGATTACGCACGCTGAACTGAGCCAGGTCCTTGAGTTGGGTTTGATTCAGACCCTGACCTTTGAGGGTGATCAGACAGACCGGCAGGTTGGATGCGTCGTATTTGAGAACGACCGGCGGCAGAGTCCCAGGCGGAAGGCGCCGCAAGTTGGCCATAGCCAAGTTCGACATATTACTTACAGCAGCATTGGCATCCACTCCCGGCTGAAAGAAAATCTTGATGAGACTGACACCAGGAAGAGAGCGCGATTCAATGTGATCGATACCGCTGCCAAGCGTAAAGAAACGCTCGTAGCTGTTAGTGACATCCGACTCGATCTGCTGCGGGGGCATGCCGGAGTAGAAAGTCGCTACTACGACCACTGGAATATTGACTTCAGGAAATAAGTCAACAGGCATGCGAAAGATAGTGGTAACCCCGACTACCACCACGAACAAACAGAACATCAGAATGAAAAACGGGTATTTGATCGCGAAGGCTGACACTTACTGTTCCGTCTCTTTCTGGTCAGTAGCAGCGTGAGCAAGCTGTGGGCGTACGAGTTCGCCAACTTGATAATTTGTCTGACCAGACAAGATGACAGAGTCGCCTTCCGACACACCTTCGGTAATCTCAATCCTGTTCTGGCCGTGTATACCAAGCTGCACGCTTCTCTTCTCGACTTTCTTTGAAGCATCAACTGTCAGCACATAAGGGTGGTCTGAATCCTGAACGACGGCCTGAGCGGGAAGGCTCAGAGCGTCATCGTGCCGCTGAAGAATAATCTCTGTCTCGGCATACATTCCTGGGCTCAGACTTAGGTCTGTATTTGGCACGTCGGCTTCAGCAAGCATCGTGCGAGTTGCAGCGTCTAGATTTCGGGTGAAGCGGACTATCTTTGCCGTGAATACCCGATTGGCAGCTTGCACGGTGATCTTCACCGTAGCTCCCGGATTGATGAAGCGCACATCAGCCTCGGGAACAGGCATGCGCAGCCGGAGTAAATCACTTTGCGCTACCCGAACTACTGAAAGCGCAGCGTTGGAAGATGTACCGGCTTGAATCAGCGAGCCGGTGTCAGCATAGCGATTTGTTACAACGCCGTTGAACGGAGAAGTGATAACCGAATAGTCAGATAAAGTCTGCACTCGCGACTTATCTGCTTGGGAAATGCCAAGCTGTTGCTCCGTACTTTCGAGTGCTGCTTTCGCAGCGTTGATCTGCGCCTCAGCATTCTGATCCTTAGCCTCCGCATCGTCCAGCTCCTGCTGGGCAATCAGACCAGGGCGTTGCTTGGCGGCTTGGGCAAGCCTGGTGTAAGCGGCGTGAATAGCCGCATAGTTCGACTGGGTTCGCGTAACTTCGCTCTTGCTCCGGTCGATCTCAGACTGTCTGTGCCTGACCTCGGCTTGTGCGCCGGCGACCTGCGCATTTAGTTCAGGAACCTCGAGAGTGGCAATTTCTTGCCCTGTGCGGACCCGGTCACCGATATCCACATTAATGTGGCGGATATAACCGGACACCTTGGCATGGAGGTCTACTTCTTGATAAGGCGTAAACTGGCCGGCGACTCTGAGGTCGCTCGAGATGGTACCGCGTGCAACTGGAGCTACCGCTGCGGCGGGCAGGGTCGCTGGTGCGTCACTTGAATCGGGCTTCTTACGCTCTCTTGTAAACAGCCAGGCACTGAGCAACCCAACCAGCAAGAGAGTTACAAAGGCAGCAATCGTCTGTTTTCGCATGCAGATCGCACCCCGATCAGCCGTTTGTAAGTGTTGACCGAAAAGGTCAGACTACAATCAGCCTGAATGCCTAAAGACCAATATGAACCGACAAACCATTGCGTGACCGCTAGGGGATGTACTGGATTGGGCAAATTATATGCAGGAGAATCAACGCGCTAAATGCGATGAAAAGCCGAGGCTTCTGTTCTGTGCTCCTCGCCTTCGAATTTACCAAGCTCCGGCCAACTGCTGAATACTCTGGTCCCATGATTTTTCGAGGCAGCGTGGCAGTAGTCACATTCGCTTCGGGCCCTTAAAGTCAAGTGATAATTCCTCTGCGCACAGCGTATAAGATCAACTCGGGAATGCTATGCAAATTCAACTTGTGCATGAGGTTTGCGCGATGTGTATCAACGGTGTGACTACTTACTCCTAATAGGCTTGCTATCTCTTTCGTACCTTTAAGTTCAGCTACGAGTTGCAGGAGTTCTCGTTCTCTCGCCGTAAGAAGATCATATGGATCGTCCAGACCACGTTGCCTCACCTGCCTCACGTAATCGTCTGCTAGAACTTTGCTGACTGCCGGGCTAAAGAAGGCCTTTCCCGATGAGACAGCCCGGACCGCTTGAACTAGGTCAATCTCGGCTGAATCTTTGAGGAGATAGCCACGCGCCCCGGCCTTTAACGCGCGCAGAACGTAAGCCTCATCAGAATGCATGCTGAGAATCACCACTGATGTTCTGGGGTAACGCTCAGAGACTCTCTTGGCCGCCTCGATTCCGTTTAGCAGAGGCATCGCGATGTCCATGACGATAACGTCTGGAGTGAACTGCTCCGCCATGAGGATGGCTTCTCGGCCATCACTCGCCTCACCGACAACCGAAAAATCTGGATATCGTTCCAGCAACAACCGGAGTCCGTTGCGCATGACAACGTGGTCGTCAGCAAGCAGGATTCGCACTGGCATCAACTAACCTCGGTCACTGGGATAGGTAGCTCAATGCGAATAGACGTTCCGCGGCCAGGCTGCGACTCAAGAGCGAAACTCCCATTGAGGTGATGCACCCGTTCTTGCATGCCTAGCAGGCCGACTCCCCAATCTCTGGCAGGAATAAAACCGCGCCCATTGTCTTGTATGGTCAGAGTTAAGCCGCGTCCATCGTTCTCCGCCAAGCGAACGTCGACAGTTGTCGCATTTGCGTGCCGAACTACGTTTTGCAGAGCTTCCTGGACGACCCGGTACACGCAAGTTTTCTGCTCATCCGAGAATCTGTCCTCCGAGACCGCCTCGGCAAGAACCTGAACGAATATATTTTTCGTTCGGGAGACCTCGCGTGCCTGCCATTGCAGAGCTGGAAGCAATCCAAGATCATCAAGCATCGACGGTCTTAGCAGAAGAGACATATTGCGGACAACCGCCAAGGTCCTTTCTGCAAGATGACGTAGTTCCCCCAATTGAGAAACAGTTTTGAGATCGCTGCCGGGAGACAAAGTTGCTGCAACGTTGCCGATGCCCAGGAGCAAGCCGGAAACTGACTGGCCCACCTCATCATGCAACTCACGCGAGATAACGCGGCGCTCCGATTCTTGCACCTGCAGTAAGCGTGCCGAGAGATCGCGCAGGGCGCTACGGGTTTGTACAACTTCTTGAAAGCGTTGGAAGGAGATACTCTCCAGTCGCAACAATCGATGCATGCTTAAACTGGCCAGAACAGTCCCACAAATAAGCGAAACAGCGGTGATGATGACCAGAAAGCGCCCGAAGCTTGTGAACAGCTCTCTGAGTTGCCGGCTTCCGGTATCTAATTGCTTCTGGTTCAGATCACTTAATCGATCAGCTAGACGAACGATCTCCATCCGCTTCGGTAGAAGAGACGAGTTCATAAAAGTATAACCGAGCTCTTGACGTTCCGCTGCGGTCCATTGCAGTGCTGGAGCGAGCGAATCGAAGTACTGACTTAGTTCGCCCAGAAATTCCTGAAACGGAGCTTTCTCATCTGTCCGCAATACTCGGCGGTAAACAGCAATGTCGGCATCGATTCGCGCTCGGGCTTGCGCCAACTCCCTCCGATGAACATCGGCAAGGGCTGGATCTCGTTCGAGAAGTAAATCGCGCACATACGTTCCGGAGAGATAGATATCGGTCCGAAGCTGTTGGAGAACACGATTACGAAACGCATAGTCTATGCGAATCCGTTCGCTACGATCCTGAATTTCGTGGACAACCGAGATTCCATTAAGGCCGGCGAAGGCCAGAAGGAGTATTAGCCCGCCGAAGCCAATCAGAAGAAGACGACGCGTTTGACTGCTACTGGCGGTCATTGCTGCATCTTAGACCCTTAAGTCAGGTGCAAGTTTGCGATCATCTCGGAGACGGTACCGAATCGGGTGGCGAACGCGACTGAGCGGTGGTCGCGTTCGCGGGTAAATGGATAAGCTTAGAAGTTAAGCCGCAGCATAAATTGAATCCGGCGAGGCGTACCCGTACCAACCGCGCCCGTATTCAAAACATTCGTGATAATGCCGAAGCCGCCAGCAGAGAAGTTTCCACCAGGTGCTGCATAGGTCGGATGATTCAGAACGTTAAAACCTTCGGCACGGAATTCGAGACGGAACCGCTCTGTGAGCGCAAAAGCTTTCTGCAGCGCAGTATCGATCTCATACCAGCCCGGGGCGCGGCCGACGTTGCGGCCCAAGTTCCCCCACCTACCGGGGGCGGGTGTTGCAAAAGCAGCTGGATTAAACCAATTGTTGATCGTACGATCGACCGGGTAGATGGGAACACCAGGAACCAGATCCGGGCGTTGATTGAAGTTGTTGCCGTCCGGCAGATCGCTTCGGCTGCGTGAGATGGTGATATTTACCGGGAGGCCGCTACTAGCAGATGCGATGCCCGACAGCTCCCACCCGCCTAAAACCTGGCCGACAAAACTGCGCGTGTTGAGGAAGCGGCGGCCGGGACCGAAGGGTAACTGGTAAATGGCATTGGTCGAAAAGGTATGCCGAACATCGAAAGCGGAATCGCTACGGTCGCAAACACGACAGGCCTGATTTTCGAACGAGATGCTTTCTCCAGCGCCAAGCGAGCCATCAGCGATCGCATGAGACCACATGTATTGCGATTGCCACAGCAGGCCAGCGGTGAGGCGGCGCTGCAGGGAAAATTGCATTGCATTGAACGAATTGTCGCGTCATTCGCCTTTAGACCGAACTGGGAAAACTGGGACAGCGGTCGCTTGCCGGTTGCTGGGTCAATCAGGTTCACCTGGTAGCGATCAAACAGATGTCGGCCGACGCTTCCGACATAACCAACCTGAGCCTGAAACGCGCCTGGCAATTGCTGCTGGACCAGAAAGTCCCAATTCTGATACGAGAGATCTTTCCGATTGCGGGCAATTGCCTTAGGGCTCAACAGCTCTTGAGATGGCGTAAAGAATGGCGCGATGGGATAGGAGATATTCGGGTCATCGGAGGACGAGATCGAATAGCGCAAGACAGCGCTTTCCAGGGGATCGCTAAAATCGTCGTTCTGATTACCGCCGTAGTAGATTCCGAACCCGGTCCGGATAACCGTCTTGCCTCCGAGTGCATTGGGAGTCCAGGCCAATCCAAAGCGCGGACCCCAGTCGTTGTAATTCGGTTGATAGTAGGGAGTGCCTGGCGGGCAGTAACCGCCACAGCCGCCAATATCGACTACTGCGGAGCGGTTCAACACTTCTTTAGCTACCGTGTAGAACTCATGGCGAAGACCGAGATTCAGGGTGAGAGTTGGCGTCGCTTTCCACTCGTCTTGCAGGTAGCCCATATAGAAGGTTCGGCGGTTGCCGCGTACGCCCTTTCCGTTCAATTGCCCAATCGTGTCAGGCATGTTGTTGGCGAGCGCATCGTTGTTCGAGAAGTCGATGGATTGTGTCTGGATGGAATTGCCGGCATTGTTCAGCCGAATGCGCCGAATCTCTATCCCAGCCCTCAGCGCATGATTTCCCAGAGTCTTCGTCAAGTTGTCTATATAAGAAAACGTCGTGCCGATTTCAACGTCAACCGAGTTGGCATTGAGCGGATCGAAGCCTGAAGTGGTAACAGTCACCGGCGAGGTGCCAAGGATCGTGTTGTGGTAGTTCACACGATTCAGTCCAAACTTGGTCTCGTTGACCAGAGTTGGCGAGAAGACATGTTGAAACTGCAGCACTAGATTCTGCGGGATCACCGGAATAATGTTGTCCGTTCCTAAAGCATCTTGAGGACTTCTGATCAATGCGTTATCAATGTTGTAACGAACGTAGGCAGTGGAATTGTCTGAAAAATGATAGTCGAAACGGAACAGGCCGGCGTCCTCGCGAACCGTATTCTTAACTCCGACGCTGAGTTGATTCGTAAATTGGTCGAGCGGGACTCCGCCTGTGGGATAAGCATTGATGGGTGGTGCAAGCGCAGGTGACTTCGCAACCACAGACGAACGAAAGCCAGGGCTTGGTACAAAGGATGTAAGAGTCTGGCCCAGCGACTGCTCCAGCCCTTCAAAGTTCAAGAAGAAGAAAGCTTTGTCCTTCACAACGGGACCGCCAATTTGCGCACCGAGCTGATTTAACCGGAAGGCCGGAATCTTTGAGGGATCAAACGGCGATCGAGTGTCCAGCTTGTCGTTTCGTAAGTAGTCATAAGCGGTGCCGTGCCAGTTGTTTGAGCCACCTTTAAAGACAACATTCACCTGTGCGCCGCCCCGCTTTCGGCGGTGTAGGCCGCGGTGCTTACACGAAATTCTTCAATAGAGTCCAGCGAGATGTTTAAGCGCGTGTCAGCTTTCTGCGTCTGCTCCTGAACTCCGCTGGTATCGATCCCGTCGAAAGTAAAGTTGCTGTCGTCCAGCGAGTGTCCGTTGAAGCGGATATCGCGCTGCTGTCCACCGCCTGAGTTCACCGCGCCTGGAGCCAGTGTCATGAGCGTGGCCCAGTTACGGCCGTTGAGCGGAATGTCTGCAATCTGAGGCGCTTCGATAACAATTCCCTCCTCCGCCGACGTGCGGTTTAGTGCATCGGTTGAAGCTGTAACTTCAACCTGCTCGGTAGCTGTGCCTACCTGAAGCTTTGCATCTACGGTGCGAACCTGCCCATACAGCACGTCCACATGATCGATGGTGAGCGGCTTGAAGTGGTCACTGGTGATTGAAAGCTGAAAAGTGCCAACCCCCAGCTGGGTGAAGTTATAGATGCCGCTTGAGTTGGTTGTGGCATTGCGCTGCAACTGGGTTGCAGGCGCAAGAAGAGTAACGGTTGCGCCTGAGATTACAGCGCCTGAAGTGTCTGTGATGGTGCCTGTAATAGACGCTCGATCTTGAGCGAAGAGTGTTTCTGAAAAATGATGCTGGTAACGAAAAGCGTTCGAACTATACGCATGGAAAACCCCAAAGTCTCTCAATGGTATGGGTTCAAAGTTACAGGGATATTGCAGGATTACCGTTTGAAATCTCCGGGCCAGTAAACTAGAAATCTCTCTTCTCTATGAAACTTTGCTACTTCGATGCGTTTTCCGGAATCAGCGGCGACATGACTGTGGGTGCGCTGTTGGATGCGGGCGCTTCCTGGGACAGTCTGCAGGGAGCGCTACATAGCTTAAATTTGGGAGCAAGCTTTCGTCTGGAGAAGACCAAGCGGCACGGCATGGCAGCTTCGAAGTTTTCGGTCGATGCACCGACCGAGAAGAAGCATCGCCATCTGCCCCACATCGAAAAGATTATTGAAGCAGGTACGCTTTCCGATAGGAGCCGAGGTAATGCACTGGCTGTGTTCCGCCGGTTAGGAGAAGCGGAAGCACAGTCACACGCCGTGCCAATAGAGAAAGTTCACTTCCATGAGGTTGGCGCGATTGATTCTATTTGCGACATTGTTGGCGCCTGTGTAGCGCTCGATTTGCTTGGGATTGAGGCTGTCTATAGTTCCCGCATCAACGTTGGCAGCGGCACAGTTCACACCGAGCATGGCCTGCTGCCCGTTCCCGCGCCCGCCACGACGGCGCTGTTGCTGAATCGTCCCGTGTACTCTTCCGGCCCGGAAGCCGAATTGACGACACCAACTGGAGCTGCGCTGGTCAGCACGCTTGCTAAGGACTTCGGCAAACTTCCGCCCATTCGATTGCTGGCGCAAGGATTTGGCGCTGGCGACAAGGACTTTCCCATGCAGGCCAACGTTCTGCGCGTGTTGATTGGCGAGCAAACCTCGGCGCCGGAGTTCACAACAATCTCCGTGCTGGAAGCAAACATCGACGACTCCACGCCGCAGGTGCTCGGCTACGCCATGG
This sequence comes from uncultured Bryobacteraceae bacterium, assembly GCA_964248065.1. Classification (GTDB taxonomy): domain Bacteria; phylum Acidobacteriota; class Terriglobia; order Bryobacterales; family Bryobacteraceae; genus Bog-105. The sequence goes on along the minus strand of CAXTWQ010000010.1, from coordinate 31,222 downwards.
AGCGGCTGTTAAATGCAGGTGCGCTCGACGTGACCTTGACGCCCATTCAAATGAAGAAGAATCGGCCCGGCTCGCAGTTATCGGTGATCTGCGGACCCGGGCACGTTGACACTCTCTCGCAGATATTGTTTGCGGAAACATCCACTCTGGGCATTCGTATCTTCGACGCGCAACGCCGAGTGCTCGCGCGGAACGTCGAAGAAGTCGAGACCGAGCACGGACGCATCCGGATCAAGTTCACCGATAACGGCAGCTTTGCGCCGGAGTACGATGACTGCCGCCGCATTGCCGAAGATCATGATGTACCTCTACGCGACGTAATCTCGCAGGCCACTCAGGCTTTTCAGCATCTCCGGTCCTAACAAGCAGCCAAGTACAAATGAAGCAGGGACAGTACTACCTCACAACGCCAATTTACTACGTGAATGCGGCGCCTCACATTGGGCACGCTTACACGACCATCGCCGCCGAAACCATCGCCCGCCTGCAGAGGATGAAAGGCCTCGACGTGGTTCTCACCACTGGCACCGATGAGCACGGCACCAAAGTAGAGCGGGCAGCCCAAGCCCAAGGCAAATCGCCAAGTGCTTTCGTCGACCTGATCTCCAATGAGTTCCGTACCCAGTGGCAGAAGCTGGATCTGCGGATCGACCGCTTTCAGCGCACCACGTCGCCCGAACACGCGAAGCTGGTCAATGAACTTTTCGAAGCCTGCCGTGCCAATGGCTATATTTACAAGGGCAGCTATACAGGCATGTATGCAGTGGTCAGCGAAGCCTTTGTTAATGACGCTAAGCCGGGCGATGTTGACCCGGAAACCGGCAAGCCCTATGAAGAGGTCACCGAAGAAAACTACTTTTTCAAGCTATCCGCGTTCACTGATCGTCTGCTCACCTTCTACGACGAGAACCCGGATTTTATCGGTCCTGAGATTCGCCGAAATGAAGTGCTCGCTTTCGTCAAAGGTGGCCTTTCAGATTTGTCCATCACTCGCACGAGTATCAAGTGGGGGATCCCTGTTGAAGCTGATCCGAGCCACGTGTTCTACGTTTGGTTCGATGCATTAACTACGTACATCAGTGCGATAGCGGGCGAGGATCGGTGGCCCGCCGATCTTCACTTGATTGGTAAAGAAATTCTTCGCTTTCATGCCGTGTACTGGCCGGCATTCCTGATGGCTGCTGGTTGGCCTTTGCCTAAACGCGTTTTCGCGCATGGATGGCTGCTCTTTGAGAACGACAAAATGAGCAAGTCGCGCGGAAACATTGTGCGTCCCTCGCCTATTGCGGACGTGATGGGCGTTGACGCCTTACGCTACTTTCTGCTTCGCGAGATCGTTTTCGGCCAGGACGGCAGCTTCAGCTTCGATGCATTAGTTGGGCGCTACAACTCTGACCTTGCTAACGGTTTGGGCAATTTGGCCAGCCGAACGCTCAGCATGCTGGCGCAGTATCGCGATGGCACTGTTCCCGATTCGTCTGGCGACGGAGCGATAGCTCGTGTTGTGGAAACCGCCGCTGCTTCTGCCTTAGCATCATTCGACGCTTTTGATTTCTCAAAAGGCTTGGAGCAGGTCTGGAGCATCATCGCCGTCGCTGATAAGTTCATTGTCGAGAGAGCGCCCTGGAAGCTTGCCAAGTCTGATGACGCAGCTGCGCAGACGTTATTAAGCGAGACACTGTACACCGCTGCCGAAGCATTGCGAATCGTGTGCGTGCTGATCTCGCCAGTCCTTCCCAAATCAGCCCAGGCTATCTGGTCGCAGTTGGGATTAACAAGTCGGGTTGAGGACGAACAAATCAACTCAGTAGCTTGGGGCAATCTCCCGGGAGGCCAGAAGATTGGCAGCATTACAGCGGTTTTTCCTCGGTTGGACACCAAAGATACAGTTAAGAAGATGCAGGAATTGGAACAGATTGAGAAGAGCCGCCAAGCCGCTCTCATGGGACTTGCCCCCGCACCGGACGTTGCCGCTGCTACGGCAGTGCCAATAGCGTCAATAGGAGAGACCATTTCGATCGATGATTTTTCGAAGGTGGACTTGCGCGTCGGCGAAGTCAAGTGGGCCGAACCGGTCAAAGGTGCCGACAAGCTTCTTCACTTAAAGGTCGACATCGGAGAGGCCGAACCGCGGACTATCGTTGCCGGTATCGCACTCGCTTATCAGCCTGAGCAATTGATTGGGCGCAAGGTCGTGATCGTCGCCAATCTGCAGGCACG
>CAXTWQ010000010.1:23461-28992 GCA_964248065.1 uncultured Bryobacteraceae bacterium | reverse complement strand
GTCTGACATCTCAGGGGATGATTGTTGCCGCCAGTCTGGAAGGCGGTGCGCCTGTTCTCCCTTCGTTTCTAGAAGAGGTTCCTGTCGGTGCACGGCTGAAGTAGGTTTCCGTGCCTTTCGTCGATTCACATTGTCACCTGGATGACAAGCAGTTCCAAGAAGATCGCGATGCGGTCCTGGCGCGCGCTCATGCGGCCGGCTTGCAGACCATGCTCTCCATCGGCACAGGCGACGGACCCCCTGATCTGGAAGTTGCCGTTCGCCAAGCAGAGATGACTCCGTCTGTTTGGGCTACGGTAGGTGTGCATCCCAACGATGCCGCCAAAGTTACTGCCGAGACTTTCCCCCATCTGCACGATCTGCTGTCGCATCCAAAAGTTGTGGCAATAGGTGAGATCGGCTTGGATTACCACTGGGGAGTTCCCGCCGAAACGCAAGCACCCATCTTTCGTCAGCAGTTACGCATGTCTGCCGACGCAGGTGTTCCGGTCATCATTCATACTCGCGATGCCTGGGACGATACGTTGGCTATCCTAAAGCAAGAACTGAGGGGCACCGGGCCCGCCTGCATCATGCATTGTTTTACCGGCAATGCCCGGCAAGCCGAAGAGTGTCTGGAACTCGGCTGCTATCTGGCCTTTGGCGGCGTGACCACCTTTCCTAAATCGGGTGCGATTCGGGAGGCTGCCCGGATTACTCCCCTCAATCGCTTACTGCTCGAAACCGATTCGCCCTATCTTGCTCCAGTTCCCCATCGCGGTAAACGCAACGAGCCCTCCTATCTGATCCATACGGCCCGCACATTGGCCGCAGTTCGTAATGAGCCTTTGGAAACACTCGAGGCACAAACCACGCTCAATTTTGAAAGGATTTTCCTAGCCGGTAAAGCTGGTATGCCCCTAGGGGTCCAGCCGCTACACTAAAACTCCGGAACCGGAAACAACATGTTCACCAAGATTCGGCAGTCCCTCAGCGCACGCGAGGCCTTTGACCTGGTTCAAGAGGATCTTCAGGCTGTCGAACGGGAGATTAGCGTGGAGTCGGTTGCCTCGGTTGAGGCGATTACGACCATCAATCAATACCTTCAGGCCGGGGGTGGGAAACGGCTTCGCCCCGCGCTCCTACTGCTCTGTAATCGCCTGGTTGGTCCGCCCACCGATTGTGCCCGCCGGATGGCTGCCGTTGTGGAGATGATTCATACAGCCACGCTGGTCCACGACGATGTGATCGATATTGCCAAGACTCGTCGCGGACGACCGTCCACCAATGTTGTCTGGGGCAATAACGTATCTGTGCTGTCAGGCGACTGGCTTTACATGCAGGCCTTCCAGGTAGCCCTTCGTGAGCGAAATTTTCACATCCTCGATTTGCTTATCAGCCTTACTCAAATGATGGTGGAAGGTGAACTGCTGCAGCTTGAGCGTCTCCACCGCGTGGACATCTCTGAGGCTGACTACATGGAGTTGGTTGATCGGAAGACGGCCAGCCTCTTCTCTGCCTGCGCCTGCCTGGGCGGCGTTTCCGGCGAGATTGATGACGCCACCGAATCCAAACTTGGTGATTTTGCCTGGAATTTGGGCATGGCCTTTCAGCTCGTAGACGATATTCTCGACTTCACATCTTCGGAGAAGATTTTGGGCAAGCCTTCGGGCAATGACCTGCGCGAGGGCAAAGTGACGCTGCCCATCATTTATGCGCTTGAGAATGCAAGCCCTGAGGAGCGCCAGGCGGTTGAGACCGTTGTCAATGACGGCAACTATGAACAGGTGCCGTTCATGCGCATCGCCAAGATCCTCGAAAAGCACGGCGCAATTGCCCGAGCTTATGAACGTGCCTATACCTTTACCGAGAAGGCGCGATCAATCATTCTGGGCTTTCCCGAATCACCTGCCCAGCGCGGCCTGTGCGCGATTGTGTCACTGGTTACCGCTCGCAATTCTTAGCCCTCTGAGTGCTGGAGTTTCCAGCTACCACCTGGGCATGGTTGACCGCAGCTGTAAGGGATACGCCACCAATGATATTGCCCAGCAGGGTTGGCAGCAGATAGCCGCCCGCGACTGCCGCCCAACTCTTGGCTCCCACCATCACCAGGAAAAGAACCTCAACTGCACCCGCCACAATATGGGTCAGCCCTGCCAATCCGACCACGTAGGTAAGAATCACGATCACCGCGATACGTCCCGTATCGATAGAGGCCAGCATCCAGACCACCATGGCAATCAGCCAGCCCGCGAAGATGGCCCGCAGAATAGCCGTGCCAAATCCGACACTCATTGCTTCCTGCGCTAGCGCCAACATTGCTGCCTGTACTGGAGGACGAAACATTGCCGTATTGCTCACCACCCAGGCAAATATATGCGCGCCCACCATGTTGGCTACTAACACAACGGCCCAAAGCCTGCACACACGTCCGAACGTGCTCCAGTTCCTGCGGGTCAATAAGGGAATGATTGCTGTGAGAGTGTTCTCGGTAAACAGCTGCTGCCGCCCAACAATGACAATGAGAAAGCCCACTGGATAGCCAAGGCTGACTAACAACGGCCGCCACGGCGCGTCAGGCAGATGCGAACGCAGCAAAGCCTGCGCAACAAGTGAAAAGCCCATTGACAACCCGGCAGCCAGCCCCGACCAGGCCAGCGCCGACATGGATCGTGACAATTCTTCCTCGCCATCATGACGGATGGCTTCGTGCACGACGACGGCACTAACTGAGGTGCGATCCTGCACCTCCTGCTGTTGTTTCTCGCTGAGATCCAGAGCGATAGCCTGCTCCTCGGTCTCAAATTCTGAATGAGTCACATTGAGTAGACATGAGCGAAGCCCGATTCGACACACGTAGGACCACGTGAGCTGAGCATGATTGCCGACGACAGCGAGCAATCGCCTGCTGTAGGACAGCAAACGTTAAGGAAAAATTCAAAGTTTGAGGCTCGGCAAAGATCCTTTCACAACAATCGAGTTCGGTCATTTTTAACTAACGCCGAGGATGGTATCAGTGACCGCCCGGCCCATTATTGCCATACTGAGTCCAGACTGGTGCGGCTTGCTTCATTCCGAAAGCTATCTAGTCATCGTTTTTTTGCTCGCATTTTGATGCTGCCCACAATCCGCAGCTGGAAGATGCAGTATCAGCAGTTTTCATACAGACCCGGGCAGACGCAGGACTTCAAAACTGGAGCGGCTCAGAAATCGCACTGCGGCGTCAATTGACAAAGCACCGAAACCCCATTCCATCAAGCTCTGAGACCGCTGAGCCGCTTATCCCCACTTCGGATGTCCAAAAGTCAGCGGTTACTAAGGGTTTCAACACGCGCTTTGCTAGAGCCGTTTGGCCAGCCCGCAGAAAGCTCCAGAGAGGCAGGAGTACAAGATCGAAGTGCGCCTTTATCTTAGTCCAATTTGGGGGAGCTACTCGCCTACACCATGACTGATGACATTGGGGCACCGGAATGACTGGAAGCGAAGTGTAAGCGCAGATTGCAATGACGTTCACTAACACCAACCCGCTATCTTGACAAAGCTTACCGGCCAGCTTGCAACTGCAAAGAATCTGACTATGGATTATTGAGAGCAGCCTGCCTGGCCAAGCGTTTCTTAGCGAAGTGATGTGAAACATCGGGCCAGAACTCGACCAAGAAAGCGCCGATAACACCCTCGGCCGTCACGGTAAGAGCGCGCTGGAACGTAAGTCCTACGCCGCGGTCGGAGGCTGGATAGTAAAGGTTTGCAATCCCTCCGGCGGCGACGTTTCCGAGTACGTTCGAGTAGTTCGGTACCCAGCGGCCGTCATCGCTTCGCGCACGAACAGTCGTAGACATTGAATACAGAAGCCGGCTCTTGAATGTGCCTACGCCTTTTCGGAAGTAGCGGGGATCCTGCCTGAAAAGAATCGGAAGAAAAGCGTTTCCAATCATTGTGCCGTCGACACTGTCCACATAAGCCGCACCCAAGCGCTTCCCATATCCTTGCGCACCCTGGCCATAACCGTCGAAGCTGTTTTGCCCTTGCCCGATCGCTGCATCTAAAGCGGCAACACCGAACGTTACCGGATCAAAAGACGTCTTGGCTGCAAGGCGAATCTTCTGCCCAGGCGTGAGAGGCACGTACTTTGAAGGGTCCGCAGTATTGAAATTAGGCATAAAGCCCAAAATGCGCTGGTGCTCTTCGCGCTTTAACTGCTGTTCGGCCTCCAGCTTGCGTTCTTCCTTCAATTCCTCCTCGGCTGCAGCACGCTTGTCCAAGGCATCCGCATCAAGAGTCTGACCAATAGAAGTCGGCGACGTCGTTTGAGCGTCAATGCGGACGCTGGAGAGCCAGAGGAGCGACAGTAAAGCTAATGTTCCGCAGCGAAACGGGCTCGGTATTACTAGGCGCAAGGAAGTCCAAGCCGGCTGTGGCCGGGGGAGAATAAAAAACACATGCTTGTTATAACAATCAACGTTCGACGCTTTCCGGAGGTTACAACCGGCCTCCAAAAGAGCGCTTAAGACTGCTGATGCGCGCCAGGGCCAAAAAGGCTCGAATCCAGTTACACTAGAAGTACAGTTCCAACTATGATAGAAGGCGCGTTAGCCAAAGTTTTTGGCACAAAACATGAGCGGGAGATCAAGGCGATTCGACCCATTGTGGCGGCGATCGGCGATCTTGAACCGCAATTGCAAAAGCTTACTGATGCGGAGCTGGCTGCAAAAACGCGGATGTTCCAGGAGCGCGTTGCCAAGGGCGCCTCGCTCGACGACATTCTGATTGAAGCATTTGCAGTAGCTCGGGAAGCGGGTCGCCGCGTACTCAACATGCGGCACTTTGATGTGCAGCTCATCGGCGGAGTGGTTCTGCACCGGGGTCGTATCGCAGAAATGAAAACCGGCGAGGGAAAGACGCTGGTCGCCACACTGCCCAGTTACCTGAATGCACTGAGCGGTAAAGGCGTTCACGTCGTGACGGTTAATGATTACCTGGCCAGACGCGACTCCGAGTGGATGGGCCGGATGCATCGCTTTCTGGGCCTTAACGTAGGCACAATCACGCATGACCTGAGCGATCAGGAACGGCGGGCAGCTTACTATTCCGACATCACGTACGGAACCAACAACGAGTTCGGTTTCGATTATCTCCGCGACAACATGAAGTTTCGCCTGGAAGACTATGTCCAGCGGGAGTTTAACTTTGCCATTGTGGACGAAGTTGATTCGATTTTGATTGATGAAGCTCGCACTCCGTTGATTATTGCGGGGCCGAGTGAGGAGTCAACCGACAAGTACTATCGGGTTAACCAGATTATTCCGTTTCTGAAGCGTGGCGAAGTGATTGAAGGGAAAGAGCCGGGTCAGTCCCACACAACAGGCGATTTCACTGTCGACGAAAAGCACCGCACGGTAGCCCTGACCGAAGAAGGCGTTCTGAAGGTGGAAGGGTTGCTCAACACAGGCAATTTGTTCGACCCGGCCAACATCGAGATGAATCATCACGTGCAGCAAGGTCTGCGCGCGCACATCTTGTATCAGCCGGACCGCGACTACGTTGTCCAGGAT
>CAXTWQ010000010.1:0-23451 GCA_964248065.1 uncultured Bryobacteraceae bacterium | reverse complement strand
TTATCCCGGGACGCCGGTGGAGCGACGGGCTGCACCAGGCAGTAGAAGCAAAAGAGAACGTCAAGATCGAGCGCGAGACGCAAACGCTGGCCAGCATCACCTTCCAGAACTTCTTCCGCATGTATAAGAAGCTCAGCGGAATGACAGGAACCGCGGATACCGAAGCAGCCGAGTTTGGCAAGATCTACAACCTGGACGTAACGGTGATCCCCACCAACCGGACCATGGTTCGGATTGAGAATCCGGATATGGTGTACCGGACCGAGGACGAAAAATTCCGGAACGCAGCGAAAGAAATAAAGACGTTGCAGGAGAAGGGGCAGCCGGTTCTGGTGGGCACTATCTCGGTTGAAAAGTCTGAGAAGCTCGGTAGCATCCTTCGGAAGATGGGCGTAAAGCACGAGGTTCTGAACGCAAAGAACCACGAGCGCGAAGCTCATATTGTTGCTCAAGCAGGACGCAAAGGTGCGGTAACGGTGTCCACCAATATGGCCGGCCGTGGTACCGATATCTTGCTGGGCGGCAATCCTGAGTTTGCACTGGAAGACCGGCTCAAGAAGATCGGGAAAAGCCCGGAGACGCTGCCGCCGTCGGAACTGGAGACACTGCGGGAACAGGTAAAACAGGAAACCAGGACCGAACACGACGAAGTGGTGAGCCTGGGCGGGCTGCTGATTTTAGGTACCGAGCGGCATGAATCGCGGCGCATCGACAATCAGCTGCGCGGTCGTGCAGGACGGCAAGGTGACCCGGGCAGTTCGCGATTTTTCCTGTCTCTGCAAGACGATCTGCTGCGTATTTTCGGCGGCGAGCGCATGCAGAACCTGATGCTTCGGTTGGGCATGGAAGAGGATGTGCCGATCGAATCGGGATTGATCACCAAGCGTATCGCGGCAGCACAGGCAGCAGTGGAAGCGCAGCACTTCGCTTCTCGTAAACACGTGCTGGAGTACGACGACGTGATGAACAAGCAGCGCCAGGCTGTCTATGCCATGCGCCGCCGCTTGTTGGAGGGGGCAAACCAGAAAGAGCGCATTGTCGAAATCATTAAAGGCATTACCGGTGCTTTCGTCGACCAGTTCTGTCCGGGAAATGCGCGAGCCGATCAGTACGATCTTCCGGGACTGCAAACAGCGATCCTGAATCAGTTCGGTTTACAGCTGGAGCTCGACGCAATCAAGCACCTTACTCCCACTGAACTCGAGAACAAAGTCAACGACATGCTTCTCGAACGCTATGACGAGAAGGAGCAGATGATTGGGCCGGACAACATGCGCCAAGCCGAGCGCATCATCATGCTGAACGTGGTGGACAATCAGTGGAAAGACCACCTGCTGTCCATGGATCACCTGAAGGAGGGCATCGGCCTTCGCGGCTATGGGCAGAAAGACCCGCTGATCGAGTACAAGAAAGAGTCGTTCACCATGTTTCGAGACATGATGGACCGTATTGAAGACGAGACGATCAAGTTTCTTTTCTTCATGCGCATCGATATGGGTGGCGGACCTTCGGGCGAGGCACCGATGCGGATCGATGTAGGCGGGCCGAATGGGACGGCGAGCAACATGGAACCGCTGCGCTATCCGGAGGACGACGACGAAGAGGAGAGCGTCGAGGAAGCGGCCAGCCGCTACTTAGCCGAGAAGCATGCAGCCGCGATTGCAGAAGAAGAACAGCGTCGCGTACAGGCGCAGCAGGAAGCGCACAAATCCGTCTTGGATTTGACGCGCAACATCCAAAAGAAGAAAGACCGTGAGTTGGCCGGGTTGCACCTGACCGGAAGTAATGGAACTTCGCAGCCGTCGCCGGTGTCCAAAGGGGCGAAGGTCGGGCGGAACGATGCTTGCCCTTGCGGCAGTGGAAAGAAGCATAAGAAATGTTGTGGAGCTGGAAGCTAGCCTTCCTTATTAGCGGAGCTTGCGCCGCCTCTCTTTGTGCGGCCGGAGTCAATGATGCCGCTCTTTGGACCGAGTATGGACTCGTCAACAAGAGTGTTGTCCAGTCCGGTAAGCAGACGGTAACGGCCTATCGGATGAAGGATCTGACCGGCGCTTTGGCAGCCTGGGAATGGCTGCGCTCGTCGGAGGCTCGCCCCTGTCAGCTTGCTGCTTTCTGTACGCAGGAGAAGGAGCGAACTGTTATCAGCGATGCAAACTACGTGTTGACCTTCGAGCCCGGAGCCCCCACACCGGCGGAAGTCAAAGCGACGCTGGATGGTTTGCCGAACAAGCGGAGCTCAAGCCTTCCGCCCATCTTGACCTTCCTGCCCGAGAGTGGCCGGGTCCCCGATTCGGGTCGCTACTTACTAGGGCCGGTATCACTGAAAGCGTTTGCCCCAGAATTGGCAGGAGCGAAGGCCGGTTTCGAAGAAGGCGCAGAGGCCCAAGTGGCACGGTACCGAATTGGTAAGTCTGCGGAAGCTCCGCTGAGCTTGGCAGTATTTGACTATCCGACGCCTGAGATGGCGCGGCAACATACCGTCAACTTCAAATCTTCGGTCGGCCCGCATGTTAAGCGCTCCGGAGTTTTGGTGGCTGTAGTGTACGGATCGGCTGCCGATACTGAAGCCGAGACATTGTTGAGCCGCGTGCAATATGAAGCCAAGATCACATGGAATGACGTACCCCCGCCGGGTCCGATCAAGCCACTTTACCGGCTGCTGGTTGACATTTTGTACATCAGCGTGTTGCTTAGTTTGCTGGCCTTAGGAGCGGGCTTGGTCTACGCAGGCATGCGAATTTACCGGAGAAGATACGGAACACTGGATTCGGAAGAAGCTATGACCACGTTGAACTTGAGCGGGGATTGAGCATTGGCATGAGTGAAGCTCTCACTCTGCGGGAATACCACGCTCGGTATGGCTCTGAGAATGGCTATGAATTCTGGTTCGGAAAGGCGATCAGAAAATCAGTGCCAACATGGCTCCATTCCATTCTTCAAGCACTCCTTGTAGAGGTCCTTACACGGGCCGGCTACACGGCGGGTTCTGAATTAGAGTTAAGGATCGACCCTGATTGGGAGCCCAGACCAGATGTGGCAGCAGCCTTAAGCATTGAGCAGCCATACCCAACGCGACCCATTGAGATAGTTGCCGAGATTTTATCGCCGGGAGATATCATGCACCAGGTTCATGGGAAATGCGAACATTATGCAAGGCTCGGTATCACCCAAATCTTCGTTCTCGATCCAGAGTTTAAGAAAGCGTGGGAGTGGGATCAAAACCGTGCAAATCTGGAATCGGTAACCGAACTAAACTTGGACAACGGTAGCTGTATATGCCTGGATTTAGACGTCTGGCCTGAACTGGACCGTCGAGTCAATCGAATCTAGTAATTGAACCCAGATGCTGCTGAGCCGCGTTCAATACGAAGCGAACGTCACCTGAGACAACCGATGTTCGCCGGGTCCGATCAGACCGCTTTGCCCGCTGCTGGTTGACATTTTGTATGTCAGCGAGTTGCTCGGTTTGCTGACCCTAGGGACAGTGCATCGCCATGGCCAAGGCTCATGAGGAAGAAATGGGTTCGGCACCGACACTTGATCCAGATTTCATTAGAGACATGAAGGGGATCGTAGCCAATCGGAAGCCATGGAACGCTCCTTTCTGGGATTGATTCTCGATTCAACTCTGGTTATTCATGGCGAGCGGCAAGGGTTTACCGTTCGTCGTATGCTTGAGCACATTAGATTACTGCACCGTGATTTGACCATGAGCTATCAGTGGTAACGGTTGCAGAACTGGCCCATGGTGTCGAACGAGCTAAGGACGATCAACGACGGCTGCGGCGTCAGGCATTCGTGGATGACCTGATCCGATATGTTCCAATCTATCCAGTAACCATTGAGACTAGTAGGATCGCTGGAAGCATTGGAGGCAGTCTGGCAGCACGTGGCGTTACTGTCGCGTTCGAAGATTTGTTGATCGCTGGTACCGCCCTGCAGCTCCGATTCGGAGTAGTGACTTCGAATGTCCGGCACTTCAAAGTGATCCCGGGACTGGTTGTTGTTCCGTCCTAGGCACACGAATACCTGGATTGTTTTCCGAACGTTTTCTGCGCGAGCCATCCCCCATCGTGTAGCTTAGTGAATCGAGTATGGATAGCAACTCCGATGTAGCTGCCCGCACCAGGAGGCGTGTTTCCATTCGCCTCATCCCCTATCTCATGCTCGTTTACCTGCTCGCGTATGTGGACCGAGCTAATGTGAGCGTTGCCAAGTTGCAGATGCAGGGTGAACTGCACTTCGACGACCTGGTTATAGGATTCGGAGCGGGCATTTTCTTTCTCGGCTACCTATTCCTTGAGATACCTGGCACCTTAATCGTTGAACGCTGGAGTGCGCGTAAGTGGATTGCGCGAATCATGGTGACGTGGGGCCTGATTGCAGCGGCCTCGGGCTTCTTAGGCACGGCGCTATTCGGATCTATCCCTTTAAAGGGCCAGTTTTACGGCATGCGTCTTCTGCTCGGAGCCGCCGAAGCGGGCTTCTTTCCTGGCGTCATCGTCTACTTCTCACATTGGTTCCGCCTGGTTGATCGAACGCGCGCCAAAGCTGTATTTATGGTGACGCAACCATTGTCGTTGCTGGTGGCAGTGCCTCTTTCGCGCTGGATCATGAATTCAATTCATTGGGGCGGTCTCGCTGGATGGCGGTGGATCTTTATCCTGGAGGGTCTGCCGTCAGTCGTGCTGGGCATCGTAACCCTCTTTTACTTGACTGACCGTCCGGCTGAAGCACGCTGGTTGAAGGACGATGAGCGAGCGTGGCTTGCTGGCGAACTCGCGCGCGAAGAACGCGAGAAAGTGGCTGCGGGGCGCGTCAGTATCTCGGCTGCGCTTCGAAATCCTCAGACGATTCTTCTGGTTATTGTTTACTTCCTCATTGTTGCTTCCAACCAGGGTTTTGTCTTCTTTCTTCCTTCAATTGTGGAGTCGCTGGGCGGGCTTCCAATCACTTGGCGAACAACCGCAATGAGCCTGCCTTACCTTTTTGGCGTTGCGGGCATTCTGCTCTTCGGATTCTCAGCCTATCGCCGGCAAGAACAGCGCTGGCATGTCGCGCTGCCTATGTTGATCAACGGAGTGGCGCTGGCCCTGGTCAGTTTTGCCGGGGCAAATCATCTGGTGCTTACACTGTTGCTGCTCTGTCTAGCAGGCTTTACGCTGCAGGCCTACCTGCCCGCATTCTGGACTTGGCCAACTGCTTACCTTGGTCAGGCTGCAGCAGCTGTTGCTATTGGAACCATCAACTCAGTCGGCAATCTAGGTGGCTTTGCAGGACCGTACTATTTTGGCTATTTGCGAGAGCGAACCGGCAGCTTTCAGGCAGGGACAGCCGTGCTGTCAGCTTGTACCATTGCCGCAGGCGTAATAGCGTTAGCAGTGCGAGTTCCGAAAAGAGCAACTCAGGCGGAGGAACAACCGTAAACTGGCCTTCGATGGGGCACAAGATTTCCAGCCAGCTCTCCCATGTTAGTAGGCGAGTAGAGAAGCGCCGATGTCATTTGCCTGCCCCGGGAGGAAATACTGCGGACTCCCAAAGCAGCGGCGAAAGCCGACGTGCAACGGGCTCCAATAACTCCATCCACAGCAGCTTGCGCACTCCGGGACAACGATAGCGGCAGTCCTACGATCAGCCAGTTTGGACAGATTTATCAATGAGGATAGTGCTTTGTACAACTTTCGTCCCTGGATGTGCAGCAATGCGAGCCAATCGAAACTCCGAGCGCCGGCAGCCGAGAGATCGTTGCTGGGTGGACGTTGAAGAGTCGAGCCGCGTCTGCGGCGGGTTTGTTGCTTGCTTGACCATTATCACAATTTATGCTGCTTGGCAAGTATCCTTTTGCGGCGCCCGCCTACCCCGTCTTTCTCGCGCGGATTTAAGAGGCCGCTATTCACTTCGCGCAACATGGCCCACTTGGAACTCTGCAAACGATCCGATCATCTGCCTCATCATTCGACCGGCTGGCGTCGTGGTGTCGATGACCCCTTTGAGGCTGCGAAAGCCAACCTTCTTCCTGCATCAATTCAATGATCGTCAACACATCAGGTAAGGACCGTGAAAGGCGGTCCAGTTTTCAGATGACCAGGACATCGCCCGTACGCAAAATAATCGAGCAGCCTCCGCAACTCAGGACGGGTTCCACCGACCCCGGTGGCCTTCTCGCGAAAGATGCGCTCGCAGCTCGCTGCCTTCAGAGCAAAGCCTGTGCTGTCGTGTCCTGCTCGTTTGTCGAAATGCGCTCGTAACTGATCAGCATGGTTGCAGAAAGGTATCGCCAACGACTTTATCGCTGCAATACCTTTTTGCAACTCGAAAGGCTGGGATTTGAGCCTGCCCTGAGATCATTGCGCAAACGCTTCGTTTTGCGCACGGCGCGACGGGCTGCCTTCCGGCTTGCCTTCAACGGTGACTTCCGAGAATGCAACTTCGCATTCCTAATTCCGCCTTGCGACACCCCAGCAGGGACCTTGCCAAGAGCTGATTCCGATTGATTGTCCCTGCCGGTACTCATGAGCAGCCGTTCTGATTTCGGTTATACGAGTGTCATCCCACCGTCCACGCGCAACTCGGTGCCGGTCGTAAATCGGGAATCATCTGAAGCGAAGTAGAGGGCTGCTGCGGCAATTTCCTCGGGTTGTCCAATGCGTGCCAAAGGCAACTTGGCAATCATCTGCCCAAACCATTCCATCTGTTCCTGGGTAAGCCCCATCTTTGCTCCTATGGAAGTTTGGATCGGCCCTGGCGTAATGGTGTTGACGCGGATGCACCGTGGGGCGAGCTCGACAGCCAGGTGGATACCGAGCGAACGGAGGGCCCCTTTGCTTGCGCCATAGGCACTGACTCCGGGCATCCCCAAGACGGCGGCCGTCGAGGAAGTAAGGATGATTGATCCACCATCGGCAAGCACCGGCACGGCATGTTTCAGGAGAAAGTATGGACCGCGGAAGTTAACGTTGAAAATTTCATCAAACAACGGTTCTTCGACTGAATCGATACTTGCAAGACGCGAAATGCCCGCGTTTATAAAGAGCACGTCGATCCGCTCATGCTTCTGCGCAACCTGTTCAATCAGGCTTCGCGCCGCCGCTGGGTCGCCCGCATTCGATTGGATGACCTCGACTTCCGGCATTGCCCGCCGGGCTGCGTCGAGTCCTTCGGGACTGTTTCCAGTAACAATGACTCTCGCACCCTCAGCCTGGAACAGCTTTGCCGTCGCAGCACCCATGCCGCTTGTACCGCCAGTAATCAATGCGATCTTTCCCGATAACCTTTTCATACTTCCTCGCTGACTTTAGTGAAGTGCCTGCATCGTTTCGATTGAAAGAATGTGCCAGGAGGTGCAACAATCGATCACGATGGAACACACTGTTCGCAATTCGGAACAATGAAAGACATGACGACTGACCTGAACCAACTGCAAATCTTCTCCCTGGTAGCTCAGACAAGCAGCTTCACGAAGGCCGCCGCACAACTCAGAGTTCCCAAATCATCTGTCAGCCGTGCGATCAGCCGATTGGAACAACGGCTGACGGTGGAGTTGATTCAGCGCACCACGCGGAGTGTCCGGCTTACCGAGGCGGGAAAACTCTACTTCGTCCACTGCCAGAGAGTGATGGAAGAGGCTGAACAGGCAGACATCGCCATTGGGGCGATGATGGCTGTGCCTAGGGGAAACCTGCGCGTCGGCGTTCCAGTTGCATTCGCACGCTTCGTTCTCGAACCGCTGCTAAGCGAATTTCTGCTGCTGTACCCCGAACTGAACGTCGATATCGAACTGCTCAGTTCCAAAGAACGGCAGAGCGACGATAGGTTTGACCTTGTGGTGCGAATGGGACCGCTGGAAGATTCGGGATGGCTGGTCAAACCATTAATGCAGGTGCGTTTGGGCCTGTATGCTAGTCCTACGCTGCTAAGACAGCACCGGCGACCGGCGTCGCCTGCCGATCTCCAACGATACCCTTGCACCGCGTCCAACTGCATTCCCTTGAGTGAACCGGGAGGACATACTATATGGCGTCTCCGGCACGGACGCGAAGTACAAGAAGTTCGAGTAGCCGCACGAGTGGCCCTGCCCGATCCTTCGGTACACCACCAACTAGCCCTGAAGAGTGTAGCCATATCGATTCTCGCTCAGGCCGAAGTCGTAGAAGACCTGAAGCTACACAGGCTGGTTCGGGTGCTTCCCGAGTGGGAACCTGAGCCCATTGCTTTGTATGCGTTATACCCTTCGCGACTGAGCGCCTCGCCGAAGGTCCGGGCGCTTGTCGATTTTCTGGACAAGTCGTTTGCGGATAGGTCCTGAGAAATGCGCTTACCATTACCTATCGTGGAAGTAACAGCGATTCGGACATTAGGAGATCATCATGACGGCAAAGTTTGGCACAACGTCCACGGCAGAAGAGGTGCTTGCAGGGATGAATCTGAGTGGCCGGCGCATCTTGATGACTGGCGTCTCGGCGGGGATTGGCGTGGAAACTGCCCGCGCCCTTCTTGCGCACGGCGCGACGGTTGTTGGTACTGCACGCAACCTGGATAAGGCAAAAGCGGCGACCGAGCAGCTTCGCGCTCAGCCTGCGCTTGGAGCAGGGCTGGAGTTGATAGAGCTCGACCTGGCTTCGCTCGCAAGTGTCCGCTCTTGCGCCAATTCGCTCCTATCCACTGGCCTGCCCCTTGACGGAATCATTGCGAATGCCGGTCTGATGGCAGGGCCAAAGGCGGTAACGGCAGATGGTATCGAAGCCCAGTTCGGAACCAATTACCTTGGCCACTTCGTCTTAATCAATCGCATTGCCGGTCTGTTAGCCTCCGGCGGCCGCGTTGTGATGGTCTCCTCCGCAGGACATCGGCGCAGCGACGTGGACCTGGAAGACCCCAACTTTCAGCAGACTCCCTACAACGAGTACCTTGCGTATGGTCGTTCGAAAACAGCGACTATCCTCTTTGCAGTCGAGTTTGATCGACGTTCTAGGTCCAAGGGCATTCGCGCCGCGGCTGTTCATCCGGGCGCGATCCAGACTGAAACAGTTCAGAAGTTGATCGAATCACTCGGTGCTGGCAAGGATGCAGCTGTTGCGGCTTACGATTGGAAGACCGTGCCTCAAGGAGCGGCAACCACCGTCTGGACGGGCTTTGTCGCGCCAGCGGATGAGATCGGAGCAAGATATTGCGAGGATTGCCATGTCGCAGAAGTGAACGATGATCCCTCCACAAAGAACGGCGTCCGTTCTTATGCCCTTAATCCAGATCGCGCCAAGGCACTATGGGCAAAAGGAGAAGAGATGGCGGGTGAGAACTTCTCAACAACGCAGCCCGAACAGGAACTCGCTCAGAGCAGGTACCGGTAAACGCATTTCTCACTAGTGGCGCGCTCTGCCTCAGATCGATAGCGTACGATTTTTGACGTTTGTGTAGTGAGCCCATCGATAGGTCGATAACTCCAGCATGGCTGATCGCGATCCGACCCGTCACGGTCGACAAGAACGGTTAGAGGCCCTTTTCAAATAGCATGGATCAAAAAAAGGCCGATGACAAGCATCACCGCGCAGGTTACCGCATGAATTGAGAACGCTGCGGACTTCGACCCCCCCGACCCCAAAACGATTAACATGTCGCCAAGAGGGATGATGGCAAAAGCGATTAGAGCTATGCCTACCGAGCGCTTGTCCGCGGTCAGCATCATTGTCAGCACAACCAATCCAGATCCGACGTCCCGAATCCCTTTCAGACGTAGCCAAGCACGAGTGTCAGCATCGGAGGCAGGCGGCTTAAGACCAAATGATCCTAAGATTCGTTCAGGAGATACAAGGTAGAAACAACCGATAATCAATACCGCCACAGCAACTAGAGCGGCTACATCAAACGGGATAGCGTTAAGCATGAAAAGTTGTCCTTATTGGGGCTTGCATTCTTAGCCGACCTTCAGGCACAGGGCCTTCGCATAAATGACCGGGTTCGCATATTCGCGAATTTCCGTGATCTTTCCGTCCGAAATGCTAAAGCGAAAAACGTAAATATTGTGATAGGGTCGCCCAGTCTGCTTAAGGATCAAATCGCCCCGGCCCTCCACAAAAATAGTGGCGCCATCATCGGTGATAAACGTCTGCCGATCCACCATAACGGCTTGCTCGAAGTTGTCGAGGATAGTTTGGAGATAACCAAGGACCGCATCCTTGCCATCGAAAACCCGTTCAGGCTCTGTTCCCCCACCCATAGCGAGCGGGATGATCTCGATTATTTCTTCGGTGAACACTGCGCTAGCAATCAAAACGTCTCGGTCGGACAGAGCGCGAAAGAACTCGTCTACCGCGTGTTGACTTGCTAACTTCGTATTTGCCATGTTGACTCTTTCTTTCATTCGAATCTCATTTTATGTCGCTGTTTATATCATTGCTATGAATTCTAGCAACGCTATGTTGATGCGAAGCATTCGAGCAAAGATTCACCTCTCTTGAGTTTTTATAGCAGTGCTATATTCTCTACCAATGGCGGCAAACCGAATTGCTGAACGAAAGCTGCGTGACAAGCAGGCCCGCCGGGCACAAATAATCAGTGCCGCACGACGTATCGCGGAGCTTGAAGGGTGGCCCAACGTAACCGTGCGGCGGTTATCCGACGAAATTTCCTACAGCCAACCCGTCTTGTACGCTCATTTTGGAAGCCGCGAGGGAATTCTTGCCGCAGTTGCTATCGAGGGATTTCAGGAGCTGGGCCTGGCTTTGGAGAAGCCACGGAAACGGGTTCAACGTGGAAATACGGTCGCATTGGTTGCGGCCGCATATCTGGAGTTCGCCGAGTCTTTACCAGCACTGTATGAAGTGATGTTTTCGCTGAGCCTGAGTGTCCCATTCGGTGACGCGGCTACTCCTCCGGAGATGCGATTCGCGTTTGCCCAACTCCTGGAGTTGTTTCAGGGGCAGGGCTCGAAGACGGAGGCTCTGGCGGAATTGTTCTGGGCGAGCCTTCACGGTATAGCCGAGCTCACAAGAACTAAGCGATTTGCCCGCAGCCGTCAGAAAGAACGCGTGAGGGCGCTCGTCGAGCTCTTTACTTCCCACGATGAAACGGCACAGGTGGTGAAAGTGCGACGGCTGTAGTAGGCGCGCTTTCGTCTTTTTCACCATAAGTGTCTAGCAGTTACTACAACATAAAGAACGTTATGCTGTGGTACTCCGGCCACTCGTGATATACAACAGAACGGAGGAGAGTCTCTTTCTCCAAATCGACGTCTTTCTGATCGCTGCTGCTGTACTCCTATTGTCTGTTTCAAACGCTCCTTGAGAATGAGCCGGAGTGGAGTTTACCAACGGAGTGGCTTTAGCGCTGGTCAGTTTCGCTGGAGCAAACCGTTTAGTGCTTACACTGCTGTTGCTATTGGAACCATCAACTCAGTCGGCACTCTGGGTGGCTTTGCAGGACCGTACTATTTTGGTTACCTGCGAGAAAGAACCGGCAGTTTTCAGACAGGAACGGCCGTGCTGTCAGCTTGTACCATTGCCGCAGGCGTAATAGCGTTAGCAGTGCGAGTTTCGAAAAGAGCAACTCAAGCGGAGGAACAACATCCAAGTGGCAATTGATGCGATACAAGATTTTTGGCCAGCGTACCGGACTCAAGGTTTCCGAATATGCACTCGGTACAGGGCTGCTGGGCAAGAGATTCGGTTATGGAACAGAGCCAGAAGAAGCACGCGGAATCTTGGAGGCTTATGTCGGAGCTGGCGGTAATCTCATCGACACGTCGGACAACTATCAATGGGGTGATTCGGAGAAGCTGATTGGTGAGTTTACGGTAGCTAATCGAAAGGATTTGATTATCGCTTCGAAGTACAGCCGCAGCCTGGGGCCAAACCCTTCACTTGGAGCTCTGGGCAATCACCGCAAGGCGATGGTTCAAGCAGTTGAGGACAGTTTGAAGCGCCTCAAAACCGACCGCATCGACTTATACTTTGCGCATCTCGATGACAGCGTAACACCGATTGAGGAGGTGGCACGCGGCTTCGATGACCTTGCGCGTGCCGGAAAGATTATCTACGCTGGACTCTCGAACTTTCCGGCTTGGCGAGTCGCAATTGCTGCGACTATCGCGGATCTGCGCGGTTGGGTGCCTATCTCTGCGATCGAGGTTGAGTATAGCCTCCTGCAACGCACGACAGAACGCGAACTGCTGCCCATGGCCGACGGCTTGGGTTTAGGAGTTCTGGGCTACTCGCCATTGGCTGCCGGTCTATTGACCGCTAAATATCGGTCAGGAGCAACGGGGCGTGCAACTGAGTTTAAGGGTAGTGTTCCGCACATAAATGGAAACAACGTTCTGATCTTAGATGAGTTGGTTGCGGTTGCGAGCGAACTCGGTACCGATCCTGGCAAAGTTGCCATAGCGTGGGTCAGCGCCAAGAGAATTGTTCCGGTTATCGGAGCCAAGACAGTGGCTCAGCTGAACGATAATCTTGCTGCATGCGATATTTCGTTGAGTAATGAACAGATACAAAGACTTGATAACGTAAGCACGGTTGCGGCAGGCTACCCTCACGAACTACTTGCCGCTGAAAGTCAGCGCGCCGCGATCACTGGCAACCGTTGGAGTCAGATCGACTTTCCAAAAGGAACGGTAGCGTAATCGAACAGCTAGTCAGCATATTCCATCTTGTTCTCAGCGTCTCTTACCATCACGCTTGAGGTTGGCTCGGCTAGCTTGATGTGAATAATCGAGCCATCCTGAAATTGCAGGGTGAGTTCCTCGTCAGTTTGACCGGCGCTTGCCACCACACGGCCTTTAATCACGTTCGTCAGCTTCTGGTTAATAGTCATCGCGTTTCCTTTCCTCACGTTGAGCTCGCCGGTGCGCTGTCAACGGCACAGAAGAGTGGAAGTAGTTCTGGTAAGCAGCAATCCAGTTCGAGGCAATCTGCCTTTGCGCAACTGCCAGACCTAGCCGTCCTTCGCAAACCTCCCGGTGCAGTCGATTTTCTAAGACATCTTTGACATGAGCATTCCAGAGTATGTCGTACGGTTCGGGCCACAGATTCTTCAGGCTGTTCGATCCGCCTAATTCCAATGAGATTAGATGATCCAACTCATAAGCACGGGGAACATACTCCGTTCGATATTCTTCAAATGCACGCTGCCGAACGGATGCGGGAACATCGCGCACCTTCTCCGTGTAACCGGGTGTGCACACGTCCGCTTCGGTTACTTCAAGCGTGGCGCCAGGAGTCAATGCTGCGTCTGGAAGCGGACGGGTCAGGGTAGCGGGAGTCGGGTAGTGACGCTGCCTTGAACTAGTTGGAGGACGAGGGCTACTGCAGCCGCAAAGAAGCAGAAAAACGGCCGTCCAAACAATTCTGTTCCGCAATGTTTGATAATACCGCCACCTTTTATAAACCGAAACTGGTGCTGAGCGTGAGCGCCTGAGTCATGATTCGGATGCTGCTATTGCTGAACTCACCCGAAAGCAGGCTGCTGGTGCCAACAGTCTCGCGCGCCGGCAAGTTGATTTGGTAACCAAGATCGAAGCGGGCACGATCACGCCGATAGCTAAGGCCTGCTGCCAAACCATTCTGCATGATGGCGGCCGTCAACGGCGAGAGAGTGGACGCAGGTACGGGATTGTTAGCATGGCTAAATCCCGCGCTGAAACTCAGGGTCTCGGTCATGGCCCGGTCTACGGCTGCGCGGAATGAATACTGGTCTTTCCAACGCAGTGGGACAGTGTCTTTCAAGCTGGTGGAAGCCAAAAAGCTGTTGACGTCGGAATTGGTGCCCTCAGTCAAGGTCACTGGTAGGGAGTAGAAGCTATTCTTCCAATTGGTCCAGCTTGATTGCAAGTCGAAGCGAAGCGTATGGCTCTGCTGCCATGATGCGGCAAGCAAGGCGGACTGTGGTAACTCGACATGCACCTGAGCGCGATACCGGAAATCGGGCTGGAACGGAATCCCGAGGGCTGCAAATTGTGCGCCCATGTTGCCCGTTGCGGACCCGGTGCTGGTGATAGCGGACCTGGTTCGATAGGCAGAACTGAATTGAAGTCGGCGCGTAGCTTGCGCCATGACACCGAAACTAGTGTTCCACCCGAGGCCGGTTGTGTGCAGATTGAGCAAGGTTTTCAAACCGGCCAACTCGGGGTGGCTTTGAAAAACATACGGCATCACCAGAGTGTTGGAGTTATAGATGGCGCCGACGCTCATGCCTGCCGAAACTCGCGAGGAGAACCGGTATGCCAGCCCGGCGGAAGTCCGCAAAGCCACAATCTGAGACTGTTGCCGCTGCGAACCATAGGTGGCGCGTGCTACTCCAGGCGCATCGCGAAAGTCCCATTTGGAAGCAGAGAGTAGATCGGGCATGAAACCCGCAGCGAGCGTCCAGCGGCTATGGCCGATTGGTACGCCGAATCCACCAAAGGGTACAATTCCCGCATTCCATCGCATGGGCGATTGGAAATTGACCGAGTTGCTGAACGAACCGGAAGCTAACGACCCGACTGCACCCAGATTGACGGTAGGACGGCTTAACAGCGCGAGACCAGCCGGATCCAGCGCCAGCGCATCAATCACGTTGTCAGAAGAAGGAGAGTAAGCTCCAGCATGGGCAGCGGTTTGGGCAGAGACACCACGGTCGAAGAAGTCCTGCGCATGTGCGAAAGAGCAGCAAAGACCAAACGCCGTCAATACCAGTGAGCAATTTCGGTTGAGCATCTTGTTCAAGAAATAGAGAGAGAAGTTAATTGCTGGTTCAGGTTTTCCAGGTCGATAAACGATTGATTAGATTCGGTTCCAGATTGCTCAAGAGCCTTGACACAGTCGGCATCAAGAGCGCGAGGCGCATCCTTCCAGAGAATCTCGAAGACTTTTTCAAGGGGCAAAGCCTCACGGTAGGGTCGCGCTGATGCAAGGGCGTCAAAGACATCAGCAACCGCAAGAATGCGGGATTCGAGTGGAAGTTTCGAGGCGTCTAAACCTCGAAAATAACCAGAACCATCGAGCTTTTCATGATGAGACGCCGCCACCTCACACAATTCCTCAAACCCCGGTATACTCGACAGAACCTTGTGCGTGTAATAGGCATGCTGGCGCATCACCTGCCACTCAGCATCATCCAGCTTCCCGTTCTTCTCAAGGATGGTGTTGGGAACACTGAGTTTGCCCAAATCGTGAAGTAAGGCAGCGTGACGGATAAACAGAACTCGCTCGCGCGGTAGGCCCAGCATGCGAGCAGCCGAGACCGCGGCATTGGCCACTCCAAGAGAATGGTTGTAAGTGAAGGGCGACTTGGCGTCTACGATCTGTGAGAAGGCCTTACAGATACGGTCGAGACCACTGTCGGTGCTTCGGATGACTTTCTGGTGTGGATCGCTAGCCAGGCAATGATCCATCAATTTATCACTCAAAATGTCGGCCCACAGTGCTTTTCGATGGTGCAACGACGCAGCGGCTTTCACCAGATCCGGATCAAACCACTTCCCCTTGCGACCGTAAGACACTTGCATGGCCGCCTGCTCGCCTTGCGTAGAGTGAAACACCTCCAGCGTCTGCGCCAGCAGCATAATTCGTGACAACAGAGGAATCTCGTTTCGAATAAAGCCTTCAGGAAGGCCGCTTCCGTCCCAATGCTCATCTAAGTTCCTCACGCCGGTCGCAGTGTTCTCAGAGAGACCCATGAGCCGCGCCAGCGTGGCTCCACGTTCACAGCGAATCTGCACGACGTCTTTGGTGTGAACCTTTTGCTTAATTGCTAATTGAATGAACGCGCGGGTGCGCTGCAGTAGCGGCTTGCCTGTTGCAACGTGGGCAAGGGCGTATCGAATCGAATCCCAGTTTGTGCTGGTCCAGTCAGTGGTCTTGACGTTCCCCTTCGCCTTCAAGTCATCCGACTGAAGAGCATGGAAAGTTTTGGAGGCATTGCTGCTGCAGCCGCAGTCCTTCAACAGGAGCGCATAAAACAAGTCATTGCGAATCTGCTCGGGAGCGCCAATCTCTTCGGCGATGCGCATTCCGATCAGACAGGAGCGGATCGAATGGCCAATGGGCTGACCTGTTGAGAGGTCAAGAGCTTGTGAGAGCGCCGCAACTATGTGGCTGAGTCGTACGGCAGGAGGCTTCGTACCAGGCTGCGGTTGCTCCCGGACACCTTCGTATGTTGCTTGTAAGCTGCTCACTCTGCCATATCGCTGCAAGCACCCCAAAGTTTAGGGTCCTCAAGCGAACACCTGCACAGGATTTTCCGATGGTGTTTCCGATTCGCAGCAGCGCCACCGATTTTCGTCGTACTCATAAAACCTGTTTCGGCGTGTCTTGAGTTTGCGTCGATGGCCATTCCGCCACGTGTCTTCGCATCTTAAGCTGGGAGGGGTGAAGCGGCTCTTATTTATTGGTGCTCATCCGGATGATGAGACGTTTTTTGCGGCTGGTACGTTTGCTAAGTACGTGGCTGCAGGAGCAGCGGTCAGCGTTCTGTGTGCAACCCGCGGGCAGTCAGGCAAGACAGCCGACCTTTGCTCAAGAGATCAGTTGCCATTCGTTCGCGAGCGGGAATTGTATGCGGCAATGGATGCTCTCGGCGTCTCAGATATTGAGATGCTTGAGTATGTTGATAAGCAATTATCCGACGCCCCGCCTGAACAGATTCGGAAGCAACTGGTAGGCGTCATTCGGCGGACGCGTCCTCAAGTAGTAATTACTTTCGATCCAAACGGGGCCAACCTGCACGTTGACCATATTGCGATCAGCCGCTTTGCCTCCGACGCAATCGCGGCAGCAGCGGATGTCCGCTGGTTCCCTGACGCCGGACGACCGCACCGAGTCGAGAGGCTTCTATGGACGCCGCCGACCATGATCTATAAACTGACACCAGAGATGGAGATTCGCCAGCAGCCCGGGTTTGATTTCCTAATTGACACGACGGCGTGGGCGAGGCAAAAGACTGCGGCATTTCAGGCGCATAAAACCCAATTCCCAGGACTCAAGAAGCTGTTCTTCGATGATCCCAATGGGCAGCGGACATTCAACTGCGAAGCCTTTCGGCTGGCTTGGGGATCACGTCCACATGACCTGCCCGCAGAGGATCTGTTTAACGGGACTTCTAGCGATGAGTGATTGCAAATCTTGAGAGCCGCTGCCAATAAGAAAGTTGCAGCATTGCAATCAACATCAAGGCGAAAGTAAGCCCATACCAGATGCCATCAATTCCCTGCCCGTATACAAAACACAACACCCAACCGAGTGGAAGACCCAGCAGCCAATAACCACCAAGGTTGGCCAACATAGCGATGCGAGTGTTCCCTAACCCTCGAAGAGCGCCGGTTGTAACTGCCTGCACGCCGTCGAACAGCTGAAACACTGCTGCGATGAACAGAAGCCTGCGCCCGGTCGCAAGGATCGCGTGATCGGTGGTGTAGAGCCGCAAAATATGATTCGGGAGTAAGCCGAAAATCATTGCAGCACTTATCGCGTAGATCGCCGAAATAGCAATTGCGATAAAGCCTCGCCATCTTGCGACAACAGAAGCGCCCAAACCAGTTGCATGGCCGACTGTCACCGCGGCTGCCGACGAGATGCCCAGCGGGATCATATAACTGACCGATGCGATGTTGATCGCAATCTGATGTGCCGCAAGGGCCTCGGCTGATAATCTGCCGGCCAGAAAAGCTGCCGCGCCGAACGCACCTACTTCAAAGAAAATTTGGGTGGCCGCAGGCGTGCCGATGCGAAGCAGGGTGCCGATCCGACTCCAATCGGGGCGGCGCACCAGAGGCCGAACGGCCTGACCTCGTTTGCGCTCGAAATACCAGATACAGCCGGCTAGCAGTGCCGCCATGTACAACCGAGCCAAGGTGGTGGAAAGCGCCGAGCCCCGCACCCCAAGTGCAGGAAAGCCGAACCGTCCTTGAATTAGTAGCCAGTTGGAAAACCAGTTAATCAGGTTGGCAGTGATCAAGACCACCATCACGGGTCGAGCATGACCTGTGGCCTGGAGGTAACGCCGCAGGCACCCATAGAGCAGGAGCGGCAAGGTGCTCCAGCTTAGGGCTCTTAGAAAGATAGCTGCGCGCGTGCTGACATCCCGTTCAATGCCGAAGACCGGAAATAGTGGCGGCAGCGCGTAGAACAATGCCATCAGGATCGGTGCCAGAAACAGAGCCAGGTACACACCCTGCACGAGCGAGTGTCGCGCGTCTTCCCGATTGCCGGCCCCATGCGCATGCGACACCAGCGTATCCAGGCCCAGCATCAGCCCGAGGCCGAAGATCCCGAAAACATAGAAGGCCGAACCGCCGATTGCGATTGCGCCGATGGCGACCGGACCCAGTGGCGCGATCATGATGGTGTCAACGACGTTCATCGCAATCCAGCCCAGCTCGGCCAACGCAACAGGCACCGATAGCGCGACCACGTGTCTTACCTCCGGCCACAGCTTTTCAGCCGCTCTTGTTTCAGTCCTGGCGAGCAATGGTCTCCAACTGCCGAAGGTGGTTTAGGTCATGACCGGCCATGGTCTCCACCAGACTCCGAAACGTCATGGCGCCGCGCTCAGGATGGCTCAAGGGCTTGGCCATCGTCTCCTGCGATTGTGCGGCGATCAACACCAGATTCCAGGCGCGCAAAGTGCAGAAAACGTTCAGAGAGGACACCGGATCACACTTGTCATAGTTCCTGGCCCAGGTATCCTGATCAAACGGTTGAATCACATGATCCGTCTCAGCTACTGCTTGGCGAAGCCGAAAGGCAAACGCAATCTCTACATCGGCCAGATGGCAGATGATTTGCCGCGCTGACCACTTATCGAGGCCGTAAGTTTGGTCTATAACGCCATCGGACAGTTCCGATGTCAATTCGCGGAGCTTCTGCGGAGATGCTCCAATGACAGTCCTGGGATTTTGGTCGCCAAGAAAGCTAGCGTATGGATTTAGAACGGTTGACATGTGGGGCTTCTCCTGAGACTTGGGATATTTCCTAGGGTGACACGCTGGCTCTCAGCTCTGCCGCGCATCGCTTGCCCTGAGAAAACAGGGTTGGCGAAGCCACGGCCTTGTAGGACGTTCTATGCCTTGCTCTCCTCGGGTCTTTCAACCAGTAACGGTCTTTCTATTCCTATTGACAAGCATCAGCAGCCTTCCTGCACAGACCTTTTCTACCCTTGTAAACATCACTCCCTGCCGCGTGATGGATACTCGCAACCCGAATGGCCCTTTCGGTGGCCCCTTTATCAAAGGATCCAGCACGCGCAATGTACCAATCCCGAACAGCTCATGCCAGATCCCTTCGAATGCGGTTGCTTATTCTCTCAACGTGACGGTGATCCCGCATGGAACTTTGTACTTCATTACTGTCTGGCCCGCTGGTCAAGCGCAACCAAATGCTTCAACGCTGAACTCGTTTCAGGGATACGTGATTGCCAATGCCGCGATCGTTCCGGCCGGCGCAGGTGGAGCGATATCGGTTTATGCGAGCGGTGACACAGACCTGATTGTGGATATCAATGGATACTACACGAACATGCAGTTGCCTGTAGTTCCGCCGCCGGTGACGATTCCGACGTTCCCGACGGTTGTCTCGCAAAGCGCTACTGGGTTTCAGAGTACGGCGCTTGGTGTGGGGGCTTCAAGTACAGGCATCAATAATGTGGCAATCGGGTATAACGCTCTCTTCCATAATGCGGGAGCTCAGAACACGGCAGTTGGAGCGAATTCTTTATCGGTCGGCGCTGGTCAGTCGAATTCAGCGTTTGGAGCTGGCGCGCTTCAAGCCAATGTCAACAACAACAATACGGCAGTTGGAGCGCTCGCAATGAGCAATAATGCACGCGGTCATGAAAACAGCGCTCTGGGAGCCAACGCTCTCGAAAACAATAACGGAACAGATAATGCAGCTCTGGGAACATTTGCTTTACAAGCGAGCACGGGTGGCCTTAACAATACCGCCCTTGGCAGCAATGCTTTAGCAAAAATTTCGTCAGGCAACAACAATATCGCCCTCGGCTATAGCGCCGGCATCGATCTAGTTTCAGGCAACAACAACATCTACATCGGCAGCCCTGGAACGAATGGAGATGAGAACGTAATTCGAATTGGGGCGAACTCCCAAGATCAGTTCGGCAACACTGTGTATCAGAGCACTTACGTTCCCGGGATCAACTCCAATCACTTTAGTGGGTCAGCCGTATATGTAGATTCATTCGGAAGACTGGGTGTTGCCCCCTCCGCTCGTCGTTACAAAGAAGACATTCAGGAAATCGGCATGGTCAGCGACAAACTTTATCAACTACGTCCTGTCCAATTCCGCTACAAGAAACCAGCTGACGACGGAACGAAGCCAATCCAGTTCGGCCTTATCGCCGAAGAAGTAGCGAACGTCTATCCCGAGCTTGTAATTCATAATAAAGACGGCCAGATTGAGGGTGTGCAGTATCAGCAACTACCGGCGCTGCTCCTGAATGAGATTCAAAAGCAGCAGCGAACACTCGCGTTTCAGAACGAGCAAATCCGTGATCTAACAGCTCGTGTAGCCGCCCTGGAAGCGCCAACTGCTAAAACGGCATCCGCGCCTGCGGTTCAGCAATAAGCAATCCCCCGCTCAGTACTATCGGGCTTGTTACGATTGGGGTTCTACCCGATCTCCATGGCGTCTGTCTCTACCGGCATCCTCGCCGACATTGTCGCAACGAAGAAGCAAGAGCTTGCTGAACTTCGCCCGCGCGCAGCCGTATTGGAACAGCAGGCCTACGACCGCAAAGCTGCCGTCCGACCCTTTGCTGAGGCATTGCAGTCCCGCCGGCCTGCCATCATCGGCGAAATTAAGAAAGCGTCGCCCAGCAAGGGCTTGCTACAGCCGAACTTTCATCCCGCCTTCCTTGCCAAAGCCTATGAGGATGGCGGTGCTGCGTGCCTTTCTGTTCTTACCGACAAGCACTATTTCCAAGGCTCACTGCATGATCTGGAAGCAGCCCGTGCCGCTGTTTCGGTGCCAGTGCTGCGCAAGGATTTCACTATTGACCGCCTGCAAGTATTCGAAGCCGTCGCAAGTGGAGCCGATGCCATTCTGCTGATTGCAGCGATACTCGATGAACACGAATTGCATACTCTGCGCGAACTGGCGCAGTCGTTTGGCTTGGCTGCTTTGGTCGAAGTGCACAACGCAGAAGAACTGCAGCTGGCCATCGGCTCAGGCGCGGAAATTATCGGAGTGAACAATCGCGACCTCACCACTTTTGAAGTATCGCTGGATACTTCTCTCCGGCTCAGCTTTCTGATGCCTTCGCACGTAATCCGGGTAAGCGAGAGCGGCATTAGCAGTGCAGCCGATATTGAACTCCTGAGCAGCGCTGGCTTCTCCGCATTTCTGGTTGGTGAGACGCTGATGCGCTCGCTTGACCCCACGGCCTTACTACAGGCACTAGGCTCTATGGCATGAGTGCAACTTTAGCCCCCGCGTTTACCATTAAGGTCTGCGGCATAACGAATGTACATGACGGGCAGGTTGCCTTAAATAGCGGAGCCAATGCGCTTGGCTTTAACTTCTATCGTCAAAGTTCTCGTTACATAACGTCGGCGAGCGCTGCTGCCATGGTTAAAAAGTTAGAAGGCGATTATCTGCGCGTGGGCGTCTTCGTGAATGCAACGGCTTCGGAATTAGAGAATGCGGGTGCTGAAGCTAACTTGGACATTCTTCAACTGCACGGCAGCATGCCCGATACGCTGCCCCTCGGTTATCGGATTTGGCAAGCCATCGCGGCTGGTTCCGAACCACAACCGCATCCAAGAGTTGAAAGCTATCTGGTTGACACGCCTTCGGCCCACTTCGGTGGCTCCGGGCGTACTTATGATTGGCGTCTGGCAACGTATTTAAGTGCTCGCATTATTCTGGCTGGCGGATTGCACGCCGGCAACGTTGCCGAGGCTATTGCGACTGCTCGACCCTCGGGAGTGGATGCCTGTTCGTGCCTGGAGAGCGCTCCGGGCCGAAAAGATCCGCAACTGACTTACGCTTTCATCAAAGCTGCTTTGGCGGCCCAAAAGCAATTGCTATCACTGGAACTCTCTGTATGAACGCTCCCTCTACTCTGCCGGATGTTCTAGGCCATTTTGGCCCCTATGGCGGCCGATTTGTCCCTGAAGTGCTGATGTCGCCACTCGAAGAACTTGAGGCGGCCTACGCCCTGGCCCGTAACGATCCCGCTTTTCAGAATGAACTGCAGGACCTGCTGCACAACTTTGCCGGCAGGCCCACTGCTCTGTTCCAAGCCAAACGTCTAACCGAGCATTGCGGGGGCGCAGACATTTGGCTCAAGCGCGAAGATCTGCTCCACACCGGCGCTCACAAGATCAACAACTGCCTTGGGCAGATTCTGCTGGCCCGCCGTATGGGCAAGTCTCGCATCATTGCTGAAACAGGCGCCGGCCAGCACGGTGTCGCTACCGCTACCGTGTGTGCGCTGTTTGGCATGGAGTGCATCGTCTATATGGGTGAGGAGGACATGCGCCGCCAGCGGCTCAATGTCTTTCGAATGCGGCTGCTGGGGGCTAATGTCATCGGCGTTTCGAATGGCAGCCGGACCTTGAAAGATGCCATTAGCGAAGCGATGCGCGATTGGGTTACCAACGTTGGCACCACGCACTATCTGCTTGGTTCAGCTTTAGGCGCTCATCCCTATCCGATGATGGTCCGCGATTTCCATAAGATTATCGGCGAGGAGACCCGCCGCCAATCGATGGAGCAAATCGGCCGTCTGCCCGATGCAATCATCGCCTGTGTAGGCGGTGGCAGCAATGCCATTGGTATCTTCTATCCATTTGTGAATGATCGGAATGTAAAGCTGATCGGCGTGGAAGCTGGCGGTCGCGGCCATAAGTTGGGCGATCACGCAGCGCGGTTCTCGGGTGGCGCACCAGGGGTCCTTCATGGAGCGTTCAGCTACTTGCTACAAGACGAAGAGGGCCAAGTTGGGCTGACTCACTCGGTTTCAGCGGGACTCGATTACGCCTCTGTGGGTCCTGAACATGCCTGGCTTCACGACGATAAGCGCGCCGAGTACGTTTCGGTCAGCGACGCGGATGCGCTGGAAGCAGCAAAAAGCCTGGCTCGCCTGGAAGGTATCATTCCGGCACTCGAATCCTCACACGCGATCGCGGAAGCACTACGCCGGGCACCTGCTGAACCGGGCGCGGTATTCGTTATCAACGTGTCTGGCCGCGGAGATAAAGATGTCGATATCTACCGCGAACATATGCCGGATGTGGCCGATTAGATCAGCATGCCCGTGACCACCGCAACGCGCATCGCTTCGCTATTCGAACGGAACCGCTCGCGCAATCGCAAAGCGTTCATCGCCTATCTGACCGCTGGTGATCCAACGCCTGATCACACGGTCGAACTCGTATTGGCACTCGAACGTGGCGGCGCGGATTTGATCGAATTGGGCGTACCTTTCTCAGACCCGATCGCGGATGGTCCGGTGATCCAG
>CAXTWQ010000009.1:51901-82469 GCA_964248065.1 uncultured Bryobacteraceae bacterium | reverse complement strand
GCTATAACGGGTCATAGCCGGGTAGGAGTTTCCCTTATTCTTAAACTTTGCTTATTGGCGAGCAGTAGCGCGGGGAACGCAGCCTTTATCTCCACCGGAGGGACGCGTCTGTTGATCGACGCTGGACTCAGCCGCCGCGAAGTCAGCCGGCGTCTGGCGGCAATCGGCGAATCGGTGGACGATCTCGACGCCATCCTGATTACTCACGAACACTGCGACCACGTGGCCGGGCTACTGGCTTTGACGCGGAAGGCCAGCCGTCCCCTGCCAGTCTTCCTCACCGCGGGCACAGCCCAATGCATCGACTGGGGAGAGACGCAACCGGTGCTGGAAGTGTTCGGCGCAGGCCGCGGCTTCACCATTGGCGATATCGATGTGACCAGCTTTACCATCCCGCACGACGCGACCGATCCGGTCGGCTTTACCTTCTCTTCGGGCGGGGTGAAGGTTGCTATTGCCACCGATCTTGGCTATGTCACCGAGTCATTGCGGGTGCATTTGCGCGAGAGCGATCTGGTAGTGCTCGAATCGAACCACGATTTAGAAATGTTGCGTGTGGGCCCGTATCCGTGGTCGGTCAAACAGCGGGTGATGAGCCGGCGCGGGCACTTATCGAATGAGGTTGCGGCGGATTTCATCGCGCGCGATTTAGACTTTCGCTGCTCCACGGTAGTCCTGGGCCATATCAGTGAACATAATAACCATCCGGAACTGGTGCGCGGCCTGGGAATGCGGGCGCTGGCCGGACGCGCTCTGTTCACCCGGCTCTGTGTCGCCGAGCCCGGCACCCAGTCAGAAGTGTTCTGCTACTAAGCACCCAAGAATTTTGCACTCCTGAAATGACCGCTTCTCCCGGCCTGGGGAACTGTAATGCCATATCCTGTCTATGTCTTCAAGACTTGAGGGTGATAGTTGATGATGGCGCTAAGCATAGGAGCAGCTTCGCGATATACGGCTGCCTATCGCCAAGGTCTGAGGCCAGCAGGCTGGCAAACCATCCGAGAGTGGCAGAAGCCATTCAGAGGATGCGCCAGCCGTTGCTGACAGCAGTTCAACAAGCGTACTTAGCGACGGTTCAAAGCCTGCTTCTGCAAAGTATTTTCATGACAGGTCCAGCAGATCTTTTACCCGGTGCCGCCGCGACATCTTCACCGGTTTAGCAGCAGTGTGGAGCTGGATATATCTTCACTCGGCCAGCTCAACCTTATGGACGGTTCTGATTTGCGTGTCAGCCGTGGTCTCCGCACGGCATGCTCAATGCCTGCTTGGTCGCAGTAGGAAACACGATGCGGGATGTGACAGCTCTTAAACAACCGCGCCAGCCTGAATTTTCTTAGGACGACCGCCTAGCTTTCCGTTTGCCCGAACGGCGTCAGTTTTGGCGCGTGAGGTTACGCTGCCACCAGCTTTACCCATTTGTGCAGCTATCCAGCGGCGAGATCCGAAGAAGCCTTCCAGTAGGCCGGGTAAGTAAATGTCTGCGTCAATGTCGGGGAAATGTAATCCCAGACCGGAAGGAGAAATCTCTATGTTGGTTAACTGTTCTGGTCTGGCATGCTCGAAACCCTCCGCATCTTGCGGCTTGAAAGAAATGGAAAGGTTGTTGCTGAGGTCAATAACCAAACGGTCTGTGTGGTGGTCGTAACGCGCTGCCTTGGCCGTGGGAGTTTTCCCTAAAAGAGTTGCGGCTCGCTGGTTGGCCGCTTCAATTTCTTCCTTACGGTAAGCCATGAATCCTGCTCCATCCTGCGCATAACTTTGCGACTTCCAATGTAAGCGCTGTCCTGATCTTTGAAAGCCTGCCTGGACCAAAACCATAGTTTTCTCGCAATTCTGGCGAGCCCTGGCGACAAGTGAGCTTCCAAACAGCTTCACAGCCATTACCGATCAGATGCTCGTGAGCCGGTCCATGGTCATTGGAGTAAATCACCACGCGCAGTCCATCTGGTCGGATCTCCAAGTGTCCGACTACTGGCGTAACCCGCAGCTCCGGCTGCACCATTACGATCTTTTTTAATGCAGAGAGCCTTTCTGCGGAGATCCTTCAGGTCGCTGTACTGGGAGCCGAATTGCGCATGGAAATTGCCAACATCCTGACCTTCCTCGCCAATCCTGGAACTCGGCTATTCCTTATCCTGTGGTTTGGGTAAGACCTCGTATTAGAAGGTATGTTTGGACGTGACGTCCGTCAAATCAGGAAATCAAGCGTCCATTTACTGCCTTCCACGCCAGCGATCGCAAGAGCATGCCTTCAAGCTTTGGGTGTTTCATTCTTTGTCCTTAGCCGTCCAAGCTCCCCGGTCACAATAGAACAATGATCTTCCGCTATACTCGCCCGGCCATGGGTCGGCTTTGGAGCGACGGACACAAATATGAGTGCTGGCTCCAGGTAGAACTGGCTGCTTCCGAAACGCTGGCCGAGTTGGGGGAGGTTCCACGGGAAGCAGCTGCGGCATTGCGCGCCCATGCTCGCTTCGATTTAGAACGGATCGCCGCGATCGAAGGGGAAGTGCGCCATGACGTTATTGCCTTTACCACCGCGGTGTCCGAGGAGATGGGGGCGATTGGTCAGGCCGAAGCGGCTCGCTGGCTGCATTTTGGACTTACCTCGAACGATGTCGTAGATACTGCGCAGGCCTTGCAGATTAAGGATGCGTCGGCACTGATCAGCGCGGGAATGGCAGAGCTATCCGGTGCTCTGCGGCGTCGGGCGTTCGAATTTCGAGATGCGGTGCAGATGGGCCGCACCCACGGTATTCATGCCGAACCGATTACGTTTGGCCTGAAGCTGGCGCTCTGGTGGGACGAGATCGGGCGGCACCGGCGCCGTTTTGCCGCCGCTGCCGAAGAGATCCGAGTCGGCAAACTCTCAGGCGCCGTCGGAACGTTGGCTCATATCAGCCCAACCGCGGAAGAGAAGATTTGCGACCGGCTGGGGTTGCGAGCGGCGCCCGTGACCTCGCAAGTACTCTCGCGCGACCTTCATGCCCACTACCTGGCAACGCTGGCGGGCTTGGCCGCGAGTCTTGAAAAGATCGCGTTGGAGATCCGGCACCTCCAGCGAACCGAAGTCAGGGAGGCGGAAGAGCCGTTTGCTGCCGGGCAGAAAGGGTCTTCCGCCATGCCGCACAAGCGAAATCCGATTGTGTGCGAACAAATCTGCGGCTTGGCCCGGGTAGTTCGTGCCAACGCCCAAGCAGGTTTTGAGAATGTGGCGCTCTGGCATGAGCGTGACATCTCGCATTCTTCGGTCGAGCGAGTCATCCTGCCCGATTCCACCATCCTGATCGACTACTTGCTGGCGAAAACAGTTTGGCTCATCGACGGCTTACGGGTGAACACGGAGCGTATGCGCCAGAACGTGGATCTAACGCGCGGCCTGATCTACTCCGGGCAGGTGCTGCTGGACCTCGCCGCAGCCGGGCTGTCCCGCGAAGAAGCCTATCGTCTGGTGCAGGCTGAAGCGATGCAAGCTTGGGAAACCGATGGTGATTTTCGGCTGGCGTTGCAGCAGCATCCGGTGGTGAGCCGATATCTGGCGCCCGAACAACTCGAGCGAGCATTTTCTTCCGAGCGTCACTTGAGCAATGTTGCGGCCATCTTTGATCGGGTGTTTGCGCAAGCCGAGTAAGACGGAATCATCCTATGTGTCGGCGGCCGCGGAGCTCCCATCAGAATGGGCTCGTCCGATGGCAGCAATGGCTGACTCGAATGGGTCCAGCGCGCCTTTAAAGAAATGATCTTCCCCTTCAATCCAGGTCAGATGCTTGGGCGGCGCGAGGGTGTCGTAGAGAGCAGAAAAGTCCGCTGCCGGGCCAAACTCGTCATGGGTGCTGTGCACGAAATACTTCGGGACCGTGACGCTGTGGAGATAATCGGAGGAGGGGATGGTGGTCGGAAAACCAACAGCCAAGGCGCGCGCCAGATCAGGCCGCTCGGCTGCTAACCGCAGCGCGATGCGCGAACCAAAGGAGAATCCGCCGACCAGCACGGGAAGGGACCGATAGCGCGCCTGCAGTTCGGCCAGCGCCACCCGGGCGTCATCGAGTTCCCCGATTCCATCATCGTAGGTGCCTTCACTCAAGTTGACGCCGCGATAGTTGAAGCGCAGCACCACAATGCCGTTCTGCCGCAACGCTCGGGCCATGCGGTAGACCACCTTATTATGCATGGTCCCGCCACCCTTCGGATGAGGATGGCAAACAAGCGCCGCTTCCACCGGCTGCTCCTCCGGCTCTTCGAGCAAAGCTTCCAGGCGGCCTGCCGAGCCCTGAAGAAACAGGCTTTCAATCCGTCGCGGCATCTCTGACTCCGGGCGTCGTGAGCGCTAATTCGTCCGGAAATTTGTGAACTGCATGTCGATCCCGAAATCATGGCCGCGCAGTAGCGCAATAGCCTGTTGCAGGGTGTCGCGATCCTTGCCGCTCACCCGCACCACGTCCGCCTGAATGGTCGATTGCACCTTCAGCTTGCTGTCTTTCAGGAGCTTGACGATATCGCGCGCCTTTTCGGTCGAGATTCCCTGCTGCAACGTGATTTCCTGCCGCACGCTACCATGCGAGCCCGGAATCTTCTCGCCATACTGCAAGCCTTTGAGCGGCACATTGCGCTTGACCAGCTTCTGCCCGAGAATTTCGCTCACTGCCTGGAGCTTGAACTCATCGGAGCTCGACAGCAGAATCTTATTTTCTTTTTCCTTCAGCTCAACCGAGGATTTGCTGTCCTTCAAGTCATTGCGTGTCCCGATTTCTTTGGAAGCCTGCTGGACGGCATTCAGCACTTCGGTCAGATCAATCTTGGAGGCGACATCAAAGGTGTTATCGGGCATAGCTAACTTGTTAATCTATCGTAACTGTGGCGGCCCTGGTGCGCGGACTTGAGGGTCACAAGAGGATCCTAATCCGGTACGGGATAGCCCGAGTGCATGGCGGTCGGTTGTGCTGTTTGCTACCCTTGCCGACTTTATGGATGGACTTAACCAGCGGCGCCTCCTCAGCAGACACCGCCGGTGCGAACCCGACCTCGCGGTCTCTAACCATAGTTTCCCAAAAGCTAACTACTTAACCCGAAGACTTTGGGAGGCATTATCCGCACTGGCGGCAGAATGTGTGATTGAATCCATGGGCGACGACCATCAAGCAGCTGCCAACCAGTGTCAACAGAACCTCTTGCGCATGTGTGGCCAGGTGGTCGCCCCACCAAGCGGTTCCAATCAAGCACGTCAGGCCGGCCAACATCAAAAACAGGACTCGCCAGCGCCGATGCCTGCGGAAACCATTGGTAAGAGCAATCGCTCCCAACAGAGTGATAATAATTGCCAAAACGCGGTGGGTTCGTTCCTCGGAGGGCAAAAAGTGCGCCGAGACAATTGATAACGAAAGGATCAGGGGTGACAAGGTACAGTGGACGAAACAAAGGGCTGAAGCCCAAATGCCCAGCTTATCTGCCGAAATGGAAAGCACGACGCAACTTCACCCTCTCTCTATCAGCAACAGCCACAAATCTTTCCTTTCCATGCACGTTGTCCTTCATAAATGAGAATCGGCACAGCCAGCAGAGCTGCGACCGCATCGATCCAGGTGACATGGAACACAGTGTTGACCGTTAAGCTCACTAAAGTCATCGCGGCCAGATAGGCGCAAGTCGCCGACTGAACGGCATCGGCAGCGAGAGCGCGATTGTGTATTTGGCGCGCCTTATTTCGCTTGAACTTTGCGACAACTGGCATGATGAACACCGCTAAACTCGTGATCACCATACCCATGACGCTGGTTTCGGCAACGGTACCAAGCACGAGAGCATTGATCGAGCTCGCCGCCACGGCAAGGCACAAGGCGAACAGGAGAACAGAGGCCCAGCGCGCCGCCTGTTTCTCTCCAAGCGGAAAACTTGGAATGAACTGAAGCACGACCAAGCAAGCGGACAGCAACTCGACGAAGCTGTCCGAGCCGAAGGCAAACAAGGCTGTACTGTTCGACTGCCGAGCGGCCAGCAGAGACACACCGCACTCAACGCACAACCAGGCAATCGTGAATCCCTGAAGAAACAAGATCTGCCCACTATGAGAAGCAGCCTGTCCTGCTGATTTGACAGTAGCGGCCACCCTTCAGAACCGGAACCCTACACTACCTACCACCGTCCGGGGTTGCAGAAAGTGGGTGCCGCTGAAAGTAGATAAGAAGTTGTATAACGAAACCTTGTTCAACAAATTAGCGATATCGACAGAAGCAGTGAAGCGCTTCGGACCTTCGGCGTGAAGTAAATTGTCCGTACCGATACCCAAATCGAACACGTGTCTGGGTTTCACCCGATCAGGATTATGGTCATCGTTTTCCTGACCGGTTTGCGGAAGTACCACCAGCTTCGATTTGCCGACGTTGCAAGTGGACTGGGGAGTGAATGGGTTCGCGACCGTTGCGAAAACGCCATCGCAGGACAGCCCCATCGTGACCTGTTGATTAGGTGTCAAAGCGATAGCTGCCGAAACATCGGCCACGCCACTGACAACAAGCCCGCTATCGTAGCGCCAGGCGAGCGATATCCATTCAGCGGCATGCGGACGCTGATAACGGGCCAGGACCGTGGATTGCAGCGCCTGATCGTGATCGATGCGGAACACGCCCGGAGGCACGATGGACGTATTCAACAATCCGCCTGTCTGGTCGGGAAAGTAGCGGGCTCGCGTATGCCCGACTGTCCAATACGCCTGAAATCCATGTATGTTAGTCGTGCTAATACGGCCAGTGACTCCATCGAGTTTGGACTTGGCCCAGGAGATCGGAAAGGTAATGGTCGTATTCTGCAGAGTGCTGAAGTCGTAAGCGTTGTTCGTATATTTCCAGAAGTAGTCGGCATCGATCAACACCCATTTGCTGATTGCCTGCTGAAATCCGACGTTGTATTGGTTGCGCTTGCCGATCGGGATCGGGTTAGCCGAAGTCACTCCTAACACACCCGTTACTTGCCCATTGCTTAGGCCGGAAGCGCTCGACAGAAGCAAGTTCTCATTGAACGGAGTTTCAAACGTTCGGGAATAAGCACCTCGAAGCACTGTGTTGGTCTTCTTGATGTTGTAAGCCAGACCGGCACGGGGTGAGGCAGCACTATCCTGCACCAGGCCGTAGTACGTGTCGCCTCGCAAGCCGGCGGTCAGAAGGAAATTGCCCAACGTGATGGAGTCCTGAATATAAGCAGCGTATTGATTGATGTTCTTTTTAGCCTTATACGTAAAGAGCCCGCCACCTCGGGACAAATCAAATGGAATTAAGCCCGGCTGTAGATTTGGATTGGCTGTAAAGCCCATTCCATTGCACACATTCGGGTCCATGATCGTGGGATCGGTAATAGCTCCCCCGATTTGATCGACACACGGGGAATTGTAAGTGGGGTCGGTGATGCCAAAGGCAAACTCTTCGAACAATCGTGTCTGTTTCAGATCGACACCGATCTTGATATTGTGATGGCCCTCGCTGATCGACAGATCGCTCTTTACTCCGTAGTTGAACAGCTTGCGGTGCTGACTCTGGGTGGATGGCGTATCGGCCAACAAATCACGGCTTGGATAGTAATTGAAATCGTCCTTACGCACGTAAGGATTCACGCTTAGCAGGTAATGAGCATTGAATGTGTGCTGATAACCGGCCGCTATGCTCCAGGTCTCAACGCGCTGACGCTGATCCTGGCCCAATTGATCGTAGTCGTTTGGAATCTGGATCCAATTGCGTGCTGCAAAGAGATTCAAGTGGACGACATCTTTCGAAGTGGGCTGAAAATCCAGCCGGTCAAAAATTGTTTCGTTATTGCCCTTGTCGTGAAAAGGCGTAAATTCTGGCGTGTCGAGAAACCGTCCGCTGCGGGTTCCATCCAGGGCAATGAAGTTTCCAAATCGCTCATTACCGACACCTAAGGAGACATCGCCTCCAACGCTACCGAAAGTTCCATAGTAAGTGCTAACGCTGCCGAACGGCTTCAGGGCGCCAAGGCCGGAGCGGGTCGTAATCTGGTCGACCAAGCTCGATTTGTCACCGAATTCTGCCGAGGGGGCACCGGTGATCAACTGCATGTTCTGAATGGCGCTGGTAGGAAGCTGCGTGGAAAACACTTTACTCTGCTGATCGCTAATAGGCTGTCCGTCGACGACGAAAGTCGCTTGAGCGTGGTCGCCCAGCGGGTGAAAAAATCCATTGCCATCTGCTGCCACGCCCCCGGTACTGTAAATGATTGCCTGGCTGAGACTACCGCCTGGATCGAACGTCGGGATCTTCTCGAAGGTACTGCGGTCCACATCCACGTGAGAGGAAGTGTCCACCTCGATCAGGTCTCGGCCAGCAGACTCGACCTCGACAGTGGTTCCCGTAGAGGAGAGCTTCATTTGAACGTTTAACTCAAGCGGGAGAGAGTTCCGGACTGTTAAGTCTTCGTTAGCTAAGGCAAATCCGCTCGCTGTTACCTGGATGTGATAGCTGTTGGGAGGTAAATTCACGAGTCGAAAAGCGCCAGTTGCGCTAGCTGTAACTGTTTGGGTATACCCCGAAACTGGATTTTGAGCAGTTACTTTAGCCCCAGGCAAAGCCGCGCCCGAAGGGTCCGTGATCGATCCTTGCACTGTGCCGGCGTTTCCAAGCGATTGCGCAACCAAGTTGTTGCTGTTGGTAAGGCCCATAGTTGCAGCCAGACATACTACTGCCATCAATAGATTTCTATTCACATTTACTCCTGAAGTCATGCATCGGGCCAGACCTCCTGGCGATTGTTGCCGCCAGATTGCCCAAAAGTTTTGTTTCACTCATCACAACCCAGGCCGGGGAAAACACCTAGGATTAATCGCCAGTAGAACTCGGCAATCTCGCCAGCGGACGAAAAGCCGTGACGGACGGCTTACCGGCTATAAGCTCAAGACATCCCGAACGTTTCGCGCCTGGCGTTTGCTGACGACAAACTCCTGACCATTGGTCAAAGTCATCAGCCAACGCTGGCTTGTCATCATGCTCATCTTTCGAATCTGCTCAATGTTCACCAAAGCGTTACGG
The DNA here is from genome assembly GCA_964248065.1 of uncultured Bryobacteraceae bacterium. Lineage (GTDB taxonomy): Bacteria > Acidobacteriota > Terriglobia > Bryobacterales > Bryobacteraceae > Bog-105. Next base: position 73,440 of record CAXTWQ010000009.1, on the reverse strand, counting down.
TGAATGCGGCGAAAGGAACTGTTGGCAAACCGTTTCTCAATGCTCCGCAGATTTTGCGTGGCCAGATAGCGCTGTTTCCCTGTGATGATCCAGGTGAGATCGCCATCCGCCTGGAAAGCGAATACCTCATCCGTGCTCAGCAGAATGAAGTCATCCCCGAGTTTGCCTACGATTTTTCGGAATCTGGGCGGCTCTTGCATGGAAATGGGAACCAATTCCTGCAGTTGGGCCAGCTTTTCGCCTGCCTGGTCGGGATTACCTGCGATTCTGCCTGCTCGTTCTATGGCTACCGCAAGCCGTTGCTGACTCACCGGTTTCAGCAGATAATCGATGGCACCTGCTTCAAAAGCCCGGATGGCGTGTTGGTTGTAGGCCGTCACCATAACAACGGCGGGCGCCCGTTCAGCCGTGAGATGCGTCAGTAATTCAAATCCGCCCATCACGGGCATTTCAATGTCGAGAAATACGACATCTGGCTTTTGCGCCAGAATTTGGAGCAGCGCAGCTTCTCCGTTATCTGCTTCGCCAATGACGTGAACCGAATCCAGTAGCTCAAGTTCTTCTCGAAGTACTTTCCGGGCGACTGGTTCGTCGTCTACGATGAGTGCGCGCATGATTTCTCAGGGACAAAGTACCCGTCGATTCACAAGCAGACTACAACTGTTCTATCGATGGCCAGAATGCTGCCGCCTCTGGACTCATTTGCCCGATGAGCGGCTTACGCTTCCACCTGGATGTCGGCAGCTTCTTGAGCTGCGTTCTGATAAGTAGGAATGGTAAACGTGATGATCGTGCCCAGAGCGCTCGAGTTGATTTGCAGATCTGCGCCGATTCCATAGCAGAGAGTCAGACGCCGTCGAACATTATCGAGTCCCATGCCGGTACCGGTCGGACTTCGGCTCCCGCTAACCTGGAAACCTAGTCCTGTGTCTTCAACAGTTATCTGGAGTCCCATGGAGACGAGCTCTGCCCGCAACCGAACCCGGCCATTGCCACCTTTGGGAGCAATCCCATGCTTTACTGCATTTTCGACGAGCGGCTGAACCGACAGGATAGGGATCAGCACCGAGCGTGCCGCTTCGCTGATGACTAACTCTGTTCCTAAGCGATCACCTAACCTGAGTTGCTCAATTTCAAGGTAAGCCTCCACGATACGCAACTCCTCGGACAAGGGTATGAATTTGCGATCGCCCTGGAGGAAGTAGCGAAAAATATCCGCGAGGTTGAGCACCATCCGTCGAGCTTCATAGGAACCGCGGTCAATGGTGCCGTACAGCGTATTCAAGGCGTTGAAGAGAAAATGAGGGTTGATCTGAGCTTGCAGCGCCCGCAGTTCTGCCTGGCTGGCCAATCGCCTCAACTCCTCGGCTCGGAAACGCTCTACCTGCTCCACGATTGCAGCCCCAAGCTGCCGCATATCCTCGACATCTTCACTGAGATATCGCCTGCCGCCACGTCGAACGCCTAGCGCCAGATAACACGCGTCGCCGCTTGAGAACCGCAGCGGAATACGCACCTCGGCATGAAATTGTTCTGGCGAAAACGACTCGCTCTCCGGCTGACGGAAAAGGATCGCTGGTCGTTCGGTACTTGCCTTACTTCCCTCCGCCAAGATCGCGAATTGCCTGGTTCTCAAGTGGTCCGCTACCAATTGCGCTGCACCTGCCAGTAGGTCTTCCTGCGAGGTGGAGGAAGAAGCCAAATTTGTGATCGCCTTAATACAGCCGTCAACAACTTTCCTTCGAAAGATCACCTGGCTGACCCAAGTCTGCGCCGCGTTTCGAAGGGAAGCAAACATAATGAGTGACAAGCCAAAGGCGACCAGAATGAGCCCGGTCAAGAACAGGCTGGAGCGAATCGATTCCCACAAGCGAAAGCTCTGATTCAGCACCAGCAGCGTGGAAACGTAAACCGCAGCCAAAGCAAAATTCACCAGAAAACGGATAAACGCATCCAGAAGCAGGAACCGATAGTCCTGCAACAGCACAATAAGCGCGACGGGGATTCCGATATGGTGCCAGGCGATCTCGACGGCCCAGGGCGAAGTGAGGTGCTGATAGCCAAAATGAAGAAAAGAGCTGGTAAAGAGAAGCAGGCAGCCTAATGAAATTGCTTCTGCCTTCTCGGGTAGCTGGTCTGCGCGCCGCCTGTACCTGACCAGGAGCGCAATGGTCGTGAGAATGCCAAAGCCAATCACAACCGACATCAAAGCGGCTTGATGAAGGCTGATGCTGGGGTAAAGCAACTCAGCCGAGTGCAAAGCAATTGCACACCCGCTCACAAGATATCCGGCTACGACGAAACGCTGTTGTCCCTGGAGCGCCACCTGCAAAAGAACTGCGGGAAGCAGACTCAGAATGGAAAAGCTTGCGGTCATCACAATTTCGATCAGCTTAGAATCTGGATCGGGCAGTGCAAGCGCGATAAGAGAACCGATATTCCAGCCTAAAGCGAGCAGCGCCGCAATTAAGGGAAGTTTGATTTGCCTTCGACCGCGAGCCTGCCTGTCGCGGATCAACAGACCGATAAAGGCACCAAAGAGCAGCAGCCCGGATGTATGCCCAATCGTGTTCATCAAAATTGGGTCGAGCAAATTGCCGTGTGCGAGCATGCTGTCTTGTGTTCCCTCCAACAATACTTCAGATTTGGTTATGAATAGAGGGCATGACATGAAGGAATCACCGCCCTTACGCTAGTCTGTATCGGCTGTTGGCACGAGAAGTTTCCGACAATCAACCGGTGCCAAGCCATGAGCGGACCGATTGAGCCTATGGAGTATTTCATTGCATGCCGTGAAAAGATCGGCATGGCCTGGGTGGAACTCTGATGGAGCGGCGCGCGGGCTTAAAAGTTCGAACCCAGCAAGCTGAGGCCCGGGAAGCTCGCTCCTACATCTCCCGACCCCGGAAATCGCGTGTACAGCCGAGGGTTTGGACACCGGATGCGTTCCGCCTATACTGCGATATGCGCAGCCTTCTCCTTTTAACCTTATTCTTGGCTGCAGTGCCGCTGTGCACTTTCGGTGCTCCCGCTCCCAAGATCACTGTCAGCTTTCCACTGGCCCGTTCTGCCAAACCCTTGGACGGCCGCCTGCTGCTCCTTCTTTCGAGTGATCCTAGTGACGAGCCTCGAATGCAGATCAACGATACGCCCCGGTCGCAGATCGTTTTCGGCCTTACTGTCGATGGCTGGAAACCGGGCGAGCCTCTCGCGGTCGGCGACAACGCGCAAGGATACCCAAAGGCCAAGCTCGCAGACGTGCCGCCTGGCGACTATTCTGTCCAAGCCGTCTTGAATGTCTACGAAACGTTTCATCGGTCCGATGGCAAAACAGTCAAGCTGGCGCCGGACCGGGGAGAAGGCCAGCATTGGAACATTGCTCCGGGCAATCTGCTGTCTAAGCCGCGGGTGATCCACATTGGGTCTGGGACGCCCGAGATCATCCTTTCTCTGGACGATGTCATCCCGCCCATCCCGCCGGAAGCTGATACCCAATACGTTCGCCACATCCGAATCCAATCGAGCCTGCTGACAAAGTTCTGGGGCCGGCCTGTATTCTTGTCCGCGGTTGTCCTGGTGCCGGAAGGATTCGATACGCACACGCGGGCGCATTACCCGCTCCTGATCTTCCATGACCATTTCGTTACCGGATTTAACGATTTCCGGGAGACCCCGCCCGACCCGAATCTAAAGCCCGACTACTCAGACCGCTTCCACTTGGCAGGCTATAACCGCATCCAGCAGGAGGAGGCGTACAAGAACTATCAAGCGTGGATTGCCCCGAACAGCCCACGCGTTCTCATTGTCAAATTGCAGCACGCCAATCCGTTCTATGACGATTCGTATGCCGTAAACTCGGCCAATCTGGGGCCCTACGGCGACGCGATTGAAACGGAACTGATTCCGGCCATTGAACGCCAGTTCCGTGGCCTCGGTCAGGGTTGGGCGCGGTTCGTCTACGGCGGTTCAACCGGCGGGTGGGAATCGCTGGCCGTACAGATGTTCTATCCCGAGCACTACAATGGCGCGTTTGCAGCCTGCCCGGACCCGGTCGATTTTCATGCCTACATGACGGCCGATCTCTATGGGCAGGACAATCTATTTACTCTGGCGGGCGCGAACAAACAGGTGGAACAGCCGGCCATGCGCGACTACTTAGGCCATACTTTGATTTCGATGCGCGATAACGTTGCTTATGAAGCAGCACTCGGCGATCATGGCCGGTCAGGTGAACAATTCGATATCTGGCAAGCGGTTTATTCTCCCACCGGGGAGGATGGCTACCCGCAGCCGATTTTCGACAAACAAACAGGCGTCATCAACCACCGGACCGCCGAGTACTGGCGTGAGCACTATGATCTAAACGCCATCTTGCAAAAGAATTGGGCAAACCTTGGGCCGAAGCTACAGGGCAAGATTCACCTCTATGTCGGCTCCGACGATACTTATTTCCTTAATAACGCCGTATATCTGATGGAAGACTTTTTGAAGGAGACCGGAAAGCCGGGGCACGGTTTGCCATACGGCGGTGAAGTTCGATACGGCCCACGCGCTGAGCATTGCTGGAACGGAGATCCGACGGAACCGAACTGGTATTCGCGGCTCCACTATAACCAGATGTACTTACCGCAGATTCTCGAGCGGATCCGGAAAACAGCCCCGCCGGAAGCGGATCTGACCAGTTGGGTTTACTAACCCAATTGAGTTTACTAACGCAAGGCTTGGTTCACGAACTACGGTGCGAGAGCGCCAACATGACGCGCTCGGTCAGTTCTTCGATCATGATGGGCATCGCTCGATCCAGTGCTAAAGTCACGGCGGCACGAATGCTGTGACGATCTATGGCTGATTTGCTCGGCACTATCACAGCCTGCCGGCTTCGAATCTGCTCCAGCAACTTGCCCACCGCGCCTAAGAGCAGTGACGCCTCGTAAGGCTTACGGAGAATTACGTCCGCGCCGGCGTTTTTGGCGTCTTGCTCGTCAAATTCGTCAATAGGCGCAGCCGCGAAGATGATTCCGACATGGCTGTATTGTGGCTGCGACCGCAGAAACCGCGCCAGCTCAAAGCCGTTTTTGCCAGGCAGGTAGACATCCGTCAGCAGGATATCCGGGTTGACATCAGGCAAACGGCGCAAGGCAATTGCGCCATCGGTGACGCTGACAACCTCAATGCCTTGGCTCGTGAGAATCTGTTCCGCTAACCGGAGTGCCTGCGGGCTGTCATCGGCCAGCAGTATCCGGCTCATTGCTGCGAAGGCGGTGCTGACGCAGCAGGCGCGGTCAGGCCATTGGCCGGCGTCCCTTGAGTCGGGGACTGGCCTGCTGCCGTATTAGCTCCCTCGGGCTCTTTCTTCTTTTTCTTTTTGTCCAACTTGGCCTGCTTTTTCGCCTGCTGCTCGCGCAGTTTTTTCAGATCCGCATCGCGATTGGTGGGCAGTGGCTGCTGCGGTGCCGCAGCTGTTTCAGCTTTGGCTGGTGTACCAGCGGCAGCGGCGCCTGCTGCTGCCTGCGAAGCTCCATTGGTTGCAGCAGCTGTCCCTGCCGCGGCATCGGTTCGCGCATCGGGCCGCGTGTCTAAGGCACTGGCGCTGCCTACCTGGGTCGCAGACACGTCGGTTGTACCCGTAGCGGCAGGCTCGGTATTCACCGGGACGGGAACCGAGGCCGGAATCGTTGCTTTCGGGGCCGTCATTGTCGGCTGGCCCAGGGTCGCTGCATGACTCACATCTGGCGAACTTCGGGCAAGCGCCGTTGCCTTCGACAACATTCCCGGCTTTTTGTAAGCGGCTTCTTCGGCCTTGCCGCGAGCCAAAGCCGATGGATCTGCATTGGGCACCGGCATTTCCATATCCTGGAGACGCTCTTTAGCCAGGTCCGCACGAGGACTCATCGGATAATCCCGAACGATTTTGGCGAACTCTTCTCCGGCCTGCTTGCGAAAGCGCGGACCCATCTTTGAATACGCATCGCCCGCTTCATAGAGAGACTCGCCCGACTTGCTGTACAGCGGATACTGATCCACCAGTGCGGTCAACCGATTCGCTGCCGCCGGATTCATCTCCCGCCGCCAATAGAAGTTGCCGACTACAAACTCGTGCTCGCCCAGGCTTTCTTGAATGCGCAGTAGCTTTTGAGTCGCGGAGGGCACAAACTTGCTGTTCGGGTAGGTCTGAATCAGCGACCGGCACTCAGTTTCAGCGCGCAGCGTCTGGGACCAATCCCGGTCACTCTTGTCCATCTGCCTGTAATGAATCTCGCAAATACGGTTCTGCGCTTCGGCTGACTCTTCCATTTGCGGATAAAAAAGCTCGAAATCTTTGTATTCGGCTTCGGCCTGCGCCATGCCGTTCGGACCCGCTTCGCGATACCAGGAATCAGCAATGGCCAGCTTGGCCTTGGCCATGAACTCGCTGGATTCATACGTGTTCATCAGCGTTTGCAGCGAAATCCGCGCCACTTCATAGCGGCCGTGTTCAATATCCTTCACCGCCTGGTCGAACAGTACTTTGTCCGGCTGCTGCGTGTTCTTGGTAATTGGCGTCTCGTACTTCTTGTGAATGCACGAGGAGAGCAGGCCGAGCGACAAGGCTGCGAGAACAACCTGCTTCGGCACAACGAGCTGACAAAATCCCATGTGATTACTTAAACCTTGATCGAAATTGCTTCTTCGGCCAGCCGCTGCATTGTGCGGAGTGCCTCGGTCGGCTGGTCTGCCCCAAAAACAGACGAGCCCGCTACCACCCAATCTACCCCTGCTTTGGCTACTTCCGCAACATTGCCAGGCCCTACGCCCCCATCAATCTCCAGTAGGAAGGAGAGCTGACGCTCGGCGCGTACTCGCGCCAGCTGACGCACTTTGTCGAGTGAGCGTGGAATAAACTTCTGGCCGCCGAAGCCTGGGTTAACGCTCATTACCAGCACATAGTCCACAAACTCCAGCACATCATTGAGCAGCAGCACCGACGTTGCCGGGTTAACCACCACACCGGCGCGGGCTCCATGGTCCTGAATCATGTGCAGAGTCCGGTCCAAATTGCGGCATGCCTCATAGTGAACGCTGACGCAATCGGCACCCGCTTTGATGAAGATCGGCGCGTATGTGTCCGGGTCTTCAATCATCAAATGATGATCCATCTTGAGTTTCGGAAAGCGCTGGCGCAGAGCGGTGGTAATGGGCGGTCCCATCGTGAAGTTCGGAACAAAGTGCCCGTCCATGATATCGACATGGATCATAGCTGCGCCACCATCCTGAACCGCGCTGACCGATTCGCCCAAGCGGGTGAAATCGGAAGCCAAGATGGAAGGAACAATGGTGGGCACGGCTCTATTGTCCAACACGTTAGGGCCCGCCCAGCTGGTTCGCGAAAAACTGGATTGCGAAACGCTAGATTGCAAAGACCGCTCCATAGAAACCATCGCCCGGGTCGCGGCCAGGCAGGCGCCAACTCTCGTTAAGGAATCGCATCCGGGACGAACCGGGCAAAACAGGGGGCTGGGTCATTACTGCGTGCACAACCTCTTCGTTCTCCTCACGCTCCAGCGAGCAGGTGGCGTACAACAGTTTGCCTCCCGGCGCCAGCAATGGAAGTGCGCGCTTGACTAACTCGACTTGCCGTTTCGCGAAGCTTGCCAATTCGGACCGTTGGACGCGCCATTTAATTTCAGGGTTGCGTCCGATTGTGCCCGTACCGGAGCACGGTGCATCGATGAAGATCCGGTCAAAGCAGCGGGAAAATGGCAGCGCATCCGTTCCATTCAAAACTACCCGCGGGCAGACCGGCTCCATAGTTTGAAGGCGTGGGTAGCTGATGTCACACGCCACGGCAAATTTGAGCGGCGTCTCCAGGGCTTGGACGGTCTTGTTGCCGGGCGCTGCACACAAATCCAGGTAAGTGTGGCCGGGTTGCAGATCCAACGCGGCAAGAACGGCCTGCGACCCGATGTCGTGCAAACGAAGGGGCGCAGTCTGTGCATCAGCAGCACGCTCACTGGCTTGCTCTATCTGGAAGCAGCCTGGAACGGAGGTTTCGGTCAACGCAAAACCCGCGGGCGGAGCCGTTCCTGCTCGGACCCGCACGTACCGTGCCGGCTCTTGCAGAAACGCGCGCGCGATTGCTTCAGCCGATGGTGCTCCGAAGTGTTCTGCCCAGCGTGTCAGCAACCATTCCGGGCACGACAGTTCGGTCGCGCGATCCGGCCACGCAACAGGATCGCGATTCACCTTACGCAGGACGGCATTGGTCAGACCGGCAGCAGCACGCTTCACCCGTTTCACCAACTCGACTGTTTCGTGTACGGCCGCGTGGGGCGGAATGCGCTGGAGATAGCGCAGTTGAAAAATGGCGGTGCGCAACAAGAGCGCCAGTTGCCCGTCAAGGCTGGCAGCAGTGCGCCCGCTATACAAAAAAATCAGGTGATCAAGCTGGGCTTGGTACCGCAGAGTTCCAAAGACAATCTGCGCGGCCAATCCGGCGTCACGCGAGGAAAGCTGACTAGTTCGCGCCCGCAATGTATCGGATGCATACTGCCCTTCAGCTACCGCGCTCAACACATCAAACGCGGCTTGCCGAGCCGGCGAAACACGACTGAAATTTTGTTGAGTCACAGAGGGGTGAATTTTCTTCTAAACCTTATAGAACAACACAGTACGGGCATTTCTGATGTTTACGAAATTCCGTATCCCGTGTTAGCATGCTAATTAGCCTCCAGGGGAGATGTTGTTCCCTGCGAGGTACGCCTCGCAACTTCCCTCAACGGAGCATAAATAATTTTACTAATGAGCTTTACCGTTTTCCTCGGAAATCTCCCAACCTGGGTGACCAAGGACGATATCAAATCGTGGCTTGCGTCTGAAAATCTTGTCGCCGACGATGTTAAAGTCATCCGCAATCCTGAGACCCAAGAGTCCAAAGGATTCGCCTTCATCGAATCACCAAACCAGGAGGAGATGAACTCCATCATCCGACGGTTTGATCGCGCTCCTCTTGAGGATCGCCTCCTTCGCGCCAATCCGGCCCAACCTCCTAAATCCGGCAAGGGTGCTGTACGACCAAGCGCTCCTCCTGCCGCGGCCGACTTTACCCGGCGTACTCCCACCGGTGCAAATCCGTCCGCTTCAGCCAACGGAAATGGAACGGGCAATGGCCAAGTTCGTAAACCAATCAATGGACGGCCTCCTCGCAACACGCAGGGCGGCCGGCAGAGCGCTTTTGCCGAAGAACTGGCAAAGGCTCTTTAACGCTGGTCTTTCACTGTGTCCCGGGATTCGGCTGGCTTCCGGCCGCCAAACCCCTGGCCTCTTGTTCCGTACCCTCCTTCCTGTTGCCTGGCTGTTCACTTCTCTAAATAATCGATATTGCCGGATCGTCTGCGGGCTTCTGAGTGCCTCTCTCAGCACTGAGCCTGCAGACCGGCTCGTGTGGGATGCTTCAATTTGACCCGCTCAAATTGGGATATTCTTCTTCTTCGAATCGGCTTTGTTGCCCTTTTGGGAATCATTGCCGGTTTCTTTCAGCCGTTCGGCCTCTCCCATTTCGTCGCTGCTGCGGGTGGAATCACCCTTGGCCTTGCGATCAACGCCCTGGAGTTACGCGTCCGGCAAGCTCGTCTTACTAGCATTGTGGGTGCCTGCTTGGGCTCACTACTGGGTGGCCTTATCGGGCTCCTGTTTGTCTCTTTACTGAATCCCGCTCTATTTGTCGCCGATCAGACCGCGCAGTTTTTCCGTCTTCTTGTTCCCTTACTCGGTGGCTTCCTCGGATTGCTGGTCGGACTCGCCAAATCTGACCTGATCGACCTGAGCGCGCTGGGTCTGTTTTCCAAGAACGTCACCACCGAATCGAGCAGCTTGAAACTTCTCGATACCAGCGTTCTGATTGACGGCCGCATTGCCGACATTGCCGATACCGGGTTCCTCGACGGTGAACTCGTCATTCCTGAATTTGTACTTCATGAACTGCAATTAGTAGCCGATTCTTCAGATTCAGCCAAGCGCAACCGGGGTCGCCGCGGCTTAGACATTGTTAGCCGCTTACAGAAAACAAATGGCATTACTGTTCAGGTAACGCCGCTCGATTTTCCAGCTGTTCGCGAGGTAGACCTGAAGTTGATCGAAGCTGCCAAAGCCCGTCGCGCCAAAATTGTTACTAACGACTTCAATCTGAATAAGCTCGCGCAAGTGCAGGGTCTGACCGTCCTGAATATCAACGAACTCGCCAACGCACTGCGTCCCGTGGTGCTGCCTGGCGAGAGCATGCGTGTCTTCATTTCCAAAGAAGGCAAGGAGCCGAATCAAGGAGTGGCTTATCTGGATGACGGCACCATGGTGGTGGTGGACAACGCGCGCCGGCATATCTCGCGAACACTCGATGTGACGGTCACCAGCGTGCTTCAAACTACTGCCGGCAAAATGATCTTTGGCCGTTATGACGAGCGCGGCCACCATCCTGAGACCCGCACCGCAGCAGCCGGATCACCTACCGGCGCCTGAACATTATTGAGGAGCCGTCGTGGAGATACTCCAGTAGCCTGGTTGAGCTCGCACCTTGCCGTTATCCTGGTTCCGCACTTGTATTGTCAGCTTGTGAAAAGTGGAAGCGGTCTCACTGGCAGGAGTAAACGCCAGCAGATACCGGCTATGCACATCCTTGCCCAAACTAATCAGGTTGTTCTCCAACTTCCCTTTCGTTTCGAAGCTGGTTGCGAAGCCGCCGCTCCCTTTTGTCAATGCGTCAATCGTGTTTGCCTTGCCCAAACGCCCGGCTTGCTTCAGGCCCTCCAGGTAGCCCCCGTTCGCCGCTGGCTGGTACTCGCTGGCCTGAGTGGTAAATGCAGTCAGGAAAGCTGAGTACGTCATGCCATACACAGTCACTCCGCTATGGCTCAAGCGGTCGAGCACATCGTCCAGCTTGGCTTTGCTTCCCCGGTCCCGGCTCTGGCCCAAGATGAGGATACTCTGGCGTTCGCCTGCCGGATGGTTTTGCAAGAGGTTCAGCGCGACAACGGTAGCATCTAGCAGCTTTGCGTCTGCGCCATCGGTACTCTCCAACGTCCTGAAAGCATCCGCCACGCTATCGGGGTCGTCCGTCAGCTCCTGCCGCACCGCCACCTGTTCGTCAAAGGTGACCACCGCCGCTCTGCTGTTTGCTCCCGTCACTGCTTCCGGGATCATGGAGCCAACCTTGCGAATCTTGCCGAGCGCGGAATGAGCAAAGTCATTTGTCTGCACCAGCACTACCATCGCTACGGGAGCCGCACTCACGTCACTAACATCCACTGTTGCGGGCCGCGGTTGGCCGTTATCGAATAAGACAAAGTCGGAAGGCTGGAGCCCAGAAATCGGATGCCCTTTCCGGTCTTCCACACTGACCGGTATCACGCGCAGAGGAACGGTAGTGCGCAAAGTGGGCTCCTGCCCATGAGCAATGGACATAGCGAGTGTTAATGCCGGAAGCAGTCTTGTCCGCAACTGGTCTGCTTGACGTGAAGATAGGAACGAAGGTTGCGTGTAAGGCCGTTTGCCCATTCATGCATGAATAGCCGAGACAGCGATGCCGTCATGCCGATCCAGATTAGCGCGATCCCACTTGGCTGCATCTGCGGCTGCGGAATAAGTAGCCTCAAGAAAGTTCAGTACATCCTGAGCGGGGTCGGGAGCTTGCCGCACATCGTCATAGTTCAGCAGAAACTCACCGAGATCTTTGTTGAAGGCACCCTTGCTTGTGAGGACGACTTCGCTCAGGCCGGAAGGAACCGGCGCGGCGTAGCTGTAGAACGCAGCCTGTCCATATCCGCCATTACCGGGCCAGAAGCCGGCGCCGATGCATTCGTGAGAATAGGCCTCGGCCTGAATGATATCTGCGCCTGGGCGAGCCGGCGCTGTGCGTCCGTTGAAGCGAGTCACAGCTAGGTCGAACGAACCCCAGAAAAAGTGCACCGGGCTAATCTTGCCGTAGAAGTTAGTCGAGAACTGCTCAAAGAGCCCGTTCGCTTGGATTAATGCCCGCCAGAAGCGCGAGACGGCATCGGCGTCATAACTTTTGTGAACAGTATCCTTATCGAAGCGGATAGGTGCTTTTAACTCCACCGGCATCGGATCGACATGGACGGAAACGCCAAGCTTGGCAAGGGTTCCTAAGTACTCTTCGAAAAAGGCAGCGACCGTTTGAGGGCGCAGTGCCAGCCGTTCGATCTTGCCCGAACTGGCTCGGCAGACTAGCTCATGCGCGATGAAGTCGAATTCGACATCGAGGAGCCCGCCCGTCAGCACCGGCATAGCAGAGGTAGAAAGCCCCCGCGCCGTAAGATAGAGCGGCACGTTCCACCAATGATTTTGAGTGTACGTAAGCGCCAGCCGAGTTTTCCCGACAATTTGCATGAGCATGTGCAGGGTCTCCCCAGTGTCCTTCCACTGCTCCCAATCAAGTGCCGGCCAAGCTTGATCGCTGAAGGTTGAATCTGTCATGAGTGACTCTATTCTGGGTCGTATAAATGCCAACCGCAAGTAAGACGTTTCGTGCGCATCAGCCCGCTAAGGCTGGCTTCGGTCAGCTTCGAAGATAAGGTGCGATATTGCTTTCCACCGTTCGAAACTCATCTCTGGTCAGTGACAGTTGGTGCCATCTTTTAAGCGCTTCTTCAGGCAAGTTCCCAACGATAGCTGCGTCGCTTCCGTAAAGCAGCCGTTTCATCCCAATTTGGCGCATTCGTCTGAGGACGAGATCGGCTTTGTCCTCCCACATGCCCGTTATGGCTATGCCTGAAACGTCGAAGTAGACGTTTCTCACTCGAGAGTCATTCCGCCCGATCGCTTCCGCAAACACAGTCAGAGCCTCATCAATTGCCGGATCATCGTAGCCTCCGCCTCCTGCGAGATGCGCAATCTGTATCGGTATGTCCGGAGCTTCTGGGAGGACCTGCTCTAAAAAGAGGCGCGCCTCTCTTGCGCCGTAAGGCCGCTGGTGGTCTATGTTCGATCGCAGGTGAACCACGATCGCCATTCGGTTTTGATTGGCAGCGCGGAACACGCGACGCACTTGCGCGAGTTGTTCAGCAACATTTACATTCACGTCGGAGTTGCCGAAGTGGAGCTTGAGTCCAGTACGTAGATTCGGGTCTTTCGCACAACGTAGTATTTCGCCGAGTGCATATTCCCGGAGCGGGTTTACGCTGCAAAAGCCAAGTAGTCGGTTGGGAAATTCCGCAACTTGCGAGCTAGTCCAGTCGTTCTCGGCCATCACGTGCTCGTATTCACCGGCAACATTCGGCTTATGCGGATTGGAGAAGCTATAGGCAACTGAGAGTACAACGGCTCGGTGAATTCCAGCGACGTCCAGATGCGTAATTAGATCACGAGCATTGATGCCCCTTGGTCCTGGAGAAGATCTCGCGCCTGCTTCGGGACTGTACAGGTGCTGGTGATGGTCAGTGATGCCGCCCGGCAAGCCCACCGGTATGAGCATGCCTGCGGCTGTGAACATTGTGAAGCATTGTCTTCTTGAAGGAGAGTTCGGTAGAGGCGCCAAGACAGTTAGACTATCGAACAGTCGCGCTCAAGCGCCAGGTTGAAAGCAGGAAATACAATCGCATCTCCTGCCTATTGACGAAGTTATCGCTCTGACTCAGCGGGCTGCTGTTCGGAATCGCCAGGGGCGGCAGTCGTGGCCACCGATCTCTTTCCCGGAACAACGAACAGAGTGATGCTCTGCGCGGGCAGGCTAGCGGTCCATCGCCCTCCGATCGCACTGATGCTACTCAAGTGCTGGATCGCAGTGCTGGCCCCGCTTAACTGGTAAACAGCAATGGGCGCAGTGGGAGCAAAGTTCTTAGCAACAACGGTTGCACTTGTCGCGGTGGTGAGCTGCTTGTTGATCACCACGACGGTCAAGCACCGTCCTTGGCTCGTGTTGCTGCAAACGACGATACCTGGTCCGGGTTTGGTACGCTCGCCAGTACACTGGTCTCGCCGAAGGTGGATTTATTGCCGTCGTAGTTTCGGTACAGCTTCATCGCTTGGTAAGTCGGGGTAGTCGCACCAGGAACCGTCCAGCGAGTAGCCATGGCCAGACCCTCGCGCCCAAAGATTCCAAAGATGTCCGCCTGCGTTGTCGCGCCATTCATGCTGCCTTCGGCGCCCCAGTTGTATTCGGTGATGGCAACCGGCGTGTTGGCGTAATAGTAGGTATTCACCCAACTTTTCAGCCGAGGAATCAGCATGACCCTATCGTTGATCCAGCTTTCGTTGACATAGTTCGGATCCCAGAGCGCGCGCGTCGATCGGTTTCGCAGAAGCTGCGTGTTAACGGACGTGTCGTCGCTGTACTCCCCACCCTGCGGGTAGAAGTGGACGCTAAACACATCCAGAGGATGACCGCCCGCCTTCAGTTGACCCAGCAGCCAAGGCAGGTAATCAGCGCCGCCATGGTTTGACCGATCCGGCAAATAACTCCAGCCGTGAGCTCCCCCGTATTGCTGGTCATATCCGCTATAGAAGTAGCCGCTCCAGCCCCACTCTTCTGGACCGACAATCTTAGCCCCAGAATCGACGGCTTTGATTTTTGCTGAGTAATCAAGAATGCGAGACTTTAATTCATCCATGGTCGCTCCCACCGGGTGCACGTCTCGATGGGTCGAATGCCAGAGGCTCGGCTCATTGTCCAAGATGTAGTACTGCAGCCCGCCGTTGGCCGACTTACCGAACTGAGAAATTAGATGATTGGCCCAGCTTTGTTCGACCGTAGAGTTATTCGGCGTATTCGCGTCATTCGGGTCATTGCCGGTCACATTCTGCCCAGTGCTGGCAAGAACACCATTGCCGGCATCTGGAAACCAGTAATCGCTGGCTGTCTGTGCTCCGTACTTAGCCTGCGAGAAGCTGGCGAGTTTGGCCCGGTTAGGTCCAAGCCGCGCAATCCAATCCAGCATCGGAACCGTCAGCATTGCTTGAGCGTGCGCGGCGTCGGCATCGGAGACGAACGCATCGGCATCGGCACTGGCATTAGCGCTCGTGCTTCCAATGCTTTCGAAAAAGTAATCGGATGCTCGGTTACTTGCATTGATTTGCCAGTTATAGCGGCTAGTCGCATTACCTCCGTTGCGGTCAAGAGGGCAATTCAGGTCTTCGATCGTAGGCGTATCCGCGAAGCTAAGTCCGTACACGCCTGGATTGATAGGCGTTCGTTGTGCATTCGCATCCCCAGAGACGGTGACCGAAGCAGTCTGAGCTGACGACAACACGGCAGTCAGAACCAACAAGGAAGCAGGAAGGAGTCTTGCTTGAGTTCTCACAGTTCAGTGTAAGCAATTGGAACTGCCTGTATGCCTCAGCTCGTGAAGCTTCTAACCAATCAAATTAGTGGCCTTCACTGAAGCCGCTTGGAACTTGGAACAGGGCCGAATCAGGAGGCGCTTGCGAGATGTTCGTCAACTCATAACTAGTAATGCCAAAACGCGGATCGGAGTTCGAACTCTTTACCAGGATTTCCAGGTCTTCGGAAAACCAACGCTCATTGACAACCTTCAACTCTCGGTCGTTGCCCAGCGCCCCAATTGGGATGGGGACCGTAATGCGAACACCCTTGGCGTATACGCCATTGACCAACTGCGCAGGCAGATCTTCGGTGACCGAAGTAGTTCCCTGTCTTGGCTTCGTAGGCCCGTCGCTGGAACGAATGGAAGAGCGGTGAGCCGCAGCAGCAAGTGTCACTATCGACGTACTGGTAACAGGTCTCTTGGTATACATCCTACGACTCGTGGTCAAGTCGTAAGTGAACCCGGAGACCGGATCAAAGATCAACGCGCCTGTGGCAGTTTCAGTTCGCATTCGCCCGGCACTATCGCGAAAAAATCGCTCGGTCTCGGAACTGTTAATATGCGAGCCGTCCGACAGGGTCTGAACGGTACGGCGAATTTCACTGGCCGATATCGGCTTTCCCACCACCGGTCCTGACTGCCCGTCTATTGAGGCCGGTTGAACTGTGTCTTTTCCGGGATCAGGAACGCGCAGCCATCCGTTCTGCTGAAAAGAGTTGCCCCCTGTCGGCAGCTGAGCCAATAGAGGTATGGAGACGATCAGGAAAAAGCCGAACTGCTTAACCATATGTACTCTTTCTTAATTTGAATTGACAACGGAATTTGTAATCGGTCGGATAGCAAGCGCCCGGCCATCTTGCCCGATGAGCACATCGGCTCGGAGTTCAGCGCCCGTGTCAACGGAATGGACCTCGTAGCCAGCTGCAATGAGAGCAGCCACTGGAACAGACATTCGAATAACGCTGGTCCTTTCGTAGGGCGACAACGGAGCAGTATAAGGAATTTGCAGGAACGGTCCTTCAACGGCCTGCTGCTGTAGAGCCTTACGGTAGAGAACCTTTGGAGCTGGGTGGTGAACACCGATGACCGTCACGGCGATCAAGCTGGCCGCAAGCGCAACGGCCGCGGGGAGCAACCACCCGATGTTCTGCCGAGGCGAGCGCAAGCAGGAATCCAGTTCGGCCAGCAGCCTGGCTTCCATCTTTGGCGGCCTCGGAACAGCCTGCGCCACACGGGCAAGCGCAGTCTGCAAAGCTAGTTGGCCTTGCAAAAAGCGGGAGCATTCCAAACAGGTTTGAAAATGTGGGTCGGACACGGGCACGCCGGAGCGGATGTGTTCGATCGCAGTTATGCGAGCCTCTTGGCAAGTCATATCGTTTCCTTTCTCGCCTGTTCCTTTGCCGGTTGAAACTTGCGGGCCAGTAAGCTACGACCCCGGTGCAAGCGCGACCGTACGGTTCCCACCGCGCAGTTCAACGCCACCGCTGCTTGCTCATAGGTCTGATCTTCCAAGTCGCAGAGCACGACAACTTCGCGATAACGAATTGGCAGAAGCAGGATGGCAACGCGCAGCGCTTCGATATCGTTCTGATTTGTGACCTCGACCGTGGTGTGGCCATTCCCGTATCGCGACAAGAGCTCATCATCAATTGATATCCATCGCTGCTCCTGACGGTGCCGCTTTTGCACCAGCTTTCGCGCTACGCCTATCAGCAATGCGATGAGTGGGCCCCGCTCCGGGTCGAATAGATTCGCGTGATGAAGCAGCCAGACAAACACATCCTGAACAATGTCAGAAGCCTCGACTGCATCGCCAGTCATGTGGAACGTGAACCGAAATACGGAAGCATGATGTGCTCGATAACGTGTAGTGAACGAATCGCGATCGCCCGTTTGGTATCGATCGAGCAGTTGGCGATCGGTGTCCACAGGCAACTGTATTGCCGCGGCGAGCGGCTGCAGTTCCAAAATGTTTGCCATCTGAGCCTGCTCCATGCTGTCTTACTTGCATTGCGCTAAGTGATGAGCAAAGTTCCAGAAATTGAGAAAATTGCAAAGGCAAGAGGCTAGATAATCACCTTTTCAGAGGCGGCATTTGATCAGGGTCGGCAGCGGTAAAGAACAGCTCACACGGAGAAACAGGAAGCTACGCACTGGTTCTCAAACTAAACGCTCACCCATAGCGCAATGCATCCACCGGCTGAATCCGAGTGGCGCGCCTTGCTGGGAAATATCCAGCAAGCCCGGATACAGTAACAAGAATTGCAATAGCGGCCAAGACAGCCAGCATGTCATTCGCCTTGAGCCCATAGAGTTGGCTTTCCACCAGTTTCCCTAATGTGAGAGCCGCCGGCACGCCTACCAGCAGACCCACTCCGACAAGGCCGCAAACTTCCCAGAGCACCAGACGAAGGACGTCACTTCGAGCAGCACCTAATGCAATGCGTATACCAATTTCCTGAGTTCGCCGCGTCACCGAATAGGCCGTTACTCCGTACAGCCCCACGGCAGCCAACAACGTTGCTAATAGCCCAAAGGCTGCTGCAAGCCAGGCAAACAAACGGTCCAGAAAATGTGTTTCCGCAATCTGGGTGTCGAGTGTTTTCACGTCGTACACCGGTAGCTCGGCATCAAGTCTTTTGACTGCTTGCAGAACAGCATGAGCAAGGCTCCGGGGAGTATCTGATTGAACATAGAACGTCATCTCAGACGGCTTCTCGTTCTGTAGCGCAGCGGTGAATGTATGAGGAAACGGTTCATCTTTCAGATCCCTACCTTTGAAGTCCTGTACGACACCGACGATTTCCTTATCAAACGGCGGACCGCCCCATCCAACCCTGCGACCAATTGGGTTTTCGTGCGGCAAGAAGGTTTGAACGAAAGTCTGGTTCACGATGACGACCTTCGGAGCACCCGGTCCATCCCTTTCGCTGAACTCGCGACCCATGATCAAAGGTATGCCCATCGTGCTGAAGAAGCGCGGCAAGACTTGGTTCCAGTTAGCCTGCCTGCTTTCGCTTCGCTTGTTCTCAAAGCCTTCCACAGCCGTCCCGTTCTGCCAATTGACGTTGGCTAGAACTGGAAAGGATGCGCCACTCGCGGTTGCGGCACCGGGCAGGCCCTCCAAGCTTCGTTGTAAGCCGAGAAATAGTGAGCGTGCCCGCTCAGGGCTGTAGTGATGAAGTGCAGGGTTGATTGAAAATGCCAGTAAGCGTCCAGCCCGCACGCCTGGGTCTGTCGCCAGCAGCTTCTGAAAGCTTCGCGCGAACAATCCAGCTCCGACAAGCAAGAGTAGAGACAATGCTACTTGGGCCGCGACGAGCAGCCGTCTGAGCCGGGTCTGCCCTGTTCCCAGCGTCACCGCGCCCGCCTCGTTCTTCAGAGTAGGAGCAACGTCCGGTTGTGTTGCTTGCAACGCCGGCAGCAGCCCGAACAACACTGTCGTCAGGAAGCTAAGTGCCAGCGTGAACGCCAGAATACGGCTATCTGGGGCGATACTGATTCCTGCAGCGAGACTTTCCATCGGCACTGATTTCACCAGCAGCTTGGCAATCCAATAGGCCATCCCAAGCCCAATCAGCCCACTTACTGCAGCAATCAGAAAACTTTCCGTGATCATCAGTCGTAACAACGATCCTCGGGTGGCTCCGATTGCGAGGCGGACCGCCATCTCTTTCTGCCGTGCCGCCGCCCTTGTTACCGACAGACTCGCGACGTTCCCGCATGCAATTAAGAGCAGCGTGCCTACCATAGCCATGAGAATCATCAAAGGTTTGGCGAAAAATTCCCGCACGTCACCATAACCCTGCTCCGCCGATATGAGCTGTAGAGTGTTCTTTCTGTAGCGCCGTGCAAAATCAGCACTGCTGCCGTTCGACTGAAGGTCGCCCTCCAAAGCCGCGCGGTACGGTATGTTGAGACCGTTTCTCGCTGCTTGAAGATTGACGCCAGGCCTGAGCCGGGCAAACACTTTCAGCCAAATGCTATCTCGGCGGTCGCGATCATCCCACGTTGGCGTCACAATTTTCTTCATCGCTAGCGGAACGAAAACTTCCGATGGATTTAATGGTTCAAAGCCGCGAAAGCCCCTGGGCGCCACACCAACAATAGTCACCGGTTGCCCGTTCAGCTGAATGGATTTGTTTAGTACTGCTGCGCTCCCGCCGAAGCGCCGCTGCCAATAGTCATAGCTGAGCACCACGCACTGTTCGGCATTGACGGGGCGATCATCGCTGTCGAGCAACGTGCGTCCAAGCGAAGTCTTCACACCAAGAAGGGTGAAGTAATTTCCCGAAACGAGTTCAGCATTCGCTCGCTGCGAGAGTTGGTGGTCGCTGACGTCTACCATTTCCTGGTACCGGGCCGCTAACCCGGCGACCGCGCCCGGGTTGCCTTTTCGAAGATCTTGATACATCGGGAAGGAGAAGGTGTCATACAGGCCTCGTGTTGAGCCTCCGATGAATTGCCCCGCCCAAGTGAGCATGACCAGTTGCTGCGGCTCTCGAACCGGCAGTAACTGCAACAGCATCTGGTTGACCAAGGTAAACAGGGCAGTGTTTGCGCCGATTCCGAGTGCCAGTGACAAGACTGCAACGACAGTGAAACCAGGCGTTCGGCGCAATGTCCGAGCGGCGTAGACAATGGCTCGTCCCATAGATTCCAGCCATGCCCCAGCGCGTGCCTCGCGTACCCGTTCCTTGACCTGCTCCACTCCGCCCAGCTCGATTCGAGCAGCACGTTGAGCCGCATCCCGTGTTAAACCGTGCGCTTCTTTCTCGGCGATCAACAGATCGAGATAGGACCTCACCTCTGCATCCAGATCCCGGTTAACCCGCTCCCGCCAGACCAGGTTTCTGAGAAACTTTCTTACTTGCATCCATCGCATCCGCTGCCGCCTCCTTACGCTTTAGCCTCGATGGCTCGTGTGATGGCCAGAGCGATTCGTTCCCACTGACGAACTTCGGTCTGCAATTGACGCTGCCCTGCTTTGGTCAGCCGATAGAACTTGGCCTTCCGATTGTTTTCGCTCTCGCCCCACTCGCTAGCCAGCCACCCTTTCTCCTCTAAACGGTGAAGCGCCGGAAAGAGCGATCCTGGTCCAACTTCGAATGCGTCTTGCGTGATCTGAGCAATGCGCCGCGCGATGCCCAACCCGTGACGAGGCCCCAGCGCGGTCGCTTTGAGAATGAGCAGGTCAAGCGTTCCCTGCAACAGGCCGTTCCGTTCAGCCACCTGCAGCTCCTATCGACATCCGATTAGAGTTTGCCTGAGCTCCGTATCGATTGTCAATAGGAGTTTGCAAGATGCAGCAACCATATGATCTAGAGAATGAGCAATACCCATCTGCCGTACTCAGTCGCTCGAATCGCACTCATAGCATTTCTTCTGCCGGTCGTGATCCTAGCTCAGGAAGATCGAGCGAGGCAGATAGACGCAATCTTTCAACCGTGGAATAACACCTCTGGTCCTGGTGCATCGGTATCCGTTACTCAGAACGGTCGGCTACTGCTAGAGAAAGGGTACGGTCTCGCAAGCCTCGAATACGGCATTCCCATCACGCCGGAGACCATCTTTCACGTCGCCTCCGTGTCGAAGCAGTTCACTGCTATGGCTCTTGTGTTACTTGAGCAAGATGGCAAACTGTCCATTGACGACGACGTTCATAAATACCTTCCGGAGTTGCCGGACTACGGACATCCCATCAAAATCCGCAACTTACTGCAGCATACGAGCGGCGTGCGCGATCAGTGGCAAACTCTCAGCTTGGCGGGTTGGAGCATGGAAGATGTCATCACGCAGGACCAGATCCTTCGCATGCTCTTCCGGCAGAAGGAGCTCAACTTCACGCCGGGCGCCGAACACCTTTACTCCAACGGCGGATACACGCTCGCGGCAGAGATAGTCACTCGCGTATCGAGCAAACCGTTCCCCCAGTTTTGCGCAGAGCGTATTTTCAAACCGCTCGGGATGACCCACACGCATTTCCATCAGGACCTTCACCAAATTGTTAAGAACCGTGCGTACTCCTATGGCGGTGCTGCGGGGGCCTATGTAGCAGCACCATTGAATTATGCAAACGTAGGAGCGACGAGCCTTTTCACAACCGCCACCGATCTAACAAAGTGGCTCGATAACTTCCGGAGTCCGGGGGTCGGCGGTGAACGCGCGATTGCTCGATTAATTGAACAAGCGGTGCTTTCTGATGGGAAGAAAATCGATTACGCGCTG
>CAXTWQ010000009.1:38059-51891 GCA_964248065.1 uncultured Bryobacteraceae bacterium | reverse complement strand
ACCGTGGACTTACGACCTTTTCCCATGCAGGTGGGGATGCTGGCTTCCGCAGTTATGTCTGCTGGTATCCGAACCAGCAATTCGGGGTGGCCGTACTCAGTAATCTAGGCAGCTTCAATCCCGTTGAGGCCGCCAACAAGGTGGCTGCGGTGTATCTCGAACCGTCCCTGACTCCAGAACCACCCGCGGTCACCCGTACCTTTATCAAAGTCGATCCCGCTGTTCTCAAAACGTTTGCAGGCACTTACCCTCTGCCGCAAATAGGCCAGACACTTGTGGCCGCCGCGGAGGGAGATAAATTGCTTGCTGCAGGTCCGGTCCAACCCCCACTCGAAATGAAAGCCATCAGCTCTTCAAGCTTCTACATTGAGCCACTCGCAGCTACCCTTGACTTCACGCCCGCTCCAAACGGAGGCATGAAAGTCAAGATTACTCAACCCGGAGCCGTTATCGAAGGAGTCCGAGTTGTCGACCCGCCAAAGGCAGCAACTGACCTCCAGCCCTACGTGGGCACTTACTGGAGTAACGAACTCGAAACACAGTACACTTTCTCAATTAAAGATGGCAAACTAATCGCTACTCAAGCTCATCACGGCGTCATCGCGTTAACGCCGAAAGCAATAGACTTGTTCAGCACTGACAAATGGTTTATAGCCGACGCGAACTTTGTCCGTGACAAGGACGGTCGAGTAATAGCAGTAACGCTTGGGGGCGGGCGCATTCGGGGCATTCGGTTTGAGAGAAAGTAGGTCTAAGCATTAACTAAATTGCTCAAGCTTCTCCCAGCAGAAGGAACCACGGCAGCACCGAAAAACGATCACGTAGAGCGAACTTTGGAATGAGCGGCAGCCAAAGGGTTTTTCCGATACGGCGAACTCGCTAGCGTTTTGCCACAGACTACCCCCGGCGATTCAGCGCTCGACCGAGCGCTTTCGTATCTGGAAGAGACTAGCGTTCAGGTAATTGCAGACGAAGAGAATGAATACTCCCGCGCCGGCCGATCCGATGTAGCTTCCGCGTACCAGCTTTCCGAGGAAAGCGATGATCCGCTTCAGGTATATGTGCGGGAAGTGGCGCGAGTGCCCATTCTTTCTGCAGACCGCGAAAGGGAGCTTATGGAAGTGCTAACCAATCAAGCGAATGCTGACGTGTTCAAGAGGGAGCTCATCGGATCCCAACTTGGCTCAGTCCTCAATATCGCCAGGCAGTATCGGCAGCCTGCGGGCTTGCATATTCTGGACATGATTCAGCGCGGCAATGAGGGTCTCATGAAAGCATCAGAGACATTCAGAGCCGGACGTAATTATAGATTCGCTACGCATGCAACAGTCTGTGCACCGCTCCTTAACCGAGTTCATCAAAGCAAATTGAGCTAAGGTCGAGGTTAGGTCAGCCCATGGTTCCGGCCCTGACCAGGCTTCGCTCGCGTGCGACTGGGCAATGCACGATTTTGAAAGCACCCATAATATTCTCTACCCTCGTTCCTCCAGGATCCCAAGCCTATTCAGAATTACGGCGCCGTTAGTATGAGGTGCAATGCCATCGCGAATTTGATAGTCGAACGTCATGGCATCGCCGCTAACTTGGTCTATGAAGTAGACGTTCTTCGCAGTAAATCGTTCAGCAGAAAAGAGCTCAGAAAGCGCACGGTCGTGGGTAGTCAGTAATCCAGAAGCGTGATTGTGAAGTAAGTGGGCAATAGCTCCAGCTGCACCGGCTCTGCGATCCTCAGAGTTCGTCCCACTAAATAGCTCGTCAAATAGAAACAGTACAGGCTCCCGCTCGGCACGATCCATTACCTGCCTCACAAGCGACACTTCAGCCAGAAAGCGAGATTTCCCATCTGCTAACGAGTCCTGCACACACATGCTCGTAGCAAGCGAAAAGATAGAAAGATGCAGCGATTCTGCGCAGACCGGGGCGCCCGCGCGGGCAAGGACATAGTTGATCCCGATAGCACGAAGATACGTGCTCTTGCCCGACATGTTCGATCCACTCACCAGGAGCAACTGACTCCCTTCCTCGATCCTAACTGGGTTTCGAACGCATACGGCACTTCCGATCAAAGGATGTCCTAGCGAGTCAGCAACGAATATAACTGCCGAAGTCTCTTCTGATACCAAGGAAGGAAACGGATAGTCGGAGTGCTCGAATGCGTATGCTGCAAGTGAACTGAGCCCCTCCAGTTCGCCAAGAGCAGCCGCCATCCGTGCAAGATCAGGCCCGAAAGCCACCCGTTGCTTCTCTACCATCATGGCCAGCAAAACTCCCCAAAGCGAGAGATAGGAGAAGAATGTAAACGCAGGATCGCTGTGCCATTTCAACAACCATGTGAACCGCAGCAACCTTCGTTGGCAACGATCGGAGAGCAGACAAAAGGAATCAGCGGCACTCCGGAGCAAAGCGCATTGAAACTGCTCTTTTCTCAGCTGCTGGGTATACGCGAGAAGCAAGTTTAGCTCATATTCGACAACCGAGCTTGTCCTCTCGACCACTTGAGTTACTTTGCGATGCAGCGTGGCCGCGTATAGCCCCACGACCGTCAAAGATACAAGAGGAATTTCAGGACTAAGGCCGCCAAACAGAGCGAGGGCAATCACGACTACGTTGATGACACAAAGACAAGCGCCGGCAATACGGGAAGCCGCGGAAAATAAAACTGGGTCATCGTGGCACCACTGCGATAGAGACTTGCCGTCAAAGCTTCGCACGCTCGAAGCCCCGGCAGACGCAAAGTACTCTCTCAGATCAGCACGATTACGTAACTCCTCAATCGCGCGCTGCCGTTCCATCACAACAGCGAGGGTTGCTGGCGCAAGTAGTGCGTTAGCAAGCCATTCCCGTCCGGCACCCGTTTGTGCGGAACACAGATATTCAAACAGTGAGCCGTTGCCGAAGATATCCAAGTCTCCGCAATAAGGGTGATTTGCAACCGAGAACTCAGAACCGTCGTCACCGTTTCCCTTCCACGTGTCATCCAGCCGCTGCACTCTTCCCTCGTAATAGGCAGTGAGCTTCCGCTTAATTCGCAACTGCGAAGAGATTTGAAGTAGAAGCTTGATAGGTATTGAGAGAACAAGGGAACTTCCAGCCGCATAGATGGCCGTTGCTAGCATTGGATCCATCACGCGATGGTTATAGAGCACGTAGAAGACGATGGCTAAAAGCAAAGACAGGCCAAGCTCAAAGCTGTAAAGTGTCCTGTATCGAAAAGTAAGTTGCGATGCAGCTTCGCCCAGGTTCTTAAGCCTCGCGTGATAGTGATCCCGGGCGAAATCCTGAGACTCGGGGCTATCGTGGTGAGCGATCATCGCTGAAGCTGAATTTTGGTTGTGGAGGGCGAATGAAGTCTAGCGTATCGTGCTCTTATTTATTTCTACCTGGATCGCTGCAAAGGCAGATGCCCCAAATATTCATTTAGTTCGGCAGGGTGTCTCTTGACACTATGACGCTGACTCAATTATCCAGGTGCGCCGAGCGATGTTTCCAAACCGGAAGTCGTGATCGGGCTGGCCATAACAAGCAATGGCACAGTTTCGTTATCGGTTCGGGAACACTCGCCTGAAGTTCCAACGAACTATATCTTCGACCGACCCGGTTTACGCTGGGTGCCTGCTGACGTTCCTCCAATGGGCGGGCTAGATGTGCACCCTTGCTGGTCGGTAGCGATGGTGACAACCTGGTATTTAAGTACGGGCGCGAGGCCGGTTTTTTCAAGTAATGCGATGGCCTCCGGTCACGCTTTCTTTTCGGCAGCTCCAAGCCGCTCGGCCAACACGACCAAATTCGGAGCTTGAAACGTCGGCACCGGCGCGAACGGAAAAGGTGCTTTGCCCGGACGCGTGAGCAGCGCTCCCTGCAAGCCGCACGACATCGCGCCCCAGATATCCCACGAATGGGCGGCTACCATCAATGTGTCGTCCGCTGGCATCCCGGTCTGCTTCAGCGCGTACTCATACGCTTCATGTGCTGGCTTAAATTTACGCACGGCGTCTACAGAAAAAGTCTGGTCAAAGTATTCCGTTAAACCCGCATGCTGTAACTGCTCGCGTTGTCCATCAGTACTTGAGTTGGTCAGCGTTGCCAAGCGAAAGCCTGACCGCCGTAATTCCTCCAACCCTGGCTTCACATCGGGATGCGGCGGTAAAGACTTCAGCTTCTGCGAGACCTGCATAGCGGCTTCTTCGCTCAAAGCAACATGACGCCCGGCTGCGGTCATTTCCAATACGCCTTGCGCAAGCTCTCCCCAGGTCCGGTAGTCTCCTACTGAGTTGAATACTAGAGCATGCTGCAGGCACTCCAGGTAGAACTCACGAACCGTCACCGAACCGCTGAAGATTCTGTCCAGTTCAGGCTTGAGTTCATTGATGTTCAGCAAAGTGTCGTTAACGTCGAACAGCAGGAGTCGTATCACTCCTCCGTTGTCGCACACGCAACAACACTGTGATTCAAGGCCCCGATGCTTTGCGACCAATCAATCAGCCATTCATCCAAGAACTACGTCACATGACTAGCACTTCAAGCCTGTTCTCACCGTTTCAGTTAGGCGAGGTAACCCTCTCCAATCGGATCGTAGTTTCTCCTATGTGCCAGTACTCCAGTCAGGATGGCTTTGCAAACGACTGGCATCTGGTTCACCTGGGCAGCCGTGCAGTGGGCGGTGCCGGTCTCGTCATTGTAGAGGCAAGTGCCGTGACTCCGGAAGGCCGCATCACTCCGGCTGACCTAGGCATCTGGAAGGACGAGCACATCAGCAAGCTGCGGCAGATTGTTGAGTTTGTGCACAGTCAGGGATCCGCCATTGGCATTCAGCTGGCCCACGCAGGTCGTAAAGCGAGCATGTCTGTGCCCTGGGAACCAGAACGGCTTCTGGGTCCAGCGGAGGGTGGCTGGACCGATGTGATCGCTCCTAGTGCCGAACCTTTTGCTTCGAACTATGCCGAGCCTAATTCGCTCGATAAGGAGGGAATCAAAAGAGTGCGGGACGCTTTTGCAGGGGGGGCGCGACGTGCCGACCAGGCAGGCTTCGACATAATTGAGATTCACGCGGCGCATGGTTACTTACTGCACGAGTTCTTCTCTCCGTTGAGCAATACTCGCACGGATGAATACGGCGGCTCGTTTGAAAACCGAGTTCGGCTACTGCTCGAGGTGGTCGATGCGGTTCAGACTGCTTGGCCTTCGCATAAGAGTTTGATCGTGCGAATCTCGGCGACGGATTGGACAGAAGGCGGCTGGGACATCGAGCAATCCGTCGAGTTGGCCAAACTCTTAAAGCAGCACAAAGTCGATCTGATAGACGTTTCGTCTGGAGGCAATCTGCCCGGAGCCAAGATTCCAATCGGACCCAGCTATCAGGTGCCTTTTGCCGAACGGATCCGGCGGGAAGCTGGCATCGCAACCGGAGCCGTGGGCATGATTACCGAGCCCAAGCAAGCTGATGAACTGATTCAGAGTGGCCAAGCTGATTTGGTTTTTATTGCCCGCGAGTTTCTCCGTGACGCTTATTGGCCACTGCACGCGGCTGAGGAGTTGCACGCTACCATTTCATGGCCGAAGCAGTATCTGCGTGCAGCTCATCGAGCGACCCCGCGGCGGGAAGCCTACACGCTCAAGCGCCGGCGCTGGCCACCGCTTAATCCGCAATGAACCGCGTTTTCTGATTGCATGTCAGCAACGACCTTCACCGCTGGTAGATTTCGGGTGTTAGCTTATTCTCAGTCCCGCCGCAAAGCACTGAAGGCCGAGCCGCTCAGCTACTTTCCGTGAGCTTCGATTCTCGCGTGAGCTGCTATAGAAGAGCTCCAGGCCAGCAAGATCGGGGAGGGATGACCATTTAGCCGTCACAGCAGCAGCAAAGCCTTGCGAACGCCAGCCTGGGAAGGTATAAACACCAACTTCTGCACCTTGGGCCCCGAGGCGAGCAGCGAACGCTAAAGCCGCGATGGTTTGCTTATCCATTACGACGCACCATGGAGCCCAGAAATCATGGAGGCTCACAAAACCGGCCCCGACCAAATGCTTAGGCATGCCGTTATGTTGTAAGTCGTTCAGGAGCCATGCTCCTTCCTTGCTGCCGCTGCATATGAACGTCAGATCACCTGCAACAACGGGCCGGTGAGGCAGCTGATAGATCAGAGATCGCTCAACGGCCTTACCATGAGTTTCGCTTTCCAGTAGGCTCAAAACTGCCGGCATGGCAGCAGGTAAAGTATCAGGGTTTAGCCATAGCGGTTCCTCGGCCAGCAGTTTGAGAGCGCGCGTCGTTACGTCGTTATCGACTCGCTGGTGGACATAGATCTGGTTGCCATCTGAGCAACCGGCAAAGAAAACTGTTGGCCCGGGTGATTGATCCGGATCGTTCTCGCGCAGGATGCGCCCGGTATCTGAGAGTGTAAACAGGGTTGATGCATCAAGGGCGAGCAGTCTGGCGGCGGACAATCTGCCTCATTTTACTTGTGTGGTCGACCAGAGCTCTGGGCGCACGCCGGCAATCCAAGTTGGACGCCAGCATACACCCTGCACAAAGCATTTTTCGCCGCAACCGTTCAGCTATACGGTTAGTTTGATTACTGCTTGAGCAATCCGAAGACTACTACGCTGTTCGGCGTTCCCACAAAGACCTTGCCTCCGGCAATCGTAGGAACAATGAACTTGTTGCCTGGTCCAAACTGGTCGCGCCCATTCGGAGCTTGGTTGCTGTTGTAAAGTTCTACACCCAGATTGCGAGCATCGAAGGCATGTAGCACTCCTGGAACGTTGGCTGGCGCTCCGCCTGTCCCTCGAGCTACGTTATCGAACGCCCAAACAATACCGTTAGCGTTGAAGTTCGACGACACCGAAGGCGTTGCGCCCGGATAGCCAAATGGATTGGGTGACACCGAAGTCGGAGCTGTAGAGAGCAATCCGTTGCTCACGTTGTAAGCGCGGATCAGGTCGCCGATAGCGCATATGTAAACCGTGCCATTGAAATAGGCGGGCGTCGCATACTCTTTGCCCGCGAGAGCCTGCGGCAGCTCCTGATAAATGTTGGAGTTGTTGTTGGGGTTAAACTTGCCCATATTGTCCCGGTTGATTACGTAGAGGTTTGCGTCCTTGCCCGCCCCGACAGCTAAGTGGAGCAGCTTGCCCTGCCCGTCGCGTACGTCTGGCAGAAGAGTAATCCCGCCCGATCCCAGATCTTGGTCCTGGTCCGACTCAGAGATTGTGTTGTACATCGTCCAGTAGTCGGTAACAGGCAGAGCCGGGAAGCGCGGTGTCAGCTTAACGTAAGCATTTCCGAAATCCTGCTGATTCGGAAATCCGTTTGCGTCTAATTGGGTTTCAAATGTTCCGTTTGCTACCGAGATGAAAACGTTTCCTTCAGCGTCGGCAGCCGGACCAGCGCCGCTCATCCAGATGGATGCTTCCGATCCGTGCGGCGAAAAGTTGGTTACTGCAGACTGTTTCAGAGTCGTCGCATCATACGCGATTACCCAGCCGCTATATGGACGAATGTCGCAATGGGAGGACCAACTTGTGTAAATGGTTCCATCGGAAAGTAAAAGAGCCGCGCGGTCCTCATGCACCTTGGGATTGAAGGTGATAACACCGTTCGCGCTCTCGTCTCCGGTGCCTGGATAAGTCGCCTCAATTTCCACCGGGCTGTTTGGCCGTTCGGCACCGTTCAGCAAGCTCAAAGCATGCAGGCGTTGATGGTAGTTGCCTCCTGCGTCCTTGCTCATTGCCACAAGATAAATCGTACCCAAGCCTCCGAACCTGCGATCAATGACGGGAGTCGATGTAATGCCAATCTCGGGAACCACCTGCGTGCAACCTACCGGATCGGAAGGTGTTTCTCCGCTTGCCAGCAGTGACTTCTGCCACAGAACATTACCTGTCTGGGCCTCGAAGGCGTACACGCTATCGTGTTCGGTGGCCGCAATAACGGTATCGAATTTGCCGCGTCCTGGAATCGGAAGATCCTTAACAAATAAAGGTTGAGCATCGACTTTTCCGTCCATTCGAACCGTGAAAAGCTTGCCAAAATTCGCTGGATTAACATTGGCCGGGGTGAGCGAACGTTCAAAAACGTTCTGGCCGGTCCGGGCATTATCGTTATGGAAAGTCACAACATCGCCAGGCAGCTGCGCCATGCAGGCGGGCACAATAACAGCTCCAGCAAGGAAAAAGGGAATTGCAATGAATCCGAAACGATAACGGAAACTTCGTGTTGATTTCATAAAGAGTGCGGATACCAGATGAGGGATACCTCCCGGGAGCGCTGGGTTTCTTCAGTAGAGCGGAAACATTCTCAGATACTAAAAAAACCCTGCAATGCTTTAGTAGCACTGCAGGGCTAGTAATTTCTTGAATTACTTGTTATGCGTGTTGAGGCTCGCCGCCAACAAATCCGGGAAGCGAGGTCCCCGGGTGGGGAGCAATAACCGTTCCCCCGTCAGCAGGCGGGATCGTAGTTGGCCGTGGAGTGCTACACAGTTTGGGAAGTATCTTGCCATTGATAAGGTCAAGAACTTCCGCACCGTCCAAGACTTCGCGTTCCAACAGCGCCTCAGCAATGCGAACCATTGCTTCTGAACGCTCCTCGATAATCTGCTTGGCTTTACGATAGCCATCTTCGACTAATTTGCGGACTTGCTCATCAATACGAATCGCAGTTGCTTCGCTGTAGTCGCGATGTTGTGCAATCTCGCGGCCCAAGAAGATCTGCTCGTCTTTTTTGCCGAAGCTCAGCGGGCCAAGCTCGCTCATACCCCATTCGCAGACCATCTTATGGGCCATTTCGGTCGCTCGTTCGATGTCGTTACCGGCACCGGTGGTCATTTGTTCCAGGAAGATTTCCTCCGCAATGCGTCCAGCCATCAGAATGGCAAGCCGGGTTTGCAGATACTTCTTATCGTGAGACAGCTTGTCGTCGAGCGGCAGCTGCATAGTCAGACCTAGCGCCATTCCACGAGGAATGATGGTGACCTTATGAAGTGGATCGGCATGTTCCAGCAACGCTGCAACAATCGCATGACCCGCTTCGTGATACGCGGTCATCTTCTTTTCCTTGTCGCTGATGATCATGCTGCGCCGTTCCACGCCCATCATCACCTTATCTTTGGCGAGTTCGAAGTCGTACTGGGTAACAACCTTGCGGTTCTGGCGTGCAGCGATCAAAGCCGCTTCGTTCACCAGATTGGCCAGGTCAGCCCCGGCAAAACCAGGCGTCCCTCGCGCAATCAGAGACAGATCGATGTCGTCCGAGAGCGGAGTCTTTTTGCAGTGAACCTTCAGAATGTTCTCGCGTCCGCGAACGTCCGGGCGATCGACCACCACACGGCGATCGAACCGGCCTGGCCGAAGCAGCGCAGGGTCCAGGACATCGGGGCGGTTTGTAGCCGCTACCAAAATTACGCCCTCGTTAGATTCGAAGCCATCCATCTCAACCAGCAACTGGTTCAGGGTCTGTTCGCGCTCATCGTGACCACCGCCGAGACCTGCTCCACGATGACGGCCCACAGCGTCAATTTCGTCAATGAAGATGATGCAAGGCGCGTTCTTTTTACCCTGTTCGAATAAGTCGCGAACACGGCTGGCACCCACACCGACAAACATTTCGACGAAGTCCGAACCAGAGATGGAGAAAAAGGGGACGTTTGCTTCGCCGGCAATAGCTCGTGCCAGCAACGTTTTACCCGTGCCGGGAGGTCCAACCAGCAGCACGCCCTTCGGGATGCGGCCACCCAGCTTCTGAAACTTCTGCGGCTCACGCAGGAACTCGATGATTTCCTGCAGCTCTTCTTTAGCCTCTTCAACCCCGGCCACATCCTTAAACGTAACCTTCTTTTGCTGCGAGGAATGAAGCCGTGCGCGACTCTTGCCAAAGGAGAGCGCCTTGTTGCCGCCACTCTGCATCTGGCGCATCATAAAGATCCAAAGTCCAAGCAGGATCAGCACCGGGACGGCGTTAAAGAGAATGCCAACCCAGCCACTACCTGTCGAATCCTTCCAGGAGTACTTGACGCCCTTCTCCTGCATCACCTTATAGATCTCCGGATAATTCGGAGGAATAACGGTGTGGAAGCTACGGCCATCCGTCATGGAACCCTGAACTTCAGTGCCAGTAATGTTGGCTTCTTTGATTTTGCCGTCTTGAACCGATGTGACGAAATCCGAGACAGAGAGGCTCTGTGGTGTCGGACCGCGATTGGTTCTGACTGCCATGTACACCAAAACGACCGCACAGATGATAACCACCCAGAACACTGCGGTCTTCACATTTGAACTCATTGATTCACCTTTTGCCGGCTACGGAGTAACCAGCCCGAACAAGAAGCTCGGTTTCTAACCTCACCTATAATGACGTCGAACTTACCGGTTTCGATTCACTTACGCTACCTGTAACCGAAGTTGCGCTTAGCTCAGGAGATTCGAACCTGGGTGGTTCGAACCGAATCTGCAGTGTCGAACGGCTTTCGACCGTCGCGGCAAACTGCGAAGCAACCCCGAAGCGCCGCACCCATACAATTTCACGGCCTGCCACCATCACCGGCCAGTGCCGTCGCTCCCAAAGCAATATTCTGAACTCCTGGAAGAGCGTCTTTAACTTTACCGGACTTACCGAACCAAGCGGTTGGAATCGGTCACCGGGCTGCCAGTTCCGGACTTGAAACGGCACTCCAG
This sequence comes from uncultured Bryobacteraceae bacterium, assembly GCA_964248065.1. GTDB lineage: Bacteria > Acidobacteriota > Terriglobia > Bryobacterales > Bryobacteraceae > Bog-105. The sequence continues at coordinate 41,223 of CAXTWQ010000009.1, read as the reverse complement.
CTAACGCCTGATGCGTTGCTTCGCCATCGAGCATTGCATTCGCGCCCGATTCTTCATTGACGGTAACACAATTTTGACCTTCTGGATTATTCCATTTAATAGTGAGGCGGCCGGAGTTAAATGGGAGATCCGCGGGCAGCTCTGGCGTAACCTCAACCTGATAGTCACGATCCTGCTGCAATCTCTCAGGCTGGGCCAAAAGCAGCGTGGAGAAAGATCGAAAGGCGTCCAGGCCGGGAACAATCACCCGGTCATGGCCGTGCTCGCTGTGGCAGATCTCCCGAATGGCCTCAACGTGCAAAAGGTCAATCGACCGAAGATTGCCGCGAACTTCTTCGATCGCCCGCCGAAGCAGCCGGCGCTGACGGGCCGGGTGAAGCCGGGCCAGACGCGATACCGAGAGTGTCAATCCATAAGAGGTCCCAGTGCTGAGACTCCGGAAGAGCCTGTCAATGCGCGGCCGCCAATATGATTCCTCTGTTGCTGCTACTTCTGCACTACCGGCCAAAACGCTTTCTAGATTCTGATTGAAACTGCGAGTAAGTTTTGGAAGCGTCGTCAGCCGGAGCCGATTTCGGCGCAGCCCCTGATTGAGATTGCTCGCGTCTTCGCGCCAGGACAAGCCGTTTGCACTGGCATAGGCCCGAATCTGCTCTCTTGAGACGGCCAACAAGGGCCTGATCAGACCTGAAGCGCTGACCGGCGCCATACCTGCCAGTCCTGCCAGCCCAGCGCCACGTAGAAAACGGAATAGAACTGTTTCGGCCTGATCGGACTTGTTGTGCCCGAGAGCGATCCGCCGCAGCCCCTGATCTGCCCGGCATTGCTGATAGAAGCGCTGACGGACCAGACGCGCACCCTCCTCTTTATTGCCGAATTCAATCGGCCCGCTGATGTGGCAGACAATCGCCCCGCGCCATTTGTGGTTCACATGCAGTACGGTGAGCTCAATTTCGAGCCGGGGAACGAGCGAATGGAGCAGGTGCAGCAGCACTACCGAATCTGCCCCGCCAGAAACCGCGACGCCGACTCGATCACCGCGCGCCAGCATGTTATAACCATGTAGGCTCCGCTCCAGTACCGCTAAAATCTCTCTCGCCAATCTGCCATTTTAGGCCCTCACTCTTCCACTTATGCTGATTAACTCGCCCCACACTGAACAGGAAATACATCAACTCGCCGCCAACATCAAGATCCTGCTGATGGATGTAGACGGAGTACTGACGGACGGACGGCTCTACTTTTTTCCAGGGCCGGACGGCAAGGTGGTTGAAAGCAAAACGTTCGATTCGCAGGACGGTATTGCACTTCGCTGGCTTTCCTGGTACGGCGTAAAGACTGGCGTCATCAGTGGCCGCGACTCCCCGGCTACTGTCGAGCGAGCCCAGCAAGTCAGCATGACTTGGGTCTTCCAGGGCCATATTGAGAAGATTCCCCTTTTTGACAAGGTCATAGCCGAATCCGGGGTTTCGCCCGAAGAAGTTGCCTATATCGGCGACGACCTGACTGACGTCGTCATTATGCGCCGTGTCGGGCTGTCCGTAGCAACCGGTAACGCCCGGCCCGAGGTGAAGAGCTCAGCCAAGGTGATCACTGCTGCCGTGGGTGGTTCCGGTGCGGTACGAGAAGCTATTGAACTCATGTTGAAGGCCAAGGGAGTGTGGGACGAGCTGCTTAAAAAGTATGAGGTCACTCTCTGAGTGATGAGGCGGCCGGCAAACTCTGCTTGGTTGTCACCAGCACTAGCGGTCCCGGAATACTCCACGTTTTAAGCGGTGTAATTGCTCGCCACGACGGCGATATCCAATCGGTCTCCATCATTGAGGCATCCTCAGAGCGCACACGAATTTACTTTGAGTTCTATCTGCCTGGCTCGCCGGATGACCTGATGCGGGAAATGGGCGAGTTGCCTGTAGTCCGGTCTGTCGAGCCGGTGCAATCACTCCAGCGGATCTACGGCAAACGCATCATCATTATGGGTGGCGGCGCTCAGGTAGGGCAAGTTGCTTTAGGAGCCATCTCGGAAGCGGATCGCCACAACATCCGTGGTGAACACATCTCGATAGACACGATTCCGTTAGTCGGCGAGCATACCTTGGCCGCGGCCGTGCGCGCAGTGCGTCAGTTGACGAGAGTGCAAGCGTTAGTTTTGGCGGGTTCTTTGATGGGTGGAGAAATCGAGGCCGCCGTCCGGGAAGTCCGGAGCGACGGCCTCTTAGTGATCAGCTTGAATATGGCTGGAAGTGTTCCGGAAGCCTCAGACCTGGTGATAACAGATCCGGTGCAGGCCGGGGTTATGGCCGTTATGGCGGTTGCCGAAACGGCCAAGTTTAATATTGCCCGCTTGAAACAGCGCGTCTTCTAATTATTGAACCTGAAACGAGAATTCGCGAAGCAGATCGGCAGCACTACTCTTGTCTGCAGCGTAGAGACGAATCAGGTAATTGCCTTTTTCTGAAATCCTGGGCAGGTGCGCGTCCACCTTCTGATGATCGATTGCACCAGCGCCCTTCCAGATTGCTTTTCCCTCTTCGCTGACTAATTCTACCGACACTGCTTCAGCCGGCAGATCCTTCGCATTCAGATGAAGAAAAAGCGGGTGATTAGCGGGAACTTCTGTGGTCTCGGACCCGCGATAGGCCGAGAGATCCCGTTCAACAGTACGAAAATTCGGAAGGACGGAAACAGTCAACGCGACAGCGGCAGCAGTTCCAGCGAGCGAGAAGCCAGAAATTTTCAGCCACGACCAACCCGAGCTTTTCTGCTTGGCAAAGCTTTCGGCAACCTTTTCTTGGTGGACTTGTGCGAGCGCCATTTTGGTGGCTGCAATATTGAGTTCGAGATATTCCAGTCGGGCGACACAGGAGTCACACGCGAGAATGTGGGATTCGAGGCTTTCCAGTTCTTCTTCCTGCATCTGGTGCAGAACGAAGCGTTCCAGATTGTCTTCCGATGGGTGGTTTAAGTATTCCTGCATATCGGTTCCTGGGCTTTCCGCTCTCCTCATGACACTAAGTCGGACTAGCTTACCTCTGCTCTCAGTAAAACTGAAAAAATTCCCTTACTTGCCAGTTTTTTTCGACCGATTTCGCCAAATTTAGCCTTTGCGCGGGATTTGAGAAGCCGGAACTGAGTTTCAGACAAGGCCATTTCGCTGCAAATCT
>CAXTWQ010000009.1:0-38049 GCA_964248065.1 uncultured Bryobacteraceae bacterium | reverse complement strand
ATCTGCTCCTGAGGCTGCTCGAGCAGGTAGAATCGGACCAGGATATCGCGGTCGCGATCGCAGAGTGCCTCCAGTGAACTCTTCATCAAGGCCGCCTTCTCGCGGATGATGGCTTTCTGCTCCGGATTGTGGGTGCGATCCACTACAGAAACACCGCTTTCCAGATCGGTTTGATCGCGCCGGGTATGAACAGCGGTCTCAATATAGGCCGCGACCTGGCGGCGGACTACCGTGCGGACGAAACCCATCAAACGTTCAGGTTCCCGCAGATCACCCCGCTTGATGGCATTGACCACAATCAGGAACGTATCGTGAACCTTGTCTTCGAGTTCCTGCGCGCCCAGCTGCCGGCACAGGTAGTAGCGAATACCTTTACTGAATAGTTTGTAGAGCTGTTCCATACCAGCATCTTCGCCAGCTTTAATCTGCTCAACCAGCGAACCCCATTCGGTGGGGGACAGGCTGGTGCGATCGTTTGGCTCGCGTGCTGGGGCGGCTGGCCCGGGCGCTACCGGTTCGCTGATAGTGTCGTTCGCCGTCATTACATTTACTCCTTGGAAATGATTGAATACGCGGCCCAGAACTTTGGCTCACTCCGGTAACCACCACCGCGCTGCATATCAAGTTGAGTCTGCTGCAATGCTGCGGCCGCTCTTGAACCGACTGAACCGTGGGTCTGCCGAAAATGCCCGTAGAAACTGGAAAAGAACTGGCCGGAGTCGTCCGGCGTCGGCCAGGCGCTGACAATTACGGCCGCAGCACCCGCCAGTAGCCAACCGCGGCTCAGGCCGATGAGCCCAGCGCCGGGCAACACTTCGCCCTGCTGAGACGCGCAGCCGCTCAAAACGACAAGACTGCCTGGGATGTGATAGGTGGCGGCCGATTCTGCGGTCAACAGTTCAGGCAGATTGTTTTTGGTCAGGCTCAATGCCAGCGCGGCTTCGCCCGGAAAATCTTTTGGGCTCACTACATGAACGGCAAAATGGAGGATGGCCGGTGATGGCTGAATCTGCTGTCGAAGCTCGGCTCCCGAAGCTGCCTTCCCGGTCAGGATTTTAGTTTGCGTCAAACCGCATTTTTCAGCCGAGACCTGAACTTCGCGTTCGCTGCCGACCAGCCGGGCCAAAGTCGTAGAAGAAGTTTTCTTATAGACGAGTTGATTGCTACTCCGATCGCGGCGCGAATCAGCCAGGTTGTAAACCGGGTCCGCCACCCCGATAAAGCGATCATTTAGCTCTGCTTGCCGTCGATTCTGTAATAACAGCGCGCTCGGCAACATACGCAGGCTATGGCTGGCTATTAAGGCCTTATCGGTTCCTTCGAAAGTCGCGGGAAGTGTGGAGAATGGGACTTTGTCCAGTAGCACGCCATCCGGGGTGAGCAGCCAGTTCTTTTTGCGTTTGAGTGAAGGCGCAATGTTGGCAAATAGCGAAAGGCTCAAGGCACGTCCGGCCGCGCGGCGAGCGTCACTGCTGTCCGAGACGGCACGCGAAAAGGCGTCCGCTTGTCCGGCAATGATTTCCTGGCGTGGCAAGTCGTAAAGCCTCAGATTTTCCTTAGTTACAGCCCATAAAAAAGATTTCCGCTCGCCCAGGCTGAAACTGAGCAGGGCTTCGTTCTCGCTTAGTCTGGCCTGGATACCTTTCAGTGAGGTATGAACGCTCTTAATCTCGGAAAGCTGGGAAATATTGTGTTGGTTGAGCCCAATATGGTTTTCCAGATCGCTCAGACGAGCCCGAATAGAACTGAGCTTTTCTCGATCGGCTTCGATCTGAGCAGGATCGTGATTGAGGGTTGCGGCTGCTTGAGCAGTTTCTAACTCATGCAGCAAACCAAAGTACTCAGGGGAATCGAGCAGCTTACCGCTGAAAGATCGGGTGAGTTGCTCCCTTAAGCTAGCCGCGCGGTTACGTGCCAACACCTCAAAAGACTCACGAGCTAGAGCGTGATCATCGCGCTCCAGCGAAAGCTCAGCGCCGAGTTGCGCGTAGTCTCGATAAACGCTTTCCAGTTGAACAACGGTTTGAGTGTTGGTGGTGTCGCCGGGCAACGCGCTCTGACGCCAGATATCTGCAGCCGTTACGGCGCGGCGGAACTCGGCCAAAGCCTGTTCCTTTTCGCCGAGCCCTCGAAGAATCTGCCCACGTATATGAATTGGATAGTACACAAGAGAAGTTCGAAAAATCGAGCTCTTGGTGGCAAACGCTAAGTCAATGTAATTCAGGGCTGATCGTAAATATGGGCCGCCTTTACGCGATTCCAGTTCGGCCAGGTGTTCATACGATCCGGCAAGACCGTCACTATCCTGATGCGCTTTATATAGGTTGACTGCATTCATCAGGGCCGATTGTGCTTCCGGCAACTCACCGTGCACGGTTAGCAATGCGCCGAGATGATCGGATGCGAGTGCCTCCATCTGAGGTGCACCGCTACTCCTTGCAACCTCAATGGCCTGAGAAAGCAGACTATTTCCCTGCGCATAATGGCCAAGCCCAAATTGGATCTCGCCGTAGTTGATCAGGGATCGAATGAAGTAATCTCGTCGTGGAGATCCTTTGAGATACCCAACGGCTTCCCCTGCTACTCGGGCGGCAGAAGCTGTATCGCCTAGCTGAACATAGATGTTGGAGACATTGGTAGCCAGAGCTCCCAAGATTGTATTGTCTGAAGCGCGAAGAGCCGATTCCCGTGCAGTGGCCGCGGTGTTCAGCGCAGCCCCATAATGAAAACGATGGATCTGACAACCCGTAACAAGCAGTAGTGCTCCTGCTTGCTGGCTGGCATTGCCTGCTCTTTTCGCTTCATCTGCAGCCAACTGAAAAAGGCGTTCCGCTTTCTCAAAATCGCCAGCTTGGCGTACTTTGCGGCCTTCCTCTATAAGTTGCTGAAGATGGGGGGTAGTTACGGGCGCTGGCGCCTGAAAGCCTGCAAGCGTTTCCGGACACCCTAAACAGAGCAGCCGAAGAAAAATGAGCAAGGTCCAAAGCCCGAACATTGGACGCTTACCTTTAGCGGGTAGCAGTATCGAGGGAGCCCAACCCGATTCTACTGCACCTACCCGCTTTCACAACACTGAGGGTCGTATTTACTTGAGCTTAAAACGTAGCTCAGAAACCCTAAGCTCCTGCATAGTGCCTCACTGAGAAATCATTTCAGGTCGGCACATTTTGGATAGAAAGACTGTAGCTAAGCGCCGAGGACAGTCTTCAGAATCAGGTGGATAATCTCGCAGATGATCGGAATGTGCATGTCGTAAGTCCCTTTCCGCCTCCGACTTTGCCAACGCGAACACTCACCCGAAGTAAAAATTACAAGATAAATACTTCAAAACAGACGAGATAAAAAGTTCGGCTCAGTCGTGACCGGCAATTCTTACTTGCTTTTTCGGCAGTAAGTGGCCGTTTTTAGGGATCAGAAAAAGCCGAACGGTCGCTTAACCTGGTTGTAAGATTTGCCTGCCGAACCGTTGGTCCGGTCCGGGCCGTTATACTCGGCTTGTAGGCTGTACAAGCCGAAAACCAGTAATGTTCGATAACCTGTCTGACAAGCTTCAGCGCGTCTTCAAGAACCTCCGTGGCGAGGGTAAGCTCACCGCGGCCAACATGGACGAGGCTCTTCGAGAAATCCGCGTTGCGCTACTTGAGGCTGACGTTCACTTCAAAGTGGTTAAGGAGTTTATTGCCCAAGTCAAAGAAAAGGCAATGGGCGACGAAGTACTGACTGCGCTCTCGCCCGGCCAGCAGGTGGTTAAAATCGTCCGCGATGAGATGACAAAGATGCTCGGCGGTCACCAATCCCGGCTGCGCTTCGCGAACGAACCGCCTACTGTGGTTTTAATCGTCGGCTTGCAGGGTTCCGGTAAGACAACCAGCGCGGCCAAGCTTGCCAAATTTTTAACCAAAGAAGGCAGTAAACCTGAATTGGTTTCGGTTGACGTTTATCGCCCGGCGGCCCGGCATCAGCTCAGCATTCTGGCCAAAACCGTAACCACGCCCATCTACGAAGGCACCAGCAATGAAACAAAGCCGCTGGAACTTGCCACCTCAGCCCGGCGCGATGCCATACAAACCGGGCGTGACGTGCTGCTGGTAGATACCGCCGGTCGTCAGCACATTGACGATCAACTCATGGGTGAACTGCGTGATCTTAAAACCGCCCTGAACCCGACTGAGATTCTGTTTGTTGCCGACGCCATGACCGGTCAGGACGCAGTCAAGTCTGCTGATGAGTTCCACAAGCAGCTCGGCATTACCGGCATCATTCTGACTAAGATGGACGGCGATGCGCGAGGCGGCGCCGCTTTGTCCATCCGCACCATCACCGGCCAGCCGCTGAAGTTCGTCGGAGTCGGTGAAAAAACGGATGCGCTCGAGGCCTTTCATCCGGATCGCGTTGCTTCCCGCATTCTCGGCATGGGCGATGTGCTCTCCCTGATCGACAAGGTTCAGGAGACTTTCGACCAGAAATCGGCCGAGAAAATGCAGGAAAAGCTGCTCGGCGATGACTTCTCCCTGGAAGACTTCCGCGATCAAATTAAACAGATCCGCAAACTCGGTTCCCTAGGCGGACTGCTGGAGATGATGCCGCAGATTGGCCCGTTGAAGGATTTGAAGAACGCAAAGATTGACGAAAGCGAAGTGGGCCGGGTTGTCGCGATTATCGATTCCATGACGCCGCACGAACGCCGGAACCACATGATTATCAACGGTTCGCGCCGCCGCCGAATTGCCAAAGGCAGCGGAACTAGCGTGCAGGACGTAAATAATCTGCTGAAACAGTATGCGCAAGCGCGTAAAATGATGAAGAGCTTTGCCGGGCAGGCAGGTTTGCTCGGCAAGCGCATGGGTAAAATGAAGATCCCAGGCTTTCCAGGGCTGCCCGGGTTCTAGCGTCGTGTCCACCTAGGTGCGTTGGCGCTATAAATCTGCCAGAATATCAAGAAGAAAAGGTTACGATGTTAGCAATTCGTCTGGCGCGTTTCGGCGCCAAGAAAAAGCCCACCTACCGTGTGGTTGTGATCGATAAGGAACGCGCTCGCAATAGCCGGTCTGTGGAAGTGGTTGGCCACTACAACCCCATTGCCAAACCTGCTGAGATACATCTCGAGCGGGAACGAATTGAGCACTGGATCAAGAACGGCGCACAGCCATCGCATACCGTCACCCGATTGATGAAGATCTCTCCAGTCGAAGCGCCCGCCGTTTCTTAGTCGGATAGACCGGTTCCTCTTCGTAGGGCAAAGCGGAGCTTAAGGCTTCGCGCGAGCAGGGTCTGACAGTAAAGTAAACCATGAACGACAGTAATGGAAACGAAAATGCCGGAGTGAAGACGCTGGTGGAAGACATCGCCAGAGCTCTGGTCGATACGCCTGACGGTGTGACCGTGCACGAAATCTCGGGCGAACATGCTACCGTTTTTGAGCTTCGAGTAGCTACCGGCGATGTCGGTAAAGTGATTGGGAAGCAGGGCCGGACAGCGCGGTCCATTCGAACTCTCCTAGGTGCTGTAGGAACTAAGTTAAATCGCCGGTTCTCGCTTGAAATCCTTGAGTAGCGGGGAATCAGTACAGGAAGATCGGGTGGTTGTCGCCGAGATTTTACGGAGCCGGGGCAACAAAGGTGAAGTGCTCGCCCGGTCTCAGACGGCTGTGCCGGGTCGTTTGGAAAACCTGAAAACAGCTCAGGTTCGGCTCGCTGACGGATCCGATGTGTCAGTCGAGTTAGAAGCGGCTTGGCCGTATCGGGAAGATTGGATTTTGAAGTTTGTCGGGATTAATACGATTTCTGATGCCGAACGCTTTGGTGGCGCAGATCTCTGGATTTCAAGAGAAGAACGCGGCTCCCTTCCGGAAGGTGAGTACTTCCAATCGGACTTAATTGGCGTCAGCGTTGTCGATCGTCAGACGGGAGACCTCGTCGGACTTGTGACCGGGTTAGAAAACTATGGAGCGTCGCCGCTTCTGGAAGTGGACGTAAAAGACCGGACGGTGCTGGTGCCCTTTGTCGAGGCAATCTGTCCGGAAGTGGATCTGGTGAACCGTGTGATCCGGGTTGAACTCCCGGAAGGCCTACTAGACCTTTGAGTTTCGTTACCCGAGGGAAGGCGTCATGAACTTTCATATCGTCACGATCTTTCCCGAGTTCTTTGAAAGCCCATTCCGCTACGGAGTAGTCGCCCGAGCGCGGGAGGAAGGTCGAATCGGAATTGCCGTTCACGATCTGAGAACCTGGACTACGGATCGGCATCGGACGGTAGATGATCGCCCATTTGGAGGCGGTGAGGGCATGCTGCTGAAACCGCAACCGCTGTTCGAGGCCGTCGAAAGTATTCTCCCGAAGCGGACCGATCGCCAGCGTGTCGTTTTGCTCTCGGCGCAAGGGATGCGTTTTACTCAGACTGTGGCTCGCGACCTGGCTCAACTGGACGATCTGCTGCTCATCTGCGGCCGGTATGAAGGCGTGGATGAGCGAGTGGCCCAGCATTTGGCAGATGCTGAGTTGTCGGTTGGAGATTTTGTATTGAGCGGCGGCGAGCTAGGGGCCGCGATGATCGTAGACGCAGTCGGGCGTTTGCTGCCCGGCGTGCTTGGTAATACCGACTCGACTTGGAACGAGAGTTTCAGCGAAGAATTAGATGGGCTTTTGGATTGCCCGCAGTACACCAGACCCGCGGAGTTCCGCAACTGGAAAGTGCCCGATGTGCTGCTGGGCGGTAATCACGAGGAGATCAGGCGTTGGCGCCGGGCGGCGTCGCTTGAGAAAACAGAAAGGCTGCGTCCCGATTTGGTTGCCGGACGCACGATAAGGCAGAATTAAGTAGCATGCAGAACGTTCTTGTCAGCAGATTCATTAGTAAGCACATGCGCGCCCAGGCGCATCCGGAGTTTCGGCCGGGCGACACCATTCGCGTTCACGTCAAGATCCGCGAGGGCGACAAGGAGCGGCTGCAGGCATTCGAAGGCACCCTCATCGCTCGTCATAACGTCGGTATGGGCGAGACTATTACTGTTCGCAAAGTGAGCTTTGGCCAAGGTGTCGAGCGGATTTTTCCCGTTCACGCGCCTGTTGTCGATCATATTGATCTGGTCCGCACTGGCCGGGTACGCCGTGCCAAGCTGTATTACCTGCGCGGCCTAAAAGGCAAAGCCGCTCGTCTCCGCGAACGCGAATAACGCCGTAAGTTCGGCTTTCTCGTGGCCAAAGAAGTTTCCCAGCCCGGTCCCACTGCGCCTTCCATTCGCTGCGTCAGTACTTATGAACGCCTGGCTCGCGAGCAGGGTTATCAATGTATTGCAGGCGTGGACGAGGTGGGACGCGGGTGCTTATTTGGTCCTGTGGTGGCAGCCGCTGTTGTGCTTAACCCTGACCGACCTATTGGCGGGCTCCGCGACAGTAAAATCATCGACGCTCCTGAGCGGGAGCGGCTTGCCAAACAAATCAAAACGCGCAGTCAAGCGTGGGCTGTCGGCGCTGCCGACGTTTTCGAAATCGACCAGATCAATATCTATCAGGCTTCACGGCTGGCCATGCAGCGTGCTGTTTTGGCCCTGCCGCTACAGCCTGATTACCTCTTGATCGATGCTCTCCGGCTGGATCTGCCCGCCAAACAACGTCCTCTGATTGGAGGCGACGCTCGCTGCCGCGCCATTGCGGCTGCTTCCATCATTGCCAAGGTTCATAGAGATGCCTGCCTTGCTCACTGGCATCAGGTCTTCCCCGAATACAATCTTCGGTCAAACAAGGGCTACTCGACTCCTGACCACCGCCGCGCTCTTCGCAAACATGGCCCAACACTGCTCCATCGCTGGAGCTTCGCGCCCGTGCGGGAGAGCAGTCCTGACGTGCACTGGGTTGGGTATCTGAACCATACGCCTGTGCAGGAAGAGCTTTTGCTAACAGGAACCTCTACGTGAGCACATCCACCCAAGCCTCGCCCGCCCCGCGCGACCAGACCCATCGGTTCGTCAAATGGCATCGCCGCATCCTGGGCTTCTGCCTGGTGATCTTCGCTTCTGAACTCGGGGTCTTTCTGCTCGTCTTCCCTTGGCAATCCAATTGGGGGCAGAGCTGGATTCCCGTACACATTTCCGGTCTAGCCGACCTGTGGATGAGTCGCTATTTTCGCGGAGCTTTGAGCGGCCTCGGTCTGCTCAACCTTTATGTGTCGATCACGGAACTCTTCCGGCAAATCAGGCAAAGCTTTCGGCCACCCAGGTAATGCGCCAGACTGGACTTTGACACAATGCGATTGGGACTTACGATGAACCGCAAGCGCGCCTACGTTTTCCTGCCCAATGATCTTTTGGCCGAAGTGGATGCCTTGGTAGGCCCTCGCGGGCGTAGCGCTTTCCTCACCGAAGTCGTTCGCGAGGAGTTGAACCGCCGTCGTCTGCTGCAATTCCTAAGTGGTCCCGAACCTCTACTGAAGGACGAAGATTATCCAGACTTCAAGGCTGGAGCAGAGCTATGGGTTCGTCAACTACGAGATGAGACTCTGGAACCCGAACAGGAAAGTTACTAATGCATTCTTCCAAAACATTCGGAGCTGGGCAGCTTAGCCTTTCGATATCGAAAGTGCGGTAGTACCTAAAGCAAGGATCGCTATAGGGAGCTTTTTAGTCCTTCGCTCAATTATTGATGGAGCTTCAGAGACGACTGAACGGCCTCGGCAAAAGTGGATTAAGACTAAGTCAGTGGCCCGAAACCAAGCTTAATTGCAAGCTCTCGTCCGGTAACAATTCGCGTGTTCCCGTACGTTCGCAGACGAAGCAAATGGCGCCCATCTCCGGTTGCCAGATAATCGGCCCTGCCGTGCGCAGCCATTGCAAGCAGGTAGTTGTCTGCAGGGTCAGCACAAATGTCAGTGAGGGGCAGAGGGCTAACAAGTTCCGCTAAGGCCCGGATCCGATTCAGCATTGTTCCAGCAGTGGCTGGCCGAAGATATTTTTGGATTCGCTCATACCGCGTAACTCGCCGGAACTCGTCCAATTGCTCAAAGCTGCTAATCAGCGTGTAACGATCGGCCTGCCACGCGTCACACACATACTTCATCACTCCTCGAGGTACGATCAAGGAACTCACAAGAATATTAGTGTCAAGGACAACCCTCACGGGTTGCTACCCAAGTGGATGATTTACTCGGACAGCTTCGACGGCTTCCGCGACGGCAGCTTCGATTTCCTCTGGTGCCACATTGGCGTTCGCCGCTCGCGTCTCAGAAATCACCCGGTCTAAGATACGCCAATGTACCGCTTCTTCTACGAATTTTGACAAGTCACCGTTTCGCACGCCACGTTGTACCAGAAAGGTACGCAAAGACTGATCAATGTCCTTTGAGACTGTCAATGACCAACGTACATTTTCATCCATCTATATAACGCTTCTACCACAAAAGCATATGGAACTCGTGCAAGACTAACACGAGAGGCCGCCAATTGTCCTTCTAGGAAGGCGATGCACTGAACTGGCCTGGATTACTGAGCCGATACCGCCACCTGTGAGCCTACTTCCGGCAACCACTGGTCCACCAAACGCGCCAGCTCTTTGCTCTGTATCGGCTTGGTCAGATAATCGTCCATCCCCGCTGCCAAGCAGTGCTCGCGGTCTCCCGACATGGCATTAGCGGTCAACGCAATAATTGGTACCCGGGAACTCTTGCTTTGTGCTTTTCGGATCAACCGTGTTGCCGTGTACCCGTCCATTTCAGGCATTTGACAATCCATGAAAATCGCATGATAGGCCCGGTCCGCCGAGCGTGCTACTGCTTCGGCACCGTTCCTGGCCAAATCCACCTGCAATCCTAGATTTTGCAGCAGCCGTGTCGCCAACTTCGCATTGATAATGTTGTCTTCTGCAAGCAGCACACGCACAACCTCGCCAGGCTCTCTAGGTGGAGCAACCGCTTTTCGTGCTGGCTCTACAGCTTGCGGCTCCGTCGCAGGGGCAAACGGCAGATCGGCCCAGAACATACTGCCACACCCAGGAGTGCTTTCAACGCCTACTGTTCCGCCCATCAACTCGGCCAGCTGACGCGAGATTGCCAAACCCAGCCCGGTCCCGCCATGCCGCCGCGTAGTTGACGAATCAGCCTGCTCAAAATTGCTAAACAATCTTTCTTGCGCTGCAAGTGGAATACCTGGTCCAGTGTCACGAACCGCTAGCCGGACCACATAGGTGTTATCGGGCCGCCGTCGTGCCCGCATCTCCACCCGCACATTGCCTGTCGCTGTGAACTTGATCGCGTTGCCCAGGTAGTTCAACAAAATCTGGCGGACTCGTGTCGGGTCGCCAGTCACCCAGATCGGCATTTCGCTCGGGAATTCTACCGTTAAGGCCAGCAGTTTCGCAGCAGCGCGTGGCTGCAGCAGCGTGATCGCTTCAGTTACCGTAGCACGCAGGTCAAAAGGAACGTTTTCAACTGTTAGCTTTCCTGCTTCAATTTTGCCCAGATCGAGAATATCGTTAATCAAAGCGAGCAACGCTTCCCCGGACACCCGGGCTGCCTCAGCCCACTCGCGATGCCGCGCAGGAAGCTGCTCGTCGAGCAACAGGCCCGTCATGCCGATCACTCCATTCAACGGTGTGCGGATTTCATGGCTCATGTTAGCCAGAAACTCAGATTTGGCTTGACTGGCTGCCTCAGCGCGCTCTTTTGCCTGCCGCAATTCTGTCGTCTGCGCCCGGACACGTCCGCGAAGAGAGCCGGCCCAGACCAGAGCCACTGCCAACAGCACGCCAATGCTGCTTCCCATGCCAAGCCAAGGAAAGCTGGCCTGCCAGGCAGGACGCCCAACCACAACAACATCATCTGGTGATCGCAATAAGAGTGAAAACCCAAGCGGTCGAATACCGACCGCATCCCACTTGAGCTGGCAAACTCCAGTCAATCGTAGTGTGCTGCCTGGTTTCCAGTCCGCTTTGGCCTGTTTTGCAAGCCGTCGAAGCTGGGCTGTGAACACATCGGACTTTGTCCGCAGAGTCAGTTGGTCCCAGGCGCCTACTTGGGCTAGGTCAGTCAATTGCCCTTCCACCTGCACCAATTTTGACTGCCATTTTTCATCCAGCAATCGCTCGGCGGACACCGGCTCCGCCAGAATCGGAGTAGGAAATACGACAGGTTTTGCGACCACGTCATGCAAGGCTATGCCTTCTCCGCTTGCAACGGGAGATCCAACGACCTCCACTCCCTTCCCGGCACGTATACTCTCCGGAATACCGCCTTCAACTCGAACTCCACTATGAGTGTCCTGGATGTACGTACCAAGAGCCGGATCGGCGAAAGTGATTTCACCGCGTACTTTCACCCGACCCAAGACCAGGCCGCCGGGCTGGTACGAAAGTAACTTGCTGATCGGCGTCACTGGCTTTGGGGCTGTATCCGAAAAAGCGGCTTTATCCACCAACACGTCTCGAAAGTTGCTGACAAAGAGAAGCGGGCCCAAGAACTGATGCTGTTTGTTCGCCAATGTTCCATTCACGCCGTGCAACCGCACCATTGCTCCCACCAGATGCTCAAGATCTGCGGAAGAAGAGTCAACCAATGCACGTAATTGTGTTCCGCCGATTTCCAGTTGCAGTACAGACATGGGTGCCGGTGCATCTGGCCATAAGCTGTTATTAGACTGCACGGAAAGAACACGCGCATGCAGCTCTATCCGGATATTCTCTAGCCTTCCAGCCCATAAATCTTCGGCAGAGGGCAGCGCGGGCGGGGGCATCGAGCCCGCCTGGATCACCTGAGTGCTACTGACCTGGTCCAGAATTGGCGCGAAATCCCCTTGCGCGGTGCGTCCTGCTATCCGTACACGATCACCGGGATGCAGTGCCACATGGTATGGGCCTGCTACGAATAAACCTGAACCACCTTCTTGAACAATCAACATCTTGTGTGGCCCATCAAAGAAGGTGACGGTTGCTTCCACTTGCACAGACAATCCTTTAGCGGCCTGGTCGCCGGTTAGTGCCTCTATCTGCGCCAATGTAGTCAGCTGAGCAGAATGAGAGAAATTTCCCGGAGCGGGTGGCCCCTGTGCACTTAACAGTGCGCTAAGTAGAGCAAACGTGCCTGCAATGCGTACGAGAACGCGATTGCTACCGGTCCGTTGCGCCAATGTCGACCGCTGCCGTTGGTCCGTCTCTAATCCTTGATGGCGATGCGCTTCTGACGTCATTGGTGCGTCAACATGTCTGCGTCAACATGGTTCCTGCCTCTGGTAGTGGCCCCCGAGCGCACCGATTCTCCTATCCCCTCCCCCAAGGCTTCTCTTAACCGGCCGCTAGCCCTTCGGTTTTGCAAATTCCCCGACGATGCCGTGCACCGCCCTGATATAGTCTTCCGGGCTCATTAACATCTGCAAGCCACGCTGGCCTGCCGAGACCGATATCAGGTTATAGAGAATAGCGGTCTCATTCACGTAAGTCGGGTGGTCTTTTTTCCCGCCCAGTGCTGTTACGCCGCCGCGGATATAACCGGTTAAAGGCTGTACTTCCTTCAGCGGCACCAGTTCCATCTTGCGGTCGCCAGCTAGTCGCGCCAGGGCTTTCAAATCCAATTCCGCATCACCGGGCACCACGGCCAGGCAAACGCCCTGCCGCTCGCCGCGCACCACCAGCGTTTTGAAAACCTGTTCCGCAGGCAATCCGATCTTGGCAGCCACGCTTTCCGCACCCAAGTCTTTCGGATCTACCTCGTAAGCCCGCATTTCGTAAGGTATGCCTGCTTCATCCAGCAAACGTGCCGCATTGGTCTTCATCGTCAGCCGATATCGAACTGCACGCCTTGTGCCAGCGGCAGTTGCCGGCCGTAGTTGATCGTGTTGGTTGCTCGCCGCATGTACTGCTTCCACACATCTGACCCTGATTCGCGTCCGCCGCCAGTCTCCTTTTCGCCCCCGAACGCACCGCCGATCTCTGCGCCAGATGGTCCAATATTTACATTTGCAATGCCGCAATCGGATCCCGATACCGACAGAAACCGCTCCGCTTCCCGCAGGTCGTTGGTGAAGATTGACGACGCTAAGCCCTGGGGAACAGCATTGTGCAGCAGAATCGCTTCTTCCAAGGTGCGGTAGCGCAGTACATAAAGGATGGGCGCAAAGGTCTCGTGCCGAACAATTGCAGATTGCTCGGGCATTTCCACCAGAGCGGGCCGTACATAGTAGCTCTCAGTGCCGTTCACGGGAACTCGCTGGCCGCCCCATACTTGTCCGCCCATTGACTGCGCCTCCGCAAACGCCTGCTGCATGCCATCGAAGGCGGCTCTGTTGATCAAAGGACCAACTAACGTCGCGTGCTCTCGCGGGTCGCCCACCTTTACCGACTCGTAGATCGTTTTTAACCGCTCGACAAATTTGTCGTAGATCGAATCCTGCACGATCAAGCGGCGTAAAGTCGTGCAGCGCTGCCCGGCGGTACCCATCGCCGAGAAAGCCACCCCTCGCAGCGTCAACTCCAAATCTGCGGAAGGGCAGATAATCGCCGCATTGTTGCCGCCCAACTCGAGAATCGATCGTGCAAAGCGTGCCGCCAAGCGAGGCGCAACCGCATGACCCATGGCGCTTGAACCAGTAGCCGAAACCAATGGCACCAGAGAATGATCTACTAGTGCCTCTCCCAGTTCCCTGCCCCCAACCAGTACGCTCGAAAGGTGCGTCGGAGCTTCGCCAAACTTAGCAACAGCGCGTTCAAAGAGAGACTGCACTGCAAGCGCGCATAGCAGCGTTTTTTCCGACGGCTTCCAAACGACCGAGTTGCCACAGACCAGAGCCAGGGCTGCATTCCATGACCACACTGCAACCGGAAAATTGAACGCCGAAATAATGCCGGTCACACCCAGCGGGTGCCAGGTCTCCAGCATGCGGTGTTCCGGCCTCTCAGAAGCAATAGTCAGTCCGCAAAGCTGCCGCGACAGGCCAGCAGCATACGTGCAGATGTCGATCATTTCCTGCACTTCGCCCAAACCTTCTGACAGAATCTTGCCGGCCTCGATTGTTACTAACTGTCCAAGAGCAGCCTTGCACGTGCGCAGCTCTTCCCCTAGCAGCCGCACCAGTTCACCGCGCTTCGGCGCAGGCACTTCGCGCCACTCGACAGAAGCCCGGTGCGCCTTTTCAATTTGGTCCTGCGCTGCCAAAACCGTAGTCTCCGGCAATTGCCCGATGACTTCTCCAGTGATGGGCGTTCGTGCTTGGAGGCTGCCGCCCCGTACCGCCCCGGGCATCACGCCCAATTCCTCTAATAGCGACTGAACTTCTACGCTCATTCCGCTTCCAGTGTATGCCGTAGTTGATACATTCAAACCATGCCGGCAACTGTCTGGAAAGGCTACTTAAGCTTCGGTTTAGTCTCGTTCCCCATTCGTCTCTCTTCTGCTGCGCGTCCGGAAACTGTGCACTTTCACATGCTCCACAAAAAGGATTTGTCGCGCGTAAAAGAGGTCTGGTATTGCGCCTCTGAAGATCGGCCGCTCGAAAAGTCTGAAATCGTCAAGGGCTTCGAATACGCCAAAAACCAGTACGTTGTGATTGAGCCTGACGAACTCGAGAAAGTCGCGCCGCCCACTGCCCGCAACATGGAGATTCTCGAGTTCGTACGCATGGATGACGTCGACCCGATTTTCCTCGAAAAGTCCTACTACGTAGCGCCGGAAGAGGCAGTCAGCCGGCCTTATGTCTTGCTGCTGGAAGCCATGCGCCAAACCCGTTACGATGCTTTGGCCAAGGTGGCCATGCACGGCCGCGAGCACATTGTGATCCTCAGGCCCACCGATACCGGCATTGTTCTGCACACCATGTACTTCGTGGACGAGCTCCACAAAGAGAAGGAGAGCAGCGTCGATAAGCCTGATGAGTTTAACAAGAAAGAGCTCGACATGGCCAAGAAGCTGATAGAGTCACTGGCCGGGTCCTTCGAACCGGAGAAATATCACGACGAGTACAAGGGCAACGTGGAACATCTGATCGAGCAAAAGCGTAATGGGCAGAAAGTGACTCCGATCAGCCAACCCAAATCAGCCCCGGTAATGGATCTGATGCAGGCCTTGCAGAAGAGCCTGGAAGCGAGTGGCCGTGCCAAGCCGACGGCAGCGGCCCAAAAAGCTTCAGCCGCAAAGACGGCGGTGCCCAAAACTGCAACAACCAAAACGGTGCGCAAACGCCCGTCCAAAGTAGCTTAACCGTACACTAAAGTCAGAGCAAATTGGAGACGTAATGGGATCTTTCACAATGCTGATCACCGCTGTCAGCTTAGCTTTCGATTCCATTCGCGCGCACAAGCTTCGGTCCTTCCTAACGCTGTTGGGCGTCATCGTCGGCGTTGCCAGCGTGGTGCTGGTTGGCGCTGCCATCGATGGCCTTGGCACCTACGCCGAGGGGATCACCTCCAAAGCATTCGGCACCAATAGCTTTCTTGTTGCCCAGATTGCCTCAGTCGGGCGCCTGTCCGGCAAGGAATTTGTCGCCAAACAGAAGTACAACAAACGGTTACGCATCGATGATATTAAGGCTCTACGCGCCGTCGCCGGTGATGAAATGCTCTACAGCGCCTACCAGCAGCGTGTGGAGGACGTTAAAGCACACAACCAGGTATTCGAAGCAGCCAACGTGATCGGAGTCTCGGCCGACATGCCCACCATTCGTGATATCCCGGTGGTCAGCGGAAGGTTCTTCAATGAAACGGAAGAGACGCGCCATCAAAGTGTTGCTGTCATCGGCGAGGACATTCACACGACCCTCTTCCCGGGCCAGGACCCGATAGGCGGCACTCTGAAGATCTCCGGCGTTGATTTCACCATTGTGGGGTTACTGGAACGCCAGGGCTCCAATTTCGGGCGTAGCCTCGACAATCCTGTTTACATTCCGACGAGTGTCTACACTTCTATGTTTGGCGGAGGCAACAACATTCCTATCTTCGGCCGCGCCAAGCCTGAGATTGGGGTTACCATGGCGCAGGGTCTCGACACCACTCGCAATGCGCTACGCAGCCGCTTTCACACCCGCCTCGGCAAGCCCGATAACTTCGACATTCTCACGCCCGACTCCGTCCGCTCCTTTACCGATTCGATCCTCGGCGTCATCTCGGCAGTCGTTGTGCCAGTCACCGCCATTTCGCTGCTGGTGGGCGGAATCGTCATCATGAACATCATGCTGGTTAGCGTCACGGAGCGCACCCGCGAGATTGGTGTTCGCAAAAGCCTGGGCGCGCGCCGCTCCGACATCATGCTGCAGTTTCTCACCGAGTCCTTGATGCTCTCTCTGGCTGGTGGTGCGATCGGCGTTGCAACCGGTGCCCTTGCGTCGTTCCTCATCTCTAAAATTTCGGGCGCTACTCTCACCATTACTCTGCCGTATATCCTTGTTTCCATCTTCGT
Source organism: uncultured Bryobacteraceae bacterium (assembly GCA_964248065.1). Classification (GTDB taxonomy): domain Bacteria; phylum Acidobacteriota; class Terriglobia; order Bryobacterales; family Bryobacteraceae; genus Bog-105. The sequence continues at coordinate 21,684 of CAXTWQ010000009.1, read as the reverse complement.
TTCCAGCGTGGTGGGCATCGTCTCCGGCTGGTATCCGGCCCGGCGTGCTGCCCGTCTCGATCCGGTAGAGGCATTGCGATCAGAATGAGAAAACGGTCCGGCTTCAATGTAAAGACCACGTTCGGCATGGCATGGGACGCCATTTCCGGCCATAAATTGCGCTCCGGATTAACCATTCTAGGCATCGTCATCGGCATTACTACTGTCGTTACTGTTGCCAGTCTGCTGAACGGCTTAACGGGCTCAATCGTTGACTTCTTCCAGGAGTTCGGGCCGGACAGCATTTTTGTCAGCCGTCTTAGTGGTGACCCAAGCGGTAACGGCGCGCCGCCCAAAGAACGCAAGCGCCGCAAGCTGACGCCCGAGTACGTCACGTATCTGAAAAACACCGTGCACTCGGTAGAAGACGTTGCTCTCAGCGTGTACGTTATTCCGCCGGCTGGGCGCGTGATGACTGCAAAAGTCCCCGGCTTTGAGTCGGACAACCTGAATGTTGCCGGCGCTACTGCAAACCTGTTCAACATAACGCCACGTAGCCTCGATCAGGGACGCATCTTTACCGAGTTGGAGGCGCGGCGTGCGGCTCGCGTTGTGATGTTAGGGGCGAGTCTGGCCGACGCGCTCTTTCCCCGCAAGGACGGAGTTGGGCGCCCGGTCTTTGTAGATGCAGTTGAATACCAGGTAGTAGGCGTCTTCTCAAAAGCCAAAGGCGGCTTTTTCGGCGAGAACAGTCAGGATACTCAGGTCATCATGCCCCTCGCAACGGCTCACTTGCGCTACCCGCAGTCAGATAACTATTTCATTACGCTAAAAGCCAAGCCAGGCCAGCGCAACGACGCTGTGGAGGAGACGCGAGATGCCCTGCGACGCCTCCGCAAAGTGCCGCCCGGTAAGCCGGACGACTTCTCGTTAAGCACGCCCGATTCGATCCTTGAAAACTTCAACAAGATCACGAGTATGATTCTGCTGATGTCCATCGCGATCTCAGGAGTGGGCTTGCTGGTAGGCGGCATCGGCGTGATGAACATTATGCTGGTCAGCGTCACCGAGCGAACACGCGAGATCGGTATCCGCAAAGCGATCGGCGCCCGCCGGAGCGATATTGTGACTCAATTTCTGATCGAAGCGGTGACGCTCTCAGGCACAGGCGGGATTATCGGCATCGTCATCTCCATCCTGGCCACGCTGCTGATCAGTGCGCTAATACCGGCCCTGCACACCTCTGTTCCTGCAACAGCTATCCTGACGGCTTGTCTCATCTCGATAGCAATAGGAGTGTTCTTCGGAGTCTGGCCGGCGGTGAAGGCATCACGATTGGATCCGGTTGAAGCGTTGCGATACGAGTAAACAGGAGCAGCGTAACAGACCCTAAATGCGCAACGAGGATCTGTATCGCCTCGGAAATGCGACCTCCCCAAAGTTAGAAAATGTGCGCGTGCAGGACGTTGATACTTACGAGCACTTGGATGAATTAATGGTACGTGCGAACGGAAGGGGAATATCACTCGGCAACAATCAGTATCTCGAAAAGCTTCAGCTATGCGGCTGGCTTTGGAAACTCCCGGCCACGATCATAATCCCGCAAGGACTGCTTTTACATTCCGACCCAAATCCAGCCAAAATGGGCCACTTCCTTATCTGCCCGAATTCTGATATGACTATGGGTAACTACCGTACGTTGCTCTCCGAGCTCGGTTTACTTTGCGAAAGAACACGAAAGCTATGACCATCTCAGCACCAACCCCCACCATAACCGTCACATTAACCCAAAACGATGCTCGTTTTGTTCTGGAAGCTTTGCAGATACTAGAGAATAAGTGGCTGGAAATCAATCGCACCAGCTCCGATGAGGACGTACAGGCCGAGTACGGCATGGACGCACTTGATCTGAGCGGCACTCGGGAATCAATCCAACGCGAAGCCATCAGAATGTTTGGAGAGAACGTAATGGACTTCTCGCGCGAACTGCTCGCCCCTTCAATGCCAAAGACCAGCGACGATTGCTGCCCGAGCTAGACGCACCGTCTGAAGTGCGATTTGAGGATTTAAGACGAGCCGTGCCCGTCGGTGAATCAAGATCTCCCAAGAAACTTTCATCTGTAGCGCACTACCGCGCAAGGAAAACATTGCGGTTGTGCATGGCACGATGAGATTCTGCAATCGGGCTGTGGTGTTGCTGGTAAAAGCTTTTTACGGGCATCCTAAACAGCAAACCCGCCTTCGTAAGAGGCGGGTCGCCGGAAGCAGAAAGAGGTGCTTCTATGCATCTTCTAGCGTTCGTACTAATCCTGATTTTACTCAGGAAGCGGCGAACCAAGTTGCAGATCAAACTCGATCTGTAGCCTGATCCGAGGGTCAGCAGCACCACCTGCTGGCCCACCGATGCCATGATATCGCGTAAAAGCCCGGGGTACAAGCCTAGCAGCTACGCCAGTACACAGCAGGATGAGAGCCAAGATGCATTCCTGTTAGAAAGCCAAGACGGACTGGACAAGCTTATATTCTCTAGTTCACATTGCCAGTTGCGGATAAACCTAATCCGTATTTCGTAACCTGAATTGCACTGCGGGAGAAACGGAGCAATAGGAGATCAGGTTCGATGAGGGAATCGGAATACTGGGATGAGGTCAAGCTACTCAGTAATGAGATTGAGGACGCAATAGCTTTGTACCACATTGCAGACGAGGTGAACCGCCTAGCTGTGGGCGACAAGGATGTCCTCCGATCTCTGAAGAACGATAGCTATTTCTGGAGGGCGTTTCGGTATGCGTTTCAGTGTTCTCGGGCGAATTTTTGATCATGGCCCAGATGCACATTCCGTATACAAAATTCTCAACGCAACTCGTGAGAACTTCAACTGGTTCTCAAAGGAATCGCTTGCGGCCAGGAGATTCGGCGCGAATCCAAAACCGATTTGGATGGATGACTTCATCAGAAATGCCTGGGAACCACCTGACAGAAAATCACTCAAGGACATTGGGAAGAACTTAGCCGTGTACACCAAAAAAGTTGAGCAGGTTTATCGTCCCATCCGAGATTCTGTCTTTGCTCATCGGCTAATGACAAACGAGGAGGCCTTTACTCGCCTGTTCAGTAAGACTGATCGGGCTCAAACCTCACAAATGCTCGATCATTTGCACGAACTGATACTCGCGATCCAGGATCTCTACCTAAATGGAACCAAACCTGACCTGGGTAAGCGGGACTTCACTGAATACAATCTTAAAGTGAGGAACAGCGCGCGAGAGTTCTTCCAAAGTCTCATTGGGAGAAGTCTAGAACCGTGGGACCCGACTGACTCGAAGTAGTACCCTCTTGGTGTTCTCAAACTGCCGTTGATTCGTAGGCTGATAACTACTGTTGTGGCCTCTGTGCTTCCAAGCAATGTTTACCTGCCCCCTCGCTAGCACCGATCAGAAGGAGCAAGCAATACGGCTTGAACATATTGATCTTATCGGTGCTATGTACTCCCGCGACTCAAAGCTGTTAAGGGCACTAATGGCTTTCGCTCAACCGCTTGCCGCTTCCACACCGCGCAAATGAGGCAGAATTATACCCGGCTCGGCACTGGCAATTTACTGATTAATCACGCTTCCATCCTGCCGCCGCACCACACCCCAGCCGCCGTTGTAATACTTCCGTGCACCTTTCTCAGACCCGAATGGATACTTCGCCGCGGCCTTCAGATCAATCTCGATTCCCCAGCCCGGCTTCTCGTTCGCATAAACATATCCGTCCTTAAACTCCGGATAAGTGCTAAATACTTCATTCAGCTGCTCTGATGGAAACGTCCACTCCTGCACTCCGAAATTTGAAGACACCAAATCGAGCGCAACATTCGCGCAATGTCCGACCGGACTCACATCGCCCGGGCCATGCCAAGCCGTTCGAACCTGAAATGCTTCCGCTAACAAAGCAATCTTTCGCGCGGGAGTAAGTCCTCCCGCTTGCGAGACATGCACACGAATGTAATCGATTACCGAACTCTTGATCACCTCGTTCCACTCATGTGGATTGTTGAAAAGTTCACCCATTGCCAACGGCGTGCTGCAATTTGCGCGAATCTGCCTGAAGTAATCGATGTTCTCCGGAGACAGAACATCTTCGAGATAGAAGAGCCGGTATTGCTCTAAATCTTTCGCAAACTGCACAGCTAAACGCGGCGGTAAACGTTCATGCGCATCATGCAGCAATTCGATATCAGGTCCCAGTTCCTTGCGCGCCTGCTCAAACAAGGCCAGCGTTCTCCGGGTGTACGGCTCTGGCTCGAAAATTTCATCTTGCGGCAGCTTGCCCGCTGAGGAAGTCTGCTTTTCCTCCACGTAGCCGGCACGCCCAGCGCCGTACGCAGCCTGGCCCGGCACCCCTACTTGCAGGCGAACCACTTTGATACCGCGCGCCATGATTTTTCTGGCTGAATCAATTGTCTCTGAAATTTCAGCGCCGGATGCATGCGAGTAAATCATTGCTCCGCGACGGGTCTTGCCACCAAGCAATTCATAAACAGGCATGCCCGCTTGTCGGCCTTTGATATCCCAAAGCGCCTGGTCCACGCCGCTGATTGCGTTATTCAGCACCGGACCATTTCGCCAGTAAGACGAGTTATACATCGCCTGCCAAAGATCTTCAATGGCATCGGTAGGCCGCCCAATCAAAAACGGTTTCAAGTATCGATCAACTGCATCCACCACCAGGTCGGCTCGCTGCGTGAACGTGGCGTCGCCGTACCCATAGAGACCGTCCTGATCGGTCTGGATCTTAACCACCACCAGGCGCACGCCGGACGGCTCGGTAGCAATCACTGACACGTCTTTAATCTTCGGAACAGACATCCCTCTCAGGAAGGGAGCGGCTGCAAACGCCAGCATTTCGCGGCGGCGTAGCTTTGATGTTATCGGCATTTAAGAAATCTCCAAGAGCAAGCGAGCGCGACTCGCAAGCTAGAAAGCGAACTTCAAAGCAAACTGAATCTGTCTTGCCGGATGTGATGTTGCACTAATGCTTCCTACTCCACCCGAACCAATCGTACTTGCAGGTATAGCAAATTGCGGGTGATTCAGCACATTGAAAAACTCGGCACGAAACAACAGCGTCTTACTTTCAGTAATCGGGATATTTTTCTGTGCCGTGAAATCAAAGTTCACCTCATGGGGTCCTACCAGAATATTACGTCCGGAATTGCCCCACCGGTATACAGTCGGAATGGTGAACGCTGCGGGGTTGAACCACTGACCAATGCTCTGGTTCGAAGGATAAAGAGGAGCACCGTAGACAACATCGGCGCGACTTCCTGCACCCGTATTGGTGGGCGATCCAGTCGTGGTAACGGTGAAAGGGAGGCCTGATTGGATGACCGCAATCGCATTAGCCTGCCAGCCGCCGACAAGGTATCGGTTGATGAAGGAACGGCTGTTTAGAAATCGTTTCCCTGCGCCGAAGGGTAACTCGTACGTTCCGTAAAGGTTAATACGATGGCGAATATCGTTATCCGAGTTACCCCAATCGGCGCGTCGATTGTTTGGGTCTTGCGGAATCGGACCATCAGCGCCTCCGTCGAATGGCGCATTATCCTGGCTGTGCGACCAAACATAATTGGCCGTAAAGGAGAGCCCGTTCGTCAATCGCTGTTGGAATGTCGCCTGCAACGAACTGTAAGCAGAGTTACCGGCTGACTCCAGATAGCTTATGCCTTGCACATTCGGATAAAGCGAATTGTACGGACGTCTCGCTTGAATGTTGCCAGGACCCGGTGTCGGCTGATCAATCGGATCTGTCCACGTAAGGTGCCGGCCAAGAGACCCCACATAAGCAACAGTGAAAGACGAACGGCTTGACAGTTGGCGCTGAACACCAAGGTTGAATTGGGTTACGGCTGCGTTCTTAAAGTCAAACTGAATAGCTTTTAGCGTTCCAAACGGCGAGTTGAACAGCCCAGCCGGTAGGCCAGCCACACTAATGAAACCTTGCGAGACAGTGTTGCCCGGAAAAAGAGAGCCCGGCGTAAGCGTATACGCTAGCGCGAAAGGCCATTGCAGCTGCTGACGAATCGTAGTGCCTTCGTTTGCTTGCGGGTCATAGAAAATCCCAAACCCGCCTCGCACAACCGTCTTACTATTTGCCTCGAAAGCAAATCCCACGCGCGGAGCAATTGACGTGTAATCGGTTCTCCAGTTCGCTGTTGAGGAGCTGTTCTTTCCTGCCAGCAGAACCTGCGCGGTCACTGGATCGAAGTTCACCCAGTAGTTATTAGCTTCGTGATAAGGCGTATTGATCTCATAATGAATCCCAAGATTCAACGTCAGCTTGCGTGAGATCCGCCAGTCATCACGAGCAAAAAAGTTAAACTCATTTCCGATCACATGAGCGTTGGGCGGCAGAAAGAAATAGCGCGTCGTGCTAGCTGGATAGCCGAGGAGCATCGTCGCAATCGCATTCCCGGTGCCTGCCGGACTGGCCGGGTTATCCGTCAGTGTGTTGTCGAAATTGAAGCGGCCAAATGAACTTTGACCCGGGGCAACCTTGGGCTCGCTGATCAAGCGATGGCGAAAATCAATACCGAACTTTAAACTGTGTTCCCCACGCTGCCAATTGATCACGCCGATGTTTTCAAAGGTGTGCTCCAGGCGCACTTGCGGCTCCGATCGCGAATCTCCCAAGCCACCGTAACCGGATGGGCTGATGATCGGCGCCGTCGGTTGAAAGCGGTCGCTTTGTACGCGACCGGGAATTTGCGACCACACAGGATTGGTCAGAGGCGATGCAAGAAGAAAGCTCGTGTACTTACTAAATCCAAATCGATACTCGCCTACTAGATTCGGCGTGATTGCATTTGTATACGCGAGCACCCCATTCTGCCCACGCGTTGCATCCGAACCCGAAAAAGCATTCTCGTTTCCACCAATGTCGTTGTTATAAGTATTCGGCATTTGGATCTGAGCGTCGTCAATCGAATAGCGGCCAAAGACGTTCTGAGTCGAAGTAATTTGATGATCAATCCGAATATCACCGCGGTTGTTGTCCGTAGCTTTCACCGGATTAGTTACATAGTTGTTAGTCAGCCCTGATGTTTGTGGTGCCGGGTATAAGTTAACAATTCGTGCAGCAATGGGATCGAAGGCCGTCGCAGGGATGATGTTATTTGGAAAAGCCGTGCGTGTATAAGTCGACCCAACTTGCTTCGTAGTTGTCGGATCGTAGATGGGCGCAACACCTGTAAAGTTGCCCTGCTTTTCCGCTAACGTGGGGACCGTCGTAACAACGGTCGACGCCAGCCGCTCATAGTAACCTTCATAGTTAGCAAAGAAAAAGGTCTTATTACGAATCACCGGACCACCGATACTTGCGCCGAAGTCATTCAGCTTGTAAGGCGGAATGGGGCCATTCTTCCGATCGAAGAAATTCTTTGCGTCCACATCGGAATTCCGTAGATACTCATACACAGTACCGTGTACCTGGTTAGTGCCCGACTTAGTGCTCGTAACAAGAATTGCGCCGCCACCGCGATCGTACTCGGCTCCGGCATTGCTGGTAATCAGATTAAACTCTTGAATCGCTTCAACGCTCGGCCTGACGATGAACGTCTGCGAGATCATCTCCGTATTATCAATCCCATCCAGCAGCAGCTTGTTTTCGGTATCGCGCGCTCCGTTGGCCTCGAGCGTAGTGCCGCCAGGACGCAGTTCGTCTGGCCGCGCTCCCGAGTTCACCGTTCCGGTCGGAGCATAACCTAAGCCAGTCACGCCAGGAGCAAGAATCGCAAGCTGGGCGATATTTCGCCCATTCAGCGGTAACTGGCTGACCGCTTGCGCTCCAATGACTTGACCTACCGATGACGACTCAGTTTGCAGAACCGGGATCTCGCCCGTAACCTCCACTGTCTCTGATACAGATCCCACGCCTAATGCAATATCGAGCCGGGCAATTTGCGATACCTGCACAACAAAGCCATGGTTCACGTGTTTGGTGAATCCCGTCTTCTCTGTTTGCACTGTGTAACTGCCAGGCGTTAAATTCCGCGCTGCATAAGCACCTGCGGCGTCGGTCACCAAATTAAAAGTGGTGTTCGTGCCTTCATCAATCACTCGCACGGTGGCATCCGGTATTGGTGCTCCGGAGCTATCGGTCACTGTTCCGGTTATGGCCGCTCGCTCCACCTGCGCTGTAGAGCTGACTGCCAGGGCAAAGAACAGCGCTACTGCCAGCGCGGGCTTTCCAAAGAAGCTCACCGAGACACACTTCAATAACTGCATGGTTGTCGGAAAAGATACTATCACCCCGACCCATATCCATGCCGCTGCCGAACGAAAGCACTCGAAGCGTCCTGGACAATGAAAGTGTTCAGATGCCTCTGCCTGTCAATTTTCAGCCTAACGCCAGACGAAGTAATCCATCTCTTGGAACCATGAGCCCGCAACGCGAACAAAGATCCGTCCGGCCAAACCTGATTCTAGGTATCTGCTGCCTGAGTTTACTGCTGGTCGGCATGGACGTCACCATCGTCAACGTGGCCCTGCCGGCGATTCAACGCGACCTTCATGCCAGTTTGTCGGAGCTTCAGTGGATTGTTGATGCGTACACGCTTGTCGTCGCCAGCCTACTAATGTTTTCAGGCTCCATGTCCGATCGCTTCGGCCGGCGGCGAACCTTTCAAACTGGGCTTCTTCTATTCATAGCCGGCTCTCTGTTGTGCAGCATCGCCCACAGCATCGGCGGCCTGATCCTCTATCGCGCACTTCAGGGCTTGGGTGCCTCTATGCTCAATTCGGTAGCCCTGTCCATCATTGCGAATGTGTTCCCGGCACCTAAAGATCGCGCAAGGGCTGTCGGAATCTGGGGCGCGGTGGCCGGCGTCTCGCTGGCAGCCGGACCGCTCCTTGGCGGCATATTGACACAAACTGTAGGCTGGCGCTCCATCTTCTGGATCAATCTGCCAATCGGTCTTGCAGCAGTTGCATTGGCAGCTAAATTTGTACCCGAATCGAAGGCACCCCGAGCGCGCGCCCTCGATCCCGCAGGACAAGTTCTGGTGTTTATAGGCTTGGCCTTCCTCACGTATGCAGTCATCGAGGGACCGCGTGCCGGGTGGTCTTCCCCGTCCATTCTCTTCTTGTTTGCTGTATCAGCGGCTGCCTGGCTGGGCTTCTGCTTCTATGAGCCACGGCGCCAAGATCCGCTGGTAGATCTGCGCTTTTTTCGCAGCGTGCCCTTCAGCAGCGCAGCGCTTCTTGCGCTCTGCGCTTTCGCTTGTTTCGCCGGATTTCTGTTCCTGAATGTACTCTACCTGCAACAAGCGCGAGGCTTCTCAGCCTTTGTTACCGGCCTCTGTACGCTGCCCCTGGCTATCATGATGATGATCTGTGCTCCTCTTTCGGGTAGGCTGGTGGGCGCCTTCGGCACGCGGCCGTCTCTGCTCATGGCGGGTATGGGCTTTCTGCTGAGCACGCTGATGCTGACGCGCCTGAGCGTGACAACCCCACTTGCTCTGTTGCTGTTGACCTATGCGCTGTTCGGGGTCGGCTTGGGTATGATCAACCCGGCCATCACCAACAGCGCGGTGGCAGGAATGCCCTTATCGCAAGCTGGAGTCGCGGCAGCAATTGCATCCACCAGCCGCCAGGTGGGAGCAGCTTTGGGAGTGGCTGTTGCGGGAACAATTGTCAGCGCAAGTCACGGCAAAGGTTCTGACTTCACACACGCTACGCACCCTATTTGGTGGACCATGACTGGTTGCGGCGCCGTGGTTCTGCTGCTCGGCTGGCTGTCCAACACTTCGTGGGCGCAATCCAGCACAGGCCAAGTTGCAACTCTATTGAGCGGGACTGACAGATGAGGTTCTCCTCATCTAATCGCTACAGTTTGTAAAACGAGCATTGCCCAGCCCGGTCCCGATAGTGAGCACTCCCCAATGCTTCACATCGCTCATCCACGGCGTTTCGCTCAGACCTTGTACTACCGCATCGTTATGCATCATCACCACAGTTGCATTCTTGCCGATTGCGGGAATCAAATCGCACACGCTTTGTGGCAGGTTGAATCGCGTGCTTTCCCAATTGCCAGGCAGGTTCTGAGCACCCTTTTCAATCGATCCGTCTTTGTTGACAACTCCTGGACACCCGATGCCGATGAAGGGCGCCAACTCCAGACCCTTCTCGTCTGCTTGGCGTATGAGCTTCCTTACCATCTCTGCAAGGCGGCTGACTGCCTCGTCTCGCTTCACTTCCTGTTCATCAGCATGCCGCCACAACTTGTATGAGCTGACATGCGCGTCGCAGAAATCGCCGTCCTTCCGAACATTCAATTCAATGATCCCAGCGCGAAAATTCGATCCGCCAATATCAATGCCCAGCATGCTGTCATAGCCGTCAAACATCTTGGCTGGAATCAGGTGAATATTCCCAATCAACCCAGCTTCATCCGGATCGTGCCGAATCGGCTTCAGGTCGATGTTATGGCCGTGTTCTCCTTTAAGAAGAACCGAAGCTCGTCCGATCGCCAGTTCTCCGATGCGGCTGGCACGAAAGCCTCCACCTACCACGATGCGCTCTGTGTTCTGCCATGACTTGAGTTTGAGTAGCCGATTCGCCACCGCCGCAAGCTCCTGAGCGAACTCTTCCACAGCCCCATGTATTAAGCCGGCAGCTTCGATATCGCCCTCAATCAAAATCTTGTCGAGCTTCTTCTTGCTGAATTCAGCGGTCGGCTGATCTCCCAAAGGATCTTCGCCTACCTCACTCATTCGCTCGCGCCAGGTATTGAGGATTGATTGGAATGCACCCTTGCTGGCACGGTCTCCCAGAAAGCCGTCCCCATCTCTAAGACCGGTGTTGTAGGTGTCAATATGAACAGTTGCATGTTGCTTGGCCCCATGTACGAGAGAAGTCTGGTGTTCCGCAACATCGAGTTTGTTCATTCGAGCTTATCGGTGATCAGACTTGGGAACGGATCGTTCGCAAAAGCCACCTACTCCCGATTATGGTTCCGGGCACATTAAGAAAGCATCAACGCGCTTCCCCTATAAATACGACCTGATGCCCCCTGCTTCTCACACTTCTTGCCAAACGCTTTTCATACGTCAAAGGCCACCAACTCTGGCGTCCGCCGACCACAACTAACGAGTTTGGGAGCAGCCCCTCATAGATGCACTGGCGCACATCGCGACAGAGCCAAATATCGATGCGGGTCTCAATTGGTTGCTGCTCACACCGCGTAAGGAACTCTCTCAACCGGAACTTGGGGTTGACTGTTGCTTTGTCGATCGGCAGCGGATAAGGAACCACATAGGGAACGATAATCTGGATGCGAGCCTGAAGCTCATAAGCAAGCCGGGCAGCATGCTGGAGAGCATTCAGCGTCCCGCGCACGGTCGTAAACAAGACAACGATTGCTAGGCCGCTAGACTGTGCAGTTGATGAATGAGCCGGTACTGCGTTAGTAAGGCGTGATGAGAAACGCGCGCGATTTGGTTGAACATCACCCAACACTGGTCTGACCCGTCCCTAGCGTAGGCGTCGGAGCATAAGGGCGGCATAAGCACTAAGTAAAGGAAACCTAAGGGCCACGGGATCAGAGTACTCAGGGTAGGGCAATTGCGCTTAGGCCAATTATGGTGGCATACTCCAAAGGCATGTCAGACATCGTTTTCCCGTTGCCTGTTCCGCCGCTTAACACTTATTGGGAACATAACCAGACATCGTTCGGATGGAGGCGCGATGGCGGACGGCGACAGCACGGGGGAATCGACTTAGAAGCGCACTTGAATACTCCTGTATTGGCTATTGCCGACGGAGTAACTTTAATCGCCGCCAAGTCAATCCCTGGCGCAGAATCACAAATTTCATCGTTGTGATGGTTACGCTCGTGCATTCACCTTCTTGGCTTTAGGCATGACTTGTGAATTCGCGCAGGTACCTACGCAGCTCATCCCGCACCAGTCGAAATATCGCCATTCGTTCTCTATCGGTTCCAACGGAAAGCGGTGGTGGGTCATCGAAGCTATGATGCAGCCGTTTTGCCGCTCCGGGCAACACCGGGCAGCTTTCCTTGGCGTTGTCGCAAACCGTAATGACGTAATCGAATGTCCGATTGTCGAACTCATCCACATGCTTCGAGCGATGGCCGCTGATGTCGATACCGATCTCGTGCATGGCGGCAATTGCTTCCGGTCGCACGGTGCCAGGTTTGGTCCCGGCGCTTTCGACCTCGAATGCAGCCCCGGCATCATGCCGCAGTAGTCCTTCGGCCATCTGGCTCCGGGCGGAATTGCCGGTACAGAGAATGAGAACGCGCTTTTTCATGCGTGACCTCGCAAGGGAACCGGAAACCAATGGCGAGTGCGGTTGCAGGCCGCACAAACCGAGAGCATAACCGGCACTTCGACCAGAACACCAACGACCGTTGCCAGCGCAGCGCCCGATTCGGGACCAAAGAGCGCAATCGCCGTGGCAACTGCCAACTCGAAGAAGTTGGAAGCGCCGATCAGCGCACCAGGCGCTGCTACAGAATGCTCGACTTTCAGCCACTTCATCAAGCCGTAAGCGAGGCCCGCATTGAAGTAGACCTGGAGCGTGATCGGCACCGCAATCAGTACCACATGGAAAAACCGTCCGATGATATTGTCCGCCTGAAACGCGAAGATTAGCACCAGGGTTGCCAGGAGCGATGCTATCGTGACTGGCGCAAATTTCGGCAACAGCACCCCTTCAAACCATGCCTGCCCACAGCGGCGCAGTAGGAGCGAGCGCAGCAGTACCCCAGCCAGCAGCGGCACCCCTATAAAGATAAGGACAGAGGTAAGCAGCACGTGGAAAGGTACTGTCAGGGACGAAGCGCCATGGACGAGAAATTGCACAATTGGCACGAACAGCAAGAGCATAATCAGATCGTTGACCGATACCTGCACAAGCGTGTAGGCAGCATCGCCCTTTGTGAGATGGCTCCAGACAAAGACCATCGCCGTGCAGGGCGCAGCAGCCAGGATGATGCAACCCGCGATGTATTGATCGGCCTCCGCTGGTGTAAGGAAATGCGCGAACACCACACGGAAGAAGGCCCAAGCCAGGAGCGCCATCGAGAAAGGCTTAACTACCCAGTTGATGAACAGCGTCACCAGTAGGCCTGCAGGCCGCTTGCCGACGTTCCGTACCGAGGAGAAATCGACCTTCATCATCATGGGCGTAATCATCAGCCAGATCAGCACCGCAATGGGCGCGTTAATCTGACTTCCCTTTCCGAACTCAATGCCGCGCAGAGTTGCGATAGCGGCAGGAAGCAGTCTACCCAGAACGACTCCGGCGACCATGCAGAGCGCCACCCAGACCGAGAGGTAACGCTCAAATGTCCCTAGCCCGCCGCTGGCCTTGACGGGCTGAGCTACCGCTTGGCTCACGAGCAGCACCCCGGAGCGCAGCAATCAGCGGGCTTCGTGGCGCGAATAAAGGCGCTCATAAATTTGCCTTCAACCTGAGGCGCGATGGCGTCTACGTCGATTCCTTCGCCCGCTAGAAAGGCCCGTGCATCCTCAATGTCATAGACCCGCGTCGGCTCAAGATCGATAGCGGCAAAACCGGCAGCCGTCAGCTTCGTGCGGTATTCCTCATCCTGTAGCGCGCCCGCGATGCAGCCGACCCATAGCAACATGCTTTTGCGTACCTCTTCCGGCACTGCGCCCCTTGTGACTACATCGGACACAGCAAAGCGGCCACCCGGCTTTAAGACCCGGAATGCCTCGCGTAATACCTGATCTTTATCGCCCGAAAGATTAATCACGCAGTTGGAAATAATCACGTCCACGCTGTTGTCCGGCAGCGGGATATGCTCAATCTCGCCCTTGAGAAATTCGACATTTGCAACGCCTGCCTTATGCTGGTTCTCCCGCGCCAGGGCGAGCATGTCATCGGTCATATCGAGGCCATAAGCCTTGCCCATAGGCCCAACCCGACGAGCTGAAAGCAGCACGTCGATGCCGCCGCCGGAGCCGAGATCGAGCACCGTTTCACCGGGATTGAGCGTTGCAAGCGCGGTCGGATTTCCGCAGCCGAGCGAAGCTCTTAGAGCTGTTTCCGGTATCTGCCCCGCCTGCGCTTCGTCGTACAGGTTCGAGGTGATGGGGTCGCAGCAGCTATCCAGTGCCGAGCTTGCCCCACAGCAGCCATTACTGCTTCCACTCGTGACGCGGCGTGCCGCCTCGCCATACTTTTCTTTGACAATCTCTTTTACTTCCATCGGTTTCGTTCCTCTCAAATTCTTTGTGCGTTTTCACTGGCAAACTCGACCACGCGGCGGCGTATCTCGTCACGCTTGGGGCGCTGCCCTGAAATATCAATGCCGATCTCGCGCGTGGCTTCGATTGAATCCGGCAGACCTTCCTGTGCTGGCTCGTAACCCGCGCCCATCACAACGAAGCGACCCCCGCCAAATCGCGCAAAAAGCCCTCTTCCATTTGCGTCCGGCACGCGTTCGCGCCGCAAAGAAACAGAACTTTCGGTTTAATCACCTTGGCTTCTATCGGCAGACCTGCACAATTGCCTGCGGTTCTATCGCTTTGTTCCGGGTGCAGCATTCTGCATAGAGAAACCCGAGCAACTCCTGTAGTGCGTCGGTATTGGCGGAATACCAAAGGAAGGTGCTTTCCCGGCGCACGTTGACCAGGTCTTCGTTTTTCAGCTTGTCGAGGTGATGCGAGAGCGTGGAGGCCGGAATTTCCAACTCTGCGCTGACATCCCCGGCAATCATGCCCTGTGGATGCGCCGAGAGCAGCAGCCGCATGATACGCAAACGCGGCTCCGTTCCCATTGCGGAGAACATATCGGCATAACGCGCGACGTCTGGTTCGTTCTTGGCTTTTGGCATTTAAGTCCTTATACTACTTCTATATTTCTATAATTGCAGAAACATAGAGTTGCGTCAAGGGTCTGAACGAACGGGATTCTCCGCCCCGTTGCCATCGCCTAAGTTGACCTTTTTCAAACGTTTTGTTACGCCTGAATTAAGTACTCACCGCAGGATTATTGGGCAAGGCGTCTACTGAGACTGGCTGCGAGGCATACGTGCCCGATCTCCCTGGTTGTATCGCTGTTGCTGCAACGAGGGCCGCTGTGGCGGAGGAATCAAATGCGATTTGGACAACTCAGAACAGCCGAGCTGCTCTGCGCGGCCCACGTTACAACCGAAAGTGCAGCGCCCCAGACCAGATCCAGCTACTCTGCACGAAGCGCCTCCACAGGGTTAAGCGTACTGGCTTTCCACGCCGGCAAAAAGCTTGCGGCCATTGACACCACAAGCAGAAGCAATCCCGCAAGAGCTGTCGTTTCGGGATCTCCAGGCGACAAGCCATACAGGAATCCAGTCACCAGGTGCATAGCCGCCGCAGAGAGTATCAGCCCCAGTAAGGCCCCTACTCCTACGAGAACAAGTGTTTCCTTCCACACGAGCCAAAGCATTCTGCTGCGGCTCGAACCCAATGCGAGTCGCACGCCGATCTCTGCAGTTCGCCGTCCAACCATATACGACATCACCCCATAGAGCCCAAGGCAAGCGAGACCGAGAGCGAGGAGCGCGAACATTCCAGTCAGCCGCGCAATCAGGCGCGGCTGAGTCAGATTGCGCTCTACCTGATTTGAAATCGTATTGGTTTCTATGATCGACAGCCTGGAGTCCACCTTGAGCACTACTTGCCGGGCTTGCGGAATCAGTGCTTGAGGAATGGCCATCGCCCGGACATCAATGCTGTCTATATTTCCTGGCGCTTGCTCGATTGCAAAATAGATGAGCGGCGGTGCGATTTGCCGTACATCGTTTACTCGCGCGTCAGAAACCACGCCGACGATTTCGAAGTGTTGCAAACTATTCAGGTCGTAAGCGAAACGCCTGCCCACGATATTGCGACCCTTCGAGAATTGGGTAGCCAATGTTTGGTTTACAACCGCTACTCGTGGAGAATGTTCGCTGTCTCCCGGCCCGAAAGATCGGCCCCGAAGCAGTTGGATCCCGATAGTGTCAAAGTAGCGGGTGGACACGGCGTTGACTTGAGCATTGAATCGTTGTGCTGCACCCGTGTGCTCGTCTGCAAGGTAAACATCGCTTGCGTCGAAGCACCCTGAAACTAAAGCGCAACCCGCAACGCTCAATGAGCGGACGCCCGGTACAGCGTTGAGACCGTCAGTCAACCGCCGATATAGCGACAGGAAATCCGCCGGCTGATAGTTCACCAGGTGAGTATCAACTCGAATACTCAGAAGATGATCTCGATCAAACCCCGGGTCAAGCTGGCCATAATTTCGGAGCGTTCGGAAGAACATCCCAGCGCCAACCAGAAGCAATAAGCAGAGCGCCACCTGCCCAATAACCAGGTTCCTACGCAAAGACCAGCGTCCAGTTGAGTCTGAACCGTGAACGCCCCGTGCGTTGGCCTTTAGGGCGAGCAGAGGGTCTACTCGCGCAGCTTGTAACGCAGGAGCTAAACCAACAGGAGGGCGGTCAAGACTGTTATCGAAAGGCCAAAAACCAAAATTCGCCAGTCAGGACTGAGGTTAAGAGGAAGTGCGACGTCCGTGGCCGAAGCCCATCGAGGAACTACGCGGGCACACCAGAAAGCTACCGCTATTCCGCAAACCCCGCCCGCTAGCGAAAGCAGCAAGCTCTCGATCAACATCTGCCGTAGCAATCGTGAGCGACCCGCACCAATAGCAAGCTGAATCGCATTGGCGCGTTCGCGCGCTGCTCCTCGTGCAAGAAGTAAGTTCGCGACATTAGCGCAAGTGATCAGCAGAATCACTGAAGCCAGCGCGAGAAGAAGAAACAGCGGCTCCCGAAACTGCTCTCGCAGTTTCGCAAAACCTTTTTGCCCTGGCTCAAGCGTCAGGTAACTTCGCCGAAGCGCTTGTTGTTGCGCAGGATCTGGTTCCCGCTGGATCAGGCGATCAAGCTCCTCATGAACAACGCGATTCATTACAGCCGTGAAGCGAGGAGATAGGCTCGCATCCCGGATGCGAACAACAAACTGCAGCCAATTGATGCTTTCCTGTGATGGCCAGGGCTGAAGCGGATCGTTTGCGGTCGTAGAGCTGTAATGCGAGTGGTACCGTACCTCCGGCTGCTCGGTTAAGGGTAGCCAAAAGTCTGGTTGCGCCTCTGGGCGAGCGCCGAAGAACCCCGGCACTGTGACGCCAATGATAGTAACCGGCGCATGATTAATCAGAAACTTGCTTCCGATGACACCTCTGGTACCCGCAAAGTGCTTTTGCCAATAGCCATAGCTGATGACGGCGACTGAATCTTCCCTCGACTTCTCCACTTCCCGATCGGCAAACAAGTGTCCCAGTACCGCATGCGTTGCAAACACCTGGAAAAAGTTGTTAGACACTAGCTGACCGATGGCTGGTTCATCCGGTCCACCAGAACTCACATGGAAAGAATCCGGCCAGGCCATGGCTGCCATGGACGTGAGTGGCGGCAACTGCTGGCTGAACCGCTGGAAGAGCGGGTAGGAGAAGCGAGTCTTCTCTGCCGATCTGCCACTTTGTCTTACGATAAAGAGCTGCTCCGGCGCAG
Organism: uncultured Bryobacteraceae bacterium; assembly: GCA_964248065.1. Taxonomy (GTDB): domain Bacteria; phylum Acidobacteriota; class Terriglobia; order Bryobacterales; family Bryobacteraceae; genus Bog-105. The sequence continues at coordinate 4,137 of CAXTWQ010000009.1, read as the reverse complement.
GAACCGGAAGCGATTTCAGCAGGACCGCATTTAGCAGGGTGAAGATGCCGGCGTTTGCACCAATCCCCAGCGCCAAGGTAATTAGGCATACCAAGCTAAAGCCGGGCGTTTGCAAGAGACGGCGGGTCGCATGGCGAATGTCAGCGAGCAAAGATTCGATAGCCGGCCAGTCCCAGATATCGCGGCTCCGCTCTTGCAGCAGCGTGACATTGCCGAACTCACGGCGTGCTCTAGCCTCGGCTTCCGGACGGCTCAAGCCTTCCGCCATCAGTACGTCCGTTCTCTCTTCCAGATGTTGACGTATCTCCTCTGCCAGGGAACCTTTCAGTTCATCTCTCTTGAGCAGTTGTTTCAGCCAGTTCATGACGTCGCTCCGTTAGAATTCAGCAGGGGATAGAACTAAAGCGATGCCTTCCAGCATGCGCTCAAAGCGCGACTTCTCTCTAAATAAGTGCTTCACCCCCGCTTGGGTGATCTGGTAAGTTCGGACCCGGCGATTGGTTTGGGACGTCTGCCACTCCGCAGTTACAAGATCTGCTTTCAACAGCCTCTGTAGCGTCGGATAAAGAGAGCCTTCCTCCACTTGCAGCAGCTCGTTTGACCGCTGCTTAATGTGCTGCACAAGAGCGTAACCATGCATCGGCTTGCTTCGAAGCGACTGAAGCACCATCATCTCCAGAGCTCCTGGAAACAAACCCCGATCTTCCTGTCTCTCACTTGTGGCCAAGCTGGTTTACCCTAGGCCTAGAGTAAACCAGGGTAAAAGCGGCTGTCAACGCTAAAGTTTGTTTAAGGGCTGAGACTCGTCGATCACAGGCAATGCAGGTCTGCAACGCCGTGGTTGAAAGACCAGTTCTACTTCATGTCCGACAAACCTTTATTTATCTCCGCCAGACAGGCCTGCCGCTTCTCCTCAACGCAGGATCTTCGACCTTAGCTACTGCCGTTTTTGCGTCTCGCAGATAAGCTCGAACCTTCCTGACCGGGGTCTCAATAAATTGCCCGCCGCTGCAGGTATTTTCAACCGTAAAATCATTACCAAGTAGTGCAAGCACTTGCCGCGGATTTTTGGGTAAGGCGTCTGCCATGGCGTTCCCTAACCCCTCTGAAGTGCCCGCGTCAGTGTAAGGCTTGACCTCGGACGCAATCCGAAGCCGCTTCTCACTACCGCTGGCCACTCCGTCTTCCAGCGAGTTCCATTGGTTATGCAACCCTCCCTGGGAATGTGTCAAGCGTTTTACTACAGCCTTGGCACCAATCGTATTGATGTCCGCTTGTACCTTATCTGCCGAGAGTCTGTCCTCTGCAAGCAGGCTTATTGCGCAAAGTCCAGCGACTTGAAGCGGTCTCATCGCACCACTTCCAGTTCACGATCCTGACTAGTGCTGATGCGAGACCGGACGTCGTGCGGCAAAATAATACAACCTTGAAATGCGGCTACAGTCCCGGCAACGCTGTCTCGATGAATAGCCCCAGTCTGAACCAATTCGGCCGTTGAACTCAAAAACTCCGGTGCTTTGGTGATAGGTCCACGGCATCTATGGATATTTTACCGACATATGCAGGATTTACCCATTCATAAAAATAATTAACTCGAGCCGATCTAATCACAACTCAGGAAAAAATCTCTAACTCAAGCTTCCCCAATCACTTACCCCTGTTTTACACCGTGCCAAAGTTCGTTTTTCGCCCTCCTCTTGCTAATTTCACAAGCGTCAGGAGTTCACATATGGAGACAAAAGCAATGCAAACCGCTACATCAACGTCCTCTGGCCTGCGTGTCATGCCAAGCGCCACCGGCCACTCCGTTCTTTTTGCGAACGAAGAATTTCCGCTCTATCACCTTCACGTCACTCGGTTTATGACCGACTTTCGGCCCGAAGGCCAAAGCGAAACGGAACTGGTTCAGCGTCTGGCCGATACCGAGTGGCGCCTCAATCGCCTGACTCGCTTAGAAATGGGAATCTACGCCCGGGGCCATATCGAGTCAGCCAACCTCTTTGCCAACGAAAACCCTGATATCCAAAGCCTGCTGATTGAGCAGCACATCCGATTCGCCTACTCCCGGCAGCTGAAAGACTTGGCCCTGCAGGAGTCCCGGCTCCGACGTTATGCGGCCGAAGATGCTGCCCGGCTAGAGTGCCTCCAAAATACCCGCAAAGAGCAGGAAGCTCAAAAAGCCGCTGCTACTCTTGCCATAAAGTCGCTGCAGCCGAGCAGCACGATTGATGTCTCCGCTCTGTTAACATCCGAGACTCTCCTCAATGGCTTCGATTTTTCATCTGACGCAGATTGCAAATTATCCACACCGCTTCACTCACGCCGCGCTCTCGGTGGCCACAAGTCAACGCGCCGGGATAACCGCGTTGCCTGACGCAATTACAAAAGATGCGACCAGCTGCCTATCGCGCCCCGACGGTGATGGACCCATCCCCAGTCCTTACTAATAAGGAGGGCCCGCCACCGTTCAGCCGTCCTCGTGTTTGGTGCTCGCTTTTTTCCTGCGATTGCAGCGGCAGATCCATTTGAATATGTCCGTCACCGGTCCTCAGCTCGACATCGGCATTCAGTTCTTTGGGCAAAGTCACATGCATGCTTCCGTCGCCCGATTCCAGGTGCCACGGCCCTTGCAGCTTCGAGCCTTGCATTGCGTCCAGTTCCACTGAGCCGTCTTGCGTATGCAGTTGCAAATTGTCAAACCGGCCGCCAATGTGAACACTTCCGTCGCCCGTTCGCGCATCGAGTGCGCCGTCCAGGCTTTCGCCGCGAATGCTACCGTCGCCTGTGTTCACCCGCAGCGCCCCATGCAGGCCCAGCAGCTTGATTGAACCGTCCCCCGTGTGGATGTCACCCGTGATTTCACGCGGACACCGCACCTCGAGCCTGATTGACTTATCGCCAAAATTGAAGAATCCCGTTGGAACCCGGATGTCGATGTCCACGGCATCCCCGCTCTGGTGTTCGCTAATCTGCACCCCGCCACTCCGCCCAATTGACCATCCGCGCGTTGTCACACTTGCATCAATGCCGCTGCCATCTCCGGCTTGAATCACCACCGCCGCATCCCCAGCGTGAATCCGCAGCTCGGGCTTCGCACCAGTTGACCAGTGCTTATTCCACTCGTCGGCCTGCACCGGCGCCGCTGCTGCCAGAACGGTCAGCGCAATCTGCACACCAAAAGCTGAGATTCTCACTTTAGTCACCTCCCGTAAAGTGCTTAGTACGCAAACGCCGCATCCTTCGTTCAGTCTCGTGTTCGCTTACTGCAATTTACTTTTCACCAGCTCACTAAGCGCTTTGCCATCTACGCGCTTGCCGGCCAACCTGGCATTTGCTGCCTTCATCACTGTACCCATTTGCTTCTGCGACGCTCCGCCCACCTCCGCAATCGCCCCAGCCACCGCCTCCTCCATCTCCGCAGCGCTCGGCTCGGCGGGCAGATAGCTCTGCAGGACTTGAATCTCCCCTTCCTCTTTCGCCGCCAACTCCTCACGTCCGCCCTTCCGGAACATATCGGCCGACTCCCGCCGCTGCTTAATCAACGTGCTCATCACCTGCATCTCGGTTGCCTCCGTCAGCGGCTTCATGGAATCAACCTCGTGCTTCTTCAACGCCGTCTTCACCATCCGCAGCGCCCCCAGCCGTGCCTCGTCCTTCGCCTTCATCGCGCTCACCAGGTCTTTTCCCACCTGCTCAAGTAGTGACATCGCCCAAATTGTACATGGCCCTTCTCGTCAGCCCGGGCTATGGCTAATGTTTTCCTGCAACCCACCCACGCCTCCAAACGTCCGTTCCGCTGATATACTTAGCAATCCCGGTTGCCTTTCCGCGCCTGCTTTCACCGGCATTCTCTTGCTGTTGAACCGATAGGAGGAACGCTGTCTGCTGCCCGGATATTTAACATCTGCTTGGGGTTTTTTGTTTGCGAAAGTCTAGTCTCGTCTTTTTCCTGTGTGTCTCGGCCAGCTTGGCACAGACAACCAGCTACACCAATGGGCAGGCTGCCCGCGCCGTCATAGGCCAGGGCGCTTTTACCGATGGAGCCGTTCCGCCTCTCGTCAACAATGTCCAACCTTCTGCCCAGAACCTGCTGGGCGGAGCCGGCGGTATCGCTTACTTCAACGGATCGTTATATGT
>CAXTWQ010000008.1:79715-88279 GCA_964248065.1 uncultured Bryobacteraceae bacterium | reverse complement strand
ACCTATCCTTCACCATCACTGAGGGTGACAGACTCGGATGGATTGGGCCAAACGGGTCCGGCAAATCAACTCTGCTGGAGATACTTGCCGGAAGGAGGGATCCCGACGTTGGAGAAGTCTCCATGCGCAAGAACACCCGAGTGGGCTATGTCGCGCAGCAATCGGAGTTTCAGCCCGGAACGACAGTACGCCAGGTGATTCAGCGCGCGCTGGAGGAGTCAACTCAGCACGCAAGCGATTACGAGGGACGCTTGGCGGAAACGCTCGGACGAACCGGCTTTACAGATTTCGATGTGGATGCTTCGACTCTCTCCGGAGGTTGGCGAAAGCGCGTTGCCATTGCGCAAGCTCTGGCAACCGAGCCGGATATCCTGCTCCTTGACGAGCCTACAAACCACCTGGATATAGCCGGCATCGAGTGGTTGGAAAAGCTGTTGCAATCGGCGTCTTTTGCATCAGTGACAATCAGCCACGACCGCTACTTTCTGGAGAATGCGGCGACTGACACCGCGGAGCTCAATCGAATTTACCCGGAAGGGATTTTTCGCGTCCGTGGACCGTATAGCGAGTTCCTTGAGAAGAAAAGCGAGTTCATGCAAGCGCAGTCCAAGCAGCAGGATGCTCTGGCAAACCGCGTCCGGACGGAAATCGAGTGGCTGCGTCGGGGACCGAAGGCACGCGCCACCAAGGCCAAGGCTCGGATTGATACAGCAAACGAAATGATCGGACAGTTGAAGGATTTGCAGTCGCGGACCCGCACCTCTAGCGCGGAGATTGACTTTACCGCCACCGATCGCAAAACCAAGCGCCTGGTGGAGCTGAAAGATCTCAGCTACAGCATAGGCGGCAAGCAATTGTTTGAGGGCATGAACCTCACCATGGTGGCTGGCACGCGTGTCGGGCTGGTGGGGCCGAATGGAAGCGGGAAGACGACGCTTCTGCGGCTGCTGCAGGGCGAGATCAAGCCGGACGGTGGCGAACTGAAATTGGCAGACTCGTTGCGCATCGTGTACTTTGACCAGAATCGAGTGCTTGATCCCGACGTGACGTTGCGGCGCGCACTGGCGCCCGACAGCGATTCCGTGATTTTTCAAGACCGCACGATTCATGTGGCGTCATGGGCAGCGCGGTTCCTATTCACCGGTGAGCAGCTAAATCAACCCGTAGGACGTCTGTCCGGTGGCGAGCGAGCGCGCGTGCTGATTGCCCGGCTGATGCTGGAGCCGGCCGACTTGCTGCTTTTAGACGAGCCGACAAACGATCTGGACATTCCGACTTTGGAGATTCTGGAAGAGAGCCTGCTCGAGTTTCGCGGAGCTTTGATGCTGGTCACACACGACCGCTACATGCTGGACCGCGTTTCGAATGTGGTCTGGGGCTTGGATGGACAGGGCGGCACGGGAAGTTTCGCCGACTATGCTCAGTGGGAAGCGTGGCAGGCAGAGCAGCAACGAAACAAAGCCAAAGCCCGAACGGCGGCCCTCAACCCGACTGCGAAAGCTTCCAAGGCGCAGCCTAAAAAGAAGCTTTCTTATAAAGACAGCCGCGATTACGAGACGATTGAGCAGCGGATTGAGGAAGCAGATGCTGCTCTGCTTGCTAAGCGCGATCTACTGAACGACAACACTATAGCCGCAAATCCAAAACGCCTTGCTGAATTGTGTGCAGAGATTGAGGACGAACAGAGCCGACTGGACGATCTGTACGCTCGTTGGGGCGAATTAGAAGCTCTGGTTCAGTAGCGGCATCTATGGAGGGAGACAACAAATGGATCAGTTTGCAATTTGGGCACAGATGGAAGCGAAACCGGGGAAGGAGTCCGAGGTGGAGGCCTTTCTAAAATCGGCGCAACCGATGGCAGTAGCCGAGGCGGGAACCACCACGTGGTATGCGCTGAAGATTGGACCCTCGAACTACGGCATCTTCGACACGTTTGCCGACGGAGAAGCGCGTGATGCTCACCTGAATGGCGAGATTGCTAAGGCTTTGTTCGCCAAAGCGCAAGATTTGTTTGTACGCGAGCCCGAAATCGATAAGCCTACGATTTTGGCAGCCAAAGCTCCGGGCGCATAGCTAAACAGCACCCGCTGCAAGCGGGCGGCGGCAAAGCGCCGTTTCAAACAGCGCTTTGCCTAAAATTATTCCGCTTTCGCGACCAGAGAAGTTCGTGGCAGCGTAAAAGCGTACAACGTATCCCCTGCCCCAACGAGTAAGTACTGTCGGCCGTCGAGTGTATAAGTCATAGGGCCATTACTCACCGAGGAGAGCAGTCCTACATGCCACAAAATCTTGCCGGTGGCTGGATCGAAAGCAATTAGATTCTTCTTTGGATCCGGATCGCCTGTAAAGAGCAGATTGCCCGCTGTCGTCAGGATACTGTTGACGTTACCTCCGATATTCGGGAAGGTGTGGGTCCACTTGATATCACCCGTTTTGTAGTCAATAGCTTTCAAAGAGCACTGAGACCACACACCGTTATCGCGCCCACCATAGCCCTCGGGCTTGGGGTCGGTGTCGGTCAAATAGTACACGCTGTAAGACTGAGACGAATAGACGTAAAACAATCCAGTCTGGGGATCGAAACTCGGTGCAGGCCAATTCGTGGCACCGCCAGAAGCCGGGCTGACCAAGGTTCCATCCGTTTTAGGGTCCTTAGCTGGATCAGCCATTGGAATCCCTTTAGCATTCACATCTTTCGCCCACGTTACATGAACAAATGGCTTGGTTTCCAAGTGCTCACCGGTCACACGATCAAGCAGGAAGAAGAAGCCGTTGCGATTAGCCTGTGCAAGCAGCTTCCGGGGTTTGCCGCCATACTCAGCATCGAACAAAATTGGCGTTTGCACTGCATCGAAGTCGTGCGTATCGTGTGGGGAAACCTGGTAATACCACTTCATTTTTCCGGTATCGACATCGAGCGCCACAATGGAGCAAGTCCAGAGGTTATCGCCTTTGCGGCCCTGACCGGCGTGAACGGGGTTCGGGTTGCCGGTACCCCAATAGATGGTTTTCAACTCAGGGTCGTACGTGCCGGGCATCCAAGTCATGCCGCCACCGTGCGACATCGATTCAATGTCTGGCCAGGTCTCTGAACCAGGCTGACCCTTGCCCGGTTCGCTATTCCAACGCCATTGCACATGCCCATCTTCCGGATCGCGCGATTCCAGAAAACCGGGGACGTCGAGCGAGTCACCGCCTGTGCCAACAAGAATATGGTTCCCGATTACGAGGGGTGCAGGAGTCGAAAAGTATTGCTGCTTTACATCAGCAATTTCTAAACTCCAGCGAAACTTGCCGGTATTTTTTTCGAGGGAGATCAGGTGGTTGTCTGGAGTTTCGAAAAACACCCAATTACCGTAGATACCGACACCACGGTTTCCAATATGGATGCCGCCCTGCGATTCCCATTTGTAATGCCAGAGTTCCCGGCCATTGTGCGCGTCTATGGCCCAGGCATGGTCGGGCAGAGTGAAGTAGAGTACGCCATTCACTTCCAGCGGTGTAGCTTTGATCGTCGCTCCGAACATGCTGCCGTTGTCGCCAGGAACAGCCCGGTACTCCCAGGCAAGACTCAGGTTCTGGACATTGCCCGAATTGATTTGCGAGAGCGGACTAAAACGCCGTCCCGAGTAGTCACCGTTGAACGTAGGCCATGTATCGGTAGGCGGCTGGAGCAGTTTCTTAGGATCAAGTTCCTGGGCGCTGGCCAAACCGGAACAGCATAAAGCGGCAAGGGGAAGAAAGTGGCGGATCAAATTCATTTCAGTGTTTCCAGATAAGCGAGGACATTATGCATGTCGGCATCGGTGTACTTAGGAAGCAGGTCGGCATGGGCCTGCAAAGGGTTTTTTACGTCTACCTTTAGACCATCGGTGTCGCGTGACCAGGAGCGCGGTTCTCCATTGGCATCAATCATTGAGACAGTGAAATCATCCAGGTAGGTCAAAGTGCCAGAAACGGGCATGCCCGAAGCCGGCGTGACTGTTACGGTACTTTGCGTTTTCGGATCGGGCGGAGCACTGCTGCCGCCACGGCTTCTGGTCTCCGGATACAACATTCGGGCCAACAGAGCTTCGGGTTCATACTTGGTCGCCACGTGCGCCATATCACCGGTAGCTGAGTGGCAGCTGGCGCAGTTCGCTGAAAAGTAAGCGGCACCTGCGGTGGCATTGCCAGTGTTGATGTTCTGGGTCTTGTAATCCATCCGGTTAACGGTAGCCTGAGTGCGGTTCAGCAGAAACGCAGAGATGTCCAGGATCTGATCCTGATTAAAAGGAAACTTCGGCATTCCTTTCTCCACCCGGCCATTCAAAACAACAGGGCCGATCTGGGTACCAGTGCCTTCGTCGTGCAGAACCAATACTGACCGAACCAGATTGGGCCCGGAGTTTCCCCCGTTCGCATTCGAGCCATGACAAAAAGCACAGTTGGCAACAAACAATTTCTGGCCCGCAGCGACATGAGCCGGGTCCGGTGCCTTGCTCAAGCCGAAAAACTTCTGCCCGAAATCGCCGCCGGACCTGTTGGAGGCACCATGTGCACCGGTCGTGGCAGGAGTCTGCGCCGGACCAGGATGGGGACCATTGCCAGCTCCGGCTGCCGGTTCGGGACTCTTGACGGGAGGCGGTGCTTGCGGCTCTTGCGCAGACGATGAATATGTTACGCCAGCAACGAAAATCGCCAGTGTAAGGATTGGGATGAACTTCTTCAGACTACACTCCTGATCGAACAAAGATCAAACTTTTAGGCTAACTCAGAATGTTAGAAAAGATGACAGTAAGATGACCGGAAAACCCCGATGATTGCAGAAAATTTCGGACAAAGCACCAGGCCGAAAGTGCGCTGGTGGTGGCTGTCGGGACCGTTCACTCACCATGATATCGCGCGGCAATTGGCGTGGGTTGCTGCAAGCGGGTTCGGAGGAGTGGAACTGGCGTGGATTGACCCTTCATGGCTGGACGAGCCCGAACGCAGCGCACCGCGACCTCTCTTTCTGAGTCAGGAGTGGAGCGATCTTGTCGCCTTTGCCAAAATGCAAGCTTCGGCTTCGGGGCTCAGCTGTGACTTCACCTTCGGCAGTGCCTGGCCATTCGGGGGAACGTGGGTGAGCGCTGAGGATGGAGCACAGACATTCGACGGAATTTCTGGCGAGCGGCTTCGGGGCTCCTGGGAGGCAGCCGCCGGTTTAGAGGTGCGAGTGGTGAATCATCTCTCTTCCTCAGCCCTGCGCGAATACGCCGGCCCGCTACTGGCAGCATTGGCGCCTGCCATTGCGGGCAATCGGTCGGCTCTCTTCTGTGACTCACTGGAAATTGCCACAGAACGCCTGTGGTCGTACGAACTATGGAATCGTTTCGCGGAGCAGTTCGGCTATCGGTTAGAGCCGTTTCTCGAGCGCCTGGACGGAGAGCCGGATGTGCGGTACGACTATCGCAAGCTGCGCGGCGAGGTCATCCTGAAAGAGTTCTACCAGACCTTTGTGGAGATTTGCCATTCAGCCGGCGCAGATGCCCGCGTTCAGTGTCATGGCGCTCCGACGGATCTGCTCACCGCTTACGCCGCTGTCGACATACCGGAGTCGGAGGCACTGCTATTTGCGCCGGAGTTCTCCCGCATCGCAGCTTCGGCAGCGGCCTGGGCGGGACGAAACATTGTGAGCGCCGAGGCATTCACCTGTCTTCACGGATTCCCGGGCTGGGATGATAGCGCCGACGAGTTATGGCTGGAGGAAACCGCGGGTGATCTAAAGCTTCTCGGGGATGCCTTATTTGCGAACGGCGTGAATCAGCTGGTCTGGCATGGAATGCCGTATCGGCCCGAAGGCGGCGAGCAGGAGTTCTATGCAGCTGTACACGTGGGACCGGACAGTCCATTTGCGCCGGAGTTGCCAGCGTTGAATGAGTATTTCGCAACAGCTTGCCGGGCATTGCGCGAAGGTAAGCCAGTCGCGACAGTAGGGCTGTGGCTGCCATTTGAGGATGGCCTGATGCAAGATCGCATTGCTGAGGATGAGAGAACACCGGGCGCAAACTTTGAATGGGAGATGCGGAAGGCGCGCCAGTCAGCCGATTGGTTCGGATTTGCTCCCCTATGGATATCGCACTCGTTTCTGCGGGAAGCCGAAGTTGTTGCAGGTGGAGCGATCACATCACGTCACTCGACTGTGCAGGCGATGGCGATCGATTGCGAATGGTTGGATGCTGACTCGTTGCGCGAATTGGTTCGGCTCGCGAAGGCAGGTGGGCGGGTGATCTGCAAAGGAATTCCTAAGCAGCCCGGATATCACAAAAACAAGCTGTTTCAACAGCAGTTGATGAGCCTAAACGCGAATCGCCCTGATCTAGTGCCGCTGTTGGTGGGCGAGAACTTACCGCCGTATCAAGCTCGGGAGATGGATGGCGATTTGCAGCTGTTCTTCGCCCATCCGGCGGTCGATCTTATTTCCTATCCTATGAAGCACCGGTTGTTTGAGGAAGCTGTGCCGACAAGTCGAGAGGTCCTGGTGCGTTGGGCCGGACGGGAAGTTGCGGTGGCGCTGCCGTTCGGGCTAAATGATCCAGTGCTCCTGAGAATAAGCCCGAGTGGAGCAGTAAGCTATCAGCCGCTGCCGCGTCACAATGAAATATGCGAAAAGTCGTAACGGGCACAGCAACGGCTCTACAACCAGTAGGGGAACATGAGTGGCTCGATCTGGAGCAGATTGCGAGTGTTGAAGTCTCGAGCGAGAGCAGTGAGCATCCAGTTGAATCAGCTCTGACGTTGATGAACGCTACTGGCCAAGGTTGGCGGGCGAGTGTCCCTGGAGAACAAAAGGTTACTATCTTGTTTGATAACCCAACCCTGATTCACCTCATCCATTTGCAATTTGAGGAGGGTACCGTAGAGCGGACGCAGGAGTTTACATTGACGTGGACTGGTGCAGACCAGATAAGTCATCCGGTAGCAAGGCAGCAGTGGAACTTCAGCCCGACGGGTTCAACAGCGGAGGTGGAGAATTTCCGCGTGAATCTTGCCGGCGTGATACGGCTGGAGTTGGTGGTAAGACCCGACATTTCGGGTGGCCCAGCTGTAGCAACTCTGACAAGGCTTCGCCTGGCATAACTGAAAGAATATGGCTGCGGGAGGTAGAGCCGAATTGTCACTTCCGGAAGCCTCCGCGCTGCTGGATGTTCTGGAGCGCCTGGCCCACGCGAGCCGCTCAGAGTGGCTCTTTCTACGCGAACTGCGTGTCGGTACCGGGCACCGGAATAGCGCGAGCCAGCGGCTGGATGCATTCGCCCTGAACTGCCTGCCTCACCTGGCAATGAAGCGCGTTTGCTACGAAGTGAAGGTATCGCGAGCCGATTTTCTGAATGAGTTAAAGCATCCGTTAAAACGGCGAATTGGCATGCGGTATTCGAACGAATTTTATTTCGTGACGCCGCCCGGATTGCTGCGAACCAGTGAAATCCCTGTCGAGTGCGGCTTGATTGAGATTGGCAATGCTACCCGAACTGAGTGGACGGCAATGCTGGGAGAACGAACAGGGGATTGCTTTCTTGACGCTGATTGCCAGGATTTCTGCCGCGTGGTTGTGCCCGCACCGTGGCGCGACACTCCCGGTCCGACATGGCAGTTTGCGGCCGCCATGTTGCGAAACCAGCGGAGACAGTTTGAGGCTCCGGCTGAGCCGCCGCCCTCGCAGCAACGACTCGGCTTTGAACGGTCGAAAGCCGAAGCTTCGTCTTCCTCCTGATCTAGTTCAGGACGGCCACAGTAAGGGGCGCAGAAAGCAACGTGCTGTTGCCAGTGTCGTGGGCCCAGACCTGCAGCGTGTGCCGACCGTTCGCAAGAGTTGTCGTGTCCAGAGCGTAGCCGTACGGGCCGTTTGTGGCGCGCTGCGTTTCCCATTCCTTTCCATCCACCATCAGGTAGGAGCCAGCTGCGTCGAGGGTGTGAGTGATCTGGGCAGTGACCGTCACGGTTCCTGACAGACTCTGCCCTGCACTTGGCGAGAGGATGGTGACCGCAGCGTTCGGTGTTGGAGTCGGAGTTGGCGCTGGCACTGGAGTTGGTTGAACCGGTGCTGGCGCGGGTGCGACAGGCGCTGGTGCGGTGAATCCGGCATCCTCATAGATAGCGACGATCGTCGGATTGTTTGTCTGCCAGTAATCGGCATGGGCCATCAGGATATCGCCGCGCCGTGCCGAGTCGGTGAGTTGCGGACGATACTGGGCCAGCTTGACCGGGTCAACGTCGTTGATCAAGTTTGCGCTGAAAGCATGGGGATAGTAGCCGTAAACATCAGCAGGCGTCCCCAGATCCGTGTGAAAAATGAAGCTCTGGAAAGGCGCAGTGTAGGCGTAGTATTTCGGCGTGGAGTGTTCCGGGATGATCAACGAATCGGGTACGACGGACGCAACCTGCTGAAAGATACTCGCATCGAGCGGAGCCCCGTTTGCGTCGACGTTGGAATCGACGTAGAACAGCGTGGCACCCCAGCGGTCGAGCGCGTACATTATCTTTCGAATCACGTCTGGAGCTAACTGCGCATCGGGAACCGTGACCTGATCTGCAGTGCCCTC
>CAXTWQ010000008.1:68485-79705 GCA_964248065.1 uncultured Bryobacteraceae bacterium | reverse complement strand
TGAGCGTGAAGTGCTGTGGTCGAATACAGACGCCGACCCGGAAGCCAGCATCGTGAATTATGCGAAAGTACGCGTCATCGAGCTTCATGCCGGCGTAGGGGGACAAGCCGTCTGTTACAACACTTTCCATCTCGGGTGCGATCTGTGCAACTTGGTCAGGCGAGCAGACATAACTAGTCGCGTGTGGATACTGCTGGCCTTCAATGTCCCAGGTAATTGCGCCTTGGGCATTCAACTGTTGGAGATTCGCTACGTTGGCATGAGCTTGTTGCAGAATGCGGCTTTGGAATCGAGCCAGGCCATCCGAAGTGCGAACGTCAAAATCGCTACTGTCGCTGTCGTTAAAGTAACGGCGCGGATTGTTAGGGAAGCCGGCCGGCTGTGAAGCAGTGCCTTGTGACGCACTTGCCAAAAAGACGGTGCCAATGATGCGGCGATCGGCCCAGTTTAACTGCGAGGGCCAGTCTGCGGCCCAGGACGCATAGGCATCGGTGGCTAATTCGGCAGTTGCCGTGCCGGAGGGTGAGAAGCGCAGCGAAACGGTGTAAGCGTCAGTCTGTCCCGGATAAACAGGGCGGTCATTGCGCGGAAAGAAGGTTGCCATATTATCGAGCGAGGTGCCGCTGATGATTGCCGTATAAGCGTTCGCGGTGCCTGCGGGCTCGAACCCTGTATAGAGCGGTTTGGAAGCATCAGGCACTACCGAGGCTACTTCACCGCTGCCGAAATCGGCAACCGTCACGCTTGGCCCGGTCGTGTTGAACGCCAGTTGTTCGTAGGAGGAATCGGTGAAGCCCGTGGGCAGTTGCGGAAAGTGAAGGACCAGCGGATAGATAGCCGCACCATCGAGAATGACCCCCGCGCCTGCGTTCACTTGCGTGACAACGTTTATGTTGAGCGCGTTGCCGGAGAGCACAAACTGAGCGGTGATGAGGCCCCAGTTGAATGGATAGGTCCAGATGTGCGTCGCTGCGTTCCAGCTTCGACCGTTGTTGACTTCACCCCAGCTGTACTGATTTCCGGTCAGGACATTGCCTGACAAGTCAGTCATCTTCATATGCCAGATATGAAAATTGTCAGACGGATTTTGGTTGGAGTTCTCCAAAGTCGTGCCGTTGTAGGTCAGCTGTTGCAATCCAGTTGGGCCGTAGGTGACTTGAAGCCCGGAAGTGCCTTGCGCCTTTGCCGAGAGAGCAAGGAGTATGGTGCCTCCTAATAGGCGCAGTAAGTTGTTTAGCATAAATTCTGAATGGTTGCTGGAGGGAGAGTGCGATGGAGACTGCGTGCGTCTGGCTTATGCTGGCTGGAGGTAGTCCCGGTTTAGAATTGGCAGTTCAGATATCCGAAGTTGACGCCCACCTTCAGCACTGAATAGAGAGTACTCTGAGGCGGTGTTCCCTCTGCCAAATTAAATCACTTATATAAGGGCATAAAGAAATGAATTTTTCCTGATACTCACATTTAAGCTTTAACTTTCTCTGCTGCACCGCTATGTAAATCGGAACCTAGGAGTTTTGCCCTTCTCAGTTTCGTCACAGTGCTAAAGCCTCAACAGTAATGCTGAGAGCGACAGCGATTTACACTGGATCAATGGACGAAGATCTAGTCTGTCGTCAGCGGGTGGAAGATGCTGGGCAACCGCGGTACTTCTCTGACTACGACAATCGAATCTATCCGTTCTGCTCGCCTGAGTGCAAACGGAAGTTCGACGACCACCCTGATTTCTTCATTCACCAGAACGCTCTGGAAAAACTTCCGCAGGCTGAGGGACGCTAGCCGGAGCCAGAGGAAGCCCGTGTTGCTCGAGCGTTCCGCGTACTTCCAGTATCGAAAGACGAGCGGCGTCATACTCGACGAATAGCTCTTCGCCTGACGGCAGAACTCGTGTGGCAAAGATCCCATATTCAGCATGTACCTGGGAGATGCCTTCCAGGTCCCGGTCGGCCAGAGCGCGAGAGAGCTTGATAATGGTCTGGACCTTGGTCATTGGCGATCAGAATAGCATCTAATCGGGAGGTTTGCGGTTTACCTTCCATCGGATTTGGCGTATGATGCCAAGCCATGACTCCGAGTCTCCAACGGGTATCTGTAGCCGTCGCACGAGTCTGCGAAGCTTCAATACGGTCGACTCAGACGTACGCTCATTCACGTAACCCGACCGGTCCAGCACATCGAGCAACAGCGTTGTAAGGCGATCGTAGGTCTCCGCGGTCGCTATAGCAGGCGGCTCCTGCGTGGCCTGGGCAAAAGCTTCATTGCGGTGCAATTCGTATAGGCAGATGGCCACTGCCTGGCCAAGATTCATGGAGCCATGTTCGGCCCGGGTGGGAATCCGAAACAGCCATTGGCAGAAGCTGAGATCGTCATTGGATAAACCGAATTTTTCCGATCCAAACAGAAGCGCGACCGGCGTGCTGCCGGCCTGTTCCGCAATGAGTGGTCGCGCGGTCTCCAGCCGATATAAAGGGAGATGCAGGTCTCGATGAATTGCCGCCGTCGAACCTATGACTAAACCGCAGCCCGTTAAAGCTTCAGCCAGCGTTTCGTGAACTTGCGCCGCTTCCAAGATATAGCGGGACTTGACCGCCGACTTCGCTTCCTGAAATGCACGGTCATACGGGTTCACCAGGCGCAAGTCTCGCAAGCCGAAATTACTCATAGCTCGCGCCACTGCCCCGATATTCAGAGGATTACGAGTAGCCACAAGGACCACCCTGAACGAGAGCGGCGGGCGAATCTGCTGGGGCCCAGGTTCCAAAGCCGTTACTGCTCCCGGTAGGTGTAGCCCTGCAGTCCTTCCTCGTAGAAGCGCAGCAGGCGGCCCGATTCCTCATACCCGATGCGTTGTTCACGAACCGCCAGTTCGACATCTTTGCGGAACTCGTCCACCAGCGATTGGACACTGTACTGGACGTAGTTCAACACCTCGCGAACAGTATCGCCCTGCACTACCGTTTCCAGCACAACGTCGTTATGATCGTCGAGACTAACGTGCACGGCGTTGGTATCACCGAACAGATTATGGAGATCGCCCAATATTTCCTGGTAGGCGCCAAGCAGAAACGCGCCCAGAATGTACGTGCCGTTGTCCTGATTGAACGCGTGGAGCGGCAGTGTTTTCTTCACGTCCCGCCGATCGATGAACTGGTCCACCTTGCCATCGGAATCGCAGGAAATATCGCCGAGCACAGCGCGCCGGGTCGGCAATTCATCCAGACGATGGATCGGCATAATCGGAAACAGTTGCTTAACGGCCCAACTGTCGGGCATACTTTGGAACAAAGAAAAGTTGCAGAAGTAAGTATCGGAAAGAAGAGCTTCCAGAGCTTCCAGCTCCTCTGGAAAGTAATCGAGTTCGCCCGCAAACTTCAGAATCTTGCGGCAGATGGACCAGTAGAAACTTTCGGCAAGGCTTCGCTGTTCCAGCGTGAGATAACCAAGGCTGAACAGATTTAAGGCTGAGTCAAGTGCCTGCTGCGCATCGTGATAGGTTTCCAGTAAGTTTCGTTTATTGAGCGACCGATGTGTTTCAAACAGATCAATGAGCGGCTGCTCAGAGTCTTCCGGAACGCTGCCGGGCAACTCTTCTTCCCCGAACCCGCTGACACCGACAACGTTAAAAACGAGCACACTATGGTAAGCGGCCACCGCACGCCCGCTCTCGGTGATGATGTTCGGATGCGGAATCTCACTTTCATCGCAGATGCTTTGGATGTGATAGACAACGTCGCGAGCATACTCGCCTAGCGTGTAATTCACACTCGATTCGAAGTCTGTTTGGGAGCCATCGTAATCGATGCCAAGTCCGCCGCCAACATCCAAGTAGCGAAGCCCAGTCCCCAACTTCTTCAGATCGACATAGATTCTTGCGGCTTCAATTACCGCCGCTTTAATCTGACGAATGTTGGTGATCTGGCTGCCCAAATGAAAGTGGAGCAGCGTGAGGCAATCCTCCATGCCTTTCTGCTTCAGCAGCTGCACCGCTTTCAGAGCTTCACTGACAGTCAGCCCAAACTTCGAGCGATATCCACCCGACGATTTCCATCGCCCAGATCCTCGGCTTGCCAGCTTTACACGCAAACCAATGGTCGGCTTAACGCCAACCTGCTGAGCGTGCTTAATGATCAAATCTAGCTCTGTGAATTTTTCGACAACAGGAGTAATCTGGCGGCCGATCTTCCGAGCCAGCATAACCATTTCTATGTACTCGTCGTCTTTGAAGCCATTGCAGATGATAGGTGTTTCGTTATCGGCAATGGCAAGGACGGCCAGCAGCTCGGGCTTAGAACCGGCCTCCAGACCGAAATTGTAGGCGCGCCCGAAGCGGAACACCTCCTCCACAACCTGCCGCTGCTGATTTACTTTGATCGGATAAACACAGCAGTAGGAACCCTGGTAACCGTGTTCCCGAATAGAGGAATCGAAAGCTTGATGCATCTCACCCAGCCGATGCTTCAGGATGTCTGCAAACCGAATAAGGATGGGCAGCGATATGCCGCGCCAGCCTAGTGTATCCACTAACTGCTTCAGATCGATCGAACGCTGCGACTCCTTGGTCGGATGGACGAGAAGATTGCCGTTAGCGCCGACCGAGAAATAACCTTTGCCCCAGCTGGGCACATCGTACATCTCAGATGCGTCCGTAGTGGTCCAACGATCGGCTGGTTCACGCACCTGGCCGCTAACAGCGACTTTTGTAATCAGTGGAGTACTCCTTGAGAAATGAAAAGAAAGGAAGCGCGAGGTGAGCCGGTATGGTGCTTCCCAACACAATTAAACCACGATTTGGCTGATGCGATTAAAAGTTCCCGCCCTCCGATATAGGTCGGTACGGAGCGGCAAATGCGGTGGAGAGACGGGCGGTGTCCATCCAGAAAGACTTGAGCCCGCGGGCCGCTGAGACCAGATCCTCAAGTGTGTTCGGCTTTCGCACAAAGGCGTTTGCGTGCGCTTCGTACGCGCGTTCGACCTCCGATTCCAAGCGCGTTGCCGACAGCACAATCACAGGTATGTGACGGGTAAGATCGTTGCTCTTGATCCTTTGTAGAACATCGTGGCCGCTGATGCGGGGAAGGCTCAGATCCAGAAAGATCAGGTCCGGAAGAGGCTTGGGCGGAACTCTACGCTCAAACAAGATAGCCAAGCATTCATCACCGTCCGCAACCGCCGTAATGACAGCCCGACTATTCAGGGCGCGGAATGCCTCGCGGAGTAGCTCGACATCGCCAGGGTTATCTTCTACAACGAGAATATTCACAAGAGCCAACCACTCTATTTCTGCTCAGTAATGACCTCAACCGGGCCCGAACCCTCTAACAAGGGACACCGGTGAGACTCCGTGAACGATAGAAAGTTGCAGTCCGTAACACACTCCTGACGTGCGTAAAATATTGCCCTCCGTTCCAAGGCGGGTTCAACGCAAGCAGAGTACTAAGGGCATACACCGTCGAGTGGTAGTACTGAATGAAGATCGCAGGAAGACCAAGGGATAGAAATCTTTAATCTTGAAAGCACATAAACGATAGAGTTACCAAGCGCTACTTATGGTCGATACAGCGAGGAAGAATAACGTTATCTCAATCAACGACTGGGAAAGTCGAAGGCGAAAGAACGATGAGGATTTGTGTCCATTGCACTGCCGGATTCTGATTGCAGATTCGTGTGAGACCAGACGGGCTACGCTGCGCCAGTGGCTAGCCGATCTGCAGCCCGAGATTGTGGAAGTGTCATCGACCAGTGAAGCGGTTGGGGCCATAACGATTAACCGTGTTGACCTGGTACTGATTGACTTAGGACTGGGTGAATTAGGGGCAATTGAGTTCTGCCGGATCTTAAAAAAGGCAGCGCCGATGAAGTTTGTTCCGCTTTTCGTTATGTCCGAGGTGGACGATATGGAAGTGGAAGTCCGAGCGCTCGAGGCCGGCGCTGACGCTTTCCTGGTGATGCCACTGCGCCCACGCACTTTTCAAGCCCGAATCCAGGCCAGCCTGCGGCATAAGGCTATGATTGACTCGCTGGATGATTCGGAGACGGTATTGTTTTCGCTAGCGCAGTCCATGGAAGATCGAGACCCGGGTCTGGGGCAGCATTGCGAACGCCTCGCCTTGATGGCCTCCGCAATGGGTTCGGCTCTAGGTTTGCCCGGGGCTGACATTGTGGCTTTGCAGCGCTCCGGCTATCTGCACGACATCGGTAAAGTGGCTGTCCCGGACCACATTCTCTTCAAGAATGGCCCACTAACCAGCGACGAGTGGACGATTATGATGACGCACCCTGAACGTGGCGAGCGAATCTGCAGCAATATGCGGTCACTTCACTCGGTACTGCCGATCATCAGGCACCATCACGAAAAGTGGGATGGGACCGGCTATCCGGATAAGCTCCGGGGCGAGGAGATTCCTTTGCTCGCTCGCATCCTCCAATTGGCAGATATCTATGATGCCCTGACTACTGCGCGTTCTTATAAAAGGGCGTTTACCGCTGAAGAGGCAATCACTATCATTCGGCAAGAAGCCAACCGGGGATGGCGCGATCCGCAATTGGTTGAGCAGTTTAGCGAGATACTGCCGATGTTTCGCGCCGCCGCAGCCTCCTCAGATCTTTCCCAGGTTGGTTTGCAGGCGCTCGCCGGAAGTGTGGGACCGGCCCGAACCGATTTCGGTCCACTTATCCCAAGCACCACACGGACGAGCCTGAGGCCTGAACGGCTGAGTAACGCACAGTAACGTGGACCCGTCCGATGCGCAACCGCCGTGGCTGCATGAACTGAATGCAGAAATTGTGAGCTGCTTCCGTTGTCCGCGGCTGGTAGCTCATCGCGAACAGATTGGAGTAATTCAGAGACGGGCGTACCGCGGCCAAAGCTACTGGTGTCGGCCGGTGCCTGGATTCGGCGATCCACAAGCACGGCTTCTTCTGGTGGGCCTAGCTCCTGGAGCGCATGGGTCGAACCGAACCGGGCGAATGTTCACCGGCGACAAGTCTGGGGAGTTTCTCTATCGCGCTCTATGGGAGGCTGGCTTTGCCAATCAATCGGGCAGCGAAAACCGGAACGACAACTTACAGCTTCGTGATGCTTACATCACAGCTGCCGTTCGTTGCGTGCCACCGGACAACAAGCCCAAGCTGGAGGAAATTCTCACGTGCCGTCCCTTTCTCGATCGCGAGTTAGCACTCCTGACGAATGTGAAGGTGGTTGTGGCTTTAGGAAATATTGCATTGCAGGCCTATTTGAGTGTGCTGCAGGATGCAGGAAAAATTGCTGTGCGCTCAGCTTATAAGTTCGGTCACGGAGTGCTTCATCAGCCACAAGCAAGCGGACCGCTACTGCTTGCCTGTTACCACCCGAGTCAGCAGAATACTTCCACTCGAAAGCTAACGGCAGACATGCTGCGTGACCTGTTCCTGCAAGCAAAGGACTTGCTTAATCGGTGAGCGATGGCCTGTATGCCGGAGATTGCAGTTTCAATAATGGGCAAAACCGCTTAAAATTAAGGGGCGCACAAGGATGACCAGCCCGCTTATAGCCTTCCTGAAAGTAAGTACGTCGCCTTACTCGCGCATGGTCGATGGTTTGTACGATGACACTTTTTCAGGTATCTACCGGCTTTCCGCATTCGATTGGGCTTTGCTGATTCCTTACTTTACAATTCTTTTCGTTTTGTCTATTTACGGCGTGCATCGTTATGAGACGATCCGGCGCTATCGCAAGTACCGGCGTAATCTGCTCGCGTCAGCTCCCCAAGAGTACACGCAACTTCCTCGGGTGACTATCCAACTGCCGTTGTACAACGAACGGTTCGTGGTGGAACGTCTTCTGGAGGAGATAGCCAAAATCGATTACTCGCGCGAACTGCTTCAGATTCAGGTTCTGGATGATTCCACGGACGAGACGAGTGCTTTTACCGAACGGCTGTGCAATCAGCACCGGGCTGCCGGTTTGCCGATCGAGTATCTGCATCGGACAAATCGATATGGCTACAAAGCTGGTGCTTTGCAGGAAGGTCTGAAAAGTGCGACTGGGGAGTTGATCGCCATTTTCGATGCGGACTTCCTGCCACCAGCGGATTTTCTCCGACGCACAGTGCACTTCTTCACCGACCCCGAAGTTGGAGTGGTGCAAACCCGTTGGAGCTATCTGAATAAAGAGTTCAACATTCTGACCCACGTAGAGGCCATGATGCTCGATGGCCATTTTGTGCTCGAACATGGGGCGCGTTGCGGGTCAGGTCTGTTCTTCAACTTCAACGGAACAGCCGGCTTATTGCGCCGCAAGATGATCGACGATGCCGGCGGATGGCAGCACGAAACGCTGACAGAAGATTCTGACCTGAGTTATCGCGCGCAGCTGAACGGTTGGCGATTTGTATATGTGCCCGGCGTGGAGTGCCCCTCTGAACTCCCGGTGGAGACATATGGCTTTCAGGTGCAGCAGGCCCGTTGGGCTAAGGGGTTAACGCAGGTTGCAATCAAGTTACTTCCGCGCATACTCAAAGCCGACCTGCCGTTTCGGGTAAAAGCGGAAGCGTTCATGCACCTGACTCCGAACATTTCGTACCCGTTGATGCTGATTGTTTCCATGCTGATGCTGCCGGTAATGATCGTGCGTTTCTACATGGGCGTGTTTCAGATGGTGCTCATTGATTTTCCATTGATTGTCGCCTCCTTCTGGTCCATATCAGCCTTCTATCTTTACGCCCAACGCGAACTGTTTCCAAAGTCCTGGTGGAGATCGATTGCATTCCTGCCGATGCTGATGGCGGCCGGAATTGCACTGACAGTCAGCAATGCGAAAGGCGTACTGGAGGCGTTGTGCGGCGTTCAGACCAGTTTCGCCCGGACGGCAAAGTATGCAATCGGGGCCAGCGCAGATGGGCAGCGCCGGGTGCAGCCTACGGCTTACAAGCGCAAGAGTGGCTGGCTACCGTACGTGGAGTTGCTGATCGGATCCTACTTCGTCTACATGGTTCTGTTTGCAATCGACACACTGAATTATCTGGCGATTCCATTCCTGCTTCTGTTTGTTGGCGGTTACCTCTGGGCTGGAGTTACTACTCTTTATGAGGAGTATCGGGACAAGTTACAGTGGCAGCGGGCACGCAAACTGGCAGCCTTACGTTAGGCTCGGACTTACAAGCGTTCTCCCCTCCTTGCTTTAATAGGTGTTTCTATGAAGCTTCCGAGTTACACCATTACGCAGGGCAAAGACCGTGCGCCTGCCCGTTCTTACCTGAAATCGATTGGCTATACCGATAGTGACCTGAAAAAGCCAATTATCGGGATCGCCAACACTTGGATTGGCACCATGCCCTGCAACTTTCACCTGCGTGAGCTGGCGGTGGATGTAGCTCGCGGCATTCGCGAAGCGGGCGGCACCCCAATGGAGTTCAACACCATTGCCATCAGCGATGGAATCACCATGGGAACTGAGGGCATGAAGACTTCGCTGATTAGTCGCGAAGTGATAGCCGATTCTATAGAACTGGTTGCGCGCGGACATATGTTCGATGGTTTGGTGGCTTTGGTTGCTTGCGATAAAACCATCCCGGGAGCCGTAATGGCGCTGCTTCGTCTCAACATTCCGGCTGTCGTACTGTACGGCGGAACAATCCTTCCCGGCCGGCACAAAGGACGCGACATCACCATTCAGGATGTCTTCGAAGCAGTCGGCGCGAATGCGGCCGGACGTATGAGCGATGCCGAATTGCTGGAAATTGAGAATGCAGCGTGTCCGGGTGCTGGCGCTTGCGGTGGACAGTACACGGCAAACACCATGGCCACGGTGATGGAGATTATCGGGCTTTCCCCTTTGGGCTTGAATGGCATTCCACAAGTGGATGAGCGAAAGCACTCGGCTGCGCACCAGTGCGGACAAGTCGTTTTGAATGCAGTTCGGAACGAGATAAGGCCGCGAGACATCGTCACACGCGCCGCGATCGATAATGCCATCGCCAGTGTGGCGGCTTCGGGCGGCTCAACCAACGCGGTACTTCACTTGCTCGCGTTTGCTCGTGAAGCAGGCGTTCCACTGAACATCGACGATTTCCAGGAGCTCAGCAGTAGGACGCCCCTGCTCGCAGATTTACTGCCAGCTGGTCGTTATACAGCCGCGGATGTCGACAAAGCCGGCGGCATCCCGGTAATCGCCAAGCGCCTGCACGACGGTGGGTATGTCGACTCCTCTGCCCTCACTATCACCGGGCAGACTCTGGGCGAGCAGATGGCCGCGGTGAAAGAGACTCCCGGGCAGGATGTCATTCGATCGCTTGATAACCCGATCAAGAAATCGGGCGGCCTGGTAATTCTGAAAGGCTCGCTAGCTCCCGAAGGGGCAGTAATTAAAGTTACGGGTTTGAATCGGACTTCGCAGACTGGACCGGCGCGCGTTTTCGACAGCGAGGAAGCCGCTATGGAGGCAGTACTCGGGCGCCGCATCCAGCCGGGAGATGTTGTGGTGATTCGTTACGAAGGTCCGCGTGGCGGCCCGGGCATGCGTGAGATGCTGGGTGTTACTAGCGCGATAGTCGGAGAGGGGCTCTCGGAGACTGTGGCGCTGGTCACTGACGGGCGGTTTAGCGGTGCCACTCGCGGATTTATGGTTGGGCACATAGCTCCAGAAGCAGCTGTTGGTGGCCCAATCTCAGCGGTGCGCGAAGGCGACTCCATAACGATCGATGTGGTGTCCCGGCGCGTTACGCTCGATATCCCGATCGAGGAGTTACATAGCCGCCTAGCGTCGTTTGAGCGCCCGATACCCAAATACACCAGCGGTGTTATGGCTAAATATGTCGCCCTAGTTGGCTCCGCCGCGGACGGCGCAGTTACGTTTCAACCACAGATATAAGCCTTACCTTTGGCGCGCGCCTCATATTTGTCGCTCGATACAGGGCCTAGCTTAGGCCTTTGCGCGCCAGATCAACCTGTAATTCGACTTAGAGCGACACAGTGGCATTTTAGAAATAAGCTGTTGAATGATCGCTCTCTTACAACGTGTATCTCACGCCTCAGTTACTGTAGAGGGCGAAATTGTAGGTCAGATAAAGGCTGGGCTCCTGGTTTTGCTGGGAATTCGAGATGACGACGAAGAAGGCAACGCGCGTCGACTTGCTGAGAAGGTGACTCAGTTACGTATTTTCCCCGATAACGGCGGGAAAATGAACCGTAGCGTAAAGGACGTTCGGGGTCAAATCCTAGTCGTATCTCAGTTCACACTCTATGGCG
>CAXTWQ010000008.1:64440-68475 GCA_964248065.1 uncultured Bryobacteraceae bacterium | reverse complement strand
TCTATGGCGAGACCGGCAAGGGTAATCGGCCCTCGTACTCGCGCGCTGCGCGCCCGGAGATCGCCAAGCCTCTCTACCAGCTGTTCATCGATGAATGCAGGCGAGCCGGCCTGTTCGTAGAGGCTGGAATCTTTCAGGCGCAGATGCAGGTGAACTTAGAAAATGACGGACCCGTAACGTTTCTTTGTCGTTCTGAGAATAAGTGAGAGAAAGAACAAATCTCGACACTCATGTGTTACTTACTAATTATATAGAGACATGGCAAAACTCTCTGGCTCTTCTCCTAATCGTGAAATATTACAGGCCGCGTTGCAAGGTCTCGAAGCCCAAAGGCAGAAGCTCGACGAGCAGATTGCTCAAGTTCGGGCCATGATGGGCAACCGCGTTGGAAGACCGCCTAAGTCGGCGGCTGCTCCTGTTCCGGAAGTAAGTGCGCCCTCTAACGGCCGAAAACGGCGAACACTTAGCTCCGAAGCTCGTAAGCGTATAGCTGCAGCTCAGAAAAAGCGCTGGGCTAGCTTTCGTAAGACACAGGAGTAAGTCTCCTAGGAATTGGCTGCGGCACCTTCACGTTCGACACCATGATTGCTGGAATTGGTACCGACTTAGTAGAGGTGCAACGTATTCGGGAGAGCATCGAACGCTTTGGCGATCGCTTTCTCCAGCGTATCTACACCGGGACTGAGCGCACGTACTGCTCAAGTAAAGCTAATTTCGCCGAAAGGTACGCCGCCCGATTTGCAGCAAAAGAGGCTGGCATGAAGGCTATCGGAACCGGGTGGAGCCGAGGTGTCTCATGGCAGGATTTTGAGGTAAGTAATTTACGCTCCGGAAAGCCGACGCTGAAGCTTTCTGGCGTGGCAGCCGAGGTCGCGGCGGGTATGAATGTTAAGCAAATTTCCTTGTCTATGACGCACACCGCGACTGAGGGTTTTGCGATCGTGATACTGGAAAGCTAAAAGCCGCCGCTGTCCGACACTGAGCTTGAAGCGGCCACCGCGCGAGCGCGCAGTTGAGCATTTTCCAGCAACTTGGCTTGGCTATAAGTGAAAATCATCCTGTGTATTACGGTCAAATTGCCAATGACTGCAATGACCCAAAGCACGGGGGCCATGCGGTCGAAAAGCGCGCCAATAATCAGGAGCACGACACGCTCCGGCCTTTCCATAAAACCAACTTTGCAGGTTGGGATCATATTCTCGGCTCGACTCCGCGCGTAACTGATCATTACCGAAGCTGACATGACCAAAGCTGTCAGCACCACATAAGCAGGCCGGTTAATTGTGCCGTAGTAAACCAGCAAACCCATCAAGAGCGCAAGGTCTGAGTAACGGTCCAGCACGGAATCGAAGAAGCCGCCGAAGTGCGTGACTTGATTAGTTGCGCGTGCTACCCGGCCATCGACCATGTCAAAGAGACCGGCAAAGATGATGATCAATCCAGCAGTCTTAAACCGTCCAGCAGCTAAGGCAATGGCTCCCGCAATGTTGATGATCAATCCAAAAAAAGTAAGAACATTCGGATTAATCTTCGAAAGCGCCAACCCACGCACGATGAGCAGGATAATCTTATTTGCTCCAATACCGATAGCGCGCGTGTAAGTCATGATGGCTTCTATGCTCCTGAAACTCAGGAAGAGCTGACCTGGTGAATAGTCAATAGGCTAAGAACTTCCATCTCTCTGAAACCACCTGGTATCTGGAATCTGACAGTGTCGCCGACGCGCTTCCCCAGCAGCCCTTTACCAATAGGCGAAGAGGTGGAAATCTTGCCCTTAGAGACATCGGCCTCCTCGCTTGTTACGAGATTGTAGGTCGTCTCCTCGTTCTTATCGATATCGAGAACAACCACTTGGGAGCCTAGACCCACCCGGTCTTTCGGTATTTTCGAGAAATCAATCATCGAAAACTCCCGTAACCGGGCCTGCGCTTGCCCAAGCTTCGCGTTCACGAATGCCTGTCTTTCCTTCGCCGCGTGATACTCCGCATTCTCGCTCAGGTCGCCGTGCTCCCTGGCTTTCAGGATCTCTTTCGGTAGCTCGTTCCGCAGCTCATATTCCAAGGCCGTAATCTCATCCTGCAGCTTCTTTTTAAGATCCTCCATAGACTTTGCTCTGACCATTATATGGATTCTTGGTCTGGCCTACCTGGCACGGAGCGCTTAGCGGGAACTGTGTCGACAAAATCTCGTGTAAATTGTTACAATTAACTGAGGAAACTAATAGCCATGGCTAGTAAACCGGCATATGCCACAGGCGCTCAGATTGAGCACACTAAGTTCGGTCTTGGCTCAGTTATGACCTGTAATGACGAGTATGTCGTGATCAAGTTTGACGAGCATGGAGAGAAGAAGTTTGTTACCTCCATGGTTTTGCCAGCCTTGAAGAAGAGTGATCGTCAGCCTCCGGTTGAAAAGCGGCGCGCCACGCGCAAGAAGGTCGCGGCTCCGGCCACCACAGCTTAGCTCCTTTCGGCCCACATGAACATTGGCGTAGTTGTATTCCCGGGAAGTAACTGCGACCACGATGCCTGGTACGCGCTTTCAGCTAATCTGGGCGCGCAAGCGACCTATGTTTGGCATCAGGAGAGCACTCTCTCCAATCTGGACGCGATAATACTTCCTGGCGGCTTCTCTTACGGGGACTACCTGCGCTGCGGGGCCATTGCGAAGTTCTCTCCCGTGATGGCTGCGGTCAGGAAATTTGCTTCCGAAGGCGGCGCGGTTTTGGGCGTATGCAATGGTTTCCAGGTCTTGACCGAGGCTGGTCTGCTTCCCGGCGCTCTGGTGCGTAACTCGGACCTTAAGTTCGTGTGCCGGACGGTGCCGGTCCAGATTGCCTCGACTGATTCTCCCTTCACAAGTTCCGCTCAGACGGGGCAAGTGCTCCAGCTTCCGGTGGCTCACGGCGAGGGCTGTTATGTTGCCGACCAAGAAACCCTCGACGCTCTAGAGCGTGAGGATCGAGTGGTGCTTCGGTATGTGAACAGTTTGAATGGCTCACTTCGGAATATCGCCGGCATCGTGAGTGAAGGGCGCAATGTACTCGGTATGATGCCTCATCCTGAGCGTGCTGCCGATCCGCTGCTGGGCAACACTGACGGTCTTGTGCTGCTGCAATCGATGCTGGCCGCTGTTGCCCCTGCCCTTTCCCGATGAGCAACATTACTCCTGATGTGGTGGCTGCACATCAGTTGACAGACGGCGAGTACGACAAAATCTTACAGCTTCTTGGACGTGAACCCACCATTACCGAGTTGGGCATATTCAGTGTGATGTGGAGCGAACACTGCTCGTATAAGAGCACTCGAGTCCACCTGAAGAAGCTGCCCACTGAAAGCGTTCATGTTCTCCAGGGTCCCGGCGAAAACGCTGGCATCATAGACATAGGTGATGGGCTGGCGATCGCATTTAAAATCGAATCCCACAACCACCCCAGCTTCATCGAGCCGTTCCAAGGAGCCGCAACCGGCGTCGGCGGTATATTGCGCGACATCTTCACCATGGGCGCGCGCCCGATTGCTGTTCTCGATTCCATTCGCTTCGGCAAACTCGATGACACGGAAGCCGGACAGCGAAATCGCCACATCCTGGAGGGCGTTGTTTCCGGCATCTCTCACTATGGCAATTGCTTCGGTGTGCCAACGGTAGGCGGAGAGTGCGTTTTGGACGAAAGCTACTCGGGCAATCCGCTGGTAAACGTGTTTGCGCTCGGCGTATTTCGCCACGACGAAATTTTTTATGGTAAGGCCACTGGCGTCGGTAACCCTGTTCTTTACGTGGGGGCAAAGACGGGACGCGATGGCATTCATGGCGCGTCAATGGCCTCGGCTGAGTTCACCGAAGAGTCGAAGCAAAAACGGCCTAACGTCCAAGTGGGCGACCCGTTTATGGAAAAGCTGCTGCTTGAGGCGTGCCTTGAGGCCATGAAAACTGGTGCCATTGTCGGCATTCAGGACATGGGCGCCGCCGGGCTAACTTCCTCCACCTGCGAAATGGGAAGTCGAGCCGGAACAGGTATTGACATTGATTTAAGCT
>CAXTWQ010000008.1:45883-64430 GCA_964248065.1 uncultured Bryobacteraceae bacterium | reverse complement strand
GCTTGGTGCCGCAGCGCGAAACCGGCATGACGCCGTACGAGATCATGCTCTCGGAATCGCAGGAACGCATGCTGCTGGTGGCCGAAAAGGGCCGCGAGGGCGAACTCTACACTGTATTCCACAAATGGGGCCTGGATGCGGCAACGATAGGTGTCGTAACTGCCGACGGCATGCTGCGGGTGAGGAACTCTGGCGAGGTTGTGGCCGAGATCTCCAACCGGGCGCTGGCCGATGAGGCTCCTCGGTATAACCGTCCGTACACGGCACCGTTGCGAGTTGCCCCGGAACAAGGTCCACCGCTTCGCAGCTCCAGCCTCACGGCGGATTTGAAGGCGCTACTTGCCTCGCCTGATCTGTGCTCCAAGCGTTGGATCTGGCAGCAGTACGATCACCAGGTACGCACCAACACAGTGGCAGGGCCGGGTTCAGATGCAGCGGTCGTTCGTATTAAGGGAACGCACACCTCCGTTGCCATGTCGCTTGACGGCAATGGCCGCTACTGTGCCTTGGACCCGCGCGAAGGTACGAGGCTTATCGTTGCCGAATGTTGCCGCAATCTTTCAACGGTAGGCGCGCTTCCTATTGCTACCACCAACAATCTGAACTTCGGCAATCCGGAGCGCCCGGAGATTATGGCCCAGATTGTAGAGTCTCTCGAAGGCTTAGGGGATGCTTGCCGGTTCTTTGACGTGCCGGTGACGGGCGGCAACGTCAGCCTCTATAACGAAACGCTGGGTAATCCTATTCTGCCTACCCCGGTAGTGGGGATCGTCGGTACGCTACCCACCGCTCTGCCAGTTGGCATTGGCTTTAAGGGCGAGGGTCATACTCTGGTGCTGCTGGGAGGCGTCGGAGTTTCTAACTCACAGGAGATGGGCGGGACGCAGTACGCCAAGGTAATCCACGATGCTCTTTGGGGTTGCCCGCCAAAGCTCGACATGGACTACGAGAGGCGGGTGCAGTCTGTCGTCCGTGAACTGGTTCGCTCTCGCGCAATTGAGTCGGCTCACGATTTGGGCGAGGGCGGTCTGGCAGTCGCACTGGCGGAAAGCTGCTTTGCAACCGGCTCAATGGGCGTGGATGTGAATCTTGACTCCTACCTGTCGCCCGAAATATTGTTGTTTCACGAAGCACCCTCCCGGATACTGCTCTCCACTAGCAGCCCTGAAAGAATATTGGCAGCAGCCCGGGAGAAAGGTGTCGAAGCAGTGACAATTGGCGTTACACTCAAATCGAGAGTGCTGATTCGAAACCGCGAACAAGTGCTGGTTGACAGTCGCGTCGACGAGTTGGAAGACCTCTGGGCCAACTCATTCGAAGCTCTTCTGCGCCATCCCGTCCTGGTCTAACCATTCCATGTCAGATACAACTGCGATCTCTTTGGAAACCGAAGTTCCTTTCGATAAGCTCCATGAGGAGTGCGGCGTATTTGCGATATACGGGCACCCGGAAGCGGCTAACCTTTCTTACCTGGGGCTTTATGCGCTGCAACATCGTGGGCAGGAAAGCGCGGGTATCGCGTCCAGCGATGGTAAGAAGATACATAGTGTCCGAAAAATGGGGCACGTGGCTGACATCTTCACTCCTGATGTTCTCAATCAGTTGCCAGGTGATCTGGCCATTGGTCACACCCGCTACTCCACTGCTGGAGCGACCACACTGGCCAACGCCCAGCCGCTATCGGTAGCGTGCAGTAAAGGGCAAGTAGCCGTTGCGCACAATGGCAACCTGACCAATGCCATTGAACTGCGTGACGATTTGGAGCGGGACGGGTCCATTTTTCAATCGACCAGCGACACCGAAGTAATTCTGCATTTGGTTGCGCGTTCACACGAACGCACGCTGTCCGGAGCGCTGCGTGATGCACTGCTGCAAATTGAAGGTGCTTTCTCGCTCGTATTTCTGGCGCAGAATCGCATTATCGTTGCGCGCGATCCGCATGGGTTCCGTCCGCTTGCCATGGGTCGGTTAGAGATGTCTGATGGCAAGCAGGCCACGGTTTTTGCTTCTGAAACCTGTGCGTTCGATCTGCTTGGCGCAACGTACGTCGACGACGTGCAGCCTGGTGAGATGGTCATTGTTGGTCCGGAAGGCCTAACGCGGGAGTTTTATACCAGGCCGGGCGTTACCGCGCACTGCGCTTTCGAGCACGTCTACTTCTCACGCCCTGATTCAGTGGTGTTTGGCAAGTCAGTCTCCGAGTCTCGTGAACGGATGGGTCGCCTGCTGGCCCGTGAACATCCGGTAGATGCCGATGTTGTTGTGCCTGTGCCTGATTCGGGCGTTACGGCGGCTATTGGCTATGCGGCTGAGTCTGGTATTCCGTATCGTCAAGCGCTGATTCGGAACCACTATGTGGGCCGCACCTTCATTGAGCCATCGCAAGAGATTCGGGATTTCGGCGTCAAGCTGAAGCTGAACCCAATCCGTCACTTGCTGGAAGGTAAACGCGTTATTCTGGTTGACGATTCCATCATTCGTGGCACTACCAGCCGAAAGATTGTTCGCATGGTGCGGAACGCCGGCGCACGTGAGGTGCATCTTCGGATTTCATGTCCGCCCACAGTCTCGCCGTGTTACTACGGAGTTGATACGCCATCTAAGGAAGAGTTGATCGGTGCGCGTAACACAATCGACCAAATTCGCGATTACGTCGAAGCTGATTCGCTCTCCTATCTGCCCCTTGACGCTTTGCGAACCGCGATCCGCGATGATAATCAGGAGTTTTGCTACTCCTGCTACACGGGCGTTTATCCAACGCTTGTGCAGATCGGCGAAATTGTTCTGGCCAAGACTGGCTGCTGCTAGTTTTTAAATTGTCTTATTAGACCGTGGCGGGCTCTGGGTGACGATCACCCTCAAGGTGCGCTTTGAACTGCGCATGAATTTCCTCTGTTACTCGTACTCTGTCTTTTGAGGTTAAGCGATCGGTAGGAATCGGGGTCAACACCCGCAGAGTAACTTTGCCCGATGTGACAACTCCGCTCCCGTAAGGCAACACTTGGTCCGTACCGATCAGCACCAAAGGGACAAGCGGCACTCCGGCTTTGATTGCAATGTAAGCGGCACCATCCTTGAAGCCCTGCAGCTTACCGTCGTGGGACCGACCTCCTTCGGGAAAGATCAGAAGCGAGATGTGCCTTTGTTGAATAGCGTCGGCTGCCACACTCAACGTCTTAACTGCTGACCTTGGGTCTCCGCGGTCCACTGGAATATGTCCTGCTTTGGTCAGGTGCTGGCCCAGAAAAGGAATCTTGAACAAACCACGTTTGGCCAAAAACCGGAACTGCATTGGTATCTTTGCGATCGCTACCGGCGTATCCATATAGCTGGCATGATTCGCAACAAACACATAGCTGCCGCGTAGGTCAAGTTGCTCAAGGCCTTCCACCTGGACGTCGATGCCGCAGCCGCCTAGGAGTATCTTGGACCAGAGTCGCGCCAGACGAATCTGCTGGTGACCTTTGGGATCGAAAAACGAGACGGCAATGTTGACGGTACCCAAAATGACCGTAGTCAAGATGACAACAGGATCGGCGATTAGCAGGCCACGCAGCCTTTTCATGAACACTCTATTCTAAGCGGCTCTTCGAACAGGATCTCCCGCGCTTCTCCGACGACAAATAATGATCCGGTGATGAAGACCAGTGCTTCAGCCGGTGCTGTGCGCGCCACTGCTAAAGCCTCAGCCACAGTCCGGGTAACCGTCACATTTGAATGGTCGGTCATCTCAGCAATGGCCTCTGGCCGCAAAGCGCGCGGCATGTCGGGCGCAGTTAAAATCAGCCGTTGGGCAAGTGGAAATAGCTGGCTGATGACTTCGTCGATGGCCTTGTCCCGCATGGCTCCATAGACCATCCATACTGGCTGGCCGCCGCCACATTCACGAATATAATCGGCCAGCGCCGCTGCTCCTGCCGGGTTATGAGCGCCATCGAGGATTAGCTCGGGCGCGTGAGCAACTGTTTCCAACCGACCTGGCCATCGCACGCTATCAAGACCACGCCGTGTATCGTCGAGCTCAATTCCTAACTCGCGGCAGGCGAGAACCGCGCTTGCGGCGTTCTCTACCTGGTGGCGGCCCGCCAATGCAAATCGAAATGACTCGCCCTCCAGGTCGAACCGGCAATCGCAGCGTGTGACTTCCACATTGCTCAAGGCTATTTTTTCCTGATCGACCACTCTTGCCCCGAGTTGCTTCGCTTTCGTCTCAATCACGCGCTTAGCCGCAGGAGGCTGCCGGGCTACAACGACGGGAACACCAGACTTAAGGATGCCCGCCTTCTCACTTGCAATCGCTTCAATGGTGTTCCCCAGATACGCTTCGTGGTCAAACGATATAGGCGTGATCACACACAGCTCGGGCTCAATCACATTGGTTGCATCCAGCCGCCCACCGAGCCCAACCTCAATCACGCTGATCTCACAACGTTCACGAAAAACAAGCAGAGCCATCGCTGTTACGGTTTCGAAGTAAGACGGGTGCGCATCGATAGCATCGCGCCTTAGCAAACTCTCTGCCCCTGCATGTACCTGGTCGAAAGCCGCGGCAAACTCGCGATCCGAAATAGGTTGACCATTGATCTGGATGCGTTCAGTAGGCTGCTGCAAGTGCGGCGATGTGTAGAGCCCGGTCTGGAACCCTGCCTCTTTTAGAACGGAAGCGACTGTAGCAGAAACCGAACCTTTCCCGTTTGTTCCGGCTACATGAACAAAGCGACGACCACGCTCAGGATGGCCCAGCTCACCGAGCAGAATGAGCATCCGCTCAAGCCCAAACTTGGCCCCTGCTTTCAGCTCATTCCCGAGCGCATACAAGTATCGAACCGACTCCGGGTAGCTCACGACGGGTTAGCTCTTCTTCTGAAGCATCGGCCGGATCAGCCCGAACACGTCCTGCGCAACAATCTTGTTTCCTTCGCCATTTGGATGGATGCCGTCCGGCTGCATGAGTTCTCCATTCTGGTACACATGCAGCAGCAAGAACGGAAACACCTGAATCTTGTGCTTCTTTGCCAACTGCGGGAACATCGCGGTGAACGGCTTCACGTAATCCGGCCCGAAGTTCGGCGGCAGCGTGATACCAAGCAGCACCACTTGAAGCTTTGCGCTTTGCAGTCGCGTAATCATGTCATCCAGGTTCTTGCGGGTTGACTCGACGGGAACTCCGCGCAGTCCGTCGTTGCCACCAAACTCCAGCAGCACCAGCGCCGGATGAGCGGCAATTACGTTATCGATACGGGCCAGTCCATCGGTTGTGGTGTCGCCGCTTACTCCCTGGTTATCTACTCGGTATTGATAACCGCTATTGAGTAGTAGATCCTGCAACTGTTCGGGATAACTTCGACCGGAAACACCGGCGGTCAAACTGTCGCCGAACGTAACAATCACCGGAGCGTTCGCAGCCACGGCAACCGGAGTAGCCTGCGCTGCGTCTTTCCCATTACTGGACGCGGCGGGCTCGGTGGCTTGCGCCGCAGCAGGTGCCGTACCACTTGCATGCTTCTCTTCCTGGTGGCCACAGGATGCAAGGCAAAGTAACCCGGCAAGGCAAGCTGCAAAAATAAGATTGAACCGCGCTTTCCTCACATCATCAAGATTGACATGCAACCCGAAACGATGCCGCCCAACGCTATCGAGGTCACCGACCTGTGGAAAATAATCGAGAACCGCGGCAGCCGGGTCGAGATCCTCAAGGGCCTCTCATTCACCATTCCAGCTGGTCAGTTTATCGCCATTATGGGTCCGTCCGGTAGCGGAAAGAGTACGCTACTCGGGCTGCTGGCGGGCCTTGATACTTTGTCGTCGGGCCGAATCGTCGTGGACGGCGTCGACATTAGCCGGATGCGTGAGGACGAATTGGCTCGTCTCCGCGGCCGCAAACTCGGCTTTGTTTTTCAGTCTTACCAACTGGTGCCTACATTGACAGCGGAAGAAAACGTTCTGCTGCCGGCAGAGCTCAGTGGAACGGTCGCTTCCGCCCGGCAGCGTGCTAAAGATTTGCTTGCGCGAGTCGGTCTGGCGAACCGCGGACATCACTATCCAGTGCAACTGTCTGGCGGCGAACAGCAGAGAGTTGCTCTGGCTCGGGCTTTCATCACTCGACCGCCCATCCTGATGGCTGATGAACCGACCGGCAATCTTGACACGGCAAATGGAAGGCACATTCTCGAATTGCTGCTGCAGCTCAATCAGGAAGAACGGACGACGCTCATATTAGTCACCCACGACGCTCATCTGGCTGACTATGCCGATCGCGTTCTCTCGCTTTCGGATGGCTTCGTTGTCAGTGATCAGCTCTCTTCCCGATTGGTGGAAGCGTAACCCGTGTTTCTCCAAACCGCTTCTAAGATTGCCTGGCGCGATCTCAAAGCAGCACCCGCCAAATTTCTGTTCGTAACCCTGGCCGTCGCTGTCGGTGTGGCAGCTCTAAGCGGCGTTAAAGGCTTTGGGTACGCGTTTAGCGGCATGCTGCTGCACAATGCCAAACAACTGATTGCGGCCGATGTACAAGGACAAACCTGGAGCGATCCTACGCCCGATCAGATGAACCGCATACGCGCTCTTGGTACGGAGGCAGGGCAGCTCAGCCAAATCACAGAGACCGTTTCAATGGCGCGCGGACTGAACGGAGGCACGCCGCAGATGATTGCGGTGAAAGCCGTGGATCCCCAAAGCTATCCCTATTACGGCGAACTCAAGTTAGAACCTGCCCGAAGTCTCCGCACACTGCTCAGCGACGATGCTTCTGCTGTGGTAACGCCGGAGTTGCTTCTGCGCTTGAAAGTAAAACAGGGAGAGCAGATCCGCCTGGGTGGCCAAGACTTTCGTATCACCGGCACGCTGATCAGTGAACCCGATCGACTCGCCTCCGGCTTTGGCCCTGGTATGCGCGCCATCATTACCCGAGGCGGACTCGACCGCACCGGCCTGATTCAATTCGGCAGCCGCGCTGCGCAACGCTTCTTGTTCAAGCTGAAACCCGGTGCCGACCTTGACCATTTACGCGCTGGCCTGCAAGCTGTGATGCCTCGCATTCATATCAGCGACTATCGCGAAGGTAGTCCCGCCGTTGGCAAAGCACTTGACAACACCACTACGTTCTTAAGTCTGATTAGTTTGATTGCATTGATCGTTGGCTCCCTGGGTGTGGCCATGGCCATGTACTCTCACCTGCAGCAACGCATGGATACCATCGCTGTCTTCAAGGCGCTGGGTGCACGCTCAACTCAAGTGATTCAGATCTATTTAATCCAGACTCTCTGGCTTGGCATTGCAGGCGGATTGCTAGGCGTTGCTGTGGGCGCGCTGGTCCAGAAATCATTTCCGCTCCTGATGAAGCAGGTATTCGATCTGCTTCCGCAAGTTCCTTGGGATTGGTCGTTTAGTTTGCAAGGCATGTGCCTCGGCATTCTAGCAACGCTGTTCTTCACAGTTCCGCCGCTGTTGAACATTCGCGATGTGCGCCCTAGCCTGGTACTTCGCCGCAATATGGACGATGCGGAATCGGCCTCCGCAAAGCAGTGGCGTGATAAGTGGCCCAGCCTTCTTGGCGCTCTGCTAATTCTCAGCGGCTTCACAGGCATTGCTGTCTGGCTTAGTGCTTCATGGAAGATGGGCTTCTATTTTATCGGCGGACTTGCTGTAAGTATTCTCCTGCTGACTGGCTTCGCTGCTCTGCTTCTTGCTGGTCTACGGCGCGTAGTTAATCTCGCCCATTCGGGTCTCGCTCCGTGGCTGCGTCATGGCTTTGCCAATCTATATCGCCCTGGCAATCAGGCTCGCTCAGTTTTAGTCGCTCTCGGCATCGGCGTTATGTTTACGCTGACCACCTACCTGCTTCAGAACACTATCCTGCGCAATATTGCAAGTGAAGGTCCGGGCCGCGAGGGCAATCTCTTTCTACTCGATGTGCGGGATACCGGAGCCGTTTCCAACCTGGTCGAATCACAACCCGGCGTCACCGGTAAGCTGCAACTAGTTGGTTACATCGTCGCTCGCATGTTGGCCAAGAACGATGTGGCAACCGATCATTTGAACCTTACCAAGCAGCGCAAGGATCAATTACAGACCGTGCGCCTTACCACCGCCAACGGCGTTCCTGATGGCGTTGAGGTAAAGCGCGGTGTTTGGTGGAACCCCGAAATCAGCGTGCCGGAGCTCGCCGTTTCAGAGGACATCGCGCGCGATTACAATCTTAGGGTTGGCGACCGACTACAGTTTCAGATTGCCGGTCGCACGGTTTCTGCCCCCCTGGTTGCCGTGTTCCGCCGTTTGCAGCGTGCACCTGTTCGTTACGATTTGGTCTTTCCTCGCGTTGCTCTTCGCGGGTATCCCGTCGTGTATTACGGCGCCGCCCATGTCGATGCTGCGCAGATTCCCAGCGTCGAGGCCGTTCTGTTCGACCGCTTTCCAACAGTTACGGTGATGAACCTGGCCGATGTACTGAAGAGCATTCAGCAGGCCGTCGATCAGGTAGCGATCGTCATTCAGTTCCTGGCTATGTTCGCCATCTGCGCGGGCATCATTATTCTTTCCTCAAGCATCGCCGGTACTCGTTACCGTCGCATACGCGAAGTAGCTATTTTGAAGACGCTTGGGGGTACGCGTGCCACTATCAGCCGCATCTTCTCGGTCGAATTTTCCATCCTCGGTATCATCGCCGGCCTGATTGGAGGCCTGCTTGCCAATGTGTTTACCGGCTTGATCTCAGAGCGCTTTATCGACGCTCCATTCGAGTTTGATTGGTTGTCTCTTCTGGTCGTAACCGTGGGCACGGCCCTGCTTGCCAACCTTGCCGGATGGCTCGCAAGCGCGCGTATTTTAGATCAGCGCCCGCTCGAAGTTCTGCGCGGCGAATAGCGCGTTCACAAATATCTTGCAATACCTCAAACTGCGGTAATTCCCTACCATTCAATAACTTACTGCCGAGTACACGTGGCCAGCTTCGCATGTTCCTGTTGCCGGCCCGCCTACTTTCAGGTAATGAACAAACGCGAATTGGCAGCGAAGCTTGCCAAGCAATCCCACACGTCAAAGGCCAAGGCGGCCGATGATGTAGACAGTCTCGTCTATGGCCTGTTGAAGGATTTGAAGCAGACCGAAAAGCAGGGGGAGAAGACGCCGGACAGTAACCCTCCTAAGCCGCCCGCTAAAGAATCAAAGGACAAAAAATGAGTGAAGTCGTACGCGGGGATGCACTGCAGGAGTTGATTGCCCGATGCCTGCGCGAGGGCACACCGATTGAGATAGACGGACTCGGCAAGTTCGGCCTGGAAAACAACGAGGTCATCTTTCAGCCGAGCGAACGTATCCGTGTGTTTCTAGCTTATGCCGAAGAAGATCGCCCGATGGTCAGAAAGCTCTATCAGCATCTGCAGAAGGCCGGCTTTGAACCATGGATGGATGTCGAAAAGCTCGTACCGGGGCAAAACTGGCCGCGCGCAATCGAGCGTACAATCGACGTCACGGATTTTATCCTGGTCAACTTCTCACATCGCTCAGTCACCAAGCGCGGCCACTTCCAGTGCGAACTGAGACATGCACTCGACGTTGCCGACCGTGTACCGCTCGATGATATATTCCTTGTGCCTGTGCGCCTGAGCGAGTGCGAGGTGCCAACTGAGATTTCGCGCACAACTCAGTACATTGACCTGTTCCCTGACTACGAGATCGGGTTCAAAGCTCTGACAAATATGATGACTGCTCAGATGCTAAAGAAGCGCAGGAAATCAACAAAGCCCAAGCGCCGCATTCTGTAGTGGACTGGGCGATAAACTCTGTTCCGGGCCTACAGTGGCCCTAATATAACAGGTAACTCTGCTTCCGTTCTTGCCGGAAAGCATTCCGCCAAGCGCATCTAGCCCTTACTGCCAACCTTCTTCCGGGCTGCGCTGGCTAGCTTGGAATCAGGAGCCAAGTCCACAACTTTCTGAAAACACGCCCGGGCTGAATCGGCATGGTTCAGCTTCTGCTCTGCCTCGCCCAACTTGAAGAACGCCTCAGGCGAACTCGGGTTGTATTTCGTCGCACGCTGGTATCGTTCAGCAGCGGCTCGAAATTTTCCGTGATGCCAATAGTAGTTTCCAACTTTTACGTTCCGCTCTGACTCCAGCGGATTCAAAACGTACTTCTCCGGAGCTACCGATTCGTCCTCTTCCGGCGGATTTTCCTCGTCAGATGGATGAGTAGCCTGAGCTTGGCTCGGCGCCTGGGCTGTGGAGGTTTGTGGAGCCGAAGCACTCTGGCTCTGCCCCGCAATAGCCTGCAAAGTTAATAAGGCCAGGAGACAGGCAAGTGCATAAATGCGTGTCACAATTGAATTATAGCTGCCATGGAACTACGCGAAAAAGTAGCGCAGCTTCCCACCCAGCCCGGTGTTTACCTCTACAAAGACGGTGAAGGAACCGTTCTGTACGTCGGCAAGGCGAAGAATCTTCGCAGCCGCGTGCGAAGTTACTTCAACGAAGACCGGCTGGCCGAAGCAAAAACCGGAAGCCTAATCGCAACTGCGCGCGACATCGATTTTATTCAGGTCGATAACAACAAAGAGGCACTGGCCCTCGAAAACAATCTCATTAAGCAATATAAGCCGCGATTCAACATCCTGTTGCGCGATGACAAGACTTTCCCGTACATTAAGCTCACTAACGAAAAGTCTCCGCGAGTTTATGTTACGCGCCGCATCCTCAAGGATGGTGCCGGCTACTACGGTCCGTACTTCCCTGGCAATCTGGCTCACCGCCTGGTTCACTTTATCCATCGCTACTTCAAAATTCCTTCCTGCAAACTCGACTTTAATCGGCGGCACATACATCCCTGCCTTCAGTACCACATCCATCGCTGCCTTGGCCCGTGTGTAGCTGGGCTTACGGACGAATCTACTTACGGTTCAGCTATTCGCGATGTTCGACTCTTTCTGGAAGGCCGTCACCGCGATCTTGCGGACGACCTTGAAAACCGCATGACTGCCGCCGCTGAAGACATGCGTTTTGAAGAAGCAGCGAATTTCCGCAATCTCATCACGACGGTGCGCGAGATGGAACAGCGTCAAAAGATGGCCTCAGCCGATGGCGAGAACGTCGACATCTTCGCTTACCACGCCGAACCTCCGCTGATCGCCGTCAACCTGTTCCATCTCCGCAACGGAAAAATCGTTGATCGCCGCGACTTCTTCTGGGAAGATCAGGACGAGTTCAATCCTTCCGAGTTTATGGGCGCGCTGCTGAAACAGGTTTACCTGAACAGCAAATACATACCGGGCACCGTCCACGTGCCCGCTGACTTCGAAGATCGCGAAGAACTTGAAGAGTTTCTGACCGACTTACGCGGGCGCAAAGTCGATATCGCCACCCCACAGCGAGGCGCCAAGAAGGCACTGCTCGACTTAGTCGGAACTAATGCCAAACACAGCTTCGATGGGCGTTTCCGCACATTGAAGCCATCTTCAAAAGCGATTTCCGAGGCGCTGCAGGATGCGCTGAACTTACCCGAGCCGCCGCGGCGTATTGAGTGCTTTGATATTTCACACATCCAGGGCACCGACAAGGTTGCGAGCATGGTCGTCTGGGAAGACGGCAAAATGAAGAAATCCGACTACCGGAAGTTCATCATTCGAACCGTCGTTGGCAATAACGACTTTGCTTCTATGCGCGAGGTGATCACTCGCCGTTACTCAAAGCTACAAGAGGAGAAAGCCACCTTCCCAGGGCTGATCATTGTCGATGGTGGACTTGGCCAATTGCATTCTGCTGCCGATGCGCTCGAAGAGATTGGTGTCACTCTTCAGCCGCTTGCGTCCATTGCCAAGCGCGAAGAATGGATCTATGTCTACGGCCAGGAAGACGAACCCATCATCCTCGACAAGTTCTCGCCCATTCTGCATTTGGTGCAGACCATCCGCGACGAAGCGCATCGATTTGCAGTCACATTTCACCGCACGCGTCGGAACGCTCAGCGGCTCACATCGGAACTGCATCAAGTTCCCGGCATCGGCGAAAAAACAGTCGGAAAGCTTTTGAAGGTCTTTGGTAGCCTGGAGCGGGTTCGGCAATCGTCGGTTGAAGATCTGACTAAGGTGGTCGGTAAAGTGGCAGCGCTAAGACTTCGCGATTACTTCGCGGCTGACCTGACGCAATCGCCGCTGCTCCAGATTACAGCAGCGCCCCCCACCCTCGAAGCAGACGAACCCGTGCTGTTAGAAACCCTGGAAGAGCCTGAGCGCGAGCACGTCGGGTAACCCGGCCTCGCGAATCCCGCGCGCTGTCTGATCGATCGGGTAACTCACGCGATTGAATGTTACCGTGCGTTGCTCAGAGTTAAACAACACATATGCCGCCCGCGGGTCTCCGTCACGGGGCTGGCCTACCGACCCCGGATTCACCATGTAAAGCACGTCCGGTTCTAACTCCAGAACGCGCTCTGCCTCTTTCCGCTTAGGCGCGGGCAGAAGGCCGACCTTGCCTCGCGTACGGAAAAATCCGCCCTGGATATGGGTGTGTCCGAAAAAGGCAAGCGGCAGGTCGAAGTAGGAAAAACATTCAGCAGCCTCTCGCGAACTTGTTACGTACTCGTCTTCATTCCGCGGCGACCCATGCCACATATGAAAATGCTCGAGCGCAATTGGACCTCGGTCCAAGCGCTGCAAGTATTCAATCTGCGCCCGGTTCAGGACGCGACTAGTCCAAACCGCCGCTGCTTTGGCAACATCGTTAAACCACTCCAAACCTTCGCCATCCGCCACTGCTTTGTCATGATTGCCCCGTATAACCGCCGTGCAGTTAACACCAGTCCAATCCACAACTTGTCCTGGACTATCGTTGTAGCCAACCAGATCTCCGCAACAGACTATCTGGTCATATCGGCCGGCAGCATGTTGGAGCACAGCCTGCAGCGCAGTCCAGTTCGCGTGGACATCGCTGATTACCAGAACATTCACTTACTGTATTGTACGGTGAACAATCGCTACTCACCCGCGCTCCTCATCCGCGCTCTTCATCCGAAAGATAAGAACCTTGATCCATCTGAAACCTGCGCTTCGGAAGCAGACTGGCCAGCCCGCTAACCCATCCTCCGAACTCGGCAGCAGTCACGGTCGAAGTGTCGACCAGCCTCGGCAGCAACAAAGGAGCTGTGCTTGGTGTCGCGATTCCCGGCACGCAGGTGGTGGCTGACTGTACCTTCAATTCCTGCAACCACTTTAAGTACTCAGGGATGTAAAAGCCGCTTGGATAGCAAAAATGTTGGGCCCGTTCGTGGGTTATCTGCTGAATGCAGTCACGATTCTCCGTAATCTCCTTCTCAAACTGGCCCCTGTTGTTGGACACTCGATGACGGTGCGTATGCATCTGCACGTCCGCTCCGGCTACACGCACCTCCGCTACCTCTTCCGGCGTCATCAGGTGCAGCAGTCTTTTCCGGCAGAACTCTTCGTAGTCAATGGTAAGAGCGGTGCTCAAATGCTGTAGAAATTCGTCTTTTTCACGGCCTGAAAGCTTGGCTTCCGTCGCATATCGATACAGCTTGCCGGCCACTGTACGCCACGAATTATCAGCGAGTTGAACCGGCTCGGTCATTGCTTCCTGAAGCAGTAGTTTGTGGCCTCGGCCTTTCCACAACAAATAATTCAAGGCTGGATCGAAAACCGGGCGATTGAAGTAGCTGTAGTAGGTCGTAAGGTAAACGGTAAGAGGATAACCGAACTCCTGTGCCAGCGGCCAAGCCCTCGCTCTAAAGTCGTAAAACCCATCGTCAAACGTGATTGCTACCGTCCGCGGCGGCAAGTCGCCCGCATATAGCCGCGTAACCGCCTCACCCAATGGCAGGACATTTGCCTTTGCTCGCCTGAGATATTCGAAGCGTTGCCGGAGCAGATCCGGCGACATATATAGGCCCGGATCCCACTGGTGCTCATCCGCCAAACTGATGCCGTGATAGCAGAGAATCAGCAGCTTCTGCCGCCGCCATGACGACTTTAAAGCGAGTTGCGACATGCCGGACGCATCTGCCGCGTTTAGAATTGCTAACTTGATCTTCTTCAACATCTATCAGGAGTTCAAAATCTTTTTACCAAGTTCTCACAAGCCGCCCCCATTAGACTGGCAGTTTGGAACTCGAAACTTCGCGGCGTCAATTCGTGGCACTGCTCTCGGCTCTCGCGCTTGCTCCAGACAACCGGGCAGCAGCAGCTGAGAGACCGCGTGTCGCTCCATATTTGGATCTTGAAAAGCAGATCGAACCAGGCCAGGATGCGTTTGCTGGTGAGAAGCTTGCCATGCAAATCAGGTCGAGTCTTCACACCGCAGTAGAATCCGCGCGGTTACCCTTCGCACCTTCCGTCGTGGGCTCTTCTCCTTGCCCCGAAACTCACGAACCAATCGCGGCAGACCTGCATCTGGCACGTTACAATTCTTCGGACAAGGACATCGCCGCTGGCTGGAAGCGTTGGTTGCAATCACTAGGCTCCATACGCCGGATTGAGTTCTATCCTTTGCCAAACCATATCATCCGATATGAGATTTCCGGTCGCAATAAATCAGTTTTTCAACACCGTATTGGCCTCTGGAAACAGGTCTGGCAAGATGGCCAGATCGTAGTCTTCGAGCCGATTGAGGAGCATCTTGCAACCGCATCTGAACCTTGGTTTCGCGATATAACAGCCGATGCGTTCGGAGACTTAGCTTCGTTTCACACTCAGCTTTCCCGTGGCATCCCATACTGGCGCGCTCGGCTCGATCCTGCTACCGGCATCGACATTTACGGCAGTAACGGCATCGCGGTTGGGGACATAGATAACGACGGTCTGGATGAAGTCTACGTTTGTCAACCGGGCGGTCTGCCGAATCGACTTTTTAAGTTTAACGATAACGGATACATGACCGACATAACCGAGCATTGGGGAGGCGGACTGCTGGACGATACTTCCTGTGCGCTGTTCTTGGATCTCCGCAATATCGGACGCCAAGACCTGGTCGTCCTTCGCAGTGCCGGCCCAACACTATTCCTTAATGATGGAAATGGGTTCATTCGGCACGACGACGCCTTTCGCTTTGCCATGCCACCACGCGGCAACTTTACCGGCATGGCGGCCGCAGACTTCGACCGGGACGGTAAGCTGGACCTGTATCTCTGCTGCTACGTGTATTTCCAGAGTGAAGCGCAGTACACGTACGCTGCGCCGTACTTCGACGCTCAAAACGGGCCACCGAACTTCCTGTTTCGAAACCGATTGAACGCGGAAGGAGGCTATTTCGAAGACTGTACGGCTCAGACGGGTAGCGATCAGAACAATAACCGGTTCAGTTTTGCGCCAGCCTGGTGCGACTTCAATGACGATGGCTGGCCCGATCTCTACGTCGCCAATGATTTTGGCCGCAAGAACTTTTATGTGAACCGGGCGGGTCGCTTCGAAGATCAGGCGAAACAAGCAGGAGTGGAAGATATCGGCCCTGGGATGAGTGCCAGTTGGTTCGATTACGACGGAGATGGTCGGCCCGATCTCTATGTCGCTAATATGTGGTCCGATGCCGGGCAGCGGGTTGTGCGTGATCCCAATTTCGGTCCCGCGCATGGAAAGCAAGCCGCCGAAGCATATCGCTTACACACACGCGGAAATTCACTTTATCGAAATCTTGGTGATGGCTCGTTTGAGGACGCAACGGATACTCAGCATGCGGCTTTCGGTCGCTGGGCGTGGGCCTCGGGCGGGCACGATCTTGACAACGACGGCAGCCCCGAGCTTTTTGTTGCTTGTGGCATGTTGACCAACACGTCGCAAAGCGACCTCATGAGTTTCTTCTGGCGGCAGGTGGTGGATAAGTCACCGGATGAGGCTACCCCGTCGGTTGCCTATCAGAATGGCTGGAACGCTATCAACCAGTTCATTCGTGAAGATTACAGCTGGAGCGGCCACGAGCCTAATGTTCTGCATGGGCGGCGAGGCAACCGCTACTTTGACTTCTCAGGCGTAAGCGGACTCGACTTTGCTGAAGATGGACGCGCCTTTGCCGTGTGTGACTTTGACGGTGACGGGCGGCCTGACATCCTCCTCAAAAGTCGCTTGGGTCCCCAGGTGCGCGTGTTGCAAAACAACTGCGCGCGTGGCCATCACTCGATTGCGTTCGTCCTGAAAGGAACCAAATCTAACCGCGATGCAATCGGAGCGCGCGTGCAAGTAGACAGTCAGACGAAATGGCTCGAGGCCGGCTCCGGCTTTTTATCGCAA
This sequence comes from uncultured Bryobacteraceae bacterium, assembly GCA_964248065.1. GTDB lineage: Bacteria > Acidobacteriota > Terriglobia > Bryobacterales > Bryobacteraceae > Bog-105. The sequence continues at coordinate 48,208 of CAXTWQ010000008.1, read as the reverse complement.
CACAGCAAACGCCTGCTCTTCGGTTTAAATAACGTTTCGGTGGTCAAGCAAGTGTTGATACAGTGGCCATCTGGTGCAAAGCAAACACTAACGAATCTCGAAGCAGGCAGAACCTACTTTATAACTGAGGGTTCGTCGGAACTGCAATCAAAGCCATTCACAACCGCTGCAGTCTTAATTTCAAGGCAGCCGGAGAGCAACAATGCTCAGGCTCTGTCCGATACCTGGCTCTTCGAACCGCTTCCCTTGCCGGAAACACGGACGGGGCCGGGGCTCTTCGTTATCAACGACAAGTACCTGGCTGCTGCGCCAGAGCGTCGCGGGCAGTACGAGATCTTCAGACGTTATCTTTTCGACTGGCGGGCTACCCTGCAACCCCCACTGGCTTTACTGTTAAATAAGAACGGGCAGGCAGTGAAGGTATATGCGCGAGTGCCATCCAGCGAACAATGCCGGGAAGATATACAGCAGATTGAACAGCACTCAACCCTCGCCCTCCCCTTCGCGGGACAGTACGTAGTGAGACCACAACGCGACATATTCAAATTCGGAGTGGCATTCTTATGGGCCGGGTACACGGCACAAGCAATGCCGTACTTGCAGGAAAAACTGAAACGGAATCCGGATAACGCTCGGGTACTGCTTCTAATTGCTCAGATCGAATTGACCGATGAGAACTTCTCGCTTGCTGAGCGCGACTTTCGCCGTGCAATAAATCTTGACGGCCAGTCACCTGAAGCCGCTTATGGCCTTGGTCTCGCACTCGCGAAACAGCAGCGATTGGACGATGCGCGCCAAGCTTTCAAACGCGCTATCACTCTCCGCCATGTGTATCCCGATGCCATCAACGATCTTGGTGCGCTTTACATGCAGCAGGGCAAAGTCAGTGATGCCGTTGCAGCATTTCGCTATGGAGTGGAAGTAGCTCCGGATGAGACTATACTTTACATGAATCTTGCCCGAACCTACATCAAGCTGGGGCAGCTAGATTCTGCGCGACAGCTTATGCAGACGTTACTGGACCGTAAGCCGGATGATTCAGGAGCACGGCGCGCCTTGCAGGAGTTGAACTCGCGCTAGCGGTGATGATCATGAGGCTGCTGTTTCTAGGGTTAATACTATCCGGCGCCAATCAGGTTTCCGTTGTAGAGCAAGTTGCTCACTCGGGGCGCTATCTAAATTCGATTGAGATACCGGATGATCGGGTAAGCCCACGCGGAGTCATCGCTCCGGGTCCGCCGCCGCTATTGAGCTTCAGGCTTTACGAAGGGAAACAGCACGGGCGGTTCGGAAATGCAGATTTGATGTTAGATGATGCGGGTCATTAACTTTTTCACGGTTGTAATCGGTTTCTTTGCTGTTTTGAACGCGCAAACGTTGGTGGACGAAGGAATTGCGGCTTTCCAGCAAGGGAGGTACTCGCTGGCGAAGGCGAAGCTGACCGGGACAAAAGACGAAAAAGGGCGTGCGTTCCTGGGGCTCTCCGACGCAGCTACAGGCGACTGTAAGCAGGCACTTCCACTCTTAACTGGGCCAGTTCACGATCGAACGCTTCAACGGTTAACGGGGCTGGCGGCCGTAAAATGCGAGTTGGCCCAAAGCAACGCGGAAGGTGCGTTTCAGTTGCTCTCAGGCCTGCAAAAACAATTTCCGAGCGATCCGGATGTGCTTTACATGGCTGCGAAGATGCACATGCGGCTGTTCAACGATGCGACTCTGGCCATGTTTCAGAAAACGCCGGGTTCGTACCGGGTTCATGAACTCTCGGGCGAAATTTTCGAAATTGAGAACCAGTTTAGTGCTGCAGCCAGCGAGTACCGGAAGGCAATTGAGCTTAATTCCGAAGCGCCTGACTTACATTTTCGCCTTGGCCGCGCTTTACTGTTACAGAGTCATGAGGGCAAAGCTTTAGACGAAGCTGCAGAGCAGTTCAGCATGGAGTTAAAGCTGAGCCCGGAAGATGGCGCGTCGGAATTTCAACTCGGCCAGATATCGCAGGTAAAAGGCAATGCAACAGCCGCGAAGAGCTACTTCGAAAAAGCGCTGGCTGTCTCACCGAACTTTTCTCAAGCACTGTTGGCGCTTGGAAAAATCTTTACACGCGAGAAGCAGTACCCCCAAGCGATCGCTTTGCTATCGAAGGCGACTCAGTTGCAGCCTGCGAGTGAAAGTGCACACTATGCGCTGATGACGGCTTATCGCGATGCTGGGCGAATAGATCAAGCCAAGGCAGAAAAGAATATTCTGGACCAGCTGAGCAAGCCGGCCGACGGCGAATTTTCAGACTTCCTGAAAAAGCTCGGCGAAAAACCGACCGAGCAGTGA
>CAXTWQ010000008.1:34779-45873 GCA_964248065.1 uncultured Bryobacteraceae bacterium | reverse complement strand
TTAGTGTTGTCGCAATAGCAACTGCCATTGCCGTTCCCGCCTCGTACTCGCCAGACTTTCGCAACGTTGGCAGACAGGCGGGCTTAACCGATTCTTTTCCCAACGGCGGCGATAAAACAAAGGAATCTATTCTTGAGACAACAGGTAGTGGCATCGCATTTATTGACTACGATAACGACGGTTTACTTGATCTATTTGTCTTGTCGGGTGAAGGCGGAAGCAATCGCATGTATCACAATATCGGGGGCAACCACTTCCGTGATGTAAGTGCGCAACTGGGGCTACTCTCATCGGGCTGGGCGCAAGGCGTTTGCGCCGGTGATTACGACAACGATGGGTTTACAGATCTATTCGTCACCTATTGGGGCGGAAATCATCTGTACCGAAATGTGAACGGCAAAGGCTTTCAAGACGTTACTGCGGCCGCTCAGCTGACGCAAACCCGCATTCGTTACAACACTGGTTGCGCGTTCACTGATGTAGATGGCGATGGACACCTTGATCTGTTCGTCGCGAACTACTTGAAGTTTGATCCGGCAACCACGCCAAAGCCGGGCGCAAACCCGTACTGTTTTTACCGGGGCATACCGGTCGCTTGTGGTCCGCGCGGTTTACCGTTCGATCGCAATGTACTCTATCGAAATAACGGCAACGGCACGTTCACTGACATTTCCGATGTGTCAGGAGTATCGGCACCGGAGGGCCACTACGGGCTGAGCGTACTCACTGGGGATTTCAACGAGGATGGGCTCCCAGACATTTACGTCGCCTGTGATCAGACGCCCTCGCTGCTCTATGTGAATCACGGCAGTGGGAAATTTGAGGAAGAGGCGGTGCTGCGCGGCGTTGCTTTCGATCAGAATGGAAAAGCAATGTCAGGAATGGGAGTCGACGGCGCAGACTATGCAGGCGACGGTCACCAGAGCATTTTCAGAAGTAACTTCTCAGATGAATTTGAGACCTTGTATCGTAACCGCGGCAAAGGTAATTTTGACGATGTAACGCTGGATGCGGGGTTGGGCCAGAACACTCGCTTTGTTGGATGGGGTTCAGGTTTTCTCGATTTCGACAACGACGGTTGGAAAGATTTATTTCTGGTTAACGGACATGCCTTCCCGGAGGTGGACCGCCTCGGAATTGATGTTCATTACAGAGACCGCGCAATCCTCTACCGAAACTTACATGATGGGCGCTTCCAGGACATCTCTGAACATGGTGGAGCAGGCATACTGGAGAAACATTCCGCGAGGGGCGCGGCGTTTGGTGAGATGAATAGTGACGGCAACATTGCTATTGCAATCAATAATCAGAATGAATCGCCCACCCTCCTGATTCAACCTGCTCACTCAGTCAATCACTGGGCATTATTAAAGCTGGTCGGCACACGTTCTAATCGGAGTGCAATTGGTGCTCGCGTACGGTTAACGGCTGGCGGTCACGTTCAGTTCAGCGAGGTCCGCAGTGGAGGAAGCTACTTGTCGCAGAGCGACCTACGCCTGCACTTTGGATTGGGCTCGGCTAAGCAAATAGACGAGATCCAAATCGAATGGCCGAGTGGAATTCACCAGAGGCTTTCGGCGCAACCTACCGACCGATTACTAAATATTCGGGAGCAATAGCAACGCTTATTGTTCGGCTCTAACATAATCGAAGTAAGTCTCGTCGTCACTGGAAGAGTGATTAATAAGATACAGGACCTTCGCCTGCGAGCTCATGGCGAAGTGCGACGGAAACCAGACGTCGTTGCCGACCGGCTTCTTATCAAGCTCAAAGCGAGTGCCCGGCTGAACTTGTGCCAGGAAGCCTTCTATTGAGGCCGGACGGATCACCTTTGCACGAACTCTCACCCATTGAGAACTCTTCTGATCGATCCATAATTCACCTTCCATGGACGGGAGGACCTGCGTTTCCATGTTCGGCGGCTGATACCCGGGACGCGGAGTTGCCTTAAGGTGGTAAACGCGAAAGCCATCCAGCATTTCTTCACCTACTAAGTTAAAGGTAAAAGCCGCTGTTAGCTGGTCGAGCATTCTCTGATCCCGGGTACGGTCTTTCTGAAATCGGGCAATACGCTGACGCCTCTGGTCTGGAGTCTCAGCCTCACGCTTTCTTCTTTCCGCTTCTTCTTTCTGCTGTTCAGAAGCCTGCTCTCGAGCCGAAAGCGGCTGATCGTTCTCACTCAACAAGCGATGGTACGGGGAGCCATCGATCATTTCGACAAGGAACTCCCTAGGTCCGTGGTCGGTCGCCCGGCGCTCTTTATGGGAATACAGCGGAGCGGCCCGAAAGTCCTGAGCATTGGCCGCTACTGATTTCTGAATGATGGCTTGTGCAGATACGCCTTGAGCCAACGACCCAGCGACCGACAAGGTGCACAGAAGAATAAGTCTGATTGTCACAATGCTTGTGGTTTGACGCAACTGTGGCGATTTTTGTCTCTAGTGTGTGTACCTGACTTTAGCGGTTGGCAACCGCATCAAAGCCCAGCCTGCAAACAACAGGAGTACGCCAAATACCAGGAAAGCAACATCCCAGGTAACATGATTACCGTTCTGGTACACGTGATGAAGCTGCAAAATTTGGTGATCAATTAGACCCTCGATCAGGTTAAACAGACCCCAGCCGAATAAGAGTGCTCCTGATAGATTACGTCCGGACAAAGTTGTTCCGCCAGATCGAAGAGAGTGCCATAAGTTGAAGATGCCCGTAGCGGTTGTGAGCCAGGTGAAGGCGTGAAAAAGCCCATCCCAAAACATATTAATTTGCTCGTTGACCAGGTCGGTACGGAGTACCTTGTTTGAGAGCATGTTGTGGAGCTGCAGAATCTGATGGAACAGGATGCCATCGACAAAGCCGCCCATTCCAAGACCAATGAGGATTCCAGCGGTTAATACTGCACGTGAAGATGAGCCGGGCATCCCTCTCTGTTCAGACATGATTTTCATCTGAACCATTTGGAAGAAGGGCAGCGAAGAACTTCACCGCGAGGAAGAAGACAGGGAATGGCGCAACAACCAGAAGTAGAGTTGGGCCAAACGAGTCACTGAAGATGCTCGCCCGAACTTGCTGCCCTGTTTGCGTATGACAGACGGGACAAGCAAGGGCGATTACTGAGAACGCTTGCGTAAAGAGAACGGCATGGATTCGAGGAAGAGTTGATCGCAACTGCACGCAAGTCATAGCTCGAGTTTTCTGAGGACGTTTGGCCAGCGGGCAGCAGCCCTTGAGCAGATGACGCCGAACATCAGGACGGACAACCACGGTAGTGGAACCAAGTATCTCGGATTAGCTATTTCTACCGGAACAATAGCGGCAAGTAAGAAAGTAAACGACATGAGCAGCAGCAAGTAATCTGAACGTGACGCCTGCCGCCAATGGAGAGCGAGTTCCGCAGTGTAACCAAATGGCAGCAGCAACATCAGCCAACACCATGGAGCCGCAGAAGCCTCCCAACGCCTCGTAAGGGAATGAAACCGCCTTTCACTGGCATCGACGCCGAACCTCTCTTGAATCATAGCGACGTCGTTTGAGGTTGGTTCTACAAACTTGCCCTGATCAATCTTCAAAGCCCATTGAACCTTATGGAGGTTAAAGAATTCTTTGTAAGTCTGCACCGCTAAGCTGACGACTCCATATGGATCACGCCGCATCGCATGAATCGCTGTGGAACGAGCAACTTGGTTAGCAGCGTCCTCGTTTCCCCCAGTTACATCCAGAATCGCTGCACACAGTCCTCCAGGCAACCAGCGATGCAGCCGACGGCGATCGATACCGCTTAGTGGGATCGTAACTTTTCGAAATAGCTGCACCCGCCTAGCTGGATCAGGGAAATCAACGGGCTTAACGAGCGGCGCCATATCAGCCAACAGGAAATCGCCGTCACGAGACAAGTAAGCGGGCTCTGCCCGAGCAAGGAACCCGTATAAGTGCCTGTACCCAAGCAGGAGTGCCTGACTGGTAATGATAGATAGCAAAAGGCTGGTAAGGAGCGGCCTGTTCTTAATAGGTGAGCGACTTGCCTCAGCGAGGATGGGTAGAGCCACCGAAAGCAACAAGATTAGAGGAAGAAAACTAAAGCGAAAACTGATAAGAACTACGCCAATGAGCTGACATAGCATTAACATCCAGAGCTTCTTACGCTGAAGATAAGCAAAGCACACGAAGGTGAAAAGGGAAAACCCGAAGGTTGCAGCGGTCTCCGCCATCAGATAGCGTTCCGACATAAGTTGCAGGGGCTCGACAGCAGATAGCAGAGCAAAGCTGATAGCGAAGGGTAAGCTGGCCCCGTAGAACTTATTCAGAAGTAAGCCGGTAGTAATGCTCGCGACGGCCGACATAGATGTTTGCAGAAAGAGCAATGGAGTCAGCGAGTGGGAATGTGCTACGAAAGGCCGGATAAGAAAGCCATACGTAAAGCTTCTATCCGGCGGAATCCAGCCGATGAGCGCTGTAGCAAGGTAAGCACCCGAGTCTCCAAAATGGAAGCCGGGTTCATGGTCGAGGAGAAGCAAGAGTAGTTTGACAGCGAAAACGGCTAGGCAAAGCCGAACAAACACCGGCTTTCTCTGACTTGTCCGGGCTATTCCACGTAGCCCAAAATGTGCGCTGGTTCCCGCTGTCACGAGAGGCGTTTTAACAGCCGGATAACTCCCATCTTGGCACCCTGCTTGTGGGCGGAAACATTCACCCGATTCTTGATCTCCTGGTGATTCTCGGCAAAATAACTATAAGCACGCCAAAGCATTTCCTCGTTCGTCAAAGTCGGCTGCCAGGATAGCTCCCGTTTGATCTTTGAAGTGTCGAACAAGAAGTCTTCGGCGATCATTTTGTAATGGTATGGGCCCAGCGGCGAAATTTTGAGAGTATGGGCAACACGCATACCCGTAAGGGTCAGCTTCTCAGGTAATTGACTTACTCGGGAAGTGCTATGTGCTTTCTCAATTACGTACTGATAGATTTCCCGGAGCGACTTCACATTGTCCGAGCCGATATTAAACACATCCGACTTACTGTGATTACCGGCTCGCACGATTGCATCTGCTAGATCCTGGGCGTATATAAATTGATAGCGATTACTTCCCTTCCCGACCGTCCACACTCGCCGTCCCTCCTGAATGAATTCAAAGAGGATCGCCAGCAATCCAAGTCTGCCGGAATCAATGATAGTTGGGCAGCGAATTGTAACTACGTTGATATCCGAGCTGTAGCGAGAGAGTATTTTTTCACCTTCCCACTTGGAAACGCCATACACTTCGATCGGCGCCGGTGTGTCTGTTTCCAGAACCGGCCGAGAAAAAGGGGTGCCCCAGAGACAATTGGAAGAAGTGAACACCAAATTTGGGATTTGATGTTTGCGGGTCAGATCAGCTATAACCTCTGTTCCTACAACGTTGCTCCTCCAAAGTCTCTCCTTGCTTTCAACGGCGTGCGCGAGCATTGCCGCGATATGGAACACTCCGTCCAGGCGATGCCTGCTGAAAATAGCGTGCATCGCCGTGCGATCAGCTATGTCCGCTTGAACAGATTCCAAGTTGGGGTGCCGGTCTTCATCGGCGTACACATCAACGTTCACCACATGGTGGCCGTCGGCGAGTAAACGGCGCTTGAGCACCGTTCCGAAAAAGCCGGACCCGCCTGTTAACAAATAGGTTTTCATGCGCTTCTAAATCCGAATAGTAGTGTAAGTGACCGAGCAATAAGAGATTGCGCCTTGCTCTAACCGCAGATGATTAGGGCCAAGTTCATGGAGCAGCCCGACCAGTGCTCCAGGGTCCTAGCCCCAGTTTACGACCCAATCGAATCCAGCCTGAACCTTTTACTAGTTGCAGTTCCCGCTTAAGTTCTTCCAATTGTCGCTGGGTGGCCAGTAGCTCTTTCCGCGATTCTTGGATTGACAGATCGGAGTCTTGTCGCACCTTCTCGAGTTCGAGTGAGAATTTCCGGTGCTCGGCCAGTAGACCGCTGTGTTTTTGCTGTGCATCAGCCAGCTCGCCCTGCAAACCACGGATGTGCTTTTCCCGCTCACGAAGCAAGTTGTGCGTGCTGGAGACGTCTGCGAAATAGGGCAGGCTGAATGCCCGGTGGCTACACACTGCCACAAAGAAGTGAGCATCCGGCAGGTTATCGTTCGGTGAAATCGAAGCCTCCGAATATTGAGCGGGCAAGTCGCTTGTAAATGTAATTGCCTCTTGCTGATTCTGAGCCAGAATCTGAACGAATGGAAACACGCGCTCCAGAGCAGTTCGAAACTCGGGCAATTCGAACTCATGTATGTGAAAAGGATTCGGCCCGGAGTTACCGCGAGATTCTGCGTAGTACTCCTTATTGGGAGTGGATACAAGAAACAGTCCATCAGCAGTGAGCACTCGAGCGGATTCGCGAAGCAACAAATCCCAGTCGGCCAGATGCTCAATCACCTCAAACGCAGTAATTAGGTTGAAGGACGCATTACTCAATGGAAAAGCAGTAGCCGAACCGCAGATAAACTTCACGGTCGGGAAGCTCGCGGCAGCATACCTGATGGCGTCCCTTGAAAGGTCGAAACCAACGGCTGACTGCGCAACAGTTGCTAGCAACTCAGTGCCATATCCGGTGCCGCAGCCCGCATCCAGTACACGCTTGCCGCTGGCAAACAGGCACGCATACCGGTAGCGCGATATGTGTTCTTTCCAGAGTTGGGTCTCCACCGCACCCGGTACGACTCGCTCGCCTGTGAATGGCAGATTTAGCTTATTGCCGGCACGAGATAGCTGTATAAGCTTTTCATCACTGACCGTTAGCACCATGCTTCGCTCACCAACTATCGTTACGAGCAAAACACAAAGCTACCTCGTTCTGCATGCTCGCGACCCGGCTCCGATTATAGTAGGCGCGGGTCGTGGCGAGTCCGTGACCGGTTAGCGACAATCGAGGTTTGAGTCCCACGTCAGCCAGAACAGTTACTTCCAAACGAACATCAATTGTGTCGGCCTCAACAACTAAATTAACTTTATTACTCGAACTGTTCGTAGGCTGCTGCTTTGCCGTCCTGGTAGCTGTGACCGCGTTACATCACGAACCGTGGGCTGACGAAGCACAAGGATGGGCTTTGGCGCGGGATGCCAGCTTGTGGGACCTTTGGACTAAGTATTTGCACTTAGAAGGTACGCCCGGACTTTGGCACTCAGTCTTGCACTTACTCATCAGGTTGGGTATGCCGTATTCAGGGATGAACCTATTCTCTGCTTTACTGGGTTTGGCAGGTTCTGCCCTGCTACTTCGTTACGCGCCTTTACCGCTAGTTCTGCGCCTCTGTCTTCCTTTCACTTACTTTCTTGCTTACCAGTATTCTGTAGTCGCCAGAAGTTACTCGCTTGCTCCTCCCATTCTCTTTGTTATTGCGAGCCAGTACAAAGGTCAACGCTCTCGGCCCATACGAATGACTGTATTGCTGATCCTACTGGCAATGGTCAGTGCACAAGCTCTGCTAATATCAGCGGCGCTGGCTGCTTGCTTCGCCACCTGGTACTGGAAAGAGTGGAAGCAGCTCAGCTTCGAGAGCCGCCGAGTTATTCTTGCGTCCACGATCGGATACTTATGCGCATTAGCCCTGATTGTTTCCGCAGTTTGGCCATCGGGAGCGGCCACCTTTGTAGTAACCCCCAATTGGTCCTTGGCGAATTTCGTTGGGATCGCTCGATATTCGTTTCATCAGGCTTTTGGAGAAGATTATTGGCCGCTGGCGATTGTGTTCCTGTCTCTGCCGCTTTTAAGGCAAGGACCCGGGCTGGTTTTTTTTGCCCTCAGCAGTGTGTTGTTATGCCTCTTTGGCGCTTCCATCTATTCGAATGTGTGGCATCACGGGTTTCTAGTTCTTGCATGGCTTACCGCAATCTGGATTTCCGCTTATCACGCATCGAAACTGGGCTGGGCCGCACTGCTTGCTCTGTCTATGTTTATCGGCATCCAGTGTTCGTGGACTTATAAGGCAATTCGGTACGACTGGAGTCAGGCGTATTCAGGGAGTAAAGCCGCAGCAGCATACCTGGAGAAGAACCATCTCTCAAAGGCCAAGGTTTTCGGCATTGGCTTTCCGACCGTTTCTCTACAGCCATACTTTTCCACTAATCTTTACGCAAACTACTCTGGCCAACGTGACGGTTCATTCTGGTTGTGGTCGAAAGCTAATACGACGAATGATTCGAGTGAAAAGCTAGGGTCTGAACAGCCGAACCTGGTAGTACTCGGCTATGCAGCTGAATCCGATCGCAAGCTTTGGTCGCGATTGATTACTCAAAGCGGATACGACAGAGTTGCGCGATTCGAGGGGAATACATTCTGGGAAACTGGCGCTTTTCAGCCTGAGAACTTTGACATTTATCGGCGTGCGGGTAGAGCTGTAGACACTGTGTTTGCCAGTGCGCTGACTGCAGGCGATCCACGAACTGACGAGCAATTCTTGTGGGGCTTTTTAGCCCCGGCACAGAGTGGCGGCGTTTGGGTGACCAACGCGTTTGGCACTGTCCTGCAAAGACCGCCTGGTTCGAGTTCGGGGCAGCAGACCCAACTGACAATGGATTTCGAACTTAGTCCTGACGAGATCAAGAGGTCCGGACCGATGCGGCTGACCGCTTATGTCTCAGGTCGCCGACTACCGTCAATCCTCCTCCAGCAGGCCGGGCGCTACAAGTATGTGCAGAGTGTTCGAAATGAGGATTTGTATTGGGCTGTCGTTCCGGTTAGCTTCCAGTTTCAGAAGACTGGTTTCGCTCTCAGTGACCTTACGGGAGAGCAAGTTGCCGTGGTGGCCCGAGTCGCTTTAGCTGCGAAGTGAACTGGTCCGCTCGAACACGCGTAGTACGTGGCAGTCAAAGTACCATGAATACACGCGATCTAGATATCATCACAGTGTACGCAAGAGAGTCTTCAATGGTCAACCTGAACCTCAACGTAAACGGGAAAGATTACATAGTTAAGGCAGAGGCAAATGCGTCTCTACTCTCGATTTTGCGGGAAGAACTGCATCTCACTGGCGCTAAGCCCGGTTGCGGAGAAGGTCAATGCGGTGCCTGCACTGTGCTTGTGAGTGGCGATGCTGTTCACTCCTGCATAACAGCGGCAGCGGATGTCGGCAGCCGTCCAGTGCTGACAATTGAGGGACTCGCACATGGTGCCAAGCTCCATCCTGTTCAGCAGGCGTTCCTCGATCAGTCTGCGTTTCAGTGCGGCTACTGTACACCCGGGATGATCATGGCCAGTGTTGGATTACTGAATGAGAACTCGCATCCGACTGTGCAAGAGATCCGAACGCAGCTAAATGGAAATGTTTGCCGCTGCGGAACGTATGGGCGCATTATCAAGGCCGTTCGGCAGGCGTCGCAGGACACCACTCATGCCTAATCAATTGCTTCGTGAACCTGAGGACAGCAGCCCATCTCGACGCGAAGCTCTTGGGCGATTAGGCGCGGGAGTTCTATTTCTATTCACACTCGGTAGCGCGCAAGCGGACGAGGAAAAAGTTGGTCCAAAGAAGCGGGCTCTTTTAACATCGCGCCTGCACGTTGGTGACGATGGCGCCATAACGCTGCTCACCGGAAAGGTAGAGTGCGGTCAGGGCATTCGCACCACACTGACGCAGGTTGCGGCTGAAGAGCTGTGCGTTCAGCCAGCACAAGTTCGGTTGATTATGGGTGACACCGCACTTGTGCCGGATGATGGTGGAACGTGGGGCAGTTTGACGACTCCGGAGACTGTGCCTGTGATACGGCAAGCTTGCGCGGCCATGCGCGAAGTTTTATGCCAGAGTGCCGCTTCCGAGTGGAAGGTAAACTCTTTGAGCTTGGCCGTTATGAACGGTCAGGTGGCCGGACCAAGTGGACGGCTCTACGAATATCGCGATCTTGCCCGGAGCCCGCTATTTGCCCAAGCCGTTAGCGGTTCATCGCCTGTTATCAAGCCGGTCGATTGGCAAGTTTGCGGCAAGCCTCTTGCAAACGTGAATGGAGCGGCTATTGTGTTGGGTTCGCACCACTATTCGTCTGATCTCTCCTTTGACGGTCTGCTTCATGGCCGTGTGATTCGTCCTCCGAACCACCGCTGCAAACTGATCTCGTTCGACGCCTCGAAAGCTGAACGTCTGAACAATGTGCGCGTCATTCACTCCGGCGACTTTCTCGGTGTCACAGCGCCCACAGCTACCGAAGCAAACGCCGCCCTGTCTCTTATCGATGCGCATTGGAGTGGCGGTGAACTGGGCGATCCGAAGCACGTTTTTCGCGATTTGAAAGCAAACGCGAAACCGCCAGAGGCGAAGGAGTTTGGCCGGTATCCTGCGATTCTGCAAAATGGCTCGTTAGCTGATGGAATGACTGCAGCAACGCACCATCTTGAGGCTACTTATCAGATCTCTTCCATCACACATGTGCCGCTGGAAGCCAGAACAGCCGTTGCTCATTGGCAAGATGGTCAGCTTACGGTTCGATGCGGCACCCAGGCGCCATTCGTAGTTCGGGGAGAGATCGCAAAGGCACTGGGTGTCCCGGAACAGTCAGTTCGGATCATTGTTTCCGATACCGGCTCCGGCTATGGTGCTAAGCACAATTCGGAATGTGAGCTGGAAGCGGCTCGCCTGGCGCAAGGTTCGGAGCGGCCCGTTCGCCTCGCCTGGACACGGCAGGATGAATTTACGCAGTCTTATTGCCGTCCGCCAGCCGTAATGGATGTTCGTAGCGGGGTAAGCGCAGACGGCAAGATCACAGCTTGGGAGTTTCACAACTACAACGGAGGCGCGGCCTCGCTTGCTCCTCCATATCAGATTGCGAACCGCTATGCTGCTTATCACGCGTCAGAGTCGCCCGTTCGCCAAGGCTCCTATCGATCGCTGGCAGCAGTTGGAAATAACTTCGCGCGTGAGAGTCATGTGGATGAGATTGCGGCTTCGCTGCATTTAGATCCGCTGGAGTTTCGTCTGCGTAACAACGATAATCGACGGCTTGAAGTTGTCCTGCTGCGCGCTGCTGAACGCTTTGGGTGGGGCAAGCGCAAGAGCGGTAATGGTATCGGTTACGGTTTAGCTTGCAATGTTGAGAAGGGCGGGCACCTTGCGCTGTTTACTGA
>CAXTWQ010000008.1:33964-34769 GCA_964248065.1 uncultured Bryobacteraceae bacterium | reverse complement strand
GTTTACTGAACTGCATGTGGATGGAGCAGCGGTGCATCTGAAACGAATGGTCGCGGCCTTTGATGCAGGTGCGGTGATCAATCCTGACATCCTGTCGAACCAGGTCGAAGGCGCAATCATTCAAGGAATCGGCGGCGCACTGTTTGAGCAACTTGAGTTTGACCGGACCCGCATCCTGAGCGATCGGCTTTCGAAATATCGTGTGCCGCGGCTCACCGATGTTCCCGAAATTGAAGTGATTCTTGTCGACCGCCGCGACGTTGCGTCTTCTGGCGCCGGTGAATCGCCCATTACTGTCTCGGCTCCCTCCATTGGTTGTGCCATCTTTGCAGCTACTGGTAAACGGGTGCGGCAGCTGCCGATGCTGCCTTTCCTGTCCGGCGTAGGAGCTTAAACACCAATGGCAAGTTATCTGAAACGCGGAGCATCGACCGAGGCGAAAGCCGACCGCGACAAACAGGTTCGCGACACCGTAGAGGCGATCCTCGCAGATGTCACTGCTCGTGGTGATGCGGCTGTGCGTGAGCTATCGATCAAGTTCGACAAATGGGATCGCGAAAGCTATCGGCTAACCGGTAGCGAGATTGAAGAGTGCATCGACAGCCTGACGGATCAGGATCTGTCTGATATCAGATTCGCTCAGGCACAGGTTCGCAACTTCGCACAGATCCAGCGCGGGAGCATGCAGGAAGTTGAAGTGGAAACTCTTCCCGGCGTGATTCTCGGCCACAAGCACATCCCTGTAAACGCGGCTGGTTGTTATGTGCCCGGTGGAAAATATCCGCTGCTTGCTTCCGCGCATATG
>CAXTWQ010000008.1:4842-33954 GCA_964248065.1 uncultured Bryobacteraceae bacterium | reverse complement strand
TATGTCCGTCGTGACCGCTAAGGTCGCCGGCGTTACGCGCGTGATCACTTGCGCGCCGCCGTTCGGAGGCAAACCGGCCCCGGCCATTGTCGCTGCTCAAGCCTTGGCGGGTGCTGATGAAATCTATTGTCTCGGCGGCATTCAGGCGATTGCAGCCATGGCACTTGGAACCGAAAGCATCGCTGCGGTAGACATGTTGGTGGGCCCCGGGAATGCCTTTGTCGCTGAAGCAAAGCGCCAGCTGTTCGGACGCGTGGGCATCGATCTGTTTGCCGGACCCACGGAGACGCTTGTTATTGCTGATGAGTTGGTTGACGGCGAACTCTGTGCGACTGACTTATTGGGGCAGGCCGAACATGGCCCCGATAGCCCTGCGATTCTTCTTACCACTTCAGAGCAACTAGCCCGCGACACGCTGTCGCAGATCGACCGGCTACTTAAGATTCTGCCCACGGCAGATGTAGCGCGTAAGGCATGGGAGACGCACGGCGAGATAGTCATCGCCGAGTCAGATGCCGAAATGGTGAGGATCGCGGACCAGATTGCTTCCGAGCATGTGCAGGTGATGACGCGCGACCCCGACTACTTTCTCCAGCACATGACGAACTATGGCGCACTCTTTCTGGGACCCCGCACCAACGTTGCGTATGGCGACAAGGTGATCGGCACTAACCACACACTGCCTACGAAGAAAGCCGCGCGGTACACCGGTGGTCTCTGGGTTGGCAAGTTTCTTAAGACGTGCACCTATCAGAAGGTGCTGACTGATGAAGCTTCGACCACCGTCGGCGAATGCTGCTCGCGCCTGTGCGCACTGGAAGGCTTTGCCGGGCATGGCGAGCAGGCGAACATTCGCGTGCGCCGCTACGGAGGCCGCGACATTCCTTATGCTCGCAAAGCGGAAGCGGCCACGTACGTTGAGACTAAGTAAGTGACCCTTCCGCAGACGCCCTCTTTCCGCTTAGATGGCAAGACCGCTCTCATTACCGGCGCTGGCCGCGGCATTGGTCTGGCCGCTGCTGCCGCGCTCGCTCAAGCCGGCGCAAAGGTTACGCTGGTGGCACGTTCGCCCGGCGACATAGAAGGGGCGGCTACTGCCATTCGTGAGGCAGGTGGTGAAGCCGAGACTCTTACGCTTGACGTGCTCGACATTGCTAGTGCGAGCCAATTTATCGAACGCGCTGGTCCGTTCGATGTGCTGGTGAACAATGCCGGCACGAATCGTCCGAAACCCATGCTGGACGTGACGATGGATGATTACGATGCCATTGTCGACCTGAACCTTCGCAGCGCCTTCTTCATTGCACAGGCAGTCTCGCGTGGCTTGATCGCAGCTGGACGGCCCGGCTCTCTCATCCACATCAGTTCGCAGATGGGCCATGTCGGCGGCGTGAACCGTTCGGTCTACTGCGCCTCCAAGTGGGGGCTGGAAGGAATGAGCAAAACCTTCGCAATCGAACTGGCTCCCCACGGCATTCGTTCCAACACTATTGCGCCAACCTTCACAGAGACGCCGCTGATTGAACCCTACTTAGCCGACAAAGCCTTTATGCAAAGCATCCTCGCCAAGATTAAGCTCGGCCGTTTGGGCAAAGTGGAAGACTTAATGGGCGCTGTTCTGTTTCTGGCCACACCTGCTTCCGCGCTGGTTACCGGCACAAGCCTGGTTGTGGATGGCGGCTGGACGGCTGACTGATCGGTCTTGCCATAAGTTTCGAATGACTAGCAGCGAACGCATTCTCACTACACATGTCGGCTCGCTCCCTCGTGGGGCGGACGTCACCGAACTGATCTTTGCGCGCGAGCGTGGCGAACTGGTCGACCTCCCTGAGTTCAACGCAGTCATGGTCCGCGCCGTTGACGCCTGTGTGGCCCGCCAGGTCGTAGCCGGAGTCGACCTGGTCTCTGACGGTGAGATGTCTAAGATCTCATACGCCACTTACATCAAAGACCGTATCAGCGGTTTCGATGGCGATAGCGAACGCAAACCTCCAGCCGATCTCGAGGCGTTCCCTGGCTTCTTGAAACGTCAGGCTACTTCGGGCGGCACGCCTACGTATCGTCGGCCTCGCTGTGTAGGCCCTATTGCGCCCCTTACGCTTGCGCCTCTCGAAGCCGATGTGGCGCATTTGCAGCAGGCACTCGCGCTTCATCATCCAACCGGTGCGTTCATGAATGCTGCCTCGCCCGGCGTGATTGCGCTCTTTCAGCCCAACGATTATTACCCGACGCAGGACGCCTACCTCGAAGCTCTCGGCGAAGCTATGCGGCCCGAGTATGAAGCCATCGTTGCAGCGGGATTGATTCTCCAACTCGATAGCCCTGACCTGGGACTCGGTCGCCACATGATGTATAAGGACCGGAGCGAATCGGAGTATCTCGGCCTTATCGAGCGCCATGTCGAAGTGCTCAATCATGCTCTGCGCAATGTTCCCGCGGAGCGTGTCCGCATGCACGTCTGCTGGGGCAACTATGAGGGGCCGCACCATTGCGATGTGGAGATGGGCGTCATTCTTCCCACGTTGATGAAAGGCAAGCCGCAAGGGCTGCTGTTCGAAACATCGAACCCGCGTCATCAACACGACTGGCGTTATTTCGTCGACCTGAAGCATCTGATTCCAGAAGAGAAGATCCTGATTCCGGGAGTCCTTGATTCAACCACTAACTTCATTGAGCATCCGCAAGTGGTGGCGCAACGCATTGAGCAGTTCGCCAACATCGTTGGGCGTGACCGGGTCATCGCAGGCACTGACTGTGGCTTTTCTACCTTTGCCGGCTTTGGCGCGGTTGACCCGGACATCGTCTATGCCAAGCTGCACGCGCTTGCGGAAGGCGCAGCTATTGCAAGCGATCGCCTATGGAAGCGTAGTTGATGAAGGCGGCTCTCAAAGCTCGCCTGCGCAATCGCGAGTTGATTATTGGAACATTTGTCAAGACCCCTTCACCGATCGTGGTTGAAGTTCTGGGCCTGACCTCGCTTGACTGCATCTGCCTCGACGCGGAACACGCCCCGTTCGATCGCTCGGCCATCGACAGCTGCGTGATGGCCGCGCGTGCCTCGGCTCTTGATGTTTTGGTGCGGGTGCCTAGCGCTGCTCCCGAGCACATCCTCAACGCACTCGACTGCGGCGCAACCGGTGTTGTGGTCCCGCATGTCCGTTCACTCAAAGAAGCGCGTGCCGTTGTTCGCGCCAGTCACTACGGCCCGGGTGGACGCGGTTATGCCGGCTCTCCTCGTGCTGCCGGCTACACCACTCGAAGCATGTCTGACCATCAGGTGGCGAGCGCGGGACGTACTGTCGTTATCGTTCAGATTGAAGATCCAGAGGCAGTCGACGAGATCGATGCGATCGCCCAGGTCGAGGGTGTAGACGCGCTGTTCGTTGGCCGTGTCGACTTAACGGTTGCCTTTGGCGCCAAGAGCCAGGACGATGATCGAGTGATTGCCGCAGTTAATACGGTCTGCGCTGCGGGTCAGCAACATGGTCGACCTATTGGGATGTTTCTCGCACGCATCGACGACGTTCCCGCCTGGCATGCCAAAGGCGCGAGCCTGTTCCTGCTCGGCTCTGACCATACGTTCCTCCTGGCGGGCGCTAACGACTTGGTGACGCGGGTCCGAGCCGGTACACCGTAAATCCGTAGTGGCGTGGCATCCTGAGAAAGTATGCCCATAGGTAGTTCTCCGGACGGTTTCGCCCAACGCGTTACGTATGTCAAAGCGCCTGAACGTAGCTCGCTGGCAGACACCGGCGACGTTGTAAACCTAGTGACGCAGATCCTGGCCGACGTCCGTACCCGCGGCGATGCAGCCGTTCGCGAATACTCCAGCCGCTTCGATAAGTCTGAACTTGCGCGCTTCGAAGTATCGGTCGCCGACCGCGAAGCCGCAGTAGCCGGCCTGGATCCGCAGACCCGCGCTGATACCGAGTTCGCCATCGACAACGTCCGCCGCTTCGCCCAGGCGCAGCTTGCCACCATCCTTCCGCTCGAGATTGAACCGCTGCCCGGCCTGCATCTTGGCCATCGCGTCATCCCAATCGAGCGCGTCGGAGCCTATGTGCCAGGGGGTCGGTTCCCGCTGCTCTCCGCGCCCATCATGACCATCGTTCCGGGCAAGGTGGCTGGCTGCGACGAAGTGATTGCGTGCCTGCCCCCTAACGCCCACTCCGCTATGATTGCCGGCTGCCATCTCTCCGGCGCTGACCGCATCTTCCGCATCGGAGGAGCGCAAGCCATCGCCGCCATGGCCTACGGGACCGAGAGCGTGCCCCGAGTCAACAAGATCATGGGCCCGGGCAATGCGTTTGTAAACGAAGCTAAGCGGCAGGTATTCGGACCGGTCGGTATTGATCAGCTGGCTGGACCTTCGGAGATCTTTGTCGTCGCTGATTCAACCGGAAACCCCGAACTGATCGCGACTGATCTACTGGCCCAAGCCGAGCACGACGTGCGTACCCGCGTCGGACTGATTACGACTGACCGAGCACTTGCTGAAGCAACTGCCGCCGAAGTGTTGCGGCAGCTGAAGACGCTGGAGACTGCGCAGATTGCCGGAGAGAGCTGGACCAACTACGGCGAGATTGTCGTGTGTGAGAACGAAGAAGCGATGATCCGGTACTCCGACGAAGTAGCCGCCGAGCACATTGAGGTACACACCGCCGACCCGCACGCGACGGCGAAGAAGCTGCGCAATTATGGTTCGCTATTTATTGGAGAGAACGCGAGTGTGGTGTATTCGGATAAGTGTGTGGGGACGAATCATACGCTGCCGACGATGGGCGCTGGACGGTATACGGGTGGGTTGTGGGTTGGTTCTTACGTGAAGATTTCGACTCATCAGTGGCTCGACGACAAGGCTATCGCTGTTGTGGCTCCGCCAGCGATTCGGCAAAGTGGCAGTGAGGGGTTGATGGGTCACCGAAATGCTGCGGCGATTCGGTATCCACCCAGAACTTGAAGCAAAAAGGAATCAAAGCTTGAAAGCTCGAATCAATATACAGAACTTGGTTTAACTCGCAGCACTCGATTTGTTTTCGTGCTCAATGTCAAGTACTACTGAATTGGACTGGGCTTCTTTTGCTATTGAATCGAATTCCATAACCGCTGAAATGGCTTCCGGCATTGAAACATGAGACTTTAACTCATGAATTCTTAAAGCCCTCTCTCTTATTCCAGCGGAGCTTTCTTGACTAACAAGCAGAGCAGTAGCAATCCGTTCGAGCTCTCGAACGTCCTTCTTCGCAAGTTTGTCGGCTACGAAGTTAAACTGCTTTTCGAAGGTTTGTGTGTTTTTCGCAGATAGCCTTCTAAGCCTATCGCTTAAAGGACCAGGGATAATGCTCGGACCGTAAGGTTCCCGGGGTTGCCAGTCCAAGAAACCGTTAGATCTCATTGAAGACAACACCTCGTTAAAATCGAATGAGTAAGGCCCGTGCTTATACAAAACGAAGTCGAAGCTTGTCGGAACGCGAAGAAGCTCTTGAAGAAAGTACATCGACTTCTGCAGATGAGTCTCTCCGGTCCAACTCCCCCGACTTTGGAGAGCATCTACGAGGGCCTGAATGATGCCTTGCTTTTGTAGATTCTGCATGCTTCTAAATTAGTGCCTCATCTGGAGTTATTTTCGCCTTCCTGTTTGATTCAAGCCACCGCTTTGCCTCATCTCGAACCCTGGGTGCAACAAAAACATAATCAACGGTAAATGTTGGAACGCTTCTTAGCGTATCAGACATTGACAACGAGTTTTCTACGGTTCCTTCTCGCGTGTACACGGGAAAACTTGCAGTCTGACTTTTCGGCAAATAGGTGTCTCTTCTGAAGTCATTTGGACTGAATTGAGCCTTCAACGCTCGCTCTATTTGATCTACGCTCTCTAAGCTGATTTCTTGGTCGGCAGTGTTTCTCTGATACAAAAAACGGTAGTGATCTCGCTCACATATTCTGCGTGCAGACTCATAGCCTGGAAACGAGCTATCACCAGCGGACGTTCTTAAAGCTGATAGAACCTCACTGTCCGTCATTCTGAGATGGTCGGTGGTGGAAATCGAGAACTTTCCTTGAGGTAGCCACGCCTGAAGAAACTCTTTTAGATGACGATCATAGATCCTCCTTACGGGATGGAAATAAAGCTGTGTATACATGAAATACCGTGCCCACAACAATGACTCTGCCGCCTGAAGGCCACCTTCCTCAATACCGAGTGTTGGCTGCTGCGACCCGCTTTGGGTTTGCGGCAAAATACGTATGGTATCGATCAGCCTAAAATGATCGAATCTGCCGTACGCCACGCCTGCATGTAGAGAATCTCGAAGCAGGTAGTCCATTCGATCTGCACCAAAAACATCTCCCACTATGATCTCGGCAAGGATAGACTCCCAATCGTTGAGCTCGGTTCGGTTGTATTTGCTGTACTCCTTTGGTCCAAGGGCAAGCTTCACTACGTCTTCGCAGTCAATTCGAAGCAAGCTCCAGTAATGCTTCATCGCATCGCTTCTAATTATTTCCATGCTTAATCGTTCATGCTTCCAACCGACTGGAAGCAGATCCTCGGGTCCATGTGAAAACGGCAAGTGACCTAAGTCGTGACAAAGGGCTGCCATTCTTAACACAGTCCGCCAATAAGAATGCTTGTGAGTGTTGCCTTTAGGTACGAGAGAACGAACCGAATCGTGATAGAGATTTTCTGGATCTGTAACTGTGTCGTAGATCCTGGACGCAAGCTCCATCACGCCCAAACAATGTTCAAATCTCTTGTGTGTAGCTCCCGGATACACCAGATATGTCATTGCTAACTGATGAATTTCTCGGAGGCGTTGATAAGGCGCGCTATTGATGACTTCGCGATCATCCGAGTCAAATCTTATGAAGCCATGGATCGGATCTCTAATTTCGTGCTTCTTCAAAGCTGTTTGTTTCCAAGTGTGTGCATTTCAGACCGACGACTCCGGTCGTTTCTGATCTTTAATAGACTTGCTTGTTACACTGATCCGATTCGCCCCACCGTCTCCCCCACCGAACCCGAAACAAAGCTAGGCATCGCCGGGTCCTCCGTCCCTCGCACAACAAACACCACCGCGGGAACCGAAGCCGTATTGCGAAATGCATGCACCAAACCCACCGGCACCGACAACGTGTCGCCGGCTCCCATCAGAATTGAGCCGTCCTCCCAGCTCACCTCCAGCGTGCCTTCCTGGACGAACAGCACCTCGACCTCCTGCCGTGAATGCATCGGCACATAGGCACCGGTCTCCAGCTTCAGCCGGCGCAGGTTCAGATCATGCGGCCACCAGCCGGCAATCGGTCCTGGTTGGAAGCCATCCCGCGTCGCTTGCGGAACAATCACTCCAGCTTCCTCAACGCCCTCACCCGCTAGTGGCGAAGCCGGATTGCCTGCCATCTCGCTTCCGCGCACTACACATTGCAGCAGCTTCTCCATCGGCGGGGTCTTCAGCTGTGAAAGGCTGCTCTCGTCCGGCGCTGCTTCCAGCTCCACATCTTTGAGCTCATGCTTGCCGTTCGAAGTGTCAATCAGCCGACCACCTTTCGCCAGCTTCAGCCCATGGTCCGCTGCCGCCTCAAACACTGCCGGGGCCCAGGTCACTTTGCCTGGATCATCCTGCCCGAGCGGCATCCACAGAAAGCCCTTGCCCTCGTCCAGCTTGGCAAAGCCACGGAACATGTGGATGGGTACCGAAGCCACATCGCCAGGCCCAATCTCAATCGACCCATCCTCTTTGTTCGGCCCAAACAACAGACGCCAGCGGCCCGAATGCACCACGAACACCTCAGCCGTATCGTGGCTGTGCTGCGAGTTCACACACCCGAAAGGCTGGCGCGCGCCGCCGATGTTGAACCCGTGCCGCTCGCGAATGTGAACGTGCTGATCGGCGCTCTCTGAAACGCCCGGCCCGATGATTGTGAAGTTCTCCTTCTCGGTCGACCCCGGCGTGCGGGTATCGATAAAAGCGGTCCGGCACGGGATCAGGTCGGCATAGCGAACCAGACGAGCATTCATCCCTTCTTGGCTCCACTTGGACATTCGGCAACTCCTAAGCTTTCTCTTCTTGGCAGCGTTCGCGCTCGCCAGGATAATCGACCTTCATTGTAACGGCGGCAGGCGTTGCGCGGGCATATCGCAGGCCTTGACGCTCATGTTACTGTGAGGTCCAATGAGCGACGACAACGGTCAGCTGGCAGGGAAAGACGACGCAGGCTCAGTGCTGCAGGTAGAGCGCCGGGACTACACCGAACTGGCTCCGACAAACCGTCCGCGTGTGCAGAGCATGCGTGGCTTCGATGAGTGCTACACCGACATAGTTGACTACATCGTCCGCTGCACCCATAAGATCTGGGACGAGCGCGATGTGGGGCTGATCTACACGCACTATACTCACAACTGCGTGCTCTACGGGTCGCTGGGCACCATGTATGACCGCGAGTCCATTGTGCGCGAAACCATCCAGCGCATTGTCGAAATGCCCGACCGCCGAGGCATGGCAACGGAAGTAATCTGGCGCGGCAACGATGTGGATGGCTTCTATACGTCGCACATGACGCACGGCACTGGTCGGCACACCGAGTTCGGCATGTTCGGCAAGCCCACCGGCCGCAGCTTTGTGACTCGCACCATTGTTGATTGCATGATCGTGAATAACAGGATCTATCGGGAGTGGCTAGCCCGAGATAACATGGCGCAACTGGTTCAGCTTGGCCTTGACCCGCACGACTACGCCTCGAGACTTGCGCGCGCAAAGTTCGAGAAAGGTGAGACGGTGCTGGAAGTATCGGAGAACCGCCGGCTGCTGGGCCAGTATCCGCCTGAGACAGAGGCTGATCTCTCCATCGCCCATACCGACACCGAGGCCGAAGTTCTACGCTGGCTCCACCACATCTATAACAAGCGAATGTTTGGCAAGGTTCACCAGATCTACGCGCCGAACGTTCAGTGGCATGGGCCGCTGATGCGTGAGCTTTACGGAGTGGGCGCAGTGCTGCAACAGACCATGCGGCTGGTGGCGCTGATTCCTGACGGCGCTTTCATCCCGCAACACATCTGCTCTAACCCGAGCGAGGAAGGTGGCGAGAAAGTGGCCATTCGCTGGATCTTCGATGGGCACCACTTCGGCTATGGTTCGCTCGGAGCGCCTACCGGGAACAAGCTGGTGGTGATGGGCTTCACGCACCTCCACATTAAAGACGGCAAGATTGTGGATGAGTGGGTTGTGTACGATGAACTCTCCATGCTGGTTCAGATCAAACTGGGAACCTTGGAAAAAGCTGCGTAGTGGCTTGCGGCAGGAAATCGTAAGCAGAGGAAGGGACAGACCGCTCTGTCCAACGGCGCCCTAGCGGGCTAGGGACAGAGTGAATCAGTCCCTAGATACCTCAATGGCGCATAGAGAATGCTAACGAACTCAAAGAGACAGGCCACTAGCCTTCGCTGAAAGGAGAGCGCCATGAGCATTGCTCTGGACAATGAAGAGACAAGCGTTCGAGCCGTTTGGCAGCCGCCCGCGTCTCTGCCACGGCGTTTGTCTGCGTTCGCGTTCCTGCTGCTTGCTGAATTTTTTTACAGCTGGGCCTGGAACACGGTGGATGTTCTTCGCCCTTACCTTCGCGCCAGCCTGAAGCTCAGCCTCACGGAGGCAGGCTCGGCGTATTCGGCGCAAGGAGCTGGAGCACTGATCGGCGCGGTTGTCATGGGACAACTTGCGGACCGGTTTGGACGGCGCAACATTCTAGTCGTGATCATGGCCGGCTATGGCGCATTGTTGCTGGCGGGCATCTTTGTATCGAATTACCCGCAGTTACTGCTACAGCGCTTCGTCCTTGGGCTCTTCCTGGGTGGCAGCTTTCCTATTGTTGTAGCAATCTATGTCGGGCTGTTTGCCCCTGCGGTACGTGGCCGATTGGCCAGCGCAGTAAATGGCGTATTTAGTGCCGCGGTAATTACGTTAGGCTTTGCGTTCGGCCATCTCGGCCAACATGACTGGCGATTGCTGCTGTGGCTTGGTGGCGTACCGCCGATTGTCCTGGCGCTCTTTGCGTTCGCGATCATTCCGGCTTCCGGCATTGAGACCTCCGGCAAAGCTCGGCCGCGTTTTCCGCTGTCGGAAATGTTCTCGCCATCCATTCGGCGACAAACGCTGATGCTCGCCTCTCTAACGGGCCTGAACTTCTTTGCCTATCAGGCCTTCAGCGGCTGGTTGACCACCTATCTGCAAGAGGTTCGGCATCTGCTGCCAGTTCTTATCGGTCACCTGGTGGAAGCTCAGTTTGTGGGCAACATCCTCGGCGGCTTCTTCTGGGGTTGGACCGGTGATCGCATCGGGCGGCGCTTTGGTGCTCTGGGCTTCTTTCTGGCGGCTCTGAGCATTATTTTCTACCAGACTGTGCCGTCTTACAGGCTACTCCTAATGAGTATCGGCTTCATCTATGGGTTTGCTCTTTCCGCGAGTGTAGTCTGGGGACCTTGGCTGGCCGAGCTCTATCCGCCGCACCTGCGCTCGACCGCGGCATCCATCTTTAACTGGGGACGACTGGTCAGCTTCTTCGCACCGCTCATCACTGGCACACTGGCCGGCGCGTTTGGGCTCCAAGCAGCCATGCTCACCGGGAGCATAGCTTTCACAGTGGCGGCTGTTATCTGGCTACGCTTACCTGAGACGCTGAGCAGCCGGGATAAGCTTACGGCCTGATACAAAGAAAGGGCATGGCGCACGCCCGATGGCTTGATCGTAGAGAGTTTCTCCGTACCGCAGCTTCGTTGAGTATGGGCAGTGTGGCAGCACGTCAGGGCTTGCGTGCTATGAACCGGCAAGCCGAGCAGCCCGCGCTTCCACTAACCTCCCTCTCCATGGCGCAAGCGAGCCGGATGATACGGGCCAGGCAGTTAACGTCGGTCGATCTCGTCCGCTCACTGCTGCAGCGGATTGATCTCTACAACCCGAAGCTGAACGCCTACATTACGGTTGCGCGGGAGAGTGCGCTGGCTGAAGCAGAACGCCTGGATAAAGAAGCGGCTGCGGGGCGGTTCCGCGGTCCGCTGCACGGCATCCCAATCGCGGTGAAAGACAACATCGATACTGCGCACATCAGAACCACCGCGGCGAGTGTTCTGTTCGACGATCGGGTTCCAGCCGAAGATGCTTTCGTAGTACAGCAACTGCGAAACGCAGGAGCGGTTCTTATCGGCAAGACGAACATGCATGAGTTTGCTATGGGCGGCAGTTCGGCTACTACTTACTTCGGGCCTGTGCGCAATCCGTGGGCACTGGACAGAGTGCCTTCTGGATCTTCAGGTGGCTCAGCCGCAGCGGTAATCGCCGGTATGGCATGTGGAGCAATCGGCACAGACACGGGTGGCTCTATCCGGATGCCGGCGGCTTACTGCAGCGTTGTTGGTTTGATGCCGACCTATGGGCTGGTGTCCTTGCGCGGGATTCTTCCCCTTATCTACTCGCTCGACCACTGCGGACCGATGGCTCAAACCGTGGAAGATGCGGCGCTGCTGTTAACCGCCATGACAGGCTATGACAAGCTGGATGTCGCAAGCGTAGAGCACCCGAAAGAAGACTACGTTGCACGAATGCGCGAGCCCGTGTCAGGCCTCCGCCTTGGCATTCCGCGCGAACCATTTTTCGACCACCTTGATCCTGAAATCGCTGGGGTCAGCGAGGAAGCGATAAAAGTGTTATCGGGTTTGGTTAAGAGCACACGCAATGTGCAGCTTCCTTCTGTGGGACAGCTGCCGTGGACTGCGGTTCGATCCGGTGAAGTGGAAGCAGTCCATGAGGCACTGTATCGGCGGCATCCGGATGGCTACTCGCTCCAGACCCGGCGCGTTGTGGAGGACACCAAACGAGAACTCAACGATCCCACCCAAGCTTGCTCGAGCAAAGTTGGCGATTACGGGAATGCTAATTGGGATCTGATTCGGCTGCGCAAAACGCTTGACGATGCATTTACCGACTTCGATTTAGTCGCGCTGCCTACCATGCGCATCGCGCCTCGCACCATAAATGATGAGCTTGACCGTGAAGAGGCTCCCAGGCCGCGCGAACCCGAGATTACTTCGAATTCCATCGCTTTCGATCTATACGGTATCCCGGCAATGAGCCTGCCATGCGGATTCTCTCGGGACGGCCTACCGATGGGATTAACCATTGCAGGACCACGGTTCTCGGAAGGCAGAATATTAGCGCTCGGACGTGCTTATGAACAAGCGACACAGTGGCACAATCGCCGCCCGAACCTTATCTTGCATGAAGCTCGTAAGTTCACGAGCAAAGTAAACAATGCGGTCGTTGTTGACAAGCTTCATTGAATTCTCGTGGACGCTCCCTGTGCGCCCCTGGAGCTTTGCTTCCTATCGGGCCTTCTTACTTCTGCTAGTTACATTGTTCACGCGCTCTTCGTTGTTCGCTCAAGGTGGAGGCGCAACCATACAGGGCCAAGTCAAACATCTGACCGGCGCGCCTATTGCCGGAGCCACGGTCACCTTTGAGTCCCCCGGTCAGCCACGAGAAGAACCCGGTCTAACAAAGCCGGCGTTTACCTGTTGCACAACTTAGCCCCGAGCGCGTACTCAGTGCATGTGCAAGCCAAAGGGTTTCTGCCGTACGACATACGGGCTTTTAGAGTTACCGCCTCCGACAACATACGCCAGGATTTTAAGCTTGATCTTGCTCCTGTGAAGCAGGAGATTGTCGTGGTATCCGGCGATAAACCTCTCAGCATCGAGCCGGAGAGCAGTGCCAGCACGATTCAGTTACGAGGCGCTGGCTTGTCTGGACTACCGGATGACCCTACAGACTTTGCCGCCGCGGCGCAAGCTTTGGCAGGTCCGTCCGCGCTGGGGCCGACCGATCCGCAGTTGTTCGTGAATGGATTTATCAACAATCAGATGCCGCCCAAAGAGAATATTCGTGAAATCCGAATCAACGACAATCCTTTCTCGGCTGAGAATGATCGTCCAGCTACCAATCGTATTGAGGCGGAGACAAAAGCCGGAGGGCGCCAGGTACACGGAGAAAGCTATCTCAACTTCGACGCGGGCTGGTGGGACAGTACAAACCCCTTCACCAGACCATTGCCACCTGACCCTTCTAAACTTTTCGGCGGCAACCTGGGAGGGCCACTCGGCAAAAAGGCTTCCTTCTTTGTTTCGGCTGAGCGCACTCAGATTAACTTCCAAAATGCGATAAATGCCACGGTTCTCAGTCCTTCTCTTTTGCCAGTACCGCTGATTGAGAATGTTCAAGATTACGAAAAGCGTCTGCAACTGAGTTCACAGTTGGATTTAACGCTGAACAAAACGAATACGTTGATGGTTCGTTATTCGTCTTTAGGCTACTCGCTACCGGATGAGGGATTAAGTGGCTCCGCCCTGCCTGACTCCGGTTACAACGTCTCCAACAGGCAGCAAACAACGCAGGTTTCCGAAACCGCCGCACTTACGTCGCAGATGGTAGATGTAACTAAGTTTCAGTTTCTTCGAACAAACATAGATTATCGGGCGAACAGTTTGACTCCGGGCATTTCTGTTGATCAAGCTTTTACGAGTGGCAGTTCTTCTTCAGCTTTGGATTCGTTGCACCAGAACCAGTGGGAGCTGCAGAATAATCTTTCGAATGTTTCGGGCCGTCATTCTATGCGGGCAGGCATTCGGATTCGGGGCGAGACAGATGAGGAAACTCTGGAAAAGAACTTTGCCGGAACGTTCTCGTTCTTAGCAGGAACCGGCCCGGCATTGAACGCTGACGATATTCCTCTGCTTAATGCACAAGGGGGAACAATAACTGTTCCACTCTCCGGCTTAGAACGGTATCGCCGGACAGTCTTGTTTCAGAAACAGGGGCTTTCGCCGGCCACCATTCGGGCGCTGGGAGGGGGAGCCAGCAACTTGACTTTCGATAGCGGCGACCCTTTTGCAAATGTAAGACAGTACGACGTTGGCATTTATGCTCAGGATGATTGGCACCTCCGGCCGAATTTCCTGCTTGGGATCGGTCTGCGATACGAGAAGCAAACCAACCTTAACGACAAGCTCAATTTGGGCCCGCGAGTTTCATTTGCCTGGAGTCCATTCAAAAACACGAAAGATCCACATACTGTTTTGCGGGGAGGAGTCGGGCTATTTTACGACCGCTTAGACGCTTCACTAGTGCTGCAAGCACGTCACTCGCAGCGTGCCCATTGGCACAACACAGTTTCAGATCCCACTGTCTTAGATCTGTTCCCTGTTATATCTCCCACAGCAAGCTTGGCTGCTTCCAGGCTTCCGGCAGATACGGTGCAGTTAGGACCGAATGTAAAAGCTCCAACAACTTTGCAGGACATGGTGAGCTTAGAACAGCAGTTGCCTTTCAAGACCCGGCTCTCACTTACGTTTACTGAAGCGAGAACCTACCGCGACTTACTACTTGTTGACGTCACGCCATTTCAGCAGAGTAATCCTCGGTTTCTTACTTTCGACTCGAGTGGCATCCTCACTCAGCGGCAGTTAAAGGTCGAAGTTAGTAATCACCTTAGTAAACGCGTGAATCTTACTGCTGACTATGTCTTCAATAGAGCCGGTAGCGACACGGACGGAACGACGAACCCCGCTGCAGACCCGAATAGCTTGGCTTACGAACTGGGGCGCTCGGCCAAAGACATCCGCCATAACTTTACCTTGACCGGCTCGTGGGATGCACCCTGGGGCTTGCGCCTCAGTCCGTTTATCGTCGCGTCCTCAAGCCGTCCCTTTAACATCATCACAGGGCAGTATCAGGATCCGGACGTTCCGTACACAGGAAGACCGATTCTGGCGACAGACCCCACCCAACCTGGTGTCATTGTGACCCGGTACGGTGCGTTTCAGCTCAATCCAGCACCTGGCCAACCGGTGATCGCCCGGAACTTCGGACAAGGACCAGCCTTTTTCTCCGCCAGCTTCCGCCTCAGCAAGACCTTCGGATTTGGCGAAGCATCAGGCAGCGCACAAAACGAAAAAGATAGCTCCTCAAATGGAGGCTCAAGCCGCTACAGGATTGTAGTTTCCGCTCAAGCTGTGAACATTACAAATCATCTGAATGCAGGCGTTCCAGAAGGAAATCTGAGTTCGCCTCAGTTTGGCCAAGCGAGTACCATTGCGCCGGGATTCAACTTTGGGGGCGGTGCTGCCGTTTATCCGCGGCAGCTGCAGGCAAATCGCCGCATCGAGCTCCAAATCCGCTTCACGTTCTAAATTTCAGTGTTTTCGTGCTAACGCCTGTCAGGTTTTCCAATAATTCAACGACACGACTCGGATCCGCCACGCTGTAACCCGCGTGGCTCGATTCTCCTCCCACGTGCACACTCCACGCACCCGGGGGAAGTTGGGCGAACATATCCTCGTCGGTTCGGTCGTCACCCATTGCCAGAATGAACCCCGCTGTTCCATATCGGGGCAACAACTCAAGCACCATGCTGCCCTTGTTCGCCCAGCTCGGTTTCACTTCGACGATTTTCTTTCCCCGATAAGCTCGCAATTCGGTTTCGGCCAGCATGCCATCAAGCATTGCCACCAGTTCAGCCGCCAGCCACTCGCCGATTTCGGCCTCAACCATCCGGTAGTGCCAGACCAGCGCAAACTCCTTTTCCTCTAGAAAACTTCCAGGCACTCGGTCCACGAAATGCCTTAGAATTGGTTTTACACTCTCCTTCCACTCGGGCTCTACGGCATGCCCTCCCCAGGTTTGGCTACCGGGCATGCGCCAGACCGCACTATGCTCGGGCGCAAGTCCCAGGTTAGGAATGTTCCCAAGCCATCGTTCCAGGTCCGAACGCCTCCGGCCCGATATGACGAAAACACAATTGGCAGGGTCGCTCACTAATTGCGTCAGCAGGCTACGAAGACGCTGAGTCGGAATCGCATCCTGGGCCCGGCTATTTAGCGGAACAAGCGTGCCGTCGTAGTCCAGCAGCAGCAGCCGGTGATCTGACGTCCGATAGGCCTGAACCAACTCTGCGATAGGCAAAGATTTCGAGGTCTGTGGCGCATGCTGACGCCGGTTCTTCGCCGCTTCGTTCAGCAGTGTCAGAAAGCGATCGCCCCAAGCAAAGACATTGTTGCGAAGCACGCGCTCATGCAAGCTCAGCATGCGATCCCGCTTCTCTTCCTCAGTCATATTGAGCGCGCGAAGAACCGAGGCTGCAGTGCGCTCCTCATCAAACGGGTTAATCAGCAATGCCTCACTCATCTCCGCTGCTGCACCAGCAAAGGAACTAAGCACCAGCACCCCTTGGCCCTCAGGGTGACAGGCGACATACTCTTTGGCGACTAGATTCATTCCGTCCCGCAGTGGCGCTACCCAAGCTACGTCTGCAACTTCATAAGCGGCCACCAACTCGGGCCGCGAGATTCCGCGATGGATGTACACCACGGGCACCCAGTCTGCAGTTCCAAACTCGCCATTGATGTTTGAGATCAGTTCATGCACCTCACTGCGCAGCGTCTGATAGCTCTCGATGTTTTCTCTGGACGGCACAGCCACTTGCAGCAACACTACTTGTCCAACTAACTCCTGGTTGCTGCTCAACAAGCGGCGGAAAGTTTTTAGCCGGTGCGGAATTCCTTTCGTGTAGTCAAGCCGGTCAATGGCGACGATTACTTTTCGCCCGCGATACTGGGTCCGTAGCTTCTCCAACTGTTCCCGCGTTTCCCGTTGATCTCTGCAATCCAGGAACTCTTTGGGAGCGATACCAATCGGCAGTGCTTCCAGACGGACCTCGCGCCCAGGTAGTTCGAGCCGATCTACCGTACTCTCAAGCCCAGTCAGGCGCCGCAGCGACTGCCGAAAGTGCTGCATGTGCAGGTGCGTATGAAAGGCAATCAGATCTGCACCTAGCAAGCCGGCCAGCAGCTCCTCACCACGAGGCAAGAGCGCGAAGATGTCAGAATCCGGAAAAGGAATGTGAAGAAAGAAACCGATTGCCGCGTCAGGAAGTTGCTCCCGCAGCAAACTTGGCAGTAACATCAGCTGGTAGTCGTGGACCCAAATTCGATCCCCGGGCTGATACTCCTGAACTACGGCGGCGCAGAACTGCCGATTCGCTTCGATATAGGCTTGCCAACAATCCGGATCAAACTGTAGGCGCGAAGTGAAGCTATGGAACAGAGGCCACAAAGCTTGGTTGGCATAGCCTTCGTAAAACTTCTCCAGGATGTCAGCCGGTAGGTCAACGGCGATGCAGGACTGCTCCTGACGTAACTGGGCCAAGGCCTCAGGAGGAACTTCGCCGGTGGTTCCCGACCACCCAATCCATACACCTCCAGCTTGTTTCAGGATAGGGTCCATCGCGGTAGCCAACCCGCCTGCACTACGTTTTGTTTTCCAGTCAGTCCCCTCGCGAAACAAAGCCACTGGGAGGCGATTGGACACCACGATCAAGCGTGAGTCATCTGTCATGTCATTTGATGGATGCACGTCTTTCAATACCCACATCAAACTTCGCTGCTGCAAGACAAAGATAGGAACTGCAGCGAGCTCATCCTAGAACTTGAGTCGATCAAGGCCCTAGCTAAAGCGGCCGGCATCCACAGTAATGTCAGTGCTGGCCTTCAAATCATGCACGGAGGGAGACAGGCTTAGCCGTCGGAGCACGCGAGCTGGGTTCCCTGCTGCTACGGAAGACGGCGGAATATTGCTGAGCACGACACTGTTTGGCTCAATGATCGCACCCTCTCCAATCGTGACCCCTTTCATGATTCGCGTTGAAGCGCCAATCAGAGCGCCAGCGCAGATCCTGGTGGCCTCAATCTCACTGGCGTCAGGGGGCAATTTTCGGGCGCGCAGAATTGGATCACGCGGGTGCGCATCGGTATCAACAATCTGCACAGCTGGCCCGATCACAACGTCATTCTCCAAAGTGATGTTGCGGTTCACCGTGAAGAACACTTTATGCCCGATCTCCCCAATCACTACCCGGTCGCCAATCATAAGTGTTGGATCATCGAGAATGCGGCCGGTATAGATGCCAATGTGGGCCCGAATTTCGACATCATTGCCAATCGTGATGCGCGCATGTCCGGTTATTTCCGGCAAAGCCCGGAGTCGCAGCCCTGTCCCTACTTGGTCGCAGCGGCTTCGGAAACAAGGACGACAAGTCGACGCGAACGATCTTCGGGGATGGTGCGGCAGCTACGCTAATCCGTTCTGTTTCTGACGATCATTCACCAAAGCGAAGTCTTTACCAATACGGTACAAACGGTAAGGGTGCACCCAATCTAATTGTGAGCGCAGGAGGTTCTAGAACGGCTGAGCCAAACAGCCCACCGGCGAGTGGCTATCTCAGGATGAATGGCCCTGAAATTTTCAGTTTCACTATGAGAGTCGTTCCTGAGTGTATCTCGCAAATACTTTCGAAAGCGGGAATGACTCTGGCCCAGATTGACCTGTTTATTTTTCACCAGGCGAACGCGTTTATTCTTGAACATTTACAAAGGAAGGTTGGCATTCCATCGGAGAAGATGTTCATGTGGATAGAGCATTGCGGCAATACCGTTTCATCGACCATTCCAATTGCGATCTATGAAGCGCAGAAGCAAGGTAAGTTAAGGGATGGACAACACGTTATGCTGCTGGGATTCGAGGTTAGTTATTCCTGGGCTGCAACAATCTTACGCTGGCCTTACCTGAGTTACAAATAGGTAGAGGTCGGCAAGCAATTCGGTTCGAATTCTTAGTGTCTGGAACTGTACCGTCATTTCGGTATCTAAGCACCCGAGGAGTTTGAATACCGGTTCTCCGCCGCTCAAGATTTAGAGTGGAGGGAACGCATGTATGACGTAATCGTAATTGGCACCGGTGCCGGTGGCGGGATGGCGATCCACAATCTCTGCAAGGCAGGGTTGAAAGTATGCGCTCTTAACGCGAGCCGTCGTCTGAACCCTGCGAAAGATTTTCGCAATCACCGCAAGCCGTTTGACATGCCATTCCGCGGCTTCGGTGATCCCCAAAAACGCAGCCACTGGATTGGCTACATGGACAACGAATACACCGAAGGCATCTGGGAGCACGAAATCGCCTTCACGAGGGCGCCGGGAACCGAATGGACCTGGCGCCGCTGCTTTGCTGTAGGGGGCAAGACAAATTTTTGGGGCAGATCTTCGGCGCGCTTTGCAGGCATTGATTTCCGGGCTGCCAGCCTGGATGGATTCGATGTAGACTGGCCAATCACTTACGATGAAATCGCCCCGTATTACAGCCGCGTCGAGCGGATGATTGGCGTGGCCAGCACTGTGCAGCATCGAGCAAGTAACCCTGACGGCGAGTATCTGCCTCCCATGAATTTTCGTTGTATTGATCGCATTCTGGAGAGCGGTTCGCACCAAGTCGGCATCCCTTACGTTCCAGACCGTATCGCCCAACTCACTGTGCCTCATGCGGTCATCCGGCTTGCCACTATTGCGCGAACTGCACTGAGGGCTGTGATGTAGGGGCTTTCTTCTCCACACCGTGGTTCTTCCTACCGGCGGCCGAGAAAACCGGGAACCTCGAACTGCGAACCAACGCTCTCGCTAAGAACATTATTGTAGATAGTGCGACGGGCTTGGCAAAAGGAGTTGCTTACATTGACCGGACAACAAAGCAGGAGATCGAAGTCTATGCAAAAACGGTGATAGTCGCGGCCTCTTGCATCGAGTCGGCGCGCATTCTGCTCAATTCCAAGTCCCGGCTATGGCCCGAGGGCATTGCAAACTCCAGTGGCCAGGTCGGTCGCAATCTTTGCGATCACATGTACGGCACAATCGGGCGCGGCTATCTTCCCCAGCTACGCGGACAACCGAGTTTTCCTGACAACGTTTCCGCTGCTACGGTAGCTTGGCTGCCACGCTGGCAGAATCTGAAGAACGCACATGAGGAAAAGTTTATCCGCGGCTACTCGGTTTACCCCGCAGGCGGATGCGATCAGTTTCCTTCCTACTACGAAGACATCGAGGGTTTTGGCCGCGAGTTCAAGCGGGAAATCAAGAGACGGTACCCGACTCCTGTCAGCTTCTACATTCAAGCTCCAACCCAGCGCAATGATAAAAACTTCGTCGATATCGATCCAGTCACACTCGACGCGTATGGAATTCCGGCAGCTCGCCTGCACTTCGAGTGGGACGAGAACACAAAAAGGATGTGGGAGCACGGCAAAGGCGCAATGGAGCAACTACTGCGATCTAGCGGCGCTGAGTATTCAGGGTTCGGCGAGCCCGACATGCCAGGAACAAGTCTGCATGAAACAGGCACTCTGCGAATGGGTAACGATCCCAAACGATTTGTCACGAACCGCTTTGGTCAAACCCACGACGTATCCAATTTGTATGTTTGCGACGCGAGTGTTTTTCCGAACTGCACGGACAAAACAACCACGCTTTCGATTCTTGCCTTTACACTACGTACAACCGACTACTTGTTAGAAGGTTTGAAAAGATCTTGAGTACATAGTGTAAGAACCGCAAGCGTAGCGGATGGGGAATTGGCAATCCCCAGTTGCATAAAGCCGAAATATTTGGTGCGGAGAGTTGGACTTGAACCCCACGGTGTTACCCGCTAGCACCTCGGGCTACCCAAGGTGTGCACAAGAAGATTGATGCACAATCTTCAGAACACTGCAATCTCCGCCCAGATGCTTGCAAGATGACAGCCCTGAGAGAGTGGGGAGATTGCTACATTCTCCGCGAATACTTACAGCCTACCGAACAAGATCGCTTCAGCTTCCGCTTCTTCTTAATCGTTGAGCCCTCCCGTTGAGCTCGAGTTACGGTCGGATTGCCCATGCTAAACCGTCCGGTTCGCCGCCAACGTCGATGTGGCTGGTGACCTCTAAGCTTTTCAGGTCTAGGGCAGCGACATAGTTGTCAGGACCACAAGAGATGAAGGCGCGATTACCGTCGGGATCTATCAGGATGCCAGCGGCTCCGTGCCCGATTGGCACTCGTTTGAATTCCTTGCGCAGCTTTGCATCATAGATCACGAGGTCGCCATCACCCAGACGTGAAATCAATACCAGACTTCCATCAGGAGTGAACTTCAGGCGATTTGCCCCAAATGTCTTTGCGTCGAGCGTTGCGGTCACAGTCTTTGTCGCCAAATCAATCACAGAGAGCGTGCCGTCCTGCGCATTTGCAGTCCAAAGCTCACGTCCATCCGGCGATACGTCAAAGCCTTCATCGCCTTTGCCGACTGGAATGACGGTTTCATTCCAATCCATACGCGGTTGATTCCCCCCGGGCGGACCCTGAGGAGGTCGTGAGCCTTGCGGCGGGCGCGCTCCCGGAGGAGGTCCCATTGGGGGCAGAGTAATCTTTTCCAGAATGCTGACGGTCGCGGAGCTTACGTTGGTTGTATAGATTCGTTTCCCATCCGGCGTGACGTAGATCATGTGCGTTCGGTTCTGGCCAGTGCCCATGATCCAATCGATCTTAGTGGACGCAGGATTATAGGTCGCAATGGCTTTCGCGCCTTCAGCGGTGAACCAGAGCTTTCCTCCAACAAAGGTGAGACCGTGTGGGCCGTTCAGGGCTCCGGTGTCGATATCAGGTAGCGCTTTGTGCCCGACCAGGTCGATTACGGAAAGAGCATGATAACGGCCACCACCATAGATTGAGACATAAGCCGTCTTTCCGTCGGAAGATGCGATCACCTCATGAGGGTCCGGACCCAGGGGAGCCCGCGCAATAACCTGAAGCGTATTCGGATCCACAATGGCCAGCGTATGGTTACGTTTCGAGAGCGCCAACAGGAACCGAGTTGGCGGTGTTTGAGCAAGGGCCACAATCGTGACGCAGAGGCTAAGTGCCCAAGTGGTTGCCCAATATATCTTAGGAATTCTTGATCGCATCGTTCTAATTTAAGTTGCTGGTGAACGCGCGTCCGTAGTCGTTCGTGGGATCACGGTACATGGTATGAGCATGCATGGTCGGATCGCCACCAACGCCTTGGGGCGAAAACTCGATGATTAGCTTCGGCCCTTGAATGCGGTAGTAAGAGGTGCCATTTCTCCCGGGTTCATGCGTAGCCGGCCCACTCCAGGCAAAGTAGGTCTCATCCAGGCCAGCCTTGATCTCTGCCATTCGCTGTTCGGCATAGGCATCGTTGATGATGCCGGCCCACTCCGAGATCACATCGAGGAGCATGGCCCGCTGCTTCTCGTTCATCGCAGCCGCTTTCAGACCTTCTGGCTGAATCGTCTCCCCAGCATGGCCTGGACCGGTTACTAGATCGTCTACCCAGTAGTTCAAAATGGCCTGCTTTCGTTGGCCCTCGTGCAGCGCGTTTAATAGCGCGAACGCCTTGTCATTCTCCTCAGCCAGTACTCTCACGGTTTTCCCATTGGAAGTGTAGACTGCGGGCTGA
This sequence comes from uncultured Bryobacteraceae bacterium, assembly GCA_964248065.1. GTDB lineage: Bacteria > Acidobacteriota > Terriglobia > Bryobacterales > Bryobacteraceae > Bog-105. The sequence continues at coordinate 11,581 of CAXTWQ010000008.1, read as the reverse complement.
GCGCCGGTCAGGGTCGGTGTCATCACGCCGTGCTCTCCGAGCATCGTGATGTTGAGCCCTAGATGATGCCCTCCGAACTCCAACATCCAAGGCTTAGCGGTGCTTGGCTCTCCGAAGATACCTATGGTGTAGCAGGCGGTACCGGAGCAATACGGCGTGCCGCTCTTCGACAGAGCTTCGTCCGAGCCCATAATGTCCAGGATCTTTTGATAACCCTTCGGGCTTAGTACCACTTGCAGCAAGTGCATCGCTGCGTCACGCTGTGTAGGGCTCAAACTACCCAATCGCAGACCAGGGCGCGGCACGTCGCTGACCGGATAGTTCGACCAGACCGCCTGGCCATACTGCTCACCAATAAATCCTCCAGGAGGGCCCATACCAGGCCCGCCGCCAGGACCTCTCGCTGGACTTGCACCGCTCCCAAGGCGCGGTGGAGATTGTCGTGCGGGATTTTCCTGGCGCATGCCGGGACCATTCGCCGGACCTTCACCATCGCTTAGGCTGCCCTGCTTGCCGGCCACGGCGGCTCTGCTGAACCTGGCAGCCGTCCCTGTCTTCTCTGCCGTAAAAGTGAACTGTACATTCTCGCGCTCCGTAGATGTCAGCGAGTTCAGGAAGGTCGTCGTGGCCGCCACAACGGCCTGTGCCTGCGCATCACCAGAAGTCGGCGTGATAGCGCTAGCAGCCTTTCCGTGTTTTGCAAAGAACTCAAAAGATGCGACACAAACCAAGGCTGAGACTAAGGCGAGAGGAGCAAGCTTGTTCATGGGTTGCTTTTGTAGCTGACGAAGGAGTGCGCGAATCGACGGCTGGTTCAAATTCCCTCCAGCGTTGGGTTAGAGGGTTGCTCGCTGAAGGTTGAGCAGTTGGATTGTGAAGAGTGAAGCAACCACAATATGATGCTGACGACGAGTAATGAAATCGCGATCCAACCTCCGCGTTGTGCAAAGCAATCTACCCCTCGATCCACGAAATCAGGGACGCCGAGTAAGCGTTCGATAATCCAACCGAGAGATGCGAAACCGGCGAACAGGGCACCGCCGAGTCTGAAAGTTGGGTAAGCAGGCGTCCGACTCAGGATGAGCAATGAAGGAAGCATGGCGGCCACAACAATCAACTGCATGGTTTCGATGCCGAGATTGAATCCCAGTATGCTGGCAATACGCTGCCACGGGCCGATTCCTAAATTCTGCAGCGTGGTAGCGAAAGCCAATCCATGTACGAGCCCGAAACCAGCCGCGATCGCCGGTTCACGTCCGGGGAAGAGTGGGCGCAAAGCGTGAAGGGCGGAGACTAGAATGGAGAAAGCAATCAGTACTTCGACCACGCGGCTAGGCAAAGACACCATCCCCCACGCTCCCAACGCCAGCGTGGCCGAGTGGCCGACGGTGAACGCGGTTACCACTCGCACAATCTGGACAAGACTGCGGCGGATATTGCTGGGTCCGGCCCAACAAGACCTGCCTACAAGCAGCGGTGCAGGTAGCAGGAGTGCTAACAAGAACAGAAGATGATCCGTGCCTTCAGCGATGTGCCGCATGCCGAGTCGGAACATACTGGGCACGCCCTCGAAGGGTGCTAGGCGCGCAACAAAACGCGATCGCCACAGCGGTAGCAACGAATCCTGTTGAGGATCTGCTTGTGCGTAGTCGAGCCGAAAGTACGATTGGTTTTGATTTCGCCTTTGTGCGATCACGCTGATGTTACGGTCTTGCGGGATCAAAGAGTTCATCAAATAGACCGAGATCCGCGGTTGGTGATGATTCTCAATCACGAGCACCCGGCGCGGCGCTCCGGTGGGCAAATCCGCATCAAACTCGATGTGAATCTCACCGAGTCCTCCCTTGATGTCTGCCGCCGCCGGAAAAGTTAGCGCTCGCAGGCGAGGCTTCAATGCGTGGCCGTCTACACTGAGCGACAGATCACCAAGGACTTCTTGAGCATACGTTTGCTGCTCGGCCTCGGAGAAAACACCATCACCGTTGAAATCAATGGCCGCAATCACGGCAGAGGATACTGCGACGCCGGGGATGAGTCGCATGGACGCATGAATCTGGCTTTGCTCGACCGAAACGATCATCGCCTGCAGATACTCGTCAAGCCTGTGCGCAAATACGTTCACGGCGAATGACAAAAGCGCTATGAGAATCGCCAGCTTCGTTCTCATTAATTGCTGAACTGCCGTCCGTAGTCATTCGTGGGATCGCGATAAATCGTATGAATGTGATTCGCAGGCTCATCATGCTGAGGCGCATATTCGATGACGAGGTGCGGGCCTTGCACACGATAGTAAGCGGTGATGTTAGTGCCTGGATCGAATGTTATAGGACCGCTCCAGGCAAACCACGTTTCGTTCAGGTCGGCTCTGAGCTCGGCCATGCGGACAGAAGCCGAATTCTCATTGATGATGCCGGCCCATTCTGCTATGAGGTCTAGAAGTATGGCCCGCTGCTTATCGTTCATTCCAGATACTTTCAGCCCCTCGGGAGCGATTTTCTTACCGTCCTGACCAGGACCAAGGACCAGGTCGGGAACGCGATAGTTGAGGACCGCTTGCTGCCGCTGCTTCTCGTCGAGAGACTGCAGAAGCGCGAGCGCCTTGTCACTTTCTCGTCCCAAAGGACGGATGGTTTGGCCATTTAACGTAAATGTTGCTGGTTGAGCACCGGTCAGCGTCGGAGTAAGAACGCCTCTACTTCCAGCAATAGTGATGTTCAACGCCAGGTGGTGACCACCGAATTGGAGCATCCAGGGAGCGGTGAGGGAGGGGTTTCCCAGGAAGGATACGTAATAGAGATCCTTTCCGAACATATCTCCACCTGCAGATGGAGGTCGGCCTCCTGGACCGCCTCTTGCGCCGAATTGCGGCGGCGGACCGCCCGGTCCCGGAGGCGGAGGGCCGCCATTACCACCTTGTGGGCCACCGCCACGTGGACCTCTTTTCGAACCGTTGGCCTTGAAGTCGTCATCAGCAAGACGAATTTGGTTAACCTTTTCTAAGCCCATAGGGCTGAGCACTACAGCCAATAAAGCCATTGCAGCATCACGCTGCGTTGAACTCATCTCTTTCAGTCTGATGCCGCTACGCGGAACGAATCCGGTAGGAAAGTTGGACCAGCGTTTGCGCTGCTCCTGGTCCTCGAAGGAAAAGAGTACTGCCTGACGCTGCTTTTGATCGAGTGTTGCAAGAAAGGTGTTCGCGGCGCTCACGATTCGGGAGGTCTGTGTGTTCTCCTGGGCACGTGCCAGCGGCAGGCAAACCAGTACCAGCGCAGCCACAGCGCAGGCTGCTTTTGTGGAAGAAGACTTCATCATGTTTTTATTCATCTGTGCACTTGTGATCAAGCTGCCGCAATAACGGTTTCTCCGGAGGTCCGATCCCGAACGGCCGCTTCCGATTGAGAGAATTTGACAACCAGCAATGTGCGGTCGTCCTGCGGAGCTTCGGAACTTGCAAATGCGGTCACCTGTTCGATGATCTGATGGCAGAGTGGCTCTGGCTCTACATCGGCGTTCGCTGAGATGATCTGCGCAAGGCGAACATCACCAAGCTCTTCTTCGTCTTTGTTCGCCGCTTCGCTGATGCCATCCGAGTAGACGACGAGCCTATCGCAGTTCTCGAGTTTGACAATTCCTGCCGGATAGATCGCGCCAGAAAGCAAACCAAGAACGGGGCCGCCCTTGCATAATCGCTCCATAGATTGGCCGCCACCTCGCACAAGCATCGGCGCGGCGTGACCGGCATTTACATAGCGCAAGGTATTGGTTGACGGATCGAAGACGCCCCAGAACAACGTGGCAAATCGCTCGCAAGCCGTTCGCTCGCACAACATATTATTGATCCGCTCGCAAGCAGATTCGTGTTGTAACGCTGTCGAGGAGCGAATCGCCCCCTGCAGTACGCTCACCAGCAATGCCGCAGGAATGCCCTTGCCCGATACATCCCCCAACACGATGACAACCTTGCCGGATTCGGCTTCAAAGATGTCGTAGAAGTCTCCTCCGATATGGTCGGCTGCAACGGCCCGTGCCGCGAATTCAACATGAGGAGACACGGCGCGGGCCTGCGGCTGAAGGTCGCTTTGAACTCGTTTTGCGAGTTGCATTTCACTCTCAAGGTATTTGCCCCGAACGTAGTGGGGCGCACGCAGCCCTATTACCGCAACAGAGAGTAACAGCGCAATAGATGCAATGACGCCGAGGATTAAATTTTGCTGGAGGCCGGCAAATGAGGCGGCAACAGCATTCAGAGAAATAGCCGTCTCAAGCACGTACGCTGTGCGTGGTCCATGCGGTCCAGCGTGCGAATCACGCGAAGTAAATTCCTGACTTGTGCTGAAAGCTTGGTGTCGCCCATCAGGCAAACCAACTTCGGCTGTGGCCGTAGGTGGTGGATGAGGCATCCGGAGCGGAAGCATGACAACCAGAGCTTTGCCGCGGGCTGTATCGGTTACCGCGCCGAGTGTCTCGTGCTTTTCTACTCGATCCCACCACCGCGATGGGAACTTCGGTGCTTTTTCCGGGCTACCACCTTGCGCGAGAACCTTGCTGTTCAGATCCAGCACCCGCATCCAGAGCACCCGATCTGAAACTGTCTCCAGAGTATGCCCGATCACTGGCCCTAGGCTGCTTGGATCGGCGATCCCGGCAATCCGTGCTGCCGCGCTAAGTGCGCCCGCCTGTCGATTGGCCTCGTTTTCGGCTTGCTGCGGAACGAGAACAGCATCGATGTCCAGGTAGGTTCGCACACATTGCACACAAAGCATAAGGGCGATGAGGGCGCCCATCACGAGAACCAGGCCGAACTTCAGTTGCGGATACTTGCCGAGCCTCTTGCGTGTTAACCGTTGAATGCGACCAGCGTCGTTTGCGAGTCTTAAAGCTGTCTGAAACGGCCAGCCGCGTTTATAAAGACTTAGAGATGCTTGGTCCACAGCGCCAGACAATCGCCTATGTTGCCTTCCCAAAGCGATGATAGATAGTAGTTTCGTCATTGGGCGTTTGTAACTCTTATGCCAGCGCCATTTGTTGTGTCTCGATACCTGTCCTGCGCATGATCCGGTACTCCGTAAAGGCAATGTCGTGATCGCAACATTCGAGGCCAGCGGCATTTGCTCCGTGGTGTGCCAGCGTGTTTGCGTTGAATTGCTTCGCTTGGTCAAGCAGGCAATCACGGTTGCACATCTCGGCCGATGCCAGAGCGCTGCAGGCAAGCAGACCAGTTGCGATAACCGGCCAGCGTTAGAGTTTTTATCCGTTATCATGAATGTTCTGTGTTACTAGATGCCACGTTACTGACTGGCCGTCATGAAGATGAGTGCTGCCGGGATAGCGGCGCCTGCTAACAGGAGGCTGTAAACGAGGGCACGGCTTCGATTGAATTTGAAGGCCATGTAGATGCCGAGCAGTGTGGTGAAAACCAAACCGATGGACGTTCCGAGAAAGAACAATTTCAGCGCAAAAGTAGACTTGCTCTCTCGCCGACCCCCGTTCGGGCGTCGGCCCTCTATTTGTGGCGGCTTAGTGCCTTCGCTGCGAGGTTTGGGCGGTCTCGTCTGTCCACCCGCAAAACCAGGCGGCGGTCCCCGCCTCTCAGCTAAAGTCTGATTCTTGTGAATAGACCCGAGCTTTGCGACCCACGCGGGCGGCTGATATGTTTCGCCCGGATGGCCTTCATGCAGACCGAACAACTGAAGAGCTCCAGATAGAGCGAAGAAGAGGATAGAGGGAGCAAAGAAGGTCCCGAGGTAGAGGTGTAATTGGCGAACCTGCTTCAACCAGATGGCTCGGCCGGATTGAGCCGGTGACTTTATTCTCTCGGAAATGGCTGAGGGGTTCATACTTATTTAACAACTGGAGGGCATAGTCTTTCGGCCTGCATTTGTGAGATCTTTACAAGCTACGCCGGTCACTTGGCGCTCCGGTCACTAGACGGCGGCACCACGTCCTTTGAGCCGCAGAAGCACGGCCATCTGTGCATAACGTGTTCGATATTGGAACTATATTGCCCAGAGACTGCTAAGCCGACTGCAGGGCCGCCGCGGCCACCCGTGATCACCTACGTGACTTTTGCGTCAGTTATAAGGTGTTTGAGAAGCATCAGGAGCAGGTGAGGCGATTGAGCATGAGACGAATCGTAGCGAGGTCGATCATGGTTTCTGAAATCTGAACCATCTATTCGTAGTCCTTGCTCCTGCGGCGAAGCCGGCCGAGCCACGCGAAGCTGCGTTCCACGATCCAAGTCAGGCCGGCGAACTGTTGTTAGTACGTCAAAATGTCCGCTCTGATTAACACGTGATCTGTCCGCTTTTAGATTTCGGTTTAGGCGGCGTGAGCCGCCTTGCTTCTTCGTCTGCTCCCGCGAACCGGAGTCGGCCGCGCGGTGGGAAAGCGGGAGTCCCGCGTCCTGTGCGAGATTCGCAAGGAGGTGTGGGAAGCGAGCGCCTGGAGCGCGGAAAGGAGCTCGCTTTCTGTTCCGGGGCGACTGCGAACTTGCAGTTGAAGACGTTAAGGTAGTGCTCGCTCAGAAAGCGATTGCCGTTCCCACAGTGCTGATCCCCGCCAGATCCCAAAACTCCGTTCCGAACGGCCGAGTGCTTGCGGCGAATAAGCCGGAATCATGTGCCCGCCGAGTTCTTTCATGGCTCGTCCGACTTGTGTCGAACGATGCTTGTCCACCGGCTCGCCGGCCTTCGGCGTCACAAAGAAATGACTCCCACGATCACTGTACAGGGCCCAG
>CAXTWQ010000008.1:3623-4832 GCA_964248065.1 uncultured Bryobacteraceae bacterium | reverse complement strand
GAATAGACCTTTTCGCTCGATCACTTCGCGCAAGCCTGCCATCACGGTGCGGGTCGAGTCTTCTTCGACTAACTGCGCGTAATAGATTTCGCTCGTCGCATCATCCAGGATGACGATCAAGTCATAGCGCTGGATGTTTTGAAACCAGCAATGTTTGCTGCCGTCCATGTGCAGCAGGATCCCTGGCATGGGTCGCCGCGGTCGCCTCCTCCGGTGCATCCCACGCTTGCTTCCCTTAGAAACCAGGCCCGCCCCTGGCAAGGCCGTCTACACCCACGTGTAGCTCAACTTAGTGCCGTGTTCCTCCCGCACCTACTCGTGAAAGTGGCGTATGTTCAGATCGTCATAGCGTTCCCAGTACAAGCCCAGGACCTGCTCGCACGTTGCGAGCGACACCCGCTTCGTGCGCTGACGCCGATTATTCCGCTGCTTGCCACCAGCTGATCTTCTTCGCCATGGCCCGCAACAGCACTTCTTGCACCTTCATCATCTGCTCCATCTCGGAGCTCGAGTACGTTCGGATGGATTACAAATCCCCAGCCTTACGCCCCGGCCCCGCTTCTGTCAAAGCGGACAGATCACCTGTGAATCACAGCGGTCAACTCACATGCTACCGACACACTTACGACATATGCCTTGACTTTGAAGTACGTGGATGCTAGCCTGCTGCTTACCAAAATTCAAAATGAAAGGCGTTGTGAGGGAGAAGTCCGCCCGCGAAACCCATGGCTCAACAAGACGTACAGACTGGATGGTCTAGATACCGGTTCCCTCTCATCCTCTTTGCGGTTGCGTTTATAACATTAATTCTCGGTCTGCAGTCTGCCAAAGCGCAGGTGGACGCAGGAGCGGTTGTCGGGACCGTGCGAGATAATTCAGGCGGTGTGGTGCCAGAAGCAAAGATTTCACTCGTCAATAAAGATACGGGCTTAGTTCGTCAGGCCACCACGAATCAAAGGGGAGAATACACCTTCGATCCCGTTAGAATCGGGAATTATTCTGTGACGGCTGAGATGTCCGGCTTTCAACGCGTTGAACAGCAGAACGTTGTTATCACGGTGCAACAGCGCGCTCTGGTTGATTTGGTTCTCAACCCCGGACAATCAACCCAGATCGTGGTCGTCAATAGTGAAGTGCCTCAACTGCAAACGCAGGACGCGTCCGTCGGTCAAGTCATTCAGGCGCACGCCATCAATAATCTCCCTCTGA
>CAXTWQ010000008.1:0-3613 GCA_964248065.1 uncultured Bryobacteraceae bacterium | reverse complement strand
AGCTTTCTGCCGGTGTAACACAGAACCAGAACGACAGCCGCGGGTTGGGAGCAAATGGCGCATTCACGGCCAACGGTCTGCGGCCATCCCAAAATAATTACTTACTGGACGGAATCGATAACAATTCGAATCTGGTCGATTTTCTTAACGGAGCATCCTATGCAGTGTTGCCACCCGTTGATGCTATCCAAGAGTTCCGGACGCAGACCAGTAACTACAGCGCGGAACTAGGACGCAGTGCGGGAGCAGTTTTGAACGCGACTGTGAAGTCAGGTACAAATGAGTTACATGGAGACGTTTGGGAGTTTCTACGCAACGACAAGTTAGACGCGGCGAATTTCTTTGAGAATTCGGGCGGACTGGCCAAGGGCGAATATCGCCAGAACCAATTTGGCTTCACGCTCGGCGGTCCGATTGTAAAGAATAAAACCTTTTTCTTTGTCGATTATCAGGGAACGCGTATTCGCCAGGCGCTAACTTCTGTTAATTCAGTTCCCACCACAGCAGAACGTAATAGCGGGTACACTGATCTTTCTGAACTGCTGACCCAGAGCGGAACTCGAACCGATTCATCTGGAGCTACATACAACATAGGTCAGGTGTTCGATCCGTCAACCACCCGGGCCTTCGGAGCAGGGTACATCCGTACCCCTTTCATTAGTAACCAGATTCCCGCTTCCCGTATCGATCCAAATGCAGTCAGGTTATTGAACCTATATCCAGCGCCGAATCTGAGCGGAGTTTTCAACAATTATGTTAGTGACCGCATCAACTCAAACGATACGAACCAGTTTGATGCGAGAGTAGATCAGACTTTTAGCGACAAAGACACTCTGTTCGGACGTATCACTAACGTCCGCAATCCGCAGTTCATCCCTGGACCGTTTCCCGGCATAGCGGATGGAGGAGGATTTGGCTCCGGAAATCAGAATTCGATTTCCTGGAATGGTGTCCTCAGCGAGACTCATTCGTTTTCAGCCGATATGGTGAACGAGGCGCGCATCGGCGTGAATCGCATTGCAAGCGCCCGAACACAGCCGAACGCGACCACCTACGGAATACCGGCGCAGTTTGGTATTGGAGGAGTACCCCAAAATCCCAACAACGGCGGCCTTCCGACCATCAACATAGCTGGCCTGACAACGTTGGGAAGCAGCGGCTATTTGCCGTCCATTGAGGGCAGCACTGTTAAGCAATTCAGCGACGTTTTTACTAAAATTGTACGGAATCAAACATTGAAGGCAGGTTACACCTACCAACGATTGCGCTTTCCCGTGTTACAACCCCCGGCAGCGCGCGGGAATCTTTCATTCAGCGGGAACTACACGGAAGTGCCGAAGACGACAGGCGGCAATACGGGTCTTGCACAGCTCCTGCTAGCGCCTACTCTTTCTTCCGTGGGAGGTACCGATTATCTGGGCGGCCCGGATTTTGTCTCAGCGTCTAACTACGCCAACACAGACTCCAAGCGGAATTACAACGCACTCTTCTTCCAGGACGATTGGAAAGTAACATCCAAGCTTACGGTAAACCTGGGTGTTCGTTGGGAGTATTTCGGGCCTCTTGTCGAACGTTATGGCGCCCAATCAAACTTTCAACCGCTGGCTTCGGGCGGTGCGGTTTATCTGATTACTCAGCGGCGTTGCAACACCCCGCTGAACCCGGACTTCATTACGTTGGCCGCTCAAGATGGAGTAAAGGTACAGTGCAGCCCGCAGCCGGGATTGCAAAGCGTCCAAAAAGCTAACTTTGCGCCCAGGGTGGGGTTTGCTTATCAACTCGCGCAAAAGTTAGTAGTTCGGGGTGGCTATGGAATCTTCTACGGTGGGTTTGAGAACTCGTCTCAATACAACTGGGGTAACTTCCCTTTTCAGTTCCACATCGACTTCAACGGTTCCGAATCAACCGATTGTATTTCCGAATGGTGCCAACGCAACTCTTGAGACTGGGTTGTCCGGTATTAATTTAAGCCCGGCCGCTATAAGTCCCTCGGGAGTTTCGTTTCAGGGCGAAGACTACCGCGTCCATACGCCTTATACGCAGGCGTACAATCTCGCACTTCAATATCAACTTGCCAGCCATGACACTGTGCAGGTGGGATATGTGGGCAATACCGTGCGGCACCTAGGCGTGTATGTCAACCAAAATAGTCCGCAACTGATCCTGCCGCCCGCTGAGAATAGTCAAACTTACGCGCCTTTTCCAGACTTCGCGAGTTACGATAACTATACGCACTTCCAAGGCAATAGTTTTTACAACGGACTGCAAATTACATACGAACATCGCTATAACTTCGGATACGCAACGCTCGCAAACTACACCTGGTCAAAGTGCCGAACCGATGCTACTGATCTGCTCAACGAGACAAACTATGGTTACCGCGCACCGAACCTTCCCGGATTTGGCATTCAGCACGATTATCAGCTTTGTAATTACAACACTACAAACGTTTTCCACCTGAGCGGCAGTTACGAATTGCCCGTTGGCCATGGACGGAAATTCTTAAGTCACAGTCATCCGGCGGTTGAGGCCGTTCTGGGCGGTTGGACTGCGAATTACATACTTACGTTGCAAGGTGGCCAACCCGGCACCGTCGGCTGCCCGGCGACAACGGCGGCCGGCTTAGGTTGCATTGCGTTCCTGGTTCCGGGCCAGAGTGTCTATGCTCCGAACCGAAGTCCAAATGGCTGGCTTAATGCAAACGCATTTGCTACTCCGCCAGTCGCAACAGCCATTGGTCAGACAGACTACACGCCCTTAGGCGGCGCCCCTACCCAGTTCTATGGACCTGGGTTCCATCGACTTGATTTTTCGGTATTCAAGACTTTTCCAATTACCGAGCGCACGCGCGTTGAGTTCCGGTCTGAGTTTTTCAATCTGACAAATACTCCAAACTTCGCTAATCCGGCTTATTCTGATTACACCAACACCAGCACCTTTGGGCAGATTACAGCCACTCGCGACGGACAGAATGATCAGCGCGAGATACAGTTTGCGCTTAAGCTATATTTCTAGTTGCCAGGTTGAATCGTGAGTTGCTTCGACGACGCACGATGACACTCCGCACCAGCACTGAACAGACTGAGGCGATTGGTACTCGCCTGAAGCGCGCGCTCGGCGTTTGGGATCTGACTTGGCTTTCGGTCGCCGCAGTGGCGAACCTAAACATAGTTCCAGCGGTTGCGGCAGGCGGACCTACAACGATGTGGCTCTGGCTCGCGGCGCTGCTGTTCTTCTTCCTCCCACAGGGGCTCGCAGTCATTGAGCTTTCGCAACGATATCCGCAGGAAGGGGGTATCTATCTTTGGACGAAGGAGATGTTCGGAGACTTGCACGGGTTTCTGTGCGGCTGGTGTTATTGGACGGCGAACATATTCTTTATTCCGACGCTCATCTTTTATCTCCTGGGCATTCTGACTTACATGGGAGGGCCGACCATCGCTAAGTTGGGCGAGAACCCATTTATTTTTGGCGGATTCGCTATCGGGTTGTTGTGGCTGGCCGCCATCGCCAATATTCGCGGTATCGGAGTGGGTAAGTGGGTCAGCAACATCGGTGGCATTGGGGCGCTGATCGCTGCACTGCTGTTAATGCTTCTAAGCGCGGTTATTGC
>CAXTWQ010000007.1:93723-94278 GCA_964248065.1 uncultured Bryobacteraceae bacterium | reverse complement strand
AGCGCGGAGGAGACTGGCTCCGCCTTCTTCAGTCTTCGGATCTGATAGCGTGCCGCAACCAGAATTGATTCTTCGGCAAGTTCTTCCAGGAGCTTGCAGTAACTTGAAGCAAATGCCTCGACCGCCCGCGTGCAGGTAGAACGGCCGTGGTTGGATTCGTAACCGGCCAGCACCAGACTAGCGGCCATCCGTTTCACATCCCACTCCCAAGGGCCTGGGATGGTTTCGTCGAAATCGTTGATGTCGAACACCAGGCGGCCATCCTGAGATTCGAACGAACCCATATTCTGCACATGCGCATCCCCGCACAATTGAACCTCGATTTCAGTGTGTGCTTCGGCGGCCAGATCCGCAGCCATAATTGCGACCGAGCCTCGAAAGAAAGCAAAGGGTGAAGTCGCCATTCGCGCGTACTTCAACGGCAAAAGCTTCTTCATTCGCCCGATGTCGTGCTTGAGAAGCAACTCAATCGGGGCAAACTGGCGTGTCCGCGAATGTACTTGCGACAACTGTTTTCGGCTTACCGCGTCCCGCCGTGCCCGACCTTCTTTCAAC
>CAXTWQ010000007.1:90407-93713 GCA_964248065.1 uncultured Bryobacteraceae bacterium | reverse complement strand
TCTTTCAACCGCGCCTCTCTCCGCCCTGCTATGGTCGTACTCTTCGCTTTAGCGCTCGTCAATGCTGCGGTGCCACTCTTCGAAAGCAAATTGTAACAATCAGACCAGTTGACTGGATTTGGCTGATCCGTAAAGCCCCCGGGCGTCGATGTACCGGCGTACCGCATCTGGCAATTCTGGCGTCGGCTCACCAGCAGCGAGTCTCCGGCGAATAGTCGTACTTGCTATCGGCAATTCAAGTCCATCAAGCGTAAGAGTTTGTGCACCGGCCGCGATCTGGTAGCTCTCACCTGGACGCGTTGCCACAATAAACTTCGTCATGGCCACCACGTCCTGCCATCGATGCCACGTTTGCAGTTCATCGAAAGCGTCAGCCCCGATCAGAAAGTAGAGATCGTCATCGTCGACCACTTTGCGCCGGAATCGTTCCAGTGTGTCTACTGTGTAGCTGCGCTCTCTGCCCTCTTCCAGCCGCGACACCGAGAAGGCCGGAAACGGCTCGCATGCCAGCTGAACCATTTCAAACCGGTCTTCGTATGGAGCGAGTCCCCTGGAATCTTTGTGCGGCGGATTTGCGGCAGGCACGAACACCACTCGATGCAAGTCAAACCGCTTGTGGGCCTCTTCAGCAATCTGCAGGTGCGCTTTGTGGATGGGATCGAACGTGCCACCAAATAGACAAATTCGCCGACCCTGCTTCATACCGTCTTGCTCTGGCCCACCTCGCTGGAGATCTGTTCGCGCGCTGCTTGCGTTGCCAGTTCATCGCAGCGGTTGTTGTCCGCATGGGAGGCGTGACCCTTCGTCCAAGTCCACTGGGCTTTGTGGGTCGCCACCAGCCGGTCGAGTTCTATCCACAAATCCTGGTTGACCACCGGCTTCTTATCGGCCCGCCGCCAGCCGTTCTTCTTCCAGCCGTGAATCCAGGTCGTAATGCCATTCTTCACGTACTCGGAGTCGGTGACGATCTCTACCGCGCAGCTTTCCTTCAGCCGCCTCAATCCCTCAATCGCCGCAGTCAACTCCATGCGATTGTTGGTGGTTTGCGATTCGAAGCCAAACATCTCACGCTTGAACTCGCCAAAGCGCAGGATGCATGCCCACCCGCCCTTGCCAGGATTTCCCAGGCACGCACCATCTGTGATTAACTGAACTTGCTTCAAGCGACTTCAGCCAGCTCCTCGCTGAAGAACCGGTCCACCGTTTCCAAGATCTGTCCCACGCTGGTTGCGCGGTAAACGTCGGTTCGCAGCTTTGAGCCGTTACGCACTCCATGCGTGAAGTAAGTGGCAAACTGCTTCATGCGGCCAACGGCATCCACTGCTCCATAATCCTGTAGCATCAGGTAATAAACTTTCATCATTCGATAACGGTCGCGCTCCGGAGGCACGACGTAAGAACCGGTTGCCACGTACTCGGCTAGCTGTCGGAAGATCCATGGATTGTAGGAAGCAGCACGCCCAATCATTACCGCGTCGCATCCGGTTTCACGAACCATGCGCATGGCATCTTCTGGCGTTTCGATGTCGCCGTTGCCGATGACTGGAATTTTCACCGCTGCTTTCACCTCGGCAATGCGTGTCCAGTCGGCTCGCCCGCTGTAGCCTTGCTCACGCGTACGGGGGTGAAGCGCCACTGCAGCCAGCCCGCAATCTTCCGCCAGCTTCCCCATTTGCACCGCGACTAAGTCCTGATCACTCCAGCCAGCTCGAAATTTGCAGGTCAATGGAATGCTGATAGCCGCCTTGACCTCGCGCAGGATCGCTCCTATCAATGGCAGGTCACGCAGAAGCCCCGAGCCGCCATTGCACTTGACAACTTTATTTACCGGGCAGCCGAAGTTGATGTCGACAATGTCGAAGCCACGATCTTCGCAAACTCGCGCGGCTTCGGCCATCACCTTCGGATCGGAGCCGAAAAGCTGACAGGTAATCGGATGCTCCTCCTCTTCGAAATACAGGTAGCGAAAGGTGCGCGTGTTGGGTCTGACAGCCGCGTTACTGATAACGCCATGCGAGCTGGTGAACTCGGTCATCAGTAAACCGCAGCCCCCCTGATTGCGGATCAGCCGTCGAAATACTGTATCGGTGACGCCTGCCATGGGGGCCAGCACCGTAGCGGGCGCGATCGGGATCGGGCCGACTGAATATTGTGCGGGAAACTCCGGCATGAATTTCTATTTTAAGCGGAGCACGGTCAGTTGCCATCTGCCGCTTCGAGCAGCCGCCACCTGGATGCATCTGGATGTCGCGGGCTGCCTTCTACGAGTTCGCTCTCGGGTAGCACTTCTGCCGTCGCCGGTCGTAGATCGCGAAACTTTCGAGCAGAAGATAAGACGTTCTTCTCCAACGACCCGACTGTGTCGTTGTAAGTGGTCACAGTCTTTTCGATTGCGTTGCCCAGTTTCGAGAAGTGTCCGTGCATGGTGCTCAAGCGCTTATACAACTCGAGCCCGGTTTCTCGAATCTTTTCTACGTTTTCGGCCAGAGCCTGCTGGCGCCAGCCGTGCGAGATGGTAAGCAAGAGAGAGATCAAGGTCAGCGGCGTAGCGATCAGAACTCTCTTTTCGACCCCGAAATCGAGCAGCGTCGGGTCGGCCTCCAGGGCTGCGCTGAACAGCGACTCCAGCGGTAGAAAGGCAATCACGAACTCCGGCGAACACGGCTGTAATCGCTCCCAGTAAGCTTTTTCGCCCAGGCTCTTCACGTGCGTACGAACCTGACGCGCATGGTCTGCCAGCAGCTTTGCGCGCTCGACCTCGTCCTGGCACTCAATCGCCTTCAGATAAGCTTCAAGCGATACCTTCGCGTCCACAATCACCTGGCACTGATTGGGCAGGCGAACAGTTAGATCCGGACGCTGATTGGTTTCGCCGAACAAAGTTTTCTGCTCGGCAAAGTCGCAATACTCCAACATGCCGGCCAGCTCCACAACGCGGCGTAGCTGCATTTCGCCCCAACGCCCGCGCTGAGTAGGCGACCGCAGGGCTGTTTTGAGTTGTTCAGTGGAGAGCCGCACGCGCTCCTGCAAGTGAGTGAGAGTTTGCACCTGAGCGGTGATGTCAGCATAGGCGCCCACTCGAGACTTCTCGATGGCGTGCACCTGTTCTTCAAATCGTTTCAGACTCTGGTGAACCGGCTCGATCAGATGCTGCATTTGATCACGGCTGCGATCAAGAAACAGTTGGCTATTACTGTAAAGCGCATCATTGGCGAGCCCGCGGAACTTCTCTTCCAGCTGCGCTTTAGTCTCAGTCAGCAAACGGATCTGCACATCAGCGACGTCCTGTATGCGCCGGCTCTCCCC
>CAXTWQ010000007.1:87061-90397 GCA_964248065.1 uncultured Bryobacteraceae bacterium | reverse complement strand
TTTCTAGAGCGAGTCGTCGCGCCGCTTCCAACTCCGTCCGAAGGTGCTCTCCTGCTGCCCGCCCCTCAGTTGCTTCGCTTCGCCAGCGCCGCGCCTCCGACCATTGATAAGCAGCAAACGCCACCGCTACCAGCAGAACCAGCAGACAAAAAACAACCGCAACGATCACTTCTGAAATCCGGTGGCCGCCTTAAACAGTTGAAGCGAGTTGTACACAATGGGGCAATACACTGCCCGGTCCGGCATGTCCCACATCCGGCTGATAAAAGAGCCGTTACCTTTCACCAAATGAGGAAACAGCTCGCAGGTCTGCGGCCGCGCGTCGTACACCGAACAAAGATTGCCCTCCAGGAACACGCAGCCATTCTCATTTCGGCGCAGGATCCGGCCTTCTTCAGGAGTCTCCACGGTGTAATCACGCAAGAACTCATGGGTTCGCAGGCCAATGAACTTCGACAGGCGATCCACATCGCGATCGTTCACCTTAGTGGTTGCAACACGGCAGCAGTTCGCGCATGCAGTGCAGTCGATCTTGTCTTCCACCTCTTGAGCGACGGCTTTCAGACGCTGCTCAGGGTAGTTACGGCGCCGTAGCCAGGCCCGAAACTTGCTATTCTCCGCACGGTTCTTTTCCCCGTGACGCTCAATCTGCACGAGGTCTGTCAGCACCTCCTAATTATCTCAGGAAATAGGAAAGATTACACTTCGGTTGAGAAGCCTAGCTTCGTTATTGCGGCTCGATTAAGGCACGGAATGGAGATCAAGCCCTCGCGAGCAAACCTGGAATGCAATCGCACACGCTTGGCGTTTTCGCGTGGGAGGCCGATCAGCTTCGCTGTCGACTTTACAACGTGCCGCTCCGCCTGCTCGCTCCCGTAACACAGGCCCATCCACCAGCAGCTCGACCGCTTTCGCGCATGGACGGGCCTTCGTCACGAGGTCGCTTCCACTCTCTTAGCTGCTCGCATTTGTGGACATCCAGCCTGATCATCTGAGCTCAAAGACTAAACTTTAATGGCGAGACTCCCAAGGTTCCCTTGCTCTGGCACTCGGTCCAATCCCGCCATGTCAGGAACGCGAAGCCCCAATCGCACCGAGCTGGTCCAAAATGCGCTGGCTGAGTTCTACAAAGTGGGCCGGGTCGAAGGCAAACGATGGTCTGAGAAGCCCGGGTACTTGAGGAACGCATAGCCCGGGGGTATGGACTGCACGACGGGCGCGATTGCATCGAAACACGCTTTAGGTTCCGCGTGGGAGGCCGACCAGCTTTGCACGTCGGGCTCTTACAACGTGTTCATTCACGCGTTCGCTCCGTAACGCAGCCCATCCACCAGCAGTTCGACCATTTTTCGCGCATAGACGGGCTCTTCGTTGTGAGGCCCCCGACATAGGGTTGCAACTGCTCGTAGCAGGTCGTCGGCTTCAATACCTGGGCGCATCACTTTCGCCGCGACGGCCGAATCCAACAGAATCTGAAGTGCCGGCTGCAAGTGCTTGTTGAAGTAAACCGGCAGGGCGATGTAGGCCGGGTCGCCTGAGTGGAGCGCCGCTGCCAGTCCTCGCTTGGTCGCAAAAAAATCCACGTAGCGTTGCATCCAGCGAGCCAAGGCCTCCCCGGGTTCGTACTTGCTCGCGAGGACCGCGGCCGCATCCGCGCAAGCATCTACCTGGTTCTGAAAAACAGCCACGATCAAATCTGAGCGCCTCGGGAAATGACGGTACACAGTGCCCAGACCCACTCCCGCCCTTTCCGCAATCTCACGGACCGGAGCGTCTACTCCGGATTTCGCAAAAACCTCCATCGCGGCCTCCAGCAGTGAACTCATCTTGCGCTGTGCATCGGCACGCATGCGGCGAGGCTTGCCTTCTTCAGTCTCCCGCTCGTTTGTTTGTTCCGTAACCCTCTTTTTCATGCTTGTACTTGCAAACGGAACAGTGTTCCGGCTATTATGTGGAACGTGGTTCCGGCTGTCTCTAAAGAGTATCAGGACACCGTGCCCGAAGCGACCTCTCAAATTAAAAAAGGAGCAATCCCCCATGCCACTTAATTCTTATGTAACCTTAGGCCGTTCCGGCCTTCGCGTCAGCCCCTTCTGTCTTGGCGCCATGACCTTCGGAGAAGACCTGGGCGCAGCTCTTGGAGCGAGTGTGACGGACTCGGAAGCGATGCTTTCGCACTATCTCGAGCAGGGTGGAAACTTCATCGACACAGCCAATGCTTATACCCGTGGACATTCGGAAAAGATCATCGGAGACTTTTTCCGGCAGGGGAAAGGCAAGCGCGATCGCACTGTGATCGCCACTAAGTTTTTCATGAACTTGTTCGCCGGTGATCCCAATGGAGGTGGAGCTGGGAGGAAGGCAATCGTAGCGCAGTGTGAGGAATCGTTGCGACGCCTGCAAACCGACTACATCGATCTGTACTATCTCCATAACTGGGATCGCTTCACGCCAATCGAAGAGACGATGAGCGCGCTGGACGACCTGGTGAAGTCGGGTAAAGTGCGATACATCGGCATCTCCGATGCTCCGGCGTGGAAGGTGGCACAGGCGCAGGTGATGGCTCACTTCCGCGCCTGGAATCCGCTGATCGCGCTGCAGATTGAGTATTCGTTGATGGAACGAACCGTCGAAGGAGAGCTAACTCCCATGGCACAGGAGCTGGGTCTTGGCGTCTTGCCGTGGGGCCCTTTGAAGAGCGGCGCTTTGACCGGAAAGTACACACGGGCGAACGGACAGAAAATGCAGGGCCTACGAGGTGCACGTATTGGCGAGTTGACCGAAAAGCAATACGACATCGTCGATGCGGTTGCCGCGATTGCGGCGCAATGCAACGCAGATCCTTCTGCCGTGGCGCTTGCGTGGCTGCAGTCCCGGCCCGGAGTACAGTCGACGATTATCGGTGCTCGAACTCTGGAACAACTGAAGGCAAATTTGAAAGCACTCGATCTGATATTGACGCCTGAGCAGATTGCTTCACTAGACACCGTGTCCAGGCCAGTGCTCAATTTTCCGGCTGATTTCCTGACGCATGCCCCAGTCTTTAGCCATGCCGGAGCGACCGTCAATGGCGTTCCGAGCCAGCCGTCTTTCCTGGTTCCGCAGGACGAGGCCTCCCGCTGGTGACCGGACACTTTGGAGGAAAGTAATATGCAAGATAAATCCGCCGCCCCGGTTACCGAGGCCCATCAAGAAGTCGGCCGAATTGCCGATCACGCGGCGATCGGTAAAGCTGAGAAGATATCGGTCAGCGCACCCACGCCTGTCGTGTCCGTCAGTCCGGTTACATTGTCGACTCCAGGGCGCATCGTTGATTTGCAGCTACGAGTTTCCGCT
>CAXTWQ010000007.1:41730-87051 GCA_964248065.1 uncultured Bryobacteraceae bacterium | reverse complement strand
CGCGACCTGCCCATCATTCTCCTGTCGCACGGCCAGGGAGGGGCGAACCATCTCTCCTCATTGAATGGCTACGGCCCACTCGTCAATTTCTGGGCTGCTCACGGCTTTGTCGTCATCCAGCCCACCCATCTGAGCTCGAAGACTCTAAGCCTCGACCCAAAGACTCCTGGAGCGCCGTTGTTCTGGCGGTCTCGCGTGGAGGACATGAAGTGTATCCTCGACCAGCTGGACGTGATCGAAGCTTCGGTTCCCGAGGTCGCGGGGCGTCTAGACCGAAGGCGGATCGCTGTCGCCGGACATTCCATGGGCGGGCATACGGCAGGTATGTTACTCGGCGCGCAGCTGACCGATGAAAACGGAACGAAAGTGAACTTGGCCGAGCCCCGGATTAAAGCAGGCATTCTGCTAACCCCGCCTGGCAATGGCGGTGCCGATCTGAGCGCGTTTGCATTCGGATTTCCATCATTCCGGCAGCCCAGCTTTACCGAGATGACCACGCCAGCCCTCGTGGTGGTGGGTGATAGCGACGTGTCCCCGCATCTGACAATTCGAGGTGCTGACTGGCACGCCGATCCCTACTGGCTGAGTACAGGCCCCAAGTGCCTGCTTACTATATCCGGTGGAGGGCATCTACTCGGCGGGGTTTCTGGATACGACGCGGCTGAGACGACAGACGAGAGCCCAGAACGAGTAGCTACAGTCCAGCGGCTTACCTGGGCTTATCTCCGCAGCGCACTTTACCCCGAAGACTTTGCTTGGTCCTTGGCATGCGCTGCCTTGGCTGAGCTCAATCAGTTGGGCCGGGTCGAATGCAAGTGATGCGCTAAGCGGCGGAGGCTTGGGGAGACTTTATCAGCTTGAGACCGCCGTGTAGCTTCCGGCCCTTTCGCCCGTTTGAACCTGAACACTTCCAGGTACGCGCACCGGTGCTTTCCGCGCTGCTCGGTCCGGATGGTCCGGTGAGCACCTCTCGGGCGTTCCACTTCAATCGAAAAATTGGCGATCCTCTTCCGCAAGATGCTTCTTAGCGGCAGCGACCTTGAAGGTCACGCCAAGACCGGGGCGGTCCCAAACGTCGATGAAGCCTTTCTTAACAATCGGATCTGGCAGGCCTTCGACGATGTCGTACCACCAATCGGGTTGTCCGAAGGGATACTCGAACGCAATATAGTTTTGTGGCAATGCAGCGGACATGTGGACGTGGGCGGCAACGCCAATCAGTCCATCGAAAATTCCGTGCGGGGCGACTAAGATGCCGTGAATGTCAGCGTACTCGGCAATCCATTTAAGTTCGGCAATACCTCCCACGTCCTCAGGATCGGGGCCGACCACGTCTACCGCCTGCTTTTCAATCAGGTCTTTAAAGTTCTGCCGCAGGTAAATCTCTTCTCCGGTATGGATCGGGACTGAGGTTGCCTGCTTAAGATCACGGAAGAGTTCCGCATTGGGATAAGGGGTGTAATCGCCCGTGAGGATATCTTCAATCCACGTGATGTGCATCGGCTCGCATGCTCGCGCGAATGTGATCGCGTCTTTGATCATCCAGCCGGGGCCGCAGTCGAGCGCCAAGCCAGTCTCATCGCCCAGCACCTTTTTCATCGCTTCCACGCAAGAGATTACGTGCTTCAGGCCGCGCTCGGTCATAAGTCCGCGATCTGGGTGCGATGCTCCTTTGCGCGGCTCGTCGTACCACATCCCGGGGATCGCGCCCATCATTGCAGGATTGTGAAAGCCGACGGCCATCTTGATAAGGGTGAACCCTTCTTTGGCTTCCTTCATCTTCTGCACATTCTCGGCGTAGTCCTGCGGCATCTGCCCCGTCATGGGCGGCCGAAAACCGCCGTTGTAAATGCGGACGCGATCCCGGATTTTTCCACCCAGCAGCTTGTAAACAGGCACTCCGGCGGCCTGCCCTGCAATGTCCCAGAGAGCAATTTCAATCGCACTCACTGCCGAGCCCCACGGCTTGAAGGCACCTAGCCTGCGGATCTTCAGCATGACTCGCTCGACGTCGGTTGGATCTTCCCCCAGAAGATAATCTTTGTAGAAGAGGACCATCGGCTTGAGGTACGGTTTGGACGACTCGCCTTGACCGTAGCCGGAGATACCCTGATCGGTAACGATTCGAATGACCGGGTTGCGGCCGATGATGGCGCATCGCAGATCGATAATTTTGATCTTTGATTGGCCTGTACGCTTTTCCTGAGCGCTTAGCGATGCCGCTGTTGCTGCCAGCGCCCCTACAAAACTTCTGCGTGTCCACGTCGTCATGAGTTCTTAAATTGGCGAACTCATTCTATACAATGCGCGCGCAACATCCCCGGGTGAACAGACGACGGTCACTTCATGCCGGATCCAGACTACAGCTGAGCCCGAAAGCACATCGGTCCCACTCGGGCTTCGCCCTCCCGGCCGCTTTGCGGTTAAGAATGATTGGCACTCACCTGTGGAGATTGCAGGTTATGATGAGCGCAGCTAAGCTAGGTGCGAGAGTTGGATGGATACGTGAAAAGGCCCGTCCCGGTGGAGTCTGCCTCTGTTTTGATTGACAAGAAGATCAACGAACTTGGGGACTGGCGTGGTGAAACGCTTGCGAAAGTGTGTGAAATCATACACGAGGCAGACCCAGAGATTGTTGAAGAGTGGAAGTGGAGGGGAACTCCCGTTTGGTCCCACGGCGGCATCGTCTGCACGGGAGAGACATACAAGAGCGTAGTCAAGTTGACGTTTGCTAAGGGAGCTGCGTTGAAGGACCCTTCGGGTCTATTTAACTCCAGCCTCGACGGGAATGTCAGGCGCGCTATCGACATACACGAAGGCGACAAGGTCGATGAGGCTGCTTTGAAGGATCTCATCCGCGCTGCAGTGGCACTCAATCTTGAGGGCAAGAGCAAGCCGAAAACTCGGCTAACAAGCGGTAAGCGGACCGACTAGCATCATTGCAGGTCATGGCTAAGTTTTGTTCCGGGAAAGTCTAAGCACGGCATTCAAGGTCTATGGCCGAAGGTCTACGCTCTCCATGATTGCAAGGTAGACCCAAGGCAATCTGTCCAAGTCCGACGATCAATTCATCTCCGCTCAGATCTCATGCATCTCAGGGTGCGACTCCTGCTCAAATTCATCGAGCTTCTTCTTTTGATCGTCGCTCAGGATCTCGCGGATTTGTTTGTCGGCTTCGTAACGTCGGGGACGTATCTTGGCTAATCGCTCTTCAGGCGAAAGGCTCTTATTTTGCTCGAGCTTCTGCGTGGCGTCATGCAGCTCTTGGAGGATCGGTTTGACTCTGGCCTGCTGATTCCCGGTGAGAGCAAGCTTGTCGGTCAGGAGTTTTAGTTGCCTTTCGATTATCGGCATGTCGCCCTGTTCGACGCTCTGGCCGTGTCTATTTTTGTCAGTATCACCAGATCCGGTCTGTTGCGCGGGTGAGGCCAGTGTAATAACCAGCGTCATCCCGATTGCTGGTAAACGAAAGTGATTCATTTGTCCTTGTCCTTTGTCTCGGCGGTTGTCATATGATTTGCAAGATAGCCGTTTCAGGTCCCGTAGTCGATGGCGAAATCACGTTGTTGAACAAAGAGGCGTTGATGTCCAGGAATGAGCGCTCCGGATTGCAGGAAACTGTTGAGCAGAGCAAACAAATGGGACGCAAGCCCGATGAGCGTATCCGGCGAACACATGAGCGGCTGGGCAGTGCGCTTGTGAAGTTGATTGGTGAGAAGCCAATAGATGCGATAACGGTGCAAGAAGTTTTGGAGCGCGCATCGGTAGGACGTTCCACTTTCTATCTTCACTTCCGCAATAAGGATGAACCTGCTTCTCAGTCAGTTGGAACACTTCTTAGAATTCACGAGCACGACTCTCAGCGTTCGCAAGGAAACTTCGCGTCGAGTCGTTCCTGTGACGGAGATGTTTGGGCACATCGGCAGCAGCCAGAATAAGATGAATCGCGCACTGGCCGACTCTGGCCGCCTCAATGACTTTTTCGATCTTGCGCAAGGCTACTTTGCACGAGGGATTGAGCAGCGTCTCCGAGAATTCGAGCCTCCCCCGCCAGTTCCGGAACGTGAGTTCGCTGCTCGCGCCGTTGCTTCAGCAGGAAGCCTGCTGTCGCTGTTGCGATGGTGGCTTGATCGAGGTGCGAAGAAATCACCGTCTGAGATGGACCAACTATTCCACCGGATAGTTTGGGATGGGCTCCAGCATTCATCGTCATGCAGCCTGCAGTCTGGAGAAAAGTTATTAGGCAGTCGCGGGCTTGGGTCCATAGTTAAGCCACGTGCCGAACGACCTTGAAAGCCGGTCTAGAACCGATTGTCTTTCGAGTCATAGCCGGTGTCCAACTGGCCTGCAACAGAGCCTTAGCCCGAGGCGTGATGATACATGCCTAACAAGGCGTTCAGGACTGCCTCGCACGCATTGGCACTCCGGTCACCGCCGGAATTAGCAACAACGGCTGCCTTGGAGAACCCTTAAACTCATCTGAAGAAATTTGCCATAGTCGGCAAGCGACATGAACATGCCACCGGCTGGAATCAACGACGGAGGCAGATGCAAATCTCCATCCGATTGGTCGACAGCTTTGAAGCCTCTCGTGGTTTCCGTATGGCCCTATGGCTGGTGCTTGTCTGCCGTTGTGGGCCATCCGTAAATGGCATGCATTCCTAAAGGTTCCAGAACCAGTGAGGTGACCAACGCCTCCCACGTCGAGCCGGTAACATGCTCCGCCATCGCTGCCGCAACCGCATATTCCGCATTGGAATACAGACCCGCGGTTCCCGGCGCGACCGCGGGTGCATGCTGAAGCACCCACGCAGCAAATCTGGTCCGTTGTTCGGTTGCGCTGCCGCTCATCTCAGGCAGCATCTTAAATGCATTGCGGTCGTGATACGAAGGGATGCCAGCGTGGTGAGAAAGCAATTGCTCGATGGTAATTTGCTTTAAAGCGGGATAAATCGTGTCTTTTAACTCCGGAAAGACATCGAGGGGAGTCGTGGTCCATGCCAGTTTCTTCTCTTCAACCAGACGAGCAAGAGCATGACGCAAATCCGAGCATGGACCTGTCAGGGCACTGCGAGCAATCTTCACCGCACAACCGCAGGCTTGGCTTCCATACTTAAGCCAAGCGCCCACCGACGTTGAAAACCGGTCCAGAATGGATTGCCCTCCGCATCATGGCCAGTGCTGAACTGGCCAGTATCCCGCGTGCCTTCCGGCTGTTTCCACTTACCCTCGTTTGCATCGCGAACGGGCAGATCGAGAAAGCGGCGCTTCGCCGTGTCACCCTTCAACACCAAATCGAGAAACGCCGTCGTGAAGTGCTGGTTAATGGCATCGATACGGTCTTTGCGCCACACTGGTTCATCAAAGAATTGCGTCTGGCCATAGTCAAGCCGCATACCGGAGGGCGAAGGATTGCCGCCAGTGTTGTGCCTCGCATTTTGATACGTAAGCAAGTAGCGCTCGGAATGAATGGCGGCCTCGAATGCAGGCTTGATGCCGTTCGCGTAGTCGGCTACGTCGTCCTGATCGCCACCAATGAACAGTGAAGGGACAGAGATGCCGGCCAGTCCCTCCGCGTCCCAGGCTTTGTAAGGCAGCTGCTCACCCCAGGGCGCGATAGCAACAATGCAACGGATCGATTTCCGGTCCAAGGCTTTATAAACCGCGTTGTTGGCGGTCCATGCATCCAAGTAGTGACCCGGAACAACTTTGGTGAGGGGACTGGCTGCGCTCAGTCCGGCACCGGCGCTGATCAGTGCACCGTATCCACCCATCGAGTATCCAATGATCGCTGTCTTATCAGGATCGATCAGGCCTGTGAGGAAGTGCCCTGGTGAAGCTGCAAGCTGATGCAGAGTTTCAACAGTAAATAGTTGATCGGCGGATCGGTTCAGCAGCGTGCTGGGAAAAGGTTGGACGTTGCCGAGTACCGAATCAGTATGATCGATAGCGGCTACGACGTAACCTTTCGACGCCAGGTTTTCTGTCAGGTACGTAAGAAAGAAGCGGGAGCCTGGATAGCCGTGCGAAACGATGACGAGCGGATAACGATTGCCGGCCATAGGAGTAGCGTCACGCAGAGCTTTGCCTGCGATCACAATGCTGGTTTGTTTGCCCCCTGCTGACGGGACAAACATGGAATAGCTTGTGGCTTCCGTTTGGCCAGCGGGAATGGTTGCCGGGTACCAGACTTCCAGGGCCAGCGGACGATCATACTTTGGCGCAGTGCCAGCTTTCCCATCAAAGTGCAGAATGTCGATCTGGTCGCGATGAGTCAATGCCAGCGTGCGAACACCTACAGAGTAAGACCCGCGCGGTGCAAGCTCTGGCGCATCAGAGGGCGGAACGCTGAATGCAGTTTCTGCTGTTTGAGCAATGCAAGCCGAGCAAGCTATGACGGTAAATAAGGGAGCGGCAAACCAAAGGAAACGCACTCAGTCATACTGGCATGCTCCACGGCACAATAGGACATGCTGCTCGCTGCTGTCATTCTCGGCTTCGTCTTCGTCATCGCTCTGATTGCCCTAGTATTGAATCCGCCCGAAGCATGGGTAAAGAAGGCATTCCGTCGAGATCGCAAGCATTGACGCATCCAACGGGCTTCCGGAGAACGATTTTGCGGAACATTCACGCGAGGCTCGCATAATGGAATTGAGTTCAATACTGCGACTGATGCCGATTCTTTCTTCACTCTTGGTTGGTACTGCCCAAACTGCTGCCCCGGGCGAGACGTCTCCTTTGCCCATAGCGCCTCCGGTCGCTCCTAAGATCGAGCATAAAGAAGAGCGGCATGGGGCCACAGTGGTTGACAACTACTACTGGCTGCGGGAGAAGACAAATCCCGAAGTGATTCACTACCTGGAGGCTGAGAACGCCTACACCGAGGCGATGACGAAGCATCTGAAGCCCTTTGCCGAGAGCTTATATGCTGAGATGCTCGGCCGGATCAAGCAAACGGATCTGAGCGTACCGGTAAAGCGCGGCGGCTACTTCTACTATTCGCGAACAGAGGAAGGCAAGCAGTACCCAATTCAGTGCCGGCGCAAGGGCAGCCTTGATGCCAAAGAAGAAGTTCTGCTTGATCTGAACGAACTTGGCAAAGGCAAGAAGTTTGTTGGTGTCGGCTCAAGCGTGGTGAGCGATGACGGCCAGCGGTTGGCTTACACGGTGGACTTCACCGGGTTTAGGCAGTACACATTGCAGATAAAAGATCTGCAAACTGGGCAGCTTCTGCCGGATGCGGTGGAGCGCGTCACATCGGTTGCATGGGCAACGGATAACAACACGCTTCTGCTGACCACAGAGGACCAAATTACAAAGCGTTCGGATAAGCTGCTCCGTCACGTGACCGACGGAAACCGGACCGAACTGGTGTATGAGGAGAAGGACGAACTCTACGACATAGAGGTGCGCCGGACCCGTGATAAACAGTATCTGGTGCTGGACATTGGAAGCAAAGATACAACTGAATGCCGCTTCCTCCGAGCAGATCATTCCGAGGCGGAGCTTGCTGTCTTCCTGCCCCGGGAGAAAAATCATCGTTACTACATCGACCACCGCGACAAGCTGTTTTATATCCGCACAAACAAGAACGCTGAAGATTTTCAGGTGATGACGGCTCCTGAAACTGACCGGGCACAGCAGCATTGGCAATCCTTTGTGCCGCACCAACCCGGCCATTTGCTGGAAGATATCGATCTATTCAACAGCTTTGCAGTGGTGGTCTCGAAATCAGAAGCGGTGAGCAAAATGCGCTTCTATGATTTTGCGAGTAAGCAATGGAGTGACCTGACATTCCCAGAGCCCGTGTACGCTGCTGGCCCCGGGCAGACGCCCGACTTCGATTCACCCACTTATCGCTACAACTACCAGAGCTTCGTCACCCCGCCCAGCGTTCTGGATTACGATCCGCAGATACATACCAGCAAGCTGCTTAAACGCCAGGAAGTTTTGGGCGGCTACGATCCGAGTCAATATGTTTCCGAACGGTTATGGGCGACGGCGCGCGATGGCGTGAAGGTGCCAATCTCTATCGTGTACAAAAAGGGACTGAAGCGAGATGGTAAATCGCCGCTGTTTCTTTATGCCTATGGAAGCTATGGCATTGGGATGCCGGCGACGTTTTCATCTAGTCGTTTAAGCCTGCTTGACCGCGGCATGACTTATGCCATTGTCCATATCCGCGGCGGTGACGAGATGGGCGAGCGCTGGCGGAAAGATGGCATGTTGATGAAGAAGAAGAACACGTTCGCAGACTTCGTCGACAGTGCTGAGTATTTGGTGAAAGAGAAATGGACATCGCCGGACCGCCTAGTGATTGAAGGCGGAAGCGCGGGCGGTTTGCTAATGGGTGCGGTCGTGAACATGCGGCCTGATTTGTTTCGTGCTGTCCATGCCGCGGTGCCATTCGTAGATGTGATGAATACGATGATGGATGCCACGCTCCCGCTGACCGTAGGCGAGTATCTGGAGTGGGGCAACCCTAACGAAAAACCCGCTTACGACTACATGAAAACGTACAGCCCTTACGACAATCTGGAGAAGCGCGCCTATCCGGCGATGCTGGTCACCACCAGCCTGAACGATAGCCAGGTGATGTATTGGGAGCCGGCCAAGTACGTTGCGCGGCTGCGGACCGTGAAGGCTGATACAACGCCCTTGCTGCTTAAAGTGAAGATGGATCCGGCTGGACACGGCGGAGCATCGGGCCGTTACGATCGGCTGAAAGATACGGCCTTTGAGTACTCCTGGATGCTGAGTGAGGTCGGCATCACGAAATAATTTATCGCTCGATTGAGCTGCGTTAGCCTGCGGGTTGCGAGTAAGTTCTTTCCCCAAGTGGCCTGCTGCGATCCTGTCTGTTCTTGTTACCTTGGCCGCAGCGGTGATCGTCTTTGTTTATCTTCGGCCGCTGTTGGCCATCCAGCAAGTGGTTCGTTTGGATCTTTGGCGGCATGGCGCTAAGAGCCGTTACCGTCGAGTCTGTACCACTCAAGGCTGCTTTCAGCTGCACTACTATGTAGCGGGCGAGGGCGCGCCAGTGGTGCTGATTCACGGCATCGGCAACTCGGGCGAAAGCTGGGCTTTGGCGATGAACGAGCTGAGCAAGGCAGGGTTTCAGGTGTATGCGCTCGACCTGCCAGGCTCAGGGCGCTCAGACCGGCCGAATGTTGACTACTCCATCGCGTTCCAAGCCGAAACCGTACACGCATTTATGCAAGCGCAGAAGCTTCTCGAGCCTGACGTCGGTGGCGTTTCCATGGGTGGCTGGGTCGCATTGAAGCTGGCGGGCGATTATCCGAGATCAATACATCGCTTGGTGTTACTGGACACGGCCGGCACGACGTTTGCCCCCACTTTCCAGCCCGCCTTATTCGAGCCAAAGACCGAGCGAGAGCTGCAAAACCTGTTCGACTTTCTGACGCCTCAGCCAACGAAGCTGCCGAGATTCTTTGCCCGCGACATACTCCGAAGCATGGCTCCCGACGGCTGGATAATCCATCGCGCGATGACGTCCATGTTCAGCAAGCGCGATTTAGTTGATGAAAAACTCGGCACGATAACCGCGCCTACACTCATCCTTTGGGGAAAGCAGGACAGGCTCATTCCGGTTGGCACTGGAGAGATGCTTCAACGAAGCTTGGCCCATGCACGGCTGATCACCTATGGCGGTTGCGGTCACCTAATTCTCGAGAGTTGCGGTAAGAAAGTTGTGCCTGAGATTGTGCGATTTCTGAAAGAGTCGTCGTAGCTCATTGTCATTTGACATAAGAGTGCGTACTCGCGAAGGCAGCTATTCAGCTTGTTCGCAACGATGAGTCTAGCTAGCCGCCCAGACAGTCTCTTCTGAAATATGTTTGAAGCTGCAAGGCGAATCAATTTTTCTTGCAACGGCAATCACGAACCTATAATGAGCTCACAAAACGAACGTGGCGATTGCAAGCCAAGTTTAATCTAACGCGCCGCAACTCAAGCTTAGTCTCTAAGGCGTCAGTTCAATTTTCTGCGTTACCAGCGTTTGCGCAGTAGAGCGGTCCAGTTCAGCAGCGGCTCTTCCCACATCCGCCAGACTCCTGATTTCCCGGGAGCGGGCGGCGATCAGATCTGTCTGGCGCTGTAGCACTAGAAAGACTGAAGACGTACCGGCTTGGAACTGCCGCTGCTCGCTCGCATACTGACCTTCTGCAAATTTTCGAGCTGAGACGGCAGAGTCGAGCCTCGCTTGTGCGACAGCCACGGCCTGAAGCGCATTCCTCACTTCGGCCTCAACGGTCATCTCGACAGATTGCTGTTGAGCAGCTAGCCTCTTGCCGGCCACAGTGCCTGCTGCTAGCTGGGCTAACGCAGTGCGATTTCGGATAGGTAACGACATCTGCACTCCAATCTGAGCTGTGGGAAATGTTCCGTTGTAGAGATTGCTGAGCGATTGGCTATAGCCGCCTGGAAAGATGGCCGGCAATATGTTGGAGGCGAGTCCGAATTGCTGCAGTATGGGATTAGGTACGACGGGTATTGGGCGGCCTGACAAGCCTTGCACACTCAGGGTAGCTACTGCGTTAATTTGAGGCGCAGCCTGCTCCTGATTAAGACGCGTATCAAGGCGATTAACTTGGATATTGATGCTGCTCTCAGCCAACTCAGGACGGTTGGCGAGCGCTTCTTTGATTGCATCTTGCACCTTTGGCAGTTCTGGTTCGCTGACAGGAGTAGTAGGAACCAGAGCGAGATTCCAGGTTGGGTCGTCTCTGGTCGAGAGCATGAGAGCCTTCAGAGCGTTTTCTGCGCGGGTTAAATCGTCCTGAGCCGTAAAGACATTTTGTTGAAAAGTAGAAACCTGCGTCTGTGTTTGAATCACATCAACGGGCGCGAGAATGCCCTGCTTCACTTGGCGGCGGTTACTAAGATCCTGCTGCTCGGCAAGACGCACGGCTTCAATCTGCACGGCCAGATTACGATGAGCAAAATCAAGCTCCCAGTAGGACTGGATAGCTTGGGTGACCACTTCGATAACGCGCTGTCGCAGCTGGGCGGTGGTGAGTTGTAGATTCTTGCTGGCAACTTGAATGCGGTAACGATTTTCGTCGAAGCGCAAGCCGCGCCAAAGCGGCTGGATCAGATTGAGATTGACTGACGTCGGAAACTGCGGATTTAAGGTGACAAACGTACTGTCGGTAGACTGTCGCGCCGATGAGAAATCAAGCTTGTATGTGCCTCCAAGCCACGGAAAGCTGCCGCTCAGCTGAGGGTCGGCGTAGAGCTGCTTCTGACTGATTTTGCCGTTTGCTGCGCCACCGATCAGGGACGAGACGGGAACAACGCTCTTGACCCGATAAGCGTTCAGACCGAGAACCGGATCGTAGTAGCCCTTCGCGCCGCGGACGTTAAGGACAGCTTCTTGAGTTGCGAAACGAGAGACCGCCAGGTCACGATCATTGTCAAGAACTCTGCGCACAACGTCAGAGAGTTCAATATTCGCCTCCCCGGAAATGCCCACGCGAGGAGGAACTTCCAATGGCTTGATAGCCGGAAGGTCAGGAGTAACCGGCTCACTCTGAGCAACAGGCGCAGGCGGAGCTTGGGCCGATAGCAGGCCTAGGCAGAGACAAAATGCTAGGATGCTACGCGAGATCAAGCCACGTCTCCTTGATTTAGTGTGCTGGGCGCAACAATGGCGGAGACTGCCGGTTGCACCTCCATCGACTTACGTCTCGGAACAAGCCTGCCAACGCGGTCGAAGAGACTGCCGAGTCGTTTTAAGGCAGGCCATTGCGAGAGATCTTCGAAAAGCGAATAGAAGACCGGGACCGCAAGCAGTGTCAGGACAAGACACAGTGATTGCCCCCCGACCACAAGTACACCGATAGAGCGGTTTGTCGCTGCGCCGGTGCCGCTACTGACCACAAGGGGAAGCATACCGGCCACCAAGGCAATGGTGGTCATCAAGATCGGCCGCAATCGATCGCGATTCGCACGGAGAATGGCTTCGTACCGTGGCAGGCCCGCAGCTCGCAGGCCGTTGGTATGGTCGATCTGCAGAATGGCATTCTTTTTTACGATGCCGAATAGGAGCAGCAAGCCAAGCCCTGAGAAGATGTTGACAGTTTGGTGAGCAATCAGCAAAGACAAGATGCCAAATGGAACCGCCAGCGGCAGTGTAAGAAGAATGGTGATAGGGTGCACGAAGGATTCGAACTGAGCGGCGAGCACGATGTACATAAAAATGAAAGTGAGCGAGAATGCAAGAGCGAAGTAGTAGCCGGTTCGACTCAACTCCTTCGAAGCGCCTGCCAGACCCGTCCGGTAGTCGGGGTCCATGCCAATCTCAGTAGTAGCCCGGTTCAGTCCAGACAGAATGGCTGCTTGTGAACCACCGGGTAAAACGTTGCAAGTGAGCGTAACCTGCCGCTGCCGCGCAATGCGATTCACAGCTGAAGGGCCAGTGCCGGGCCGCATATGAACCACTTCGTCCAGCCCAACCGAGCTGCGCTGATTTGCTGACGGCACGGTCATTTTGCTCAAGCCTTCAACACCGCCGCGGAACTGCTCCTGCGCACGAACACGAACATCATATTGATCGTCACCGGCGTTGAAGGTGGAAGCAACCTGCCCGGCTACCAGCGTGTTCAGAGCCTGTTCGATATCCATGACCGAGACGCCAAGGTCCGCAGCGCGTGCGCGATCAATGTCGAGGTTGAGTTCAGGCTTTCCAGTGCGCAGCGTGGAGTCAGCGT
The DNA here is from genome assembly GCA_964248065.1 of uncultured Bryobacteraceae bacterium. GTDB lineage: Bacteria > Acidobacteriota > Terriglobia > Bryobacterales > Bryobacteraceae > Bog-105. The sequence goes on along the minus strand of CAXTWQ010000007.1, from coordinate 74,320 downwards.
CGACAACACCAGGGATCTGCTTCATCTTTGCTAGTTGAGCATCGGATTTCTTGTAGAGATTATCGATATCGGGACCCTGTATGAACTATTGAACGTCAGCGATCCTGTGATTACCTACAATGGTGCTGACCAGCTCAACTCCAGTGTGAATATCTTGCGGAAGGCTTCGCAGAAGAGAGCGTGTCCTGCCCATTAGCTCCTGCTGGGAAATACTTCGTTGCTTGATGTCGGAAAGTTTGACATAAATAGAGGCATTGTTGACCGACGCATCGGCAGTGTTTCCATCCGTCATCAGAGTGCTCTCGACACCAGTTAGTCCTCGAATTTGCTGTGCGACGCGCTCTGCAACCTGCGTAGTTGCGGCCAGCGAAGTACCTTCCGGCGTACGGATCAGCACGTTGTATTGAGACTGATCATCAGCAGGGAGAAAGTTTTTTCCCACGAGCATAAAGAGCGGCACGATACTGAGAATCGTTAGGACGCTCATCGCAACAACGGCCTTCCGGTGATTCATTGACCACGTGAGCATGCGCGTGTAGTGCCGGTCAAGCCATATGAAAATGCCATTGTCTTTGGACGAGTGTTCCCCTCCCGCTCTCTTCGGCGCCTTGACAAAGCGAGAACAAAGCATCGGTGTCAGGGTGAACGAGACGAGCAAGGAAACCGCAATAGAGAAGCCGGACGTAAATCCGAACGAGCTCATGAAGCGGCCAACGATACCGCCCATAAACCCGACCGGAAGAAAGACGGCAAGTAAGGACAGGGTGGTCGCCATGACGGCCAGTCCGATCTCTTGTGTGCCTTCCATGGCTGCCTGAAAGGGCGTCATGCCTTTCTCTTCAATGAATCGATAGATGTTTTCGAGAACGATGATCGCGTCGTCAATGACAATGCCGACCATCAGCGTGAGCGCCAGCATGGTGATCTGGTTAAGCGTGAACCCCATGGCAGCCATCAGTGCAAAGGTGGAGATGATAGAGGTCGGGATCGCGATGGCAGCGATTAGTGTAGTTCGCCAGTTTGCAAGGAAGATAAAGATGATGACGGAAGCAAAGATGCTGCCTTCCACCAGGTGATGTTTAATGGAGTCGACGGCAGCCTCGATGAAAATCGACTGGTCGCCGATGACCTGCGTCTTGATGTCCTTGGGCAGAGTCGCCCCAATCTCTTTCAATCGCTCTTTAACCGCGTTGGCCGTCGCAACCGTGTTTTCACCGGACTGTTTGGCTACCACCAGCGTCACGGCCGGAACGCCGTTCAAGCGCGCGGAGGTGTGCGGCTCTTCGTAGCTGTCTTCCGCTACGCCAATGTCGCTTACTTTAACGACGTAGCCGCCGCGGGTTGCCACCGCAATATGATTGAACTGCTCGATATCAATAACCTTGCCGGTGGTGCGAATGGTGAACTCGCGAGTTCCGGCATTGAGATTGCCGCCGGGCAGTTCAAGGTTCTGCTGTCTCATCGCGGTGAAGACATCGTTGACGGTCAGGTTGTACGCACGTAGACGGTCGGGATCAACCAAAACGTGAACCTCACGCCGAGCGCCGCCCACAATAGTGATCTGTCCCACGCCTCGGGCATTCTCCAGCTTTTGCTTAATCTGCTTGTCGGCAATAAGCGTCACGTCGCGCAACGAGCGGGGAGCCGATACAGCCACCTGCAAAATCGGCGTTGCGTCAGGGTCGAACTTCTGCACAACCGGTGTCTTGGCCGTCTGAGGCAAATCGTTCAGAATCAAGTTGACCTTGTTCTGTACCTCCTGCGCTGCTACGTCGCCATTCTTTGCAAGCTCAAAAGTGACGATCACGAGCGCCTGGCCCTCAGATGAGGTTGATCTCACTTCGTCCACCTGACTGATCGTGTTTACCGCGTCTTCCACCTTCTTGGTGATTTCGGTTTCAATCTCTTCGGGAGACGCACCGCGATCTTCGACTCGCACCGAAACGGTCGGAATATCGACCTTCGGAAAGAGATCAACGCCCAAACCGAAGTATGAGAACACTCCTACGACCACAAGCGCGAGGATCAACATGGTCGCGAAAACGGGTCGGCGGATACAAAGCTGAGCTAGTGAATGCATTGATGTTCCTAGAGAGTGGCCGTTGTGATCTGTGATCGCACGGCCGCGCCATCAAAAAGTTGAGATTGGTTGGTGGTGACAACCTGTTCGTTCCCAGACAGACCGGATTGGATACGGACCGAATCGCCACGGATTTCGCCAATGAGCACGACATGCATCCGGGCCTGCCCGTGATCGACAACGTAGACCAGGTTGGAATCGGTCGTCTTATCACGAACCACTGCTTGCCGCGGAACGAAGACCGCATCCTCACCGCCGGGAAGAATCACTCGCGCGGTGGAGAACATGCCTGGGCGCAGCGCATTGTCGGGGTTTGTGAATCGAGCCTCCAGCACGAACACTCGTGAGTTCGGATCGACAGCGGGATTAATGGCTGACACTTTGCCTTCGAACTCGCGATCAGGGTAGGCCGAAACCCGAGCCACTACGGTCATTCCAATCTGCGCTTTGGCTGCACGCTGCTCGGGCGTCTGCAATTGCAGCTTCAGAGTTTTTACGCGAACAACGGTTGCAATTTTGTTGGTCAGTGCAACGTACTCGCCCGCGGACACCGGACGTGCGCTGATATAGCCATCGAACGGCGCTTTAATGTAGGTATCTGCCAAGCCTTTCTCCGCTTGTGCGACCTGAGCGCGCACTGCATCCAAAGACGCTTCGGAAGATGAGATTACCTGATAGCTCTGCCGCGCTCCGTTGAGTGCCGCTTCGTATTGCTGGCGGGTGGCATTGGCCTGAGCCTCTGCGGTCTCCTGTTGCGTTCGCGCCTTTTCAAACGCACTACGAGACACATCGCCCGAAGCAACCAGGTTGGCGTAACGTTGCGCGTCGGCTGCCGCCAGCTTGGCCTGCGCCTGAGCGGACTCATAGTTGGCTCGCGCTGCCGCAACCTCCGGAACCTTGCCCTCTTCGAATGCCCCTGAGCCCAGGCCGATTCTGACTTGCGCCTGCTTCACGCCCGCTGTTGCTTCGGCCAACTGTGCCCTCACCTGTTGCAGTTTCAAGTCGGCGTCCCTATGGTCGAGCTCACAGATAACTTGGCCTTCCTTTACAAAAGCTCCGACGTCAACTGGTGTACGAATGACTCGTCCGGCCACTGGCGGCGCAATGTCCGAAGACTCATCTGCTACAAAGGTGCCGGTCTCGTTGAAGGCCGCAGGCACTTGGCGCACTACCGACTGCGCACTAGCAACGGCAATAACTTTCGGCGCAGGAGCTTCGACGGCTGCCTTCTTTCGATCACTACAGGAACACGCCAGTAGGACCGCCAACAAACCAGAAGCGAAGGGTAGGGCCACAGCGTTGCTTTTCATTTGGTTTTCACTTTCCCGGCAAGCTTCTGCCGTTGCTTGACGCAAAGGCCGTTCATTACAATCTGCGTGAAGTTTTCGAGAGCTTCCTCATCAGAACAACACTCGTCCATGTCCTTGAACTTGTGGACATATTTGTTGAGGGCATAGTGCTGAGCCATGCCGACAATGGCCATCAATGCCACATCGGGACCAACGGGTGAAACAAAGCCTTCTTCCTGCCGGCGAAGAAAGTAACTTCGAAAAGCACCAATGATCGAGGCGGTAACCTGCCGCATATACAGACGGGCTATCTCATTGCCCTCCAGCGCGGCATAGAGCATCAACCGTTCGAACTTCGGGTCGGTTTTGTGCGTCGCAATGATGGCAATGATCAGTTCGCGTATGACTGCTTCATCGTCATTCCGGTCCATCGCAGCCTGAAATCCCACAATCCAGTCGGCCGTATCAGGAGAACTCAGCTTTTGATCGATGATGGCCTTGTAGAGCTGCTCTTTGGTCTCGAAGTGACGGAAGATAATGGCTTCCGTTACGCCCGCCGCTGCCGCAATCTCACGTGTTGTAGTGCCTTTGAAGCCCTTACGGGAAAACAGGTCGACGGCAACCCCGATCAATTGCTCGCGGCGCTTATCGGCCGACAACCGGGCATGCGTCGATTCCGAGTCGAGTTTGGAAGAGGCGAGAACAGCCTTTGGACGAAGCACTGGTTAGATAATAAGTAAGTGCATACTTACTTGTCAAGGGGTTTCTTAGCTGCTGCCGAAATTCGGAAAGCCTCGGTACTCTGCACGACCCAGGGGAGCATTACCGCGTTCACAGGCTCTGTTCGGCTCAGCCGTTCTACCTAGCTTGGAAAGGGTACAAGCGCGGTTTCAGGTTGCCACTTGGCACATAAGAGTGTCCTAATCATCAGGGCGACACTTTCCTAAGCCGTCTATAGGGCTGCGATATGCAATGAGTCGGCCAGGTTAATAGGCCCACCACAATTCTCCAGCCGTGACAGGACTCGCATTCGAGCTTTTGTTTGCGAGGCGTGCTGCTGCTTAGTAACAGTCGGATTAGCCACTATCTCAGAAGTAAGCACCAACCCAGCTGCTCAGAAGTGCATGCCCGAGCGATAGCAGCTCATCGATCGGCTGCAAATCGCATCGTAGTTTGATGATCAGTTCATTCGACGGAACCATAAGGGCCGTCTCATCCATGGCCATACGAAGCCGACTTGGCCGTTGTTAGCGCCAGATGCTCGGCACACAATTGCGCCTAACCTCAATTAAGTCGCGATGATCGGTTAGCTGCTTTATCTACGGCACAAGCAGCTTGAGCATACTTCCCTTGCAATTTAGGACGATACACGGAGCAGGATCTAGAGCAGCCTACGCGACAAACGGCCATTCACTATGCTTGCGCGCCCGAAGGAGGAACGCTGCAACGGTCACTGCTATGAAGCCAAACCCTGCCATCACATACCCAACCCCGCTTGAGACCAAGATGAAGATCCACCCGAGTGATGCGATTAAGGCTGGAACGGGATAGAGCCACATAGAAAATGGGCGCTTGATATCCGGACGGCGTTCACGAATGAGAATGACCGCGATGCATTGAGTCACAAACTGAGTCATGATCTGCACTACCAGCAGAGCTTTCACCAAAGTCCCAAGCGCAAAAAAGCAGGCCGCCGCCGAAGCTGTACCTAGGGCTAAAACAGAGAACGCCGGAAAATGCCTGGTGCGATGTACTTTTGCGAATACAGAGAAGAATGCGCCATGAATAGCGGCCGCGTAAGGAACTCGCGAGTAGCCCAACAGGACGGTGTAGACCGACCCGAAGGCAGCGATCAGCACCAGAACTGTCATGGCTCTGGCAGCTGTTGGTCCTGAGACTCGTGCAGCGAAGTCGGAGACAACCGCCTGCGACTGCACGACCTCACGCCACGGTAGAACACCAATGATAGAAAGACTCATAGCGGCATAGCAAACACCAAGCAGGATGATAGAGAGCAGGATGCAGCGGGGAATATTGCGGCTCGGATTCTTGACTTCAGATCCAATCAGGCAAACGTTGAAGTAACCGCTGTAATCGTACATGGCTATCAGAGTCGCTGCACCCAATCCGAGGAAGAACTTGCTCGACAAGTGGAAAGCTTGCGGCGGAAAGTCGAAGGCGAGCTTTGCGTCAAAGTGAATTGCACCGGCAACGATAATCCATCCCATGGTTCCCAACAACAGCACCGTGAGTAGCATGGAAACTTTGCCGATTGCCTGAATATTACGGAAGAGAAGCCAAGTGGATAGGACGCAAACGGCTACCGCGATACTTTTCGACTGCGTAGAAGAAAGAGACGGAATCAGATAGCCTGAATAATCGGCGAAGCCAACCGCCCCTGAAGCCGCGGTCAATGGCGCAGCAAGAAGCGTCTGGCTTAAGAAAAGAAAGCTGAGCAGCTGGCCCCATTTGCGAGGTCCATAAGCTTCCAACAGGTAAGCATAAGAGCCTCCGGATCGCGGTAAAGCGGCACCTAGCTCTGCCCAGACCAAGCCATCACAGAGCGCGATGAGAGCACCAACGGCCCAACCGATCATCGCTTGAGGACCGCCCATTGCTCCAATGACAAGAGGCACGGTGAGGAACGGACCGACGCCGACCATGTTGAGCATATTGGCCGAAAGCGCCGGCAGAAGCCCGATGCGGCCAGTGAGTTGAGCTTCGCCCAGATTCAGAGGCTCCAGCCGCTAACGAACAATGACATCGATTGGCAGAGGAAAGTTGATAGCGTAAGTGCCATAACTCGGGTCGTGATCTTTCGGTTGTGCCTTGCCATCTGCATCTTTGGCGCGGGCTGCCAAAGTATATTGACCAGTCCGTTGCGGCACATGCCAGAGGAACTGCCATCGCCGCCAGGCATAAGCCTGAGCAGGATCAATGAACTCAGCAGCTACCCAATGCTCGCTATTATCCGTTGACAGCTCTATTGCCGAGACTTCGCCCTTACCGCACCAAGCTGCCCCAGTAACCAGATAGTCTGATCCTGCCTGAACGACTTCATGCATGCCTGGGCGAGCGATTTGAGATTTCAACATCATCTCGGATAATGGTCGCCGGACCGGCTTTCCATTGAGATACTCCCAGTAAGCATAGTCCGAGGTTTGCCAGTAGCCACCAAATGGCTCGTCCAACACCTGAATGGAGGTGAGCCATTTCACCGAAGCCATCGCGTAGTGGCCCGGTACGATCAAGCGCACCGGGAATCCGTGATTCTGCGGGAGCTTCTGCCCGTTCATTTGATAAGCGACTAAGACTTCCGGGCTGAGTGCCTTTTGCAAAGAAAGACTTCGCGCATAGGACACGGTGCCCGGGGGCGTTGGCTTCTCTTTTGGAGTGCCTTGGTCGGCGCCTTCGAAAACTATCTCGCAAGCATCGTTGGCCAGGCCTGCTTGCTCAAGCAGGAGTTGCAACGGTACGCCGGTCCACTCGGCATTCCCTACCGCGCCTAGTTCCCATTGCGCGCCCTCGACTTGAGGAATCAGGAACACTCGACTGTTGCCTGCACACTCTAGCGTCACGGCAAGAGTTTGGGAGGGAAACTGTTTGAGTTGTTCGTAAGTAAGAGTTAAAGGTTTGGCAACTGCTCCATGGACACGCAGTTGGTAGGATTCAGCACTCAGCTCGGGAGCTTTAAAATGACTCCGAATGTAAAACGCTTCATTGGGCGTCAGGAACGAGTTCAGCTTCTCGAAGGGAAATTCTAGGTTGACGGGCTCCTTCTGGCGGATGATCATCCACGCTCCCGATAGCACTGCCAATGACGTTTTGCCTGGAAGCTTTCATCTTCAGAGTTTTCCAAACCGCATCATGGCATACGGCGCGCAGCGATGTTTTAAGGGACAGTGCCATCTGCGCGCCTCCATTGCTTATGGTGCAAAGTAGCCGAAAAGATCCAGAATCAAATAAGTTGTTCCGGCAGCATAGGCATCAATAGATCCATTATTAGTAGGCAGGATTGCCACGTTCGAAGTAACTGTGTTCGGGTCTGCATTCAGAGTAGAGACTACCGGAGTCGCTTCGCCATCCGGCGACAACGTCAAAAATTGCAGCAGGCCTGTTGGCACAACTGTCGCATTCATGGCAAATGCCTTTGCACTTGCAGGGCTTTGGCAGCCACTGGCCGTCACATTTACAGTGGTCATTCCACTGAATGGAGGGGCTCCAATCGGGTTCCGACTGTCCACCACGCGGCAAGGCGAAAGCGTATGGAAGTAGTTGCCTCCGGTTGCGGCCGCTGCAAAGTATCCATTGATATCAATAATCAGGTCAGTATTGTTGCTTCCATAAGCCGCAACGCTGCCGCCGTTTCCAGCCGGGATGATCGCAGCATTCGCCGTCACGGTGCCCGTAGTTGCATTCAGGGTGGAAGCATTCGGCTGTGCCTGGCCACTTGGCCAAGCGGTGAGGAAAGAAAGCGGCCCGCGCGGAACAGCTGTGAAATTTAATGAGTACGCCTGAGCACTCGACGGTACGTTACAGCCGCTCGATAAAACGGGAAAGTCCCGGGGTGTCCCAGCAGCCAAGAACGGTCCGCCAAGGCTACCGGCGGCTGCTCTCGTATCCACAATCCGGCAGGGAGCCATCGGGAAGAATTGCAGTCCTGAAGAAATTGAGGTAGGTACAAAGTAGCCGCTAACATCCATTATCAAATGGGTCGAGTTCGTAACGTAGACATTCACGCCTCCGTTAGCGCCAGCTGGAACGATAGCCGCATTCGCCTTTACGCGCCCATCTGAATTAAGTGTAGAAACCACCGGCCTCGCCTGGCCACTCGGCCAGATTGACAGATACCCAAGTGGACCGTCCGGAACAACGGTGATATTCATTGCATAAGCGACAGCAGTCGTGGGAATCTGGCAAGTACTGCTCGGAATGACAAATTCGCGAATTGATGCTGTCGCAAGTTCCGGTCCACCAAATGCACCGGTCTGGTTCCGCGTATCGGCAACTCGACACGGCGTGAGCGGAACGAAACTCAGCGGACCGCTCGAAACGCCAACCGGGGGAGGAACTTCGCTTGTCCACTCGCTGACTAAACGGTAAGCGTCAACGGACCCAAGTCCAGTCACCCGGTCGTAGCCAACCCCAGCCGAATAGCCAATCCCACCAGCTGGACAGCCGGGAGTTCCAACCGTACAAGCAACGATGTTGTCACCCGAAGTAATGTCGTGAAAAACATCGGTGGAGGCAGCAGCAAGCGCATACAGATTGGGGTTAACATTGCCCTGGGGACCATAGGCTTGTACCATCAGAGCCACTATCCCGCCAAAGACGGGAGAACCAGCAGAAGTTCCGCCAACGACGTCGAACGTAGTGTCAGTGTTTCGGAAGCCGTTGACACAGTCACCATTGGAACAGACCAGAACACCGTCATGATCGACAGAGGCAGGAAAGGCAAGATCGGGCACGTCGCGAGCTCCGTCGGCCGGTACACCCACGCCTGTCTGCCACGTCGGTTTCGCATTGAAACTACTGGAACCCCCTCCGCTGGCCGATAGATTGTTGTCCGCCACTGAATCATTCCACGCTACCTCTGGAATATACGAAAGAGCCGACCCACCGAAGCTATTGTTCGTTGTGCTCCAATACGCGCCGGAGCCCTCGTTAAAGGTCGTACCCCCAATACCGGTCACGTAAGGCAAACTGGCCGGCACATCTACCGCGAGCCCATGCGAGGCAGGATAGTTTGTGTCGCAATCAGCTGCACCGCCATCGCCCGCCGCCGCAACCACAGTCATTCCTTGCGCATTTGCCTGCTGATACTGCGACGCTTCTGTGTTGCTCGCGGCTAAGCCCTCGTCAGACTCGCAGTCGCCATACGAAAGCGCGAGAACTGGAGCTACGTTGTTGTCGATTGCATAGGTGATTGAGGTAGAAACATCCGTCGAAGTAACAAAGACAACTGTTGCGTTCCTGGCAATCGCCCCTGCCCATTCGATATCCAAGTCCGACTCGCCTTCATCACCGGAACTCAGCTGCAACCCAGGATCTGTGCCCGTCAGCAATATGGTCGGATCACTTGGAGCGAGACCAGCTGCTGCGCGAAATGCACGGATATCACTCAGCTGAATGTCGCTCTGTCCTGCTACAGCAATCTTGACTCCGGTTCCATCGAACCCTGCTTGGTACAGCGGCTGAATGTTGTAGATGGTGGCATAGTCGCCGGGCGCCAGGAAGTGGTTTCCCGTAAGATTCGATGTGAGATGAGGGCTCATCTTCCGTACACCTTTCGGTTTCATACGGAAATCATGCAGACCACGAACGCTCTCCACCATACCGGTAAGTGCCTTCGGCAAAGCGGGGTCGCTAGCATTCGCATAGTGAACCTCATTATTCAGCGTGTAGCGATGAATGGCAGTATGAAAGGCTGTCTGCACCTGTCCTGCCGTGCCATCAAAGCTGATGAATGTCCGGCTCCGCGCTACCTGAACGTTCGAAAAGCCCTCGCGCTCAAGCCACGCTGCAATCAGAGCGACATCGCCTGAGTTCGGTCCGAAGCGAGCACCAAACTCTTCAGGGCTCAAAAATCTATGGAACTGAGCCGAGCCCTTCGCTTGCTGCTGCCGCAAGAGCTGATCCAAATCTTCACGCCGCTGAGACGTCATTGCAAAATGCACAGCCATATGCGGCATGGCCTGCGCGCTACTGACCTCGCCTCTATCCTGAGCTAAGGCCAAGGTCGGCCTAGTGTTGCCGTTCAGGCGAAATGTTTCGCCATCTCGAATCTCACCCTGGATTCGTCTAGCAGCCTCAACTGCTGCGGAGCTCGGGGAAGGGGAACTTAGTAGAACAGCTAAACCGCACAAAAAGGAAATGGCACACCGCGGAAGAATCTTCGTCCTCATGACTTCGTACAGAAGACGTCGTTTTCGAGAACTAGGTTGCTCCGCTCATCGTTCACAGCTGCAAGTACTTTCCGCTCGAAAAATTAGTCAAACAAACCGTAATTAACCAAGGGTCAACTGTTTCTAAAGAAGCCTTATTGCTAATTCAGTTCCAACATAAGTTTGTCTACGTAGCACCAACCCCAATCTTCGCCAGGCTCAAATGAACGGATAATTGGGTGTTGAGTGGAGTGGAAGTGTTTTGTGGCGTGCCGGTTCTTAGAAGAGTCGCAACACCCGACATGACCGCATTCCAAGCACAGGCGCAAATGCACCCATGTGTCGCCTGTCTTCAGGCATTCTTCGCAACCTTTGGTATGCGGGTGTACATGCTGGATGGTATTCAGGTGCTTACATGCTGCGCTCATAATCTGTCCTTGCCTTGTTACTTTACAACGCGGCTAATGTCTGGTCGAGCAAACTTACACTAAGCAGAGACAACCTGTCGATGAACCGTTCACTGATAATCCCGCCGTTATGCGCCGCTTGGCTGGCTGGTGCAATCGGCTGGGCCGGTCAGGAGCCCAGCCCCGAAAAAGTGCTGCAACAGCTACGGCGCAATACCGAGCAGCAAGTCACGAAAGCTGTCGACTACACCTGCGTCGAAACGGTGGACCGAACTAGTTACTTCATCCAGGCAGATCATGAGCCGGGCTGTGCACATGGCGACGCTTCAGTTTTAAGACAACCCTTTGAGCACGATAGGCTGCGGCTCGACGTAGCCGTATCCGGCACCGGAGAGATGTTTTCCTGGCGTGGTGCAGGAGAATTTTCGAGCACCGGCATCGAGAGTGTTGTGCAATCAGGAGCTATCTCGTCAGGCACATTCATCGGGTATTTGAATAATGTGTTCTTTGTCCCAGGAGTTTTGATTCGTTACGGCGGACGAGTACAAAGCAGTACGCAAGAGGCAATAACCTTTAACTACAGCGTGCCTCTATCGAGCAGCCGCCAACGATTGCTAGCCGGTTCGCAAAAGATAGCCGTTTCCTTCCACGGTTCATTTGTGGCTGATCTTCGGACAAATCAGCTCAGCAGCCTGACCGTCACTATTGACCACGCACCTGAGAACTCCGATGTCTGTTTCGCGGAGCAAACAATCACATATCAAGTGAGAGAAATATCCGGGAGAGCGGCTTTGATCCCGCGAACGTCAACTCTGGACATTGACACCCTTCAGCATCAATCCAGCAAGAGCCAGACAGAGTTTTCCGGCTGTCATGCTTTCCGGGGCGAATCGACGGTGCGCTACTCCGATGTCGAGGACTCGCCCACCGCTCCGATCGCGCCACAGGAAATCAAGCAAGGGCTGGAAAGTGTTCGTCTCCATGCGTTAATCAGCACGGATATTTCGAGCGCATCCTCCTACACCGGTGATCTAGTCCGTGGCACTTTACAGAGTCCAGTGAAGATTGCTGGAACTGAGACTCGCATCCGGAGAGGTGCCGAAGTAGAAGGGGTGATCACGCGGCTCGCTTTCCGTTATGTTCCCGAGCCACATTACACGTTGGTCATATCAATTGACAAGATCATCGATGGCAAGCAAACTTACTTGCTCCACACCAAACCCAGGACATCCGGAGAAGACTGGCAGTTATTAAGACAGATTTACGGGCGCGTTAGAGATCTCGATCCAGGCATAGAGTTGGAAGCTAAAGGAGGTGAGTTTCTGTTCTCTGGCGGCAAGTTTCATACCGGCGGGCGTCTGCGGGGAGTTTGGGTGACAGCGCCCTGAATCGGGCGCGAGTAGTATGGTTGCATGTCGATTACCACCCGGCGCGGCTTCGTTGCGCAAAGCGCAGTTCTGGCTTCTCTGGTCAAGCCGCTATTCTCTGATCCGCTAAACGATGGCGACCTTGGCGTACAGCTTTATACGGTGCGTGACGTGATCAAAAAAGATCCGGCAACAACGATAAAAGCGATCGAAAACATCGGCTACAAAGAGGTTGAAGCCACCGACTATGAAAAGAATGACCCTGTTTGGAAGGCACTCACAGGTTCATCTCTCAAGCTGGTAAGCATTCATGTCAGCTCGGCCAGTTTTACAAAACCTGATGAGCTGAAGGCGAAGTTTGCCGATTTCAAAAAGCGCGGTTTTCAATATGTCGTTTATCCCTACGTGCCAGTACCGGAGCGTGGGGGTGCCGACGTTTACAAGCGGCTGGGGGCAACGCTAAATCAGGCCGGCCAGCAGGCCAAAGCTGACGGGCTGACACTCTGTTACCACAACCATGCTTTCGAATTCGGCAAAGTGGGCGACACTACTCCACTGCAGATCATTCTTTCTGAAACGCAGCCAGACACGCTCGGCCTGGAACTTGATATGTTCTGGGTCAGTGTTGCCGGCCATGATCCGGTGGCGCTGCTAAAGCAGTACAGCGGCCGTGTTCCGTTACTTCACTTGAAAGATAAGGCGAAGGGAGTGCCTGTTCAATATAACGAAAAGGTTCCGGAAAGCGCCTTCAAAGAAGACGGCAGCGGTTCCATCGACATACCAGCAGTATTGACGGCTGCTAATACCGCAGGGGTGAAGAACTACTTTGTTGAACAAGATCACACGCCAGGCGACCCCGTAGACAGCTTACGGCAGAGCTATAAATACTTGAGTAAGCAGTTTAAGAGCTAAGCACAAATAGAGGCCTATCAGGAACGCCTAAGCTCGTTCCTGATACGTCCCTTCAGAAGTGCTGACGCGGATGCGTTCGCCCTGGTTAATAAAAGGGGGCACTTGCACCACTAAACCGGTTTCCATTTTGGCTGGCTTAGTTACGTTAGAAACAGTGGCGCCCTTGAGGCCAGGTTCTGTTTCCATAACCGTCATCTCAACGCTCGCGGGAAGCTCAACGCTGATTGCTTTACCCTCATAGAATTCAACGTTCACTCTAAGTTGTGGAATCAGATATAGAACGGCGTCTCCCAGAATGGCCTTAGTAAAGTGTGTCTGCTCATAGTTATCCGTGTTCATGAAGTAAAAGTATTCACCATCGTCATACAAATACTCCATCTCCTGCTCATCGAAGGAAACTCTCTCGACCTTGTCTTCTGAAGAGAAGCGGTGCTCAATCATAGAGCCGGACCGGATATTCCGCATCTTGGCCTGAACAAAGCCGCGCAGGTTGCCCGGCGTACGGTGGACCATGCTGAAAACAGAGTGCAGTTCGTTGTTGAACTTCACCACCATACCGGGACGCAATTGTGTTGCAGCAATCATGGAAACGTCCCAGTTTAACAAGAGGAATAGCGACGAGAGTCAGCGAATGCTACAGACCTTGCCGGTGACATTGGTGGGGATCAGCCAAAGCCCCGCGTTGTTCACTGGGACGGTTTGGGATTTCCGATCGTCGGTGTACCGAATGCGGCTGTTTGGAGGCAATCTCCATAGCATTTCTGAAGTGTTTGGTGGGCGTGGCGCTAATTGTGTACAGCCTGCCGTCAAGGGGATCAGCTGCAGCTTGCCGAAGTTCGTAATGCGATCCTGCCAGCCGGTGGGACATGCCGTTTCTTTCACTCCTGCAGTGGAGATTTGAAGGGAGCAGGCGCGCACGGTCCAGTCGCTGCGGGCAGTCAGGCGAGCATTATCGGCGTCGTACCACCAGGGATCAAGATTCTGATAGCCGACGCCAGGCAGATAGGGATCGGCCCACAACAACTCGTACGCAACTCCTGGACCTTCGTGGAGCATTTGACGGTCTTCAATCGCCCAACCCTGTACAAATTGCGCACTGTCGCTATTGGGGTCAAGCGCAACCAGGGCGAGCGCGGCAATGTGCGTCTCCCAATCGGGATGGTCCACTTGTTGGGGCTTCAGGCTGAGTAAAAACTGAACCGGCAGCGAATTAAAGAATTGCGACGCGGCCTCCCGAGGATCAGAAATGTGCAGGGCCTTTGCAGCCATGATGTACTCGGCAGCGGCGTAGACTTCTTTTGCATCGTCAAGCGGCGTGGCTCGGAAAGTATTCAGGAATTGTGTTTGATTGGGCGCACTATCAGGATGCTCAAAGAGCTGATCACGCATACGGGCAATCGGACCAGCCTGAGAGGGAGAACAGGACGCTGTAGCGGCAGGACTTCCCATCGTTCCCCGCCCTTGAACATCGCGGATCAAGGCAACTTGACGGCGTTCGCATGGATGAGCAAGGGCCCACTTGTCCGATTCACCTCCATGTAAGTCTTCGCCCGTCACCGCCGTGTAAAGTGCCAGTTCAAAGCCGCGCTCGGGCGAGTCGGAGACAGTACGTAATCGCTCCTCGAAATTGGTCCAGCGCGGAGTCTGCCGTTCACGCTCACGCTTGATGCGTTTGATGCGCTGCGGAGTGAAGATCAGACTGGGCGAGTGCCCTTCGGACTGATGGGCCACAGCGGGCTCAAAGGTCAGAGCAGTTGCGACCAGAACGTAAATGAGGCGCAAGGGAGTATTCTTTCATGAATGTCCAAATTCGTTACAGTGAGGAATGGCCACACTACCTGTTTCCTCTCAGGTGACGGTCGAAGAGTACGAGCGAACGCCTGCGCTGTTTGACCGGCACGAGTTTGCTAACGGCCAATTACTTGAGAGACCCTTGCCAACTCGTAAACACTCTCTCCTTCAGGGTTGGTTCAGTGTGCTTTTCTGGAGGGATTACCCAGGCTTGGAAGCAGGCCCTAAAATGCACTGTAAGCTTCGCCCATCGCTTTGGAGGATACCTGATTTTGCTGTGCAGACACGGGCAGCAGCTGGCGACGATAGGTATGCAGTGACTCCGCTTCTCTTAGCCATCGAGATCCTGTCACCTGAGGACAAGCTAGGCGAGTTACAGGTCAAGCTGCGTGGGTACCGCGATTGGGGCGTACCCTACTTTTGGGTTTTCGACCCGGAAAACGAGCGTGCCTGGATGTCGACTGACAGCACTGATCTTGAAGAAGTAACTGGTCGGAACTCAATAACGGCCGGGAATATCGAATTGGCTTTGGATGAAATCTTCTCGGTGTTGCACCGGGCAAGCTAACTCAATTGTGTGCTCGCAGTCGCACCGATATGAGCTGGGTTGCGCTCCCCACCGCTCGGCCTTAGGAAGCCAAGCGCGCGTGGAAAGCAGCTAATTCGCTCAAATAGGACCGGTTTGAGTTTTCCGTAATCAGGCAAACGCTGACGTGGAACTCTTCAGATAGACCTTCGTCATCGCACTGGAAGGAAACATTGATGCGCTTGCCCAGATTGGAGCTGCGCGTTCGATAATCCGAGCCGTACACAACAGTAGGCATGCTCAGACCCATGGGTCCGTACTGCTCTTCTAACGTAGTCTTCAGCCCGCCGACGATCATGTTGCAGAGTTCGGAGACCGCGTCGAGAACATCATCGTTCACTTCGGTGTACTCTGCCATTAGAAATTTGGAGGCTGCGCGACAGGCCAGGGTTTCGCTCATGCACAGAGTACCGCTCCCGCTAACCGCTCCTGCCATACCCAGCACCGCCATTAGCCCGGCGTTATTAGTCGTGTTCTTGGTCTCCAACGTAATGGCAAGTGGCTTCACCTCCATACCCAGCATGGTTGTAAAGGTGTAGATCTAGGTCGAATCCAAAACAATAAAAAAATGACCGTTTTTTTCTAATAGCTCTTCCACAGTTGATCCATTTCCAGAGAAGATTGTGTTCTAAACAATGCCGACAAGCTTTTCTTTAATCTGTTCCGGCGTAAACGGCTTGCGAACATAACCGGCCGCTCCCAGATTTACCGCTTCGAGCACCTTATTCTGTGCGCCCTCGGTGGTGATCATCACCACAGGCAGGCTCTTGAACTCAGCCCGGTTCTTGATCTCCGACAGAAGTTGCAGCCCGTCCATGTTGGGCATGTTGATATCAGAAAGCACAAAGGAGACTTTCTGGCTCTCCAGCACGGCCAGTGCTTCAACGCCGTCAGCAGCCTCAAAGATCTCGCTGATAGGCGCCTCTACCTGACGGAGAACGCGCTGAAGAATCTTTCGGATAGCCGAGGAGTCATCGACAATGAGTACATTAAGGGACATGGTTAGCTCTTGTGATCGTCGAGCACTATGATGCAATCGATCTGCAAGATAAGTTGCCAGCCCCGGAAATGTTCTCTCCTATTGTTGAACCAGCGGTGAAAGATCTGCCCTACTCGCTATTTTGGGAACTCGCTCTTCGATGGTATGGGTTAGAGATATAGCCTTTCGCTTCGCTGGCGACCTCGGACCCTGGAGCAACCTTAATGCTTTCACGATACGCCCCGATCGCTTCCGTATGCCTGCCTTGCAAGTCATACGTCTGGCCAAGCCGCAGCCATCCGATCAGGGCCGTGTTCAGGTCAAGCTGACTGGCATCTCTGGTTACCTGCTGCAGATTTTCCAGCGCGCTTGGCAGATTGTTGTACCAGAAGTACAAATTACCCGCAACAAACCGGATCTTATCGGGAGGAACTTGCGCATAGCCCGGTGCTCCTGAACGTTGCAGCTGGTCGATTGTGGCCAGGATTTCCAGTGCAGATTTCTCATCGCCTAGATCGCTATACATCTGAACCTGTTCAAAGCGAAACAGCGCGTTGCGCGGAAACTGCTGCGCGAGATTCTTCAGGAGCGGGATGGCCTGCCTAGCCCGGTGTTCACGCCGATACAGGACAGCTAGCAAGACTTGAGCATCGTACTTGTTCAGCACTCCTTTTGATGCCACCAACTGAAGCTGTTGTATGCCGCCTTCGCGGTCGCCGTGGAAGCCCCCAACCGCACCCAGCGCACGCATATAGAAAGGCAGACTGCCGACCACATAACTGTAGACGCCGAGAATCAGGTGAGCATCGATAAAGGCGGGGTCGATCTCAAGTACCTTGTCATCGGCTTTGCGTGAAGCTGAGGCAGCCCGGAGGGAGTCGGTCCATGCTTTCTCAACCAGGAAGTAGTAGTTGGCCCGCAACCCATGCGTGACGGCTTCTTCGTAGAGTGCACGCGCGTCTTGAGGATTAGCACTGAGCTGAGCTTCGCTTAAGGCAAAGGCCCTATCCAGACAGCCCATGAAGCGCCTCTTGTCTTCCAGACTGATTTTCATCTTGTCGCGTCGCAGAAACGCGTTGTTGCCGCTCACCAATTGCGATTCGAGCGACCCATTGCGAAACAGTTCGCGATATAGAATCGCCTGTGAAAGATGGTTGTATTGCTCCGGATTTTTCGGATCGGCAGCTATCTGCTTTTCGAAATAGTCGATGGCCTGTTCGTACTCATTGTTGAAGAAGTGAACGAACCCGGGATTCTGCAGCGGGTCCTGCAAAGGAATGGCAGCCGCCTGCAAGAGCCAGGTCATGAGCGCCATGCAGATCAAGCTTCGCGAGAGGATGAGCATGCCTCCTGCTCTGATTCTGCGCGCACCGGTTGCGATACGCCGAGTTTTCTCAATGCGTGCCGGGCTGCCGAAACGATACAAGGATCTTCGGAATTGGCAAGTTTTTCGAGAGGTTCCTGCATCTCAGCCTGGCCGGAGTTGCCCATCGCCGCCGCCACATTTCGCAGAAAGCCTGAGTATTTGGTTCGCCAGATGGGTGAGCGGCGGAATGTATGGGCGAAGTCATCCGCGTTGTAAGCAGCCAAATCTACGAGCGATGTTGTCTGAATCTGCGACTGAAAGGCTTGGGCGGCGGTCACCGGTGCGCGGCGGTTCCAGGGGCACACCTCCTGACAGATATCACAGCCGAACAGGTGATTGCCAGTAGCTTCCGCCATTCCGGCAGGCAGATCCCCGCGATGCTCGATGGTCAGGTAGGAAATGCAGAGGCGCGCATTGAGGAACGAACCGCCCTGCTCGGTCGGTATCAGTGCAGCGGTAGGACAGGCGTCAATGCATCGCCGGCACGTTCCGCAGCGATCCGGCGGCGGCGTATCAGGAGCAAGCGGAATGGTAAGCAGCAGTTCACCAAGAAAGAACCAGGAGCCCGACTGTTGGTTGATCAGGCAGGTATTGCGGCCAATCCAGCCAAGCCCTGCCCCACGTGCCAGCGACCTTTCCAGCAGGGGCGCGGTATCGACACAGATGCGGCTCTCAAACGGCTCGCCATGAACTTCGGCGATCTTGGACTGCAGCTCCTTCAGACCGGCTCGCAGCACCTGATGATAGTCGTCGCCGTGCGCGTAGCGTGAGATGGTTCCGTGCAAGGAGTCGACCGCCGCCGTGTCGATAGGAGTGTTGTACAGCTTGCCGACGCACACAATGCTTTGGACGCCCGGCAGCAGCGATTGCGGGTCGCCTCGCATGTCGCCCCGATGGTCGGTCAGGTAAGACATCTCACCGGCCATTCCGGATTGGCGCCACTGATCGAAGCGCGCCTGGTCAACGGGTGGGTCAGCTGAGGCAATACCCGCCAGCTCAAAGCCGCACTGGGCTGCTAACGTTTTGATTTGCGCTTCCGAAATAGCCAAGCGGTTTAGCTGCTACCCTCTCCTTTATCTTGCTACCTGCTCTCTTACACTTCCAAAATGTCTCGGTACGCCGTGGAGACAGGCTGGCGGTAACGAAGCTAAGCCTGCGGATCGAGCAGCACGAACACGTCGCCATCATTGGCCCGAACGGCAGCGGCAAATCGACATTTCTCAAGCTGCTGATGCGGGAATGCTACCCGCTTCTACACCCTGATAGCTTCCTTCGGATACTCGGCGAAGAGCGCTGGAATATCTTTGATTTGCGTTCGAAGCTGGGCATCATCACAAATGACCTGATGGCGCAGTGTACGCGCGACATTACAGGACGCGAGTTGGTGCTCTCCGGCTTTTTCGGCTCGGTGGGCCTACCCCCAAATCAGATCGTCACCGAACAGCAGGAAGAAGTTGCTGCCGTCAGTATGGAGCGAGTCGGTGCAACGCTTCTGGCCGATCGCTGGATAGACGAACTGTCATCAGGCGAGGCACGGCGCCTTCTGTTAGCGCGGGCCTTGATTCACCAGCCCCAAACGCTGGTGCTGGATGAGCCCACGACCAGCCTTGATTTGGCTGCTCAGCGCGAGTTCCGCGAACGCTTGCGGCAACTGGCGGCCGAAGGCACCAGCCTGCTTCTGGTAACTCATCATTTGGAGGAAATCGTGCCTGAAATCACCCGCGTCGTGCTGCTCCGTGGAGGCACGGTCGTTGCTGATGGGCCAAAACAGGAACTGCTAACATCCGCTCGGATGAGCGACCTTTTCGGTGCCAGCGTACAGGTCGGCGAGGATCAGGGCATCTACCGCGCCTGGTAAGAAGGGACACCTGCCCTGGTTATACCTGCCCTGGTTATACCTGCCCTGGTTAAGTTACTGACACTGCGTGGAATTCGGGCAAATGTCTGGGACATTCAATGTGGCTAACTGCCATACAACCCCACTCCATTACTTTTCAACGTCTTTTGATTTGCTAGCGCCGAAACCGCTCTTATACTGAGAGAACTCAGACTGGTACGCGAGTATCGGCAATCTTTGGAGGAAGTCGTAGTCTCTAACTTGAGCAATGCATAAGCCAATTAAATATTTCGAAAAGGCCGTGACTGTCGGCGCCAATGCCGCATGGCAGGTTTTTGACCGGCTCAACCAGGTTAGCCAGAATCCTTCGTTCACCCCGAAGTGGTCGGAAAAGCCGCTCTTGAAGAGCTACCAGAAGTCGAAGCCGCCCCTTGGATGGCCGCGTGAAACCGATTCGCTTTGCCCGCGCTGCATCCCTGAGATTCGCCAGCGCATTGTCGATGGTGAGGTGGATTACAAGATCCTGCTGAACGAACCGGTTGGCGAGATTAAAGCCAAGATCGTTGAGCGTGATGGCAAGATCCTGATGGTGAAGGAGTGCTCGATCCACGGTCAATTTGAAGACCTGATGTCGATCGACCCCGCGTTCTCCAAGCACCTGGAAGATGTTTTTCCGGGCCGCGATATTCAGGCTCACAGCGACGAGAAGCTTCACAACCACGGCACCAGCACTATTACGCATGGCCGCGGATCGGTTTTAACAGTCGATCTGACCAACCGCTGCAACATGATGTGCGATCCGTGCTTCATGGACGCCAATCAAGTCGGCTTCGTGCACGAGCTGAGCTGGGAAGACATTCAGAAGCTGCTCGACAACGCGATTTCAATTAAGCCGCGTCGTCAGATGTCGGTGCAGTTCTCCGGCGGCGAGCCGACTCTTTCGCCGTACTTCCTGGATGCTGTTCGGTACGCTCGCAAGGTTGGGTACAACAGCGTGCAGGCTGCCACCAACGGCATTGAGTTTGCCAAGCGCCCTGAGTTCTGCAAAGAAGCGGCTGAAGCTGGCCTTCGCTACGCCTACTTGCAGTTCGACGGTATCGGCAATGCAGCCAACTCGCATCGCGCGGTCGGCAACTTGTTTGATGTGAAACTTCGTGCCATCGAGAACCTTTGGACGAACGGCGTCGATATTGTTCCGGTTATCACGATCATCAACGGCGTGAACAATGAGCAGGTGGGCCGCGTGGTTCAGTTTGCTCTCGACAACCCGAAAAAGATTCCGTTCCTGTCGTTCCAGCCTGTCTCCTTCACCGGCCGTGACGAGGCGATCACCGAAGAGCGTCGTCAAGCTCAACGTTATACGCTTTCTCATCTGGCTCACGATGTGAAGAATCAGACTGGTATTGGCGAGCCCGTTCGCGACTGGTTCCCGATCAGCTTCATGAGCACCTTCTCCGATTTTGCTGATCTGATTCACGGGCCGGCTGCGGATTGGGGTCAACTGAGCTGTGGCTGTCACCCGAACTGTGGTATCGGCATGGCGGTGATGTGCGATAAGGAAACCAAAGAGAGCGTTCCGGTAACGGCGTTCCTGAAGGCTGACCAATTAGCAAAGGACATTGCCCGCATCAACGACGCAGCACGGGGCCGCTTCCTGTCTGCGGTCGGTGTCACGCTTGCGCTGCTGCGTAACTACGACCCGTTCAAATCGCCTACGCACTTCAAGCTGATTGACTTGGTTCAGAAGTTTGACAAATGCTTTGGAGTCAGTAAGGCTAACTACGGCAAGGTGACTGCTGACCGAACGCGCGGCGACATCGACAAACGCCGGAACGACCGCTGGAACTTCCTGTTTATCGCAGGTATGTGGTTCCAGGATCTGTTCAACTACGACTTCCGCCGGACCGAACAGTGCATCATTCCGTACGCTACGCAAGAAGGCGAGATCTCCTTCTGCGCTTACAACACGGGTGTGGGCTGGCGCAACATCATCGAGAAGATGCACATGACGGCCACGCTCACCAAATGGTACGAGGACAAGGGCCGCCACGAAATCTTCGCTGGCAATAAAGCCGTGCCGCTTACCAGCAAGGAACATCATCTGGTGCTTGTTGACGAGCATGTAAATGCCGAGCGTCAGCATGACTTGGACGACAAAGGTATCGCTAAAACCGCTCGCGAAGAGAAAACTCGTGCACGCGACGAAGCCATGCGCAAGAAGGCCGAAGACGCAAAAATGGAGCGTCTCTATCGCGAACATGTTCTTGGTGAGAAGCGCATCGAAGGCTTTGTGCCAGTAGATGGGTTGCTGGGAACTGGTATCAAGCCTGCTGCTCCGGCTCCGGTCGAAAAGCAAGAAGAAGTCGGCGCGATGGGTGACTAGGCTTTAGCTAGTTGAGTAAAGTTGAAGGCCGTCAGGGTTCGCCTTGACGGCCTTTTTGCGTGGAAAGAGATAGTCAACGTCTAAACACGGGCTACTGGTCTCGGATCTGGCCGATAACCGATACTGATTCCGTCTTTCGCATCTGCGGGGAAACGGATTAGCTAAATCGAGCCATTAACCAGCGTTCCGTTAGATAAGCAATTTCAAGATGCCGATTGTCGATCCAGCGTATTCGGCGAAAGTCTTGGCCCTCTACTTCGAACCTGCACTATCGTGATGGCCGAAGCTCGCAATATTCCCCAGACCGGATGGCCTAACATCCTCAGGCAGCAACGAGACCTCGACCCGTCTTTGGCAAAAGGTCTCCGTGTCTAGGAACGATATTGCCCTTGGTTAATCCATCTTTACGTGAGCTCTGATTCGGAGGATTTGCTCCGACCATTGGCGCATGTCGCCTCGGACGAGTTCCAGTGTGCGCTCAATCTTGTCCAGCAGCTTGTTGCCTGCCATATACGCGAAAATTGCCCTACCAAGAACAAAGATGGCGGAGATAACTACTC
The DNA here is from genome assembly GCA_964248065.1 of uncultured Bryobacteraceae bacterium. Taxonomy (GTDB): domain Bacteria; phylum Acidobacteriota; class Terriglobia; order Bryobacterales; family Bryobacteraceae; genus Bog-105. The sequence continues at coordinate 51,879 of CAXTWQ010000007.1, read as the reverse complement.
CACATGCGGCAATGATTGCAATCAGAACATTGTCAGCCATCGTCTTATTATCTCCATCACCGGTCCCAGTCCGATGCCAAGCTTATAGCAAGAGACTTCTTTTCTCGTAGCCGAATGCAACAGTGTTCTCCAGTTAAGACCTTTACCTCCGCCTCAGCTTGATTACAATCGGCGTGCCTTCAAATCCAAACTGATCCCGCAGGCGATTCACTAAAGCTCGCTCGATAGAGAAGTGCATCTTATCTGCTTTATCGGTGAACACCACGAACGTTGGCGGCCGAACCGACGCCTGGGTTAAGTAGTAAATCTTAATCTCGGTCTCGAACTTAAGGTTCTCTGCAAACCGGTTGAGTTCGCCCGTGCCGACGCGCTTGGATGCGTTGTCGTATAAGTGCCGGATGGTTGTGAAAATCTTCCGAATGCCCTCGCCGTTCAATGCTGAGGCAAAAACGATTGGAGCGTACTCCAGAAACTTCAGCTCATCCCGGATTGCCTGAATAAAATTGCGCTTGCCCTTCTCTTCGGCAGCATCCCATTTATTCACAACGAGGATTATGGCCCGGCCTTCCTCATGCGCATAGCCAGCAATGGTCGCATCCGACCCGACGACGCCTTCCGTCGCATCGATCATAAGAAGCACAACGTTCGCCATACGAATGTTACGTCTTGCCATCACCACGCTGAGCTTCTCGGTCATCTCGGTTGTACGGCCTTTGCGGCGAATGCCGGCCGTATCCACGAAGCGATAGATCGTGTTGCCTTCACGGATGGTCTCGTCGACGGCATCACGCGTCGTCCCAGCTATGGGTGAAACAATGGATCGCTCAGCCCCGACAAGCGCATTGAGCATGGTCGATTTGCCTACGTTGGGACGCCCAATGATCGCCACCTTGATCCGCTTCTCGGTTGTTTCATTCTCCTCGTCTTCACTGGCGACGACATCGTCCTTAGGAAACGGCGCAGTCACGTGCTCAAGAAGAGAATCGATGCCCAGCTTATGCTCAGCTGAGACCGGCATCGGCTCACCCAGGCCCAGCGAGTAGAACTCGTGCACCAGGTTCTCACGCACCTTCGCATCAATCTTGTTCACCACCAGCGTCATCGGCTTGCCCAGAGGCCGCAGTAGCTGGGCTAAATCCCGGTCAGCGGACGTGATCTCCGTTCGTCCATCAATGACGAAAACAATGTGACTGGCGATCTCAAGAGCAACGTTGGCCTGCTTCAGAATCTGACTTGGAATCAGCGCCTGATCGTTTGGAATAATTCCGCCGGTGTCAATCAATCCGAAGTGCTTGCCGCGATACTCGGCTTCACCATAGATCCGGTCGCGGGTGATCCCTGGCTCATCGCCAACAATTGAGCGCCGATTGCCAAGAATGGCGTTAAACAGAGTTGACTTTCCCACATTCGGGCGCCCCACTATTACAACTGTCGGTAGAGGCTCTTCTCGTGTAGGCATTTCCTCTTCAGGGTCGCACGATGCGCACTTTACGTGAGACCATGGAATTGTACGAATGTCCTCTGAAAATCGCTCAATTTACACGCGCAACATTGCCATTATTGCGCACGTCGACCATGGAAAAACGACCCTGGTGGATGCCATGCTTCGGCAAAGCGGCATCTTTCGTTCGAACGAAGAACTCACTGATCGCGTGATGGATTCCAACGATCTAGAGCGTGAACGCGGTATTACCATTCTTGCCAAAACGACCGGCGTGCGTTACGGTAAGGTCAAAATTAATATCGCCGATACACCGGGCCACAGCGACTTTGGTGGTGAAGTGGAACGCGCGCTGAAGATTGTTGACGGCGTGATGCTGCTGGTTGATGCCAGTGAAGGCCCGCTCCCTCAAACTCGCTACGTATTGATGAAGGCATTAGAAGCCAAGCTGCCGCCCATTGTGGTCATCAACAAGATTGACCGCCCGGATGCACGTGTTCAGGAAGTACTGAATGAAGTCTACGATCTCTTTATCGATTTAGATGCGGCTGAGGATCAGCTTGATTTCCCTGTTGTCTATACCAACGGCAAAGCGGGTATTGCCAAGCTGAACATGGAGGATGAAAGCACCACGCTGCAGCCGCTGTTTGAGACCATTCTCGAGCACATTCCTGCTCCAACCGGCGACCCCGATGCTGTCCTGCAGATGCTGGTTGCCAATCTCGATTACAGCGAATATCTAGGCCGGCTGGCCATTGGCCGCGTGTTTAACGGCACTCTACGGCTTGGTGATGACGTGGCTATTGTCAAGCTGGACGGCACGCATCACAAGACACGAATCACCAAGCTGTATTCGTTCGAAGGCTTAAAGCGTGTCGATGAGACAGTCGGCAAACCGGGCGATGTGCTGGCGATTGCGGGCGTGGAAGGAATCACAATCGGCGAGACCATCACCAGCGCGGAAAACCCGCAGGCACTGCCCAAAATCCAAATTGACGAGCCAACGATTGCGATGACGTTTACGGTGAACAACTCTCCATTCGCAGGCCGCGAAGGTAATTATGTAACCTCCCGCAACCTGCGTGATCGGCTCGATAAGGAGTTGCTCACCAACGTCTCCATCAAGGTCGAAGAGGCTGGTGGCCCGGACGCTTTTAAGGTGATGGGACGCGGAGAACTGCAGCTCGCGATCCTGATCGAAATGATGCGGCGCGAAGGTTTCGAACTCCAAGTAGGCAAGCCCGAGATTCTTACGCGAACAATTGATGGCGTCTTGATGGAACCCCTGGAAGCGTTGGTCATTGATTGCCCGGAGGAGTTTATCGGGATCGTCATTGAAAAGCTTGGCATGCGCAAGGGCAAGATGACCAAAATGGTCAACAATGGGTCAGGCCGCGTGCGCCTTGAGTTCAATGTTCCATCGCGCGGCTTAATTGGCATACGTAGTGAAATGCTGACCGATACCAAGGGTATGGCCATCATGAACTCGCTGTTCTCCGGCTACATCGAGTGGCAGGGAGAGATCGAGATGCGTCCGACAGGTTCGCTGGTCTCTGATCGCGCGGGCGTGGCGACTGGCTTTGCTATTGCAAATCTGCAGGAGCGCGGCACTATCTTCGTTTCGCCTCAAACCGAAGTGTATGAAGGCATGATCATTGGCGAGAACTCGCGCGATAACGAATTAGACGTCAACATCGTCAAGGAGAAGAAGCTGACCAACATGCGCGCCTCCACTTCTGACGATGCCATTCGCCTGATTCCGCCGAAAGTTCTGAACCTAGAGCAGGCCCTCGAATTCATCAAGGAAGACGAGTTCGTCGAAGTGACACCGAAGTCGATCCGACTACGCAAGAAGATTCTAAAGTCGAATCAGCGCTAGGCGACGTCGGGCAACAAAAATGATTGGCGGCTGCCAAGGGTAGCCGTCACTGCCTCGGCCGCTAGATACCCACTGCGCACTGCGCCTTCCATGGTGGACGGCCATCCGGACTTGGTCCAGTCACCCGCCAGGAACAGGTTCGGAATTGATGTTTTATTCGTAGGCCGCAACGCTTCAAGCCCGGGCGTTGCCGAGAAAGTAGCGCGCACCTCCTTTACCACGTGTGCGCGCTCCAGTCTGGCATCTTTTGCCGCTGGGAAAAACTCGGCCAATTCTTTCGTTGCCAGCGCAATCACTTCATTGCGCGGCATTTCGAGAAGCGTGCGCGACGCACTCACCACCAATTGAATATGCTTACCGCCGTTCTTATTGAACATCCATTGCATCGTGCGGTCGAGCAGCGTCGCGTGAGGTAGATCCGTTATTGATCGATCGAACCAGAGATGCACACCTGTGATGGGCGAATGGGTGAATGGAGTCAGGTCAATGTTGAAGCCAGGAATCAGACTGCTCAGCCGATCAAAGGGCACGGCCAGCAAAAAAGCATCGGCATCGATATGTTTGCCGTTGACAATGATTCCGGAGATCTTATTGCCTTCAAACTGTAGCGACTGCACCGGACTACGCTGATGTATCGTCACGTTCGGATATTTCGCCCAGGCTTCCGGAGAGTATAACTGGGCGAGAGGCACAGCCGGGACACCCATCTCATAAGCAGTTGTCTTTGCCAGAAAGCCCAGAAAGAAGACCTGCAAGCCGTGCCGCGCGGCCATGCGCTCCAGGTCTTCGCTGATGGCGCTGACCAGCACCTGTCGCCAGAACCGTTCGATGGCTTGGGGCGTTTGCCGCTTCTCCCGAAGCCAGTCCATCATCGTGATCTGATCCAGATCGGCGCGATGCCGGTAATCGTAATTGATTGCGAGCATGCCCCTGCCCACGCTCAATTTGTCCGCCATCGAAAGGAAGTGAAGCCGGGCAAAGGATTCAGTAAAGTGCAACGGCGCGGGGAGCAGACCACGGCGCATTATTGAGACGCGTCCGCCAGGCTCAATCCAATAAAAATCGCGATAGAACTGAACAGCTTCTGTGGAGCCAAGGCGGCCATAGAAGTCGATCAGGTTATGGCAGCAGCGAAGCAGCACGTGCTGACAGTTGTCGATGGTGATATCGCTGCCGTCCTCTTCGCCGGCGCCGTTCAACTGATACGAAGTTGCGCGACCGCCTAGGAACGGCCGTGCCTCATAAAGAGACACCTGATAGCCGGAGGAGCCCAGCGCCACAGCACTGGCCAACCCTGCCAGCCCACCACCAATGACAGCAACGTGAGGAGCGGCCATTACTGCCACAACGGAGTGCACGCGTAAGTGTTGATCATGTTCTCAATCAAGTGCAGCCCGCAATCGCCTTCCAGCGAGAGAATGGATTCCGGGTGGAACTGTACCGCCTCAATGGGAAGCTCGCGGTGGCGCACGCCCATGATGATGCCGTCGTCTGACTCTGCGGTGATCTCGAGTGAGGCTGGAAACGTCTCGCGATTCGCGTACAGTGAGTGATAGCGCCCTACACGAAATGACGCCGGCAGTCCTCGAAAGACACCCTCATCCGTGTGTGTTACCGAAGAACCTTTGCCATGCATCGGATAGGCGAGCACATCCAGCTTGCCGCCAAATGCTTCCACAATTCCCTGCAGCCCAAGACAAACACCAAAGGTCGGAATGCGGCGACGGGCCAGCTCAAGCACAAGATTGGGAACACCGAAGTCGGCGGGACGCGCCGGGCCAGGCGAGATTAGGACGATGTGAGGCTTCTCTTCGTTGATTGCCTCCAGCGCCATGGCCGATCGATAGGTGGAGACGCTTGCGCCTGTTTGCCGCGCATAATTTGCCAATGTGTGGATGAAGCAGTCATCGTTGTCCACCAGCAGCAGTCGCATACCTTGACCCCCGGGTCTCCTGCGGCGACCGGCGGTAGCACCCTCGTCGGTAGGGTGCAGGGCGCGGAAAAAATTGGTTGCCTTCAGGCGGCACTCGGCGTCCTCTTCGGCTGGGTCGGAATCGTATAGCAGCGTCGCGCCTGCTGAATAACGAGCTACACCGTCCTTTAAGTGAACGGTTCGGATGGTGATGCCGGTGTTGATATCGCCATTGAAACCCAGCATGCCGACCGCGCCGCCATACCAGCCCCGAGCGTCCTTCTCCAATGCTTCAATTGCGCGAGCTGCGGCCTTCTTAGGCGCACCAATAATGGTCACCGCCCACATATGCGTTAGGAAAGCATCCAGGGCATCGTTGCCATCGCTAAGCGTTCCCTTTACATGGTCAACCGTATGGAACAGGCCCGCATACGCTTCAATCAGCCGCCGCCCCACAACCTGTACTGAGCCGGGCACACACACGCGCGACTTATCGTTCCGATCCACATCGCTGCACATGGTGAGTTCAGACTCTTCTTTGGCAGAATTCAATAATTCGCGAATGCTGTCCGCATCGCGCAGTGGATCTCCCGAACGCCGTGCAGTTCCAGCAATGGGACAGGTCTCAACTCCCTGCCCTTCCACACGCACGAACATTTCGGGCGAGGCGCCAACAAGCTGCTCCTCACCCATCTGGATCAGGAACTCATACGGGCTTGGGCTGGTCTTTTGTATGCGGCGGAACAACTCAGAAGGACTGTTGGTGAACGGAGCGCTGAAGGTCTGACGGAGCACCACCTCATAGAATTCGCCCTGCCGCATGCCTTCCCGAACCGTTTCGACCTTCGCCATGTACTCTCCAGCAGAGTGGTCGGAGACGATGGAACTGCTTCCCGAAGCGGCTCTGGGCGGGTTCACTTGCGGAGCTGTGCGGGGCAGGCCAGCAGTGGTTTGACCTGAGCCCGCAAAGTCATACTCGAATCGCTCGATTACTTCCTTTTTGCGATCCATGAAGTAGATCTCATCGCAAAGGAAGAGGTGAAGTGTCTTTTGATCGTGACGAGGCAGGCGAAGCGGAATGGGGTCAAACTGCAGCAGGAGATCGTAGCCGAACGCGCCAAGCAAAGCCAGCCGAGAATCTTCAGGGCTGCCGAATTCGCCAACCAGCGTACGTAGAATCGAGAATGGCGAGGGTTGTTTGCTGCGCTGCTCTTCGGCAAATCTGCTATCGAGCGGCTTCAGTTCGCCCGTCAGTTGCATCGCCTCAGCTTGGAAGCAAGCCCAGTGCGGATGCTTTCCTAACCACTCACCTGCGAGCGAGAGGAACACACGGCCACGCTCGTTTAAAGCAGAAAAGGTAAGCGAACGTCCCCGCCCGACAATTTCGATTAGCGGCGCAACCGCTCCTACGTCCCAACGCGAGTATCGTCCCGGATATTCATATCCTGAAGACAGGTAAACTCCGCGTTCGGTATCCAAACGCTTCAGCAATGCGTGTAGCCCTTCGGCAAAGGGCACAAACGTACTGGTGCGGGTGACTGTTATTCCGTGCGGGGTCGTGTATTGCAACTGCGACATGAACGAATGGTGACGATAGGTTCTAACAGGCGAGATCTTCGCGCGTCACTTCTGTATCGCCCAAGCGACCTAGCATTGCGAGCGCCACGTTGTCGGTTTTAATAAACTCCTGCGCGATAATCTGCACTTCTTCGCGCGTCACCGATTCGATGTTCTCCAGCATTTCATCAAGCGTGCTGAAGTGCTTAAAGTAAAGCTCTTGACGCGCGAGGTTTGACATACGGCTGGACGTCGATTCCAGGCTCAACATTAGGGAACCTTTCAGGTGATCCTTGGCGCGCTGTAGCTCATCAACCGAAATTGGCTCATTCTTCAACTGGCGCAACTCTTCCATGGTTGATGTCACAACCTGCTTAGCAGTCTCAATCCCTGTACCTGCATACACCATCAGGCAGCCTGTGTCACTGAACAGATTCAGTTCGGAATAGACCGCATAGGCCAGCCCTTGCTTTTCACGAATATTTTGGAAGAGCCGCGAACTCATGCCGCCGCCCAGAACAGTGTTCAGAACATAAAGCGGGAACCGCATCTCGTGTGCAAGCGGGTAAGCCGGCACGCCCATTGCGATATGAACCTGCTCGAGTGAATCTTTCTTTTTCAGAATGAGCGGAGCGTATGTCTGCGGCGTTCCTTCAAGCGGCAGGGGAGCCTGCTCCTCAAGGCCCGAAAACTTCTCGCGTACTAACCGGACTATTTTGTCGTGATCAAGATTGCCTGCAGCCGTGATTAGAATGTTTCCGGGCGCATACACGCGGCGATAGAAGTTGCGCAGCAGTTCGCCATCAAACTTCTTGACTGTTTCTTTAGTGCCCAGTATCGGCTTGCCTAGCCCCTGATTTTTCCAGAAATTCCCGATGAAGCTCTCGTGGAGCACGAACTCAGGCTGATCGAGCTCCATCTTGATCTCTTCCAGGACAACGTTCTTTTCTTTAGCGATATCCTCTTCGCGGAAGAGTGGATTTAGAACCAGATCGGCGAGGACATCCAGCGCCAGAGGCAGATGCTCATCCAGGACCTTTGTGTTGAAGCTAACTAGTTCTTTACTCGTGAACGCGTCCAGGCCGCCGCCCACCGAATCGACCGTGCGAGCAATGTCTTCCGAAGAGCGATTCTGCGTGCCCTTAAAGACCATGTGCTCGATAAAATGGGACAAGCCATTCTCGCGCCCTTGTTCTACCCGCGAACCGCTATTGATCCAGACACCAAGCGAGACAGATCGCACATAGGGCATCGACTCCGTCACGATACGGATCCCGTTCGGAAGCCTCGCTCGTTCTATTTGCCGGACATGCGGGAGTACAACAACCATAGCCATAACCTTTCTTTTATGTACGCAGCCCTACGCTCATTCAGATGTACGAATGCCGCTTCGAAGGTACACTAAAACCAGATGCAGCAAGTGCTTGAAGGCCAGTCACTGGTCGGAATGGAGCTTGCCGACCTCCAGCAGTTTCTCGGCCCGGAACAGCCAGCCTACCGCGCCAAACAACTATATGACGCCGTTTACCGGAAACAGGTGCCAGATCTATCGCAGATTTCGAGCCTTCCTCAAGCCCTGCGTAGCCACCTGGAAACAAACAGCACGCTCGGCCTTCCGAGCATAGACAAGCGGTTCGATTCGAGCGACGGCACACGCCGGTATCTGCTCAGACTCCATGATAACCGAACGGTTGAGTCTGTTCTCATGCCGGAGATCGGGCGCGACACGGTCTGCATCTCAAGCCAAGTGGGTTGTCCCGTTGATTGCCGGTTCTGCCTGACTGCGCTGATGGGCCTGGAACGCAACCTGACAGCGGGCGAAATTGTGGGTCAGGTACTCTTTGTAGCGCGCGATAGCGGCTTAGGGCCCATCGGCACCGGACTCAATATCGTCATGATGGGCATGGGCGAGCCGCTGCTCAATCTCTCGAATGTGCTGAAGGCGACGCGACTGTTGACAGACCCTGCCGGCATTGGCATGTCGCCAAAGCGAATCACGGTTTCCACCGCCGGCATTGTGCCGAAGATCTATGAGCTTGCGGTATCCGAGATCAGGCCGAAGCTCGCCATCTCACTCAATGCCAGCACCGAAGAACAGCGCCAGCAGCTGATGCCGATCACGCGCAAGTATCACCTGCGCGAACTGATGGAAGCCTGCCGCACTTACCCTTTGCGTCCCTGGGAGAAGCTGACTTTCGAATATGTTCTGCTGCGCGGCGTCAATGACACCGACGCTGATGCGAAGCGGGTAGTTCGCCTGTTGGCGCATTTAAATTGCAAGGTCAACCTGATTGCGCTCAACCCAGGACCCGGCATTCCCTTTGACATGCCGGACCCGGACCGAGTAGAAAGCTTTCAAACTATTGTGCGCAATGCAGTGCCATGCTTCGTGCGCCGACCTCGTGGACGCGACATCTACGCAGCTTGCGGGCAACTGAAGCGCAACGCTCCTGAACTAGTTGCCCTCGACAGCTGATCTACTTGGTACCCGCGCTCGCTGCGCCCCCAGTTTTCGGGTGGCTCGCCGTGCTGCCTTCGGTCATTCCCATCGTCCACTTGATCGCTTCGAAATACATGGTGCGGATATCCGGATCATCCCAGGCTTCCTTCGTGTGGCCAAGCGTTGAGTAGAACACCCGCCCGTTGCCGTACATCTTCGACCAGGCAACCGCGAAATCGTGATCGGTGCGGTGCACTCGCGGATTGTTGTAATCCAATTTGCTTTCATCGAGCCGTAGCAGAACATTCACCTTGTCACGCGACCAGGCCTTCGGTTGGTAGATTTCGTCGCGCTTTACAAACGCCTTTGGAAAGTGGCGCACGGCTGGAAACGACGGGTCCTCTAAGATAATTGGCGCATTGAACGTAAACCAGGGATGCTGGTCAAAGTACCCGCCAATCATTTCGCCATACTCGGGCCATTTGTAGTTGGTGTCCAGCGCGGCATGAATTCCGACAAAGCCCTTTCCGTCCTGCTTCACGAAAGAGAGCAGGTCCGCCTTCTGCGCGTCGGTCAAGTCCAGTTCGCCTGTTGTGCTCCCAAATACGACCACGTCGAAATAGTTGAGCGATTTCCTGTTCAGCTCCTTCGTGTCGGTTTTGGTCAGCAATTCGGTATCTGTGCGCATTGTGGTCTCCCACAATCGCGTGGTGTGGCCCATCTCGTACACCGCTGCCATGGCATCGGGAACAGAGTCATGCTGGAAGCCCTTGGTCTGGGAAATGACAAGCACGTGTCCCACCCGATTTGGCGGTAGGGTGCCTGGTCGCTTTGACTGGGCGTAAGTCTGGAATCCTGAAGGCAGAAGTAGCGTGCCTAGGATTGCGATAGGTAAAGCAACCGGGTTTCTCACATAGGAC
>CAXTWQ010000007.1:35106-41720 GCA_964248065.1 uncultured Bryobacteraceae bacterium | reverse complement strand
GGACAGCTTACTGAAACGATTCGCAGATACACTCAGAGCTTGCATTCATTCTTCGGTCATTTGCTTGGATTGCTCTTTCAAATTGGTTATTGGGGGCCGTTCGTGCTGGGCACGCTCGACTCTTCTTTTCTTTTTGTCCCAGTCGGCAATGACATCCTGATAGTTGCCCTGGTAGCCAGACATCACCAGGATCTCTGGATTTACGTTCTCTCCGGCGTGTGCGGATCAGTGTGCGGCGTTTACCTGCTCGATCTGGTTGCGCGCAAGCTCGGCGAAGCAGGAGTTCAAAAGATCACTGGTCGAAGGCGTTTTGCATATCTGAAAAGGAAAATTGACCAGAGAGGCGGCTATTTCCTTGCACTCGCGTGTCTCTCTCCGCCCCCTTTTCCCTTCACTATGCTGGTGGCGACCACCAGCGCACTCGCATACCCGAAGTCAAAACTATTTGCCATTGTGGCTGCCTGCCGCACCATCCGGTTTCTGATTCTGGGTTATCTTGCGACCAGATACGGCGAGCGCATCCTGCACATCATTGGCACACCCGCCTTCAAATACACGATGATCGGGTTCGCCATACTCTGCGTCATTGTCAGCGGATTCTCCATCGCAAAGTGGGTGACGACTGGACGAGCCTCTCGCATCCAACCTGCCGCAGCTTAAGTGTCTGCTCTGACGGCACCCGCCGGGCAGTTCTCATCCGAAGCTGGGGATTTCCTATGGCTGCTTCGCCAAACTTTGCGATTTGGCCGGAGGTTTGCCGTTCGCAAAACCAGGGACATTCGACGTTGCGTCTCGTGAAAAGAACTCTCTCCAGACATTGACCACCGCGCTGCTCCCGACGACTATGAGTCCATTGCGAAAGGTCATGCCGGCACTCCGGTCGCTAGCGGCTCGATACACATTGGACAGACCTGCTGCTGCAAAACTTCCAAGCACCCACGAGTAGTTCGGTTCCATCTGCCCTCGGTCCCCCCTGCAAATGAAGGCTGCTGAAACCGCATAGAGAAATCGCGAGCGGACCGTTCCAGAACCCTGGTAGAAGAATCGAGGATCCTGGTGGAGGATCGATGGCAGAATGGCGCGGCCAATTGCGGTGCCAACAACCGTGTCGGCGTATGTCGATCCAAATCGTTTTGCATATCCTTCCGCTTCCTGCTCATAGCCTGGAAAGGTCTTGTGGGCCTGCTCCGCACCGGCAATGCCAGCCGTTACTAAGAGCGTAACTGGATCAAAGATCGAGCGAAATGCGAGACGATACTTTAACTTGGGCGTCATCGGCGCTGCATCCCAGATGTAACTCACGTAATAGCTAGGCAGAATACCCAAAATTCGCTGTTTCTCCTGTGCCTCCACTTGCGCTTGTGCCACTTGACTCAGCGTTGCTGTCACATCGATCGTCGTAGTCGTCGAGGGCCCGGTAGAAACTAAGTTCAGATGGCGAGTTTCCCCCGCAACTAACACAACTTCGGTCGCTGTGGCCGAGCTTAGACTGACTCCATCCAGTTTCAAGTGGTAAGTTCCCGGAGAGAGACCGGCAAATGTGAATGCACCCGCTTCATCCGCCGTTCCAAGAGCGACCAGGTCATTGTTCTGGTTCAGCAGAATTACGCTTACACCAGGAACTAGGGCCGCATGAATGTCCTGAACTTTCACGGTTAGGCTGGCGCATGTCTGCGAGATCACTGTCGCCTGGTCGTTTGAACTCTGGACCACCACAGCCTCTTGAGCCAGGCACTGTGACGCCGAAAACAAACAAAGCGAGAAAATTGCACTTGCCTGAACAACTCTCATATAGCCACCTGATTTGAAAGTCTCCTGTGCGCTAGCACCGCCGTTGCTCATGCAGCCCTCACTCGGCTACTGTTCTTTTACGATCTTTCCTTCCGCGCTGAGCAGCACCTCTTTCTTCGCTGCTTTCGCCAAGGCCACTTCATACTGCACCTGGTCACCGCTGGTGATCTTCTCAGCTTTCCGAAGCGTCGATCCCGGATATCTCGCGCTTACGGCGTCCCGAACTTGCACCGGCAACGCAGACACCGCTACAACTTCTTCGATCGCAGCCAGCGAACCGTCCGGGTTGAAAACGGCATCTTTCTTTGATGAGCCGCTTACAACAGAGACTTCGTAAGTGGTCTTACCGTTTTCTACTTCCTTCGACCAGGCCGACAATCTTGCGCCTGCGAATTGCTTTTCAGCAGCCGCGTTGACGGTTGGTGGCACTTCAGAAGACCTCAATTTAGCTTCCTGCGCAGAGCCAGCAAGCGCCCACACTACAAGAATGAAAATGCCAGATCGGTTTTGCATAGTCTGTCCTCTGCTCGATCTCAACAGGCCAATCTGAAGTTATGCTGTAGGCCCGCAAATTATCCTGTGCTCTGAAATGGAGATCGCTCTCCGGGTGTATTTCGTTCGAAGTCTTTTTCGACAACTTCATCGCGCTCGTTCGCCCGTGTTCACTCCAGCATCTGCACTCAGGTGCTGCCGACTTTCAAGCTCGACGAAAGCCTGCCAGCATACTGGGAATCATGCGTATCGGCATCACGTGCTACCCAACGTACGGCGGAAGCGGTATCGTCGCCACTGAACTCGGCCTGGAGCTGGCGCGTCGCGGCCACCAGGTGCACTTCATCAGCTATGCGCACCCGATTCGGCTCGACACCAACACTCCGGGCATTCATTATCACGAGGTAGAAGTCTCCAACTATCCACTTTTTCAGTACCCGCCCTACATGCTGGCCTTGGCATCGCGCATGTTCGAAGTAGCAGAGAGTCAAAAGCTGGATCTTCTGCACGTGCACTACGCCATTCCGCACGCGATCTCAGCTCTACTGGCCCAGCAAATGACGGGCACGCGGCGGCTCCCTTTTATCACCACGTTGCACGGAACAGACATTACGGTCGTCGGCGCCGAGCCTTCCTACTTCTCCATTACCAAGTTTTCCATCGAGAAGTCAGACGGGATCACGACCATCAGCGCCTACATGCGCGACCGCACGTTTGAGTTTTTCGGGGTCGCCAATCCAATTGAGGTAATCCATAATTTCGTAAACTGCTCGCTTTATCACCCGGACGAAGAGCGCCAGAGCGTTGGGCCGAAACGCATTCTTCATATCTCGAATTTCAGGCCTGTTAAACGTGTATTGGATTGCATCCGCGTCTTTGCTTTAGTACGTCAGCATGTCGAGGCAGAACTGGTGATGGCAGGCGACGGACCTGACCGTGGTCCTGCGGAGCGACTGGCTCGCGAACTCGGGGTGGAATCGACCGTTCGGTTTTTGGGGAAGCAGGATCATATGGAGCGGCTAATTCCGCAGATGCACGTGCTTCATTTGCCTAGCGAAACGGAAGCCTTCGGACTGGCTGCCCTGGAAGCAATGGCCTGTGGTGTGCCTCCGGTAGCCACTCGGACGGGGGGCGTTCCCGACCTGATTACTCATGACGTGGACGGCTATATGGAGTCTGTGGGCGATCTTGCGGGGCAGGCAACGCGCATAGTCTCGCTACTCACCGACGAGAGTTTACATCGCCGGGTGGCCCTTGCTGCTCGCGCTACCGCAGTGGCGCGATTCTGCACCGATTTAATTATTCCGCAATATGAAAGCTACTACCAACAGGTTTGTAACGGTAACGGAACTTAACAGGACAAACCGGAGTCTAAATAGGCAGATGGATTTCATCCGCCCTCGGGAGTAAAATTCAAGCGATGACGAAACGGTTGTCGGGCAATGGCGGAAACTTGTCGATCCTGGCAGGCGCCCAGAACGGAATCTCCGAAGAAGACGCCCGCATCTTGCGCGGCTTGCGCTCTGGAGTCGAGGGCGCATATGAAGAGCTGATTGAGCGCTACGAGCACCCTGTTTACAGCATGGTGTACCGGCTGCTGGGAAATCAAAGTGATGCCTGCGATGTGGTACAGGAAGTGTTCCTCAAAGTCTTTCGCGGAGTTGGCTCGTTTCGCGAACAGAGTAGCCTGCGCACTTGGGTATACCGTATCGCCGTAAACGAAGCACATAATCACCGCCGGTGGTTTGCCCGCCACTGCCGCCGTGAAGTACCGCTTGAAAAAGAAAATCTTGAGCACGATGGGGTGGTTGAATATGCGCACGATCCGGGCCCCTCGCCTTACGATCAGGCTCTCGATACCGAAACACGGGTGCTGGTGGAACGTGCTTTAACTCGAATCAATCCGCTCTTCCGAACCGCAGTCGTGCTGCGCGACATCCAAAACATGAGTTACGAGGAGATTGCCGACATTCTTCAGATTTCATTAGGGACGGTGAAGTCACGAATCGTACGCGGTCGCGAAGCGTTGCGCCGCGAGCTGAGCCAGCAGACTCAACAAGGGTTTGCCGAGGCAATGGCTTAACCGAAGCGCAACTCGTCACCTATATGAGGACCAATCAACTATGACCTGCTGGAATGCCAAACGTCGTCGGGAAGAGTTCGTCGACGGACGGCTACGTGGAAACGAAACATCCCGCATTGCAGCACACTTGGCTGAATGTCAGTCCTGTTCACTCGAGTTCGAACAGACGCGGGCCGTACGCGTTACATTACGTAGGTTGCCGAATCCCAAGGCACCTGCTTCCTTGAGAATGGCATTGCGAGTAAAAGCCTCGCAGGAGCGGTCTGCTGTTGAGCAGCATCAGGGTTCGCGACTAATGCGGCTTTGGGAAAGCTGGTTATTTCGCATGGACGAACTCATGCGGCCCATTACTATTCCTGCTACCGGCGGACTGCTATCAAGCATCATCCTGTTCGGTGCCTTGACCTTCACCATCGGTACAGCAACACGACGAGCTGATTATGAGGTTCCGCTTTATGGCGATGCCATGAACGCCAATTTGGTTCCTATGCAGCTGCGATCTTCGGTTACCCTTACCTTGAGTCTTGATGGCACGGGTCACATTACCGACTATGCTTTCAGCGACAAGTCTGCCTCGTTTGTGGGCGATGCGGCCCGTCTGCAGTACCGTAACATCGCTATGCCGAATTTCCCAAGCGTACTCGCCGTAGCATCGCCCATCAATCGCGATATCAGCATCAAATTTGAACCGCTTGTTTTCCGCCGTTAGCCAGCGGTAACACCGTTCTTAGCCCAACCGCTTTAACGAGTAATCCTCATCATTCCGAGTCAGATTCGGGCTGTAGAACGGATCGTGCGCGATTACGTCGCCCCACTTGGATCGCATCCGCGCTACCTCCAATGGATGGGGAATCAGGTCTTTTGAAGTCTTAGAGAACGCCTCGTAATGGTTGAGCAGCGCGTGCGGCGTGTAGAGAACACGATGACCCGTCGCACCAATTTTCAAGCAAAGGTCAATGTCGTTGAAGGCAACTGCGAAGTCAGTCTCGTCGAAGCCGCCTACCTGCCAGAAGACGTCGCTCTTGGTCATCAGGCAGGCACCAGTTACTGCGCAAACGTTCCGAATGACATCTGAAAAGTCGAAGTAGTGGCTGGTGGAGCCATCCAAGCTCTTGAATGCATGGCCGCAGTTGTCAAACAATCCCATAATCACGCCGGCGTGTTGTATGCGGCCGTCAGGATAGAGCAACTTGGCGCCAACCGCACCCACTTCCGGACGTTCCACTAACTCCACCATCGCCCCGAGCCAGTCCTCTGCAATCACTGAAGTATCATCGTTCAGAAATAGCAGAATGGACGAGTCACACTCGCGCGCAGCCGTGTTATTCAGAGCCGAATAATTGAACGGCCTGTTGCGCTGATCCACATAGCGTATTTTCGGCGCACCCAGGTTGAACTCCTCAACCAGGTTCTTGATGACAAAGCTTTTTGAATTGTCAACAATGACTATTTCGTAATTCGGATAAGCTGTCTTGGCTTGGATGCTCTCGATATTTGTGCGTAAAATCTCAGCTTTGCCACCTGAGGCGATGATGATGCTGACGTGGGCCTTCTCGGAAATTGGATACCGTACCCGCCAACGTCCAACAATGTGGCTTGGCTCCACGCGCGCGCCAGGGTTAGTTTCGTCAAGAGAGGCTGCAATCGCCCTCTGAGCCGCGGCTAGCGCATAGTGCTTATTATCAATGGTGCTGGCCGTTGAAGCGATACCTGCGCGCCAATGATAGAGCACCTTCGGAATGTGCTGAATGTTGGTTGCCTCGCGCGTAGCCTTCAACACGAGGTCATAGTCTTGACTGCCGTCGCAATCCGAACGAAAGCCGCCAATGCGCCCGACCAGGTCGCTCCGCAGCACCAGCAGGTGGCAGATGTAGTTCTCCGAAAGCAGGAGATCGGGCGACCAATCGGGTTTGAAGAATGGCTCGTAGCGGCGGCCCCGGCGATCGAGTTTGTCTTCGTCGCTGTAGATCAAGTCGGCATCGGGTTGCCGATCCAACAGCTCACAGACGTAGGCAAGCGCATGGGGTGCCAACACGTCATCATGGTCTAGGAAAGTGAGAAAATCGCCGGTCGCTAGTTCGGCCGCCGTGTTGCAAGCCGCTGAGATGCCGCCCTGTTGTTCGCGAAAGACAACTCTGATTCGATCGTCGCTATCGCGATACTTACGGACAATCTCACCGGCTTCGGGTTTGGTAGACCCATCATCAGCAATGCAGAGCTCCCAATTTCCGTACGACTGCTTCAATAC
>CAXTWQ010000007.1:0-35096 GCA_964248065.1 uncultured Bryobacteraceae bacterium | reverse complement strand
TATTCGATGGCCGCCTTCAATTCAGCTGGGTCGGTATTGAAGACTGGCATCACAATGCTGATGCGTGGCTGCAGCCGGAACAGGGGCAGCCTGAGCGTGATCATGGTGTGGTCCGGAGTCTCAAAATCATGAATCCAGCGATCGTAAGCGGAGGCAAAACCCTTCTCGTGATCGATTGTCACTACCGTACGTGTTTCGCGTACCGGCACGCCACCCGCGTATACCCGCAAGCTAATGGGATAAGTGCCGTTGGCCAGCGAATTAGATTCGAACTCAAACTGAAAGCCCGCACGGCCGGTTTTATCGAGATCCGGGTGAGCCTTCTTCACGTCGGGCCGGGCTAGCGAAGGAACCACGGATACAACCGGTAAGCCGGGCACTTCCAGCTTTACCGAATCGACGCCGCCTTCTGCCAGACACCAGCCTCGAACCGTAATGGCTCCGCTGCGGGGCGTCCGATCGCTTTCAGACGGTTCATCGCAGATTAGGTAGGATCGCTTGTCGCTTAATGCCAGGGAGTCGGTTGTGGATCCGGGAACTCTTCTTCCTAACAGCCGCTTAAAGACGCCGCTCGTGGAGTGAATCGTGCGCCACACACGGCCCGTCAGCATCTCCATTTGAATCCGATCGACTCGTGCTACAGAGGTCTGCTGTGCCCGCAGCTGCTCGCCCTGTACTTCAAGCAGCTCCACCACTTTGGCCATCTGCTGCTGTGAACTTCTCAGCTGATTTTCAAGCTTACGCAGTCGTGCGTGTAATCCTTCTACCTGCGATTGCAACGGGTCAGTTCCGGTCATGGCTCCCTGCCAAGATTAACAACGAGATCAAAAAAGGAACCAGCAACAACAACACCGTGAGCAATTGGAAGGCATCTGTGAAGGGTTTCGCCCGGCGAGGACGCGACATTCTGTTGCCCGATGCGGGAACGCGCCAGTACCGCCGCTGGATTGACAATCGGCTGAAAGAACGTGGCTCCAAGTTTGGCGCCCGCTTAAAACCCGGGCTACTCAGCATCATCACACCAATCTGGAATGGCAGCCCAGTAAAGTACCTGCGTGAGCTTGCTGCCTCCATCACGCCACAGATGAAGGGAGTTACTGCCGAGTGGGTCATTGTCGACAACGGATGCGCCGGCGCTGAGTTGCTTGCCTGCCTGGATGAGTTACGGCGTTTGCCGTTTGTCACTCTTCATCGCTCCGAAACGAATCTCGGTATTGTCAAAGGCCTTCGGACTTGTCTCGAACGAGCGCGCAATCGTTACGTTTTGCCAGTGGATGCGGACGATCTGCTGTACCCGGACGCGCTCCGAATCGTGGCAGCCTCCATGGAGGATCTTGGTTATCCGGCGCTGCTCTATACCGACGAAGACAAGACAGCAGCCGGTGGAGTGTCCCAACCCTACTTCAAGCCCGATTGGGACCCGGTTCTCTTATCCAACTCGGCATATATTGCACATTTGGGCGTAGCCGATCGTGCACTTGCGCTCAGCCTCGGTGCGTATACGGATGGCGCCACTGAGGGCAGTGCCGATTGGGATCTTTTTATGCGCTTTGCCAATGCCGGGTACGCGCCCGTTCACATTCCGGAGATTGTCTATAGCTGGCGCGTTCATGTGCAATCGACCGCCGACGATGCCGCAGTCAAGCCGTACATCCTTTCCTCTCAGCGAACTGTGATGGAGCGCTTTCTGCAAGCCCAAGCTGGTGGTTCTCTATTCCGTGTCGAACCTAATCCACTTTTCGGGCCCGGTGCTGCCCACTTCCATTTCGTCCGTACTAAGCCCTCGCTGCGAACCGTTGCCGTGTGCCGGAGCGATAGTCTCCCAAAACTTGCTGCTATGGCAGAAAAGACGGCAGAACAGAACGGCGTAGTCTGTCTTGAGGTGGGCGTTGCTCCTCAGCACTCGGATTGGATAAATGAGGCGGTTGGAACATTCGAGCTATTTCCGGATACGGTGATGGTAGGCGGACGCATCTCCGATTCGAGCAGCACGCTTGTGGATGGAGCGCAGGTATTCGGCTTTGGAGGGCTGTGCCAAGCGCCTGACGCCGGCCGCAAGCTCACAGACCCGGGCTACTTCGGGCAAGCCTGGAAGATACGTACGGCCAACGCGGTTAGTGCTCGGATGTCAGCTATTGACGCCGGCTTTCTGTTCCGGGCACTTAGGTCTTTGCCTTCACAATTGGGAATGGCTCACCTTGGCTCTTTCCTGGGTGCTGAAGCTATGCGCGAGGGACATCGCGTCATCTACAACCCGCTGCTTCATGCAATCGCGCCAGACGCTTCCCCAATGCCTGATACCGAAGCGGACGCGTTTAGAAGCCGCTACTCAGACCTGATTCCTGACCGACGCTGTTACCCGGAGCCGTTCTCACTCACCAACAGCTACGAGATCTCTAAAACCGGCCAATGAGCCACAATCCGGCAACCATCAAAATGCATCCGGCAACCCGCGGCACCGACAACGGATGAACTTTGAATCCGATCCAGCCGTAGTTGTCGATGATGACCGAGGTGACCAGAGAAGCCGTGACACTGACCCCGGTGAACACGCCGGACCCAAGCCGATGAGCCAATGTTATGCCGGTGACCGTCGAGCCAATACTGAGCAGGCCACCCAGCCATGCCCACCACGGCACTTGCGCCAGCTTGCTTCCTGCGGGCCACGCCTCGCGCACAAACACCTGAATCAGCAGCATGGCCAACAGTCCGGATAAATATACCCAGGCAGCTGTCAGTACCGTCTCATCAAGCGATTTGCGCAATTGGGCGTTCGCTCCTGACTGCCCCGGATTAGCAGCCCCCGCAGCAATAGCAGCCAAATAAACGAGCCAGTTCACAACCTATAGTGGCAAATACTGCTCACGCCTGCCGTTCTACACTTGGGGCTTGCCGCGCAAGCTGGGACAGCACTTCTTAGTTCGACAAGCCACGCTGGAGCAACTTGCGGTGGCAGCTTGCGGCGAAAGTGTTCCGCGTGTGATCGAAGTGGGCCCTGGTCGCGGCGCGCTGACGCGTCACCTACTGCCTCGCACCGATGAGCTTCACGCAGTAGAAATTGATCGCGGCCTTGTTGCCTCTTTGCGCCACAACTTCGAGAACGAGCCGAAGTTTCATCTGCACAGTGGCGATGTTCTTGAAACTGATTTATCGCAATGGGGTCCCGCCGTCGTCACCGGAAACCTGCCGTACTACATCACTTCGCCCATCATCGAACGCTTTCTGCGCCTCCCGTCCGATTTTCCCGTCGCGGTGTTCCTGATGCAGCGCGAAGTCGCCGAACGCATCCTTGCCGGTCCGGGCAGCCGCGACTACGGCTATCTCACGGTAGCCGTCCAGCTTGTCTGCCAGGTCGAACTGGTTTGCCACGTCCCTGCTGCCGCTTTCTCGCCGCCGCCCAAAGTCGATTCCGCAGCTCTCAAGTTCATTCGCCAGCCGACCTCAACCGAAAATCTGCCAGCCCTGCTGCAATTTGTCGGACGCTGCTTCGCGCATAAGCGCAAGAACCTCCGCAATAACCTGAAGCCTTTCTTTGGAGATGCGCTCGATGGTTCACCTGAAGCCAATCTACGAGCCGAACAGCTCTCCATTCAGGGCTTCATCGAACTCTATGCTCGTTTGTCCTCCGCGCCAGCCCTGTAAAATGAAGCTTCATGATTCGCGCTCGTTTTGCGCCTTCTCCTACTGGCTACCTGCATATCGGCAGCGCCCGAACGTTTATCTTCAATTGGCTTTTCGTACGCAAACACGGCGGCACAATGATCCTGCGGATCGACGATACCGATGCCGATCGCAACACCGAGGCGTCTCTCAATTCAATCTACGAAGGGCTGAACTGGCTCGACCTGAGTTGGGACGAGTTCTATCGGCAGTCCGAACGCCTTGAACTTCACCGCAAGCTGGCTTACGACCTGCTTGCTCGGGGCTTAGCCTATCGCGACTTCACGCCGGCCACCAACGGGGGAGAAGATCGGCCCCATGCTGAAGGTCCCTGGCTCTTCCACCCGGAAATGCGTGGGATGTCCACCGAAGAGAGCGATCGCCGAGCCGCATCCGGTGAGCCCTTCGTGATCCGTTTCAAGGTTGAACGCGACCCGGTTCGCGAGGTCGCATTTACTGACCTCGTCTATGGCCCCCAGTCGAAGCAGACTGCTGATATCGAAGACTTCGCGCTGCTACGTAGCAACGGTATGCCGACCTACCATCTCGCTTCCTGCGCTGATGATGTCGACCTTAAGATTACGCACGTGGTTCGCGGGCAGGATCATCTCTCCAACACGTTCAAGCACATCCTGCTCTTCCAAGCGGCCAGCGGGTCGCAGCCGGAGTTCGCGCATCTCCCGCTCCTGATTGCGCCTGATGGAGCCAAGCTTTCCAAACGCAAGCATGGTCCGGTGGTCAGCGTTACCACCTATCGCGATAATGGCTTCCTCGCGATCGCCTACATCAACTTTCTCTGCTTGCTCGGGTGGTCACCGAAGAATGACCGTGAGCAGATGTCGTTAGCCGAGCTTACATCGCTGTTCTCTTTCGAAGGCGTGAACCGGAGCAATGCCGTGGTGAATTTCAGCGAGGCTGATCCGATAGACTCCAAAGCGATGTGGCTCAACTCTCAGCATCTGCGTACCATGCCGATAGCTGAATTGGCTCCCATGGTGCGCCGCTCACTGGAAGATCATCACATGGCAGTGCCTGGTACAGAGGCACAGTTCGAACACGTAGTTGATCTCATCCGGGCGCGATACTCCACGCTGCTTGATTTTGCCTTGAAAGGCCGCGCTTACTTTGCCGATGATTTTCACACGGACCAGGTCGCCAAAGACAAGCTTGATGTTCCGGGGGCTCGTGAGCTGATGCATCTGCTGGCTGATCGCATTGAGGCCAACCCTGACTTTTCAGAGGCGTCCGCAGAAGCCGATCTGCGAAAGATTGCCGAAGAGCGTGGGGTTAAGGCAGGCGTGCTGATCAACGCTGCACGGGCAGCGCTCACCGGACAATCAGTAGGGCCCAGCGCCTTTGCCATCTTCCCGTGTCTTGGCCGCGAACGCGTGGTCGAAAGGCTGCGCCGAGCTTAATGCCGCGTACCATTGTAGGGCTGGGCGGATTGTTGAGCGATCCTGCCTGCTGTGTTTTGCGCGGCGGCGTCATTCAAGCGGCAGTCGAGCAGGCAAAGGTAGCGCATCAGGATCGGCCGGGAACGTTTCCCGAAGAAGCTCTGCAGATCGCTCTTGAAACAGCGGGAGTAACGGCATCTACCATCGACTGCGTGGCAGTGGCGCGCCGCTTTGCCGCGAGTTCAGAGAGCCTGGCGCAACTCGAACTTCGCGCACGGTTTCCTAAAAGCGAGATTGTCGTCGTGGAACACCACCAGGCTCACGCGGCTTCTGCCTTTTACTGTTCGCCCTTTCAAAGTGCGTCGGTGCTGAGCGTAGATCGCGCGGGTGATTATCGTTCGGCGGTCCTGTTTCGCGGCGAACATGGGCGGCTCACACCGGTCCGCGAAATGTATTTTCCGGATTCGTTAGGCGACCTGTACAACCGCGTCACCGAGTTGGTCGGCTTTGAGGCACGCGCGGATGAGCACAAGGTACAGTGGCTTTCCACGTTCGGCAAGCCGAAGTATCTTCCTGTCTTCAGGAGCATGATGGGGCTCGACAATGGCGTGTGGCCACTCTTAGATCGAAGCTATCTTGACGCGGATCAATTGGCTGCGGGCGGATTTAGCAGC
Organism: uncultured Bryobacteraceae bacterium; assembly: GCA_964248065.1. Lineage (GTDB taxonomy): Bacteria > Acidobacteriota > Terriglobia > Bryobacterales > Bryobacteraceae > Bog-105. The sequence continues at coordinate 29,368 of CAXTWQ010000007.1, read as the reverse complement.
CGCTTTTACCAGGAGTGCCAACTGCCGTCAGAGCCGTTGGCTCAACAGGTCCGGCACGATTTAGCAGCAAGCCTGCAGGTGGCTGTCGAGCAATGCGTCGCAGCCATGCTCGGCCAGAGTGAGAATGTCTGCATTGCTGGCGGTTTATCGCTTAACAGCCTGCTGGCGCGCTCGCTGGAAGCCCAATATCAGGGTGTCTTCGTACAGCCTGCAGGTGGCAATGCGGGCACCTCGCTCGGGGCTGCGCTTCATGCGCTCTACCATTTCTATGGCGACTGCTTACGCCAGCCCTTCAATACGCTCTTCTTAGGGCCTTTTTACACGCCCCCTCAAATCAAGCAGGTTCTGGAAAATTGTAAGCTTCGCTTCCGCTTCATCCCGACGCAGGACGACCTTATCAAGCAAGCCGTTGCCGCGCTCAATGACAACCGCATCGTTGCCTGGATGCAGGGTCGCCTCGAGTTCGGGCCGCGTGCTTTAGGTAATCGCAGCATTCTTGCTTCACCGCTGAATCCGTACTCCAGCGAAAACCTGAACGTCTATATCAAGCACCGGGAAAAGTTCCGTAAGTTTGCAGCATCGGTGCCTGAAGAACTCGCTTCGAATTACTTTGAAGTGGGCAGTAATGCCACTTACCTGGCCACGGTCGGCCGTGTCAAGCCTGAACACCGCCAGACGTTTTCAGCCGCGCTGCTGGGCGAAGACCTGATTCGCATTCATACTGTGCGCAAAGCGGACAACCCGCTGTATCACTCACTTTTGCTGGCTGCCGGTCAGTCGACCGGACTTCCCGCGCTGTACAACACCAGCTTCAACCTTTTTGGAGACCCGCTTGTCTGTACACCGCGCGATGCGGTCCGCAGCTTTTACTCCTCAGGAATCGACGCACTCTTTGCAGGTAACTTTCTTCTAGAAAAGTGAAGTTTTGTTACGGCTGTTTCTGCTGGAAGAACGTGGTCATGCCTTGTTCGGCTAACCCCAGTGCACGCACCAGAGCGACTTTAGCTATGTTGTCCTGGTACTGAGCTGAAATTAGATTCTCATTGGCATCGGCTACAGACTGCTGCGCCTGCACAACTTCAACCGTGTTGGTGACGCCTGCCGCGAATCGATCCTGTGACTGCCGAAGAGTTTGGCCAGCAAGGTCTACATTGCTGACTGCCACCTCCACTTGAGCGGCAGCAGAGGTCAAATTGAGAAGAGCGGTTCGCACGTCGGCGTCAATCTGGCCGCGCAGATTTTCCATCTCATTCCGGCGGTTGCGAAGTTCCGCATCATTCTGCACGATATCGGCCCGAATGCGGCCGCCGTCGAATATGTTGAAAGCAACTGAACCCGTCGCATTGAACACGCCGTGAGACTGGGTAAACAGATGAAGACCAGTATCGCCATAGAAGCCGGAAGCCGTCGCCGTAGGATAGCGCTCAGCCTTTGCACCGCGAAGTGTAAACTCAGCCGCAGCAACCCGTGCTTTCGCCGCCTGGAAGTCCGACCGGTTATCATAGGCCTTACTCAAGGCTTCCTTGAGCGTGATCACATTAGTCGGCAACAGGAGAGCCGGATCAGTAACGGTAAAGTCTTGCCCGGGCGGTAAGCCAATCACACGAGCCAGGGAAACTTTATCAATCTCAAAGGTATTCTTGACTGCGATCAAAGTCTGTTGCCGTTGCTTCACCTGCACCTGAGACCGAAGTACGTCAATCCCAATTGCCGTACCCGCATTGTGCCTCCGGACTGCATTCGTATAAACGGCGACATCGGCGTCGATCTCAGCTTGCGTAGCCGAAATGCGAGCCGCATCCGCAATGATCTGCAGATAGCCATAGCCCACGCCCAACACCACCAAGTCGCGTGCATTCTTCACATCTAGTGCTGAGGCTTTTTCTGACGCTCGCGCAGCCCGGAAATTACTAATCGCCGACCAATCGAACAGCGTGATGTCCGCATTAACTTGCGCACTCTGATACCCGAATGGGCCGATAATCGTCGGAAGCTGAAACCCGGGAGCACTGAAGTTGATGCCTTCCGCTTTTAAGTTGATCTGCTGCTCTACGGCACTAATCTGCCCAGTGACTCGAGGGAGCAAACTACTTAGAGCACGGAGCCTTTGAGCTTGCGACTGACGGCTACTCTGCTGATTAGTCAGCAATCCAAGGTTCGTTCGCAGCCCTTTCTCGATCGCCTGCACCAGCGTAAGCGGGATGGGAGTTTCAGTGGCCTGCCCCTGCGGTACGCTGCCCTGAAAACTCGGATCATTCATCTGCGGGCCCCTTTGTGCGCTGGAAGCCCCGGCACCGTTACTGCTCTGGCCACTACTTGCACCGCTGCCGGATTGCGCGCCCCCCATGCCACCACTACCACTCGAGGTGGCTGTTGCACCGGATGGCTGTGGCGCTTGCGCCTGCATAACAGTGCCCGCAAATAGCAAGGTCAGAAGCAGCAAACCTGCTCGATATTGTGTCCTACGCATTCTCTTGTCTCAAAAGCACGTGCCTCCAACAGGCCGATCTTACATGCGTTCGATGCCGGATCCTGGTCAGGCGACACCATCAGCAGGCGAGTTTATTTAACAACTTAACTTATTCTGTCAAACGTCTCTGATTCTGCTTCAGAAAGCCTACAACTGCCGCTTCAGAAAGGAGCAGATCTCATACCCGGTCAGGTACTTGAACGGCGTTTCGCCCATTGTGTAGTGGCCGCACGGGAGTACGCTCACCGTGTGGTCCCACTTGCGGGCGCGCGCTCCTTCAATCACCTGCTCAGAGAGCCTAACTGGAAACGTTGTGTCATAGCGGGTGTAGATGAATTTGGAGCGCTTCTTCTTGGCACTGTAAAGGTCGTAATAGCTCGGCGGGCTGATGCACATCCAGTAATCACGCAATGCATCGAGGCTAATAACACCCTCCAGGCTACTACGGATATGCTGAGTCGAAAGTCCTTCCCAAACGACGTCCGCAACAAAAGTAGAGCAATGGTTGAAAACGTTGACCTCGAGACGCTCATCAACCGAACTGGCCAGAAAGGCATAGCAGGAACCGATACTGGTGCCAACGATCCCGAGGCTTTCGTAGCCTTGCTCTTGCAGCCAATCGAGACAGGCCCGAGTATCAATAACCGCTTGGCGGGTAGCATCGATGGTACGGCAAATATTCGCCGACATGGCATAATCGGCGCGGGTTAGTCCGGCAGGTGTGCGCGCATCGTGGTAGGGCAGACTTAGCCGCAAGGCACTGATTCCCAGCTTCGCTATACCGGCCGCAAGTGCATTATGTTGGGGAAGCTTCGAATTCCAGTGCGGCAAAACCACTACCGCTTTCTTATTATTGTTCTTGGCTGGATACCACAAGCCATGAACCGTGTTGTTCTCGACAAACGGCGTTTCGACGGGCGACTGAAACCGAAGCCAGTTATCAGAGCCAAGCTCAAATCTAGATGGCTGCTGATAAGCAAAGAACTCTTCAGCCCGTGTAATAGCCAGGTTGTTCATGCACAGAATGAAGTCTTCAGGGCTGTTTAGATCAGCATGGCAATTTTCTAACATCGGCCAATTCTTACTCCATTCGAGGCCGAATTCGAAAGGACGGCTGATGCGGTCGGTGGAGCGAAAGCAGAGATGATTTTCCCAATCGGTCACCCAGTTGCGATAGCGTCGGGAGACCGGACGTAGCAACCGTGTCATGCTCCGCGAAGAATTATTGTGTTTGATTGCATGTTTTCTCTTCCAGTTTAGCGGCACCTGTTATAAGACTGATATGCCCCGGTATGTAGCGATTGACATTGGCAGTAATTCAGTCCGCATGCTGGCGGCGGAAGTTAGTCATGGTGTGACAACGGTTCTGGCGCAGGACAGGCAGGTCACGCGGTTAGGCGAGAGCGTATTTCGACTGGGGCGAATCAGCGACGAAGCCCTTACCTTCCTCCTGACGACGCTGTCTCGCATGGCTGCGGCTTATAGCAAGCTGAACATTCGAGCAGTAAGGGCGGTAGCGACAGCTGCCGTTCGTGACGCAGGCAATCAGCGCGAATTCGTGGAACAGGCGAGCCGGGTGCTTGGGACGGCGGTTGAGATCATCTCAGGCTCAGAGGAATCGCGGCTGATCCATCTTGGGGTTGAGTCTCGCTGGCCGCGGCCCACTGAAAAAACGTTGATCATTGATGTTGGCGGAGGCAGCGCGGAGCTGATTGCGAGCCAGAACGGCCACATTCTGGATGCTGTATCGAAGCCGCTCGGAGCCGTTCGCCTCACTGAAATTTTTCTAAAGAACGATCCGCCGCGCGCCGTTGACCTGCACTATCTCCAATCCTTCGTTGCCGACAAACTGCAGCCTTTTTTCCAGGCGCATGCGACAGAAAGCTTCGATCGCGTTATCGCGACATCGGCATCAGCGGCGGCAGTGGTTTGTGCGGTCAACCAGATTCCACGTTCACGCCGCGACGAAGCTGACCGGATTCATGCTTCAACGCGCGAGATTAGAAACCTTTACAGCAAAGTATCTTCAGCCAATCTTGCGCAACGCAAGAAGATTATCGGCATCGGCCCAAGGCGGGCGGAGATCATTATTGCTGGTGCAGCTGTATTTTTACAGACCCTGGAAGCGTTTAACCATCCGACGCTTTTCTATTCGGCCGCTGGTGTTCGCGATGGGATCATCGCCGACCTCGCCGCGCAGGGTGCCGGCAATGAAGTGTCTCGGCTGAACCCGGATCAGCGCGCGGCCGTCGAGGAGATTGCCAAGCGGTACTTCGTCAACTCCAAACACTCAGCGCAAGTCTCATTCATGGCAAGCCGCCTTTTCGAGGTGTTCCAGTCGATTCATCACCTGCCGCCTGCAGCAGGCAAGCTACTGGAAGCAGCCGGCCTGTTGCACGATATCGGGCACTACGTCAGCTCAACCGGTCACCACAAGCACTCGGCTTATTTGGTGGCCAATTCAGATCTGCCCGGCTTCACCGACAGAGAGCGGACAATTATCTCAGCCCTGTGCCGTTTTCATCGCAAGTCGCTGCCCGCTGTCAAACATCCGCCATTCGACGATCTAGATGCGGAGGCAAGGCAGTTTGTAGTCGGCCTGACACCGCTGCTTCGGATGGCAGACAGCCTTGACCGAAGTAAGCAGGGACGCGTTACGAATATTCGAAGCGTACTGCGCGGAGGGGAGCTCAGCTTATTGCTCGAATCAAGTGTTGACGTCGATCTGGAGACCTGGGCGGCCAACGAATCAGCCAGAATTTTTCGTGAAGTCTTTCACGTTCCAATCACTATCGAGCGCAGCAAAGCAATGACCGCTTAACTTTCTCTTTTTTGCTTGATAAGCCGCGCCTGCAGCTCGGCGGTATTCTGGCGATGGCACCGGAGGCAGAGCGTCCGCAGATTTGCAAGGTCACACTCACCACCGCCCTCCGCCACGGGCACGATGTGGTCGGCATCCCAAAGCGACTTGCGTCCGCCGAGCTTCCACTGAGCAATCGCTCTGGCTTTCGCTAAACCACGGAGCCGCTTGAGGTGGAGCATCGCGGACACACAATCAACTCCGCATTGCGCACAGATACCTCCATCGCGCTCCAGTACCCGTTGCCGCAAATGACCGGGGTCCGTCCGGATGCGCCACTCTTCCACGCACCATTCTGAACAGAAAGTAAAACGTCCGGGAGGCACTTGCACATTGCACCAGCGGCAGAGTGCGCGTCCGTCTTCCCCTTTAGGCAAATCGGCCCGGGAAGCGCGCCCACCCGGCATGGAACGCTGCGTACTCATAGCGACTGACCGGCCAGCTCGGACGGCTGCACTTGAATGAAAACCCGGTGGATCAGGGCAGTGATCTTGCGAATCTCGCCTTCAAGTCTGATGGTCAGCTGGTGTACTTCGCTGACGGTCATGCGGGAGTCAACCGAGACAGTGAGACCGATCACAACGCGGGCTGCGATGCGTCCGACAAAGCACTCAACAATGCCGAGTACGAGGACGTCAGCCAGGGATAGTTGCCGAACCTGATCTTCCAGTTCGACAGGAGAGAGCGCAGCTTTTTCTTCCAGCTCCATTCGCAACTGAAACAGATGTACCGGAAGTTTGCGCACCGGAACGCTCCGGCCCGCCAGCATGTTGTACCAGAGGAATGGAGCGTTGAAGCCCTTCGCGTTTGGGAGTCCGCGCACGCCATAGCGAGCCAGAACTTCTCTTGTTTCGCTAATGGAGTCAAGCCGCGCGGCAGCCTCTCGCGACAGGGCGGCGCGTTGCGTAATGAACTGAAGAGCGATCTCGGAATCAGCGTCTGCCAACGTGAAAACTTTCACTTCGTCATAACCGGGTTGATCGGGACCGTGCCCAGACATGGCTTTCGTCAACTCCGGGACTGTCTGGCAACGCTCAAACCAAAGGTTCGGCTCGTGTTCGGTTGCTTTGCGGGAAGGCACCTGGGCAGCGCCGTAGATAAAACAATTGAACCTGCCCAGACGATCGTTATATTCGATGGCCCACGCCACTTCACCCAGTCGTAGAGGCTGAAGCGGCGACCCGCTCCAGCGTACAAAAATGTACGCTCTTCCATTGCTGCGCGCCATGAAGCGAGTGGTTACGCCTGTGGGCGCGCCACCGGGAATGACTCATCGATTTTTACCTGGTAGCCGGCCGCAAGTACGTTTGTTTGATTAGCCAACCCGACTACAGCCATCAATTCGCCCAGCATCTGGTCGCTCATACCCTTAGCGCGCGCCGATGCTGTATGAGATGCCATGCAGTAGCCGCACTGGTTAGTGGCGCTGACCGCAAGATAAATCAGTTCTTTAGTAAGTGGGTCGATAGCGCCGGCCGCCATAACTTCCTTGACGCTGTCCCAGGTACGGCGAAGCGTGGGTGGATGGGTGGCAAGCGCTTGCCAGAAATTGTTAACAGAATCCACTTTGCGAGTGGCTTTGATGTCGTCGAATACTGTTTGGACGTCATGGCTGCTGGTTTCAATTGACATAAGTTCCAACTCTTGATGGTGGCAAAAGATTATCGGCGATTAGGAACTGCCGATCAAAATACCGGCGGCAAATACCAACGCGCCTCCGAAAGCAACTTGCATGGCGGCACGCACCAGAGACGTATCCATATATTTTTTCCGAATCCAACTGATAGCGGCTAGCTCGACGACAACGACCCCTACCGCAACCCCAGTCGCTACTTGAAAGTCAGCGATCAAATATGGAAGTGTGTGACCAATGCCACCGACCGTAGTCATCAGGCCAGTAACAGAACCACGCACCACCGGGCTACCCCGGCCAGTGAGCGATCCATCATCGGAGAGCGCCTCGGCAAAGGCCATGGAGATACCGGCACCTATCGAAGCGGCCAGCCCCACGCGGAAGGCGTCATTGCTCAAATGTGTAGCAAAGGCAGCGGCAAATAAGGGGGCCAGCGTTGAAACCGATCCGTCCATTAAACCGGCCAGCGCAGGCTGCACGTATTGCAGAACGAAATTGCGGCGCTCCGTATCCGACTCAGCTTGCTGCACATTGCCGGAGACGTGCTGCTCTTCCATGGTTCTGCTATGAGCGCTATGCTTCAGTTCAGCGTCAGCCAGGTCGCCCAGCAATTGGCGGGTTGAAACGTCTTTCACCTGCTTCATTGCTTCCAAATAGAAGCGGCGCGTCTCCTCTTCCATCGACTCCATCGCACGTCGCACGGCTGCCGGACCAACTGAACTCGCAAGCCAGATAGCAGGACGCGGCACAAACCCCTGTACATCCTGGCGGCGGATAAAGGGGAGATGGTCGCCAAACCGGGACCGGTATAGATTTAACAGGCTCGTGCGATGCTCCGATTCCTCAGCCTGCATCTCGCTCAGTACTCTGGCTGTCCCCGGATAGCTCTCTCCTAACCTTTGCGCAAACTCGCCGTAGACGCGGCCATCTTCCTCTTCAAGTGCAATTGCCAGCGCCAGAATCTCCCGCTCAGTCAGATCCTTGAAGTTCTTCGCCATTGATTCATTATCAATTGGAGAATTTCTGCGAAGACGCATCCGCGGGGCTTTGACGACCCGTGATGAGAAGATCCAACCGAGCCGTTCACCTACTTGTTGTGTGTCGAAAAGCAGGCCGCCGCTACTGGAGAATTGCTGCAAGTGCCTTGCTGACCCTGGGCGTTGCAGGTTCCTGCTTCGCTTGCTCGGTACTCTCTCACGAGGCCATCATCGACGTAGCGTGGTCGACAAAGCTCGAACCCCTTCTGCGGACGCGATTTCCGCGCGCCTCCCCAGATAATCTCAAGACCGCTCACGCATATGCGTACGGCGGCGCCATCATACAGGACCTTGGTTACTATCCCCACGGCAACAAGCATTTCAGTGACATGACACACTACGTGCGGACAGGCGAGTTCGTGATCGGTCTGCTTACCGAAGCACACGACCTGGATGAGTATGCTTTTGCTTTAGGCGCGCTGTCCCACTTTGCCTCGGACAACGACGTTCACCGCTTCGCGACAAACCCGGGAGAAGCGAAACTCTATCCGCGGCTTGAACATAAGTTCGGGCCGATTGTTACCTACGAGGAAGATCCGGCTGCGCATTTGAAAACCGAGTTCGGTTTCGATGTCCTTGAAGTAGCAAAGGGCAACTTCGCACCAGAGGCTTATCACAGCTTCATCGGCTTCGCTGTAGCCGAACCATTACTCGATAGGGCTTTTCAGAGGACCTACGGGTTAGCCTTGGCAGATCTATTCCCCGATGTTAAGCGAAGTATCGGCTCCTACCGGAGAGCCGTAAGCAAAACAATTCCTGCCGCAACCCGGATCGCTTGGGCCGAGCGGGAAAACGATATCAGACATGCCCAGCCCGGCATGACACGCTCCAAGTTCGTCTACTTCATAAGCCGCTCAAGCTACGAACGGGAATGGGGGAAACAATACGACCGTCCAACAATGCGCGATCGAATTGCGGCAAAAGTGTTGAGGCTCATTCCTCCAATCGGCCCTTTACGAGCCCTGCGCTTCAGGATGCCGACCCCTGAAGTAGAACAACTATTCATGCAGAGCTTCGATAGATCGGTAACCGAATACACGGCGCAGGTGGACCGAGTGCGAGCAAACACCCTCAAAATGGCGAATCCCAACTACGATCTAGGAGAAGGTGTGAAGCCAGGAGTCTACGCGCTCCAGGACCAGACGTATGCGTACTGGCTCGATCAATTGGCAGCCAAGCAGTACGAATCGGTAACGCCCGACATGCGTGAGGAGCTACTCAAGTACTTTCAAACCGTTCCGTCCTCTCGTGTAGAGATCGAGCCTAGGGAGCAGATTCGGCTTTTAGCTGAGTTACAGGATCTTAAAGCAATGGCCGGACAAGACCGGCTAGTGGCAAGGGTCCATAACAACCAGCGTCAGTAACGGGCCGGGCGCTCCCTCTTACAGATCGGTTCTGCATCGCAGTCGTTCCAAGTGTGAGCGACACTAGCGTGATGAAGCTTTCGGTCTTGCTGTTCCTTTGGGCGCCTTTGCTCTGCGCAGAATCGGGCGAACTGCAAATCTACATGTTGCAGCACGCCATCGGGCAGGAGCATTATGAACTCACACAAACCGCAAATGGCTACTCATTAGAAACCACCATAAGCCTCACAGACCGGGCAAATACTCGCACCACATTCGCGAGTCTTGTAATGACAGCCGACTACACGCCAATTCACTTTTCGCTCAAGGATAAGCCAAGTTCCGTTGCTGTAGTAGATGGGCGCGCAACTGTTGAGGAAAACGGAGCGGTGCGTTCGCTTGCTCTTCCAGGGCATTATTTCACGATCTTTAGCGAAACTCCTTTTGCAATTCAGATGATGATGTTTCGCTATTGGAGGGCGCATGGCAAACCAGGTCGCCTGCCTATCCTGCGAGAAAGTGCAGCCGCCGAGCCTGTTCAGATCCAGCGGGCGGGCCGCGACTCGCTGACGCTCAAGGGAAAATCGGCAACTCTCGACCGCTATACCGTCGCCAATCTTGCTTTTGGACGAGAAATTATCTGGATGGACGCCGACGGAAATTTGATTGCTGCCATGACGTTCGCAGGCGGGTTGCCACTGGAAGCAGTTCGGAACGACTACGAACCGGCTCTTGCGGCGTTGTACGAAAGCGGAGTCGCGCAGGAGATGATGGACCTGAGGAAGTTGGCCCGCGAGGTTCCTCCAGAAGAAACCGGCACCTACGCCATTGTTGGAGCGACCCTTGTGAGTGGAACCGACTCTGCCCCTATTCAAGATTCGATCGTAGTGATCCAGAACGGTCGAGTCAAAGCTGCGGGACCGCGAACTTCGGTTAAGCTCCCTCGTGGCACCCGAGTAATGGAGGCTACCGGGCAAACCCTGCTGCCGGGTTTGTGGGAGATGCATATCCACGCTTCCGGCGTAGAGTTTGGGCCGGCGCTGCTAGCCGCCGGTATTACGACTGCGCGAGATTGTGGCGGAGAATTCGATTACCTGGTCGCCCAACGAAACGCAGAGCAGCAGGGTGATGTGCCGAGCCCTCGCATGCTGCTCGCTGGCTTAGTCGACGCGGGTGGGCTGAGAGCCTTTGGAAATGTGACTGCCGACAGTCCAGAGCAGGGCCGCGCAGTTGTCGACCGATACCACAATGCCCACTTCCAGCAAATTAAGCTGTATACCTATCTAACACCCGACGTAGTCAAAGCGATCTCTAGCGAAGCGCATCGGTTAGGAATGACGGTGACTGGGCACGTGCCGCAAGCATTAAACACCTATGAAGGCATTGAAGCGGGAATGGACCAGATTAATCATCTAAACTACATCTCTCGAATGATGTCTCCACCGAAGAACCCGGGAGTTCAGATCGATACCAATTCCGCAGCCGCACAAAATGCAATCACGTTCCTGAAACGGCACAATACAGTGGTCGACCCTACGATTGGCTGGGGAGAGATGGCGGGACACGCTAATGAAGTCGACGTCGCCTCCTTTGAGCCCGGGATCCTGCACGCGCCATTCGTCCTAGAATCGAAGTTTCGAGCGATGGGCAGCACTAGAATGACCGCTCCTCAAATGCAAGCTCGCATGGATCAGAACCTGGGAGTTGTTCTCGCGCTGTATAAAGCCGGTGTGCAGATCGTGCCGGGCAGCGATACAGGTCTGCCGGGTTACGGACTCGTGCGAGAACTGGAACTTTACGTCAAAGCTGGCCTAACGCCTCTACAAGCGATTCAAGCGGCCACGATCGTCTCAGCCCGTGCGATGGGTCTTGACCCTGACTCGGGAACAATCGAAGTTGGTAAGCGTGCCGATCTGATCTTAGTGAAAGGCAACCCTTTGAACAACATATCCGATCTTCGGAAAGTATCTAAAACTTTTAAAAATGGATTTGCGTATGACACTGCCCGATTATGGCAGTCGGTCGGTTTTCGGCCTTAGAACCCCGGCGATACTTACTACTTGCAATTAACCAAGCCACCGCGGACACCCGGTTTGCCACCTGCGAACAAGCAGAGACAGCCACAATAAGCACGTCCCAACATCAGAACTCACCGCATGCCTTTTCCCGTACTGAATCATCACTCACACAATGAGAAGATCATCTCTAGTGGAACCCGACGATCAAAGCTCGCAGCCGAGCAGCAAAACCAGTGCGTTCCGGCAGCCGCTTGCCTATCGCGAGGAGGCCTTTTTACGCAGCCCGGATTCGCGCCCGTTGCGTATCCTTTCTGAATACCTCTGGCCGCTCTCTCACTTTCAGGAAGAGAAAATCAAGGACACCATTGTGTTCTTTGGCTCAGCTCGCATCCAGGAACAAGGCTTGTTAAGCCGCTTCTATTCGGAAGCACGAGAACTGGCCCGGCTAGTAACCGAATGGGCGCAGACCATAGCTGTTACCGATGAATGTGGGGCTACACACAACCGTTTTGTCGTTTGTACAGGGGGCGGTCCGGGCATTATGGAAGCCGCTAATCGGGGTGCTAGTGATGCCGGCGGTAAGACCATCGGATTGAATATCGGCTTGCCTTTTGAACAGCGTCCTAACGCCTACATCACTCCCGAACTCTCCTTCGAATTTCAATATTTCTTCATGCGGAAGTTCTGGTTCGCGTACCTGGCTAAGGCTCTGGTGGTGTTTCCCGGCGGCTTCGGTACGCTTGACGAACTCAGTGAAATTCTCACCCTTGCGCAAACCAAGAAGCTTGAAAGCAACATCCTGATTATTTTGTACGGCGCAGAGTTCTGGCAGGAAGTGCTCAACTTTGATGCGCTCATCAAACATGGCGTAATTTCCGCTTCCGACATGAACCTATTTCGCTTTGCAGATTCCCCCGGAGAGGCGCTCTCCATCCTTAAAGATGTGTTGACAACCAACTATCTCGAACCGCGGACAGCCATCGCATCGGCCACTGAGAAAACGCCTGAGATTGCCAAGACGCGAACCTCTTAAACCCACATGAAACTCTATCGAACAAGGGACGGCGTCTTTCTTGAGGAAGCTGGTAAATGGTTTCGGCTGACCCGGTCGGAGTGGACTTCGCTTGTCACCCGTGAAGACCTGCCCGAGTATCTGGCTGAACTTGCAGGTCGACTCTCGACAACGGTCGCGCCCGCTGAATCAACATTCATCGCTCCTCTAGAACAGGGCGAAGTGTGGGCAGCAGGCGTAACTTACTTCCGCAGCCGCACGGCGCGAATGGAGGAATCGCAAGTGGCAGGGGGCGGCTCTTTTTACGATCGCGTTTACGAAGCGGAACGCCCCGAACTGTTTTTCAAAGCAACGCCGCATCGCGTAGCAGGTCCCAAAGCTGCCGTCTGCATTCGAAGTGACTCAAAGTGGAATGTTCCCGAGCCCGAATTGGCGCTTGTCGTAACGCCCCGCGGCCGTCTGATCGGTTTCACGGTAGGTAACGATATGAGCTCGCGGGATATCGAAGGCGAGAACCCGCTATATTTGCCTCAGGCCAAGGTCTACGACGGTTCCTGCGCGCTCGGGCCGTGCCTCCTGGTACAACCCGAGCCACTTCCTCCTGACACACAGATCGAAATGCAGATCCAACGTGATGATCAGACGATCTTTCAAGACGCCACGACACTGTCTCAAATGAAACGCACGCCTCAAATTCTCATTGACTATCTTTTCCGCGACAATGCCTTCCCTCAGGGCTGCATTCTGTTGACAGGCACAGGAATCATACCTCCGGATGATTTTACGCTGCAGTCCGGCGACCTCATTTGCATCACTATTGCCCCGATTGGTACGCTCACCAATCATGTTGCCTGAACGCTCGGCACCATTGGTTTGAAACGGAGCGCCGCAAGGCAAGTCCCACATGTTTGGAGGATATTTTGGCGAACACAGAACACGCAGACGAAGTAAAGAAGTTGGCCAGCCTGATGAAGGATTTTAGGTTCGTGATGCTGACCACAGTGGAGAATGAGGGTGTGCTGCATAGCCGGCCGATGGCGACCCAGGATGTTGAGTTTGACGGCGATTTGTGGTTTTTCACCGGTGCGCACTCGCCCAAGGTATGGGAGTCGGATCATCATCCCCAGGTGAACGTTGCTTTCTCTAACCCAGAGAAGAATACCTACATCTCGGCGTCAGGCACCGCTACATTGGTCCGTGACAAACAGAAGTTACAGGAATACTGGAAACCGGTGTACAAGACTTTTTTCCCGAAGGGCTTAGAAGATCCTGAACTGGCGCTATTGAAGGTCACAGTAGAGAAAGCAGAGTATTGGGATTCGCCCAGCACAGCACTCGGACGTGCGTTTAATTTCGCGAAGGCTTACGTGGCGAAAGATCCAGGTAAACTCGGAGAGCACGCCAAGGTCGATTTGAAGTAGCCTCTCAGCCGACGTCTTAAGATGGCAAGCATGCGCCTTGTCACTTTTGAAGCGGACGGGAAAATCCGGCCGGGTGTTTTGAACGAAGCAGACGGAATCTTTGACCTCTCCACAGAGGGGTTCCGTTCTGTTCTTGAAGTCATCGAGGCCGCCTCAGCGCAGCATGTCAGCCTGGAAAAGTTCGCCTCTGACCCTGCTATCGATTCGGCTTATACGCTTGGCACCGTCAAGCTGCTGGCCCCTATTCCGCGCCCTCGCAAGTTGATCTGCGTTGGCTTGAATTACCGCGACCATGCGCTCGAAACCGGCTCGGAAATCCCCTCGGTTCCCACGATCTTCAACAAATTTGCGACTGCTGTCATTGCGCCGGGCGATGAAATCATTCTGCCGAAAGTCTCGAAGTCGCCTGATTATGAGGCCGAGTTCGCGTTCGTGATCGGGCGAGGTGGACGCAGGATTAAAGCCGACGACTGGCGCGATCACGTATTCGGTTACACAATTGTGAACGATGTTTCAGCACGTGACTACCAGCGCGCAACCACGCAGTGGCTGATGGGAAAAACCTTTGACACCTTCGCCCCCATGGGGCCGTGGATCATGACAGCTGATGCCATTGCTGATCCGCACGATGTCGATGTGAGGCTTGAAATTAATGGCGAGGTGCTGCAAAACTCGAACACCCGCGAGCTGATCTTCAAGATTCCGCAACTGATCGAGTTTCTATCAAGCGTGTTCACGTTGGAGCCGGGCGATATTGTCTCGACAGGCACCCCGTCCGGCGTAGGCGTCGCACGCAAACCGCCACGTTTTCTGCAGCCTGGTGATGATGTTGTGGTGAAAATTCCTGCCATCGGCGAACTGCGGAACAGTGTTGTGGCCGAGGCCTAAATGCGCTCCGTAACGCTGGCCCAGATAGCCGGGCATCTTGGATGTGAATTGTCCGGAAGTTCGGGCGAGAAGTCTATCACCGGTGTTTCGACGTTAGAGCAGGCAGGCCCGACCGAGATCAGCTTTCTGGCAAATCTGAAGTACGCCCCTAAGGTGAAAGCCACCCGAGCGGCGGCCGTGCTTGCTTCTGCACCCTTGCTTGAGACGGCAGCCGCCACGCTTATTTCCCAAAACCCTTACCTGGATTTCGCGCGCGCTCTGGGCTTCTTTTACCAGCCGTCAAGACCAGCGGAAGGCGTTCACCGGCTTGCGTCTATTGACGAAACGGCCAGCCTCGGCCCGGGTGCTTCGGTTGGACCATTCGCCGTTGTTGGGCCGAATTGCCGTATTGGAGCACGCGCGGTTCTTCATCCCCATGCAGTGATTTACGAGGGCTGCTCAATCGGCGATGACTTCACCGCTCACTCGCATGTATCGGTACGGGAGGCTTGCATCATTGGTGATCGCGTGCTGCTGCATAACGGAGTTGTCATTGGCGGCGATGGATTCGGCTTCGCCAAAGCAAATGACGGAACGCAGTACAAAATTCCCCAATCCGGTCGTACGGTGATCGAAAACGATGTAGAGATTCAAACGTTGACCTCAGTTGACCGCGCGACGCTTGGTGAAACCCGGGTAAAACGCGGGGCCAAGATCGACAGCCTCTGCCAGATTGGCCATGCCTGCGTCGTCGGAGAGGACAACATCATCTGCGGACAAACTGGATTGGCAGGCAG
This sequence comes from uncultured Bryobacteraceae bacterium, assembly GCA_964248065.1. GTDB lineage: Bacteria > Acidobacteriota > Terriglobia > Bryobacterales > Bryobacteraceae > Bog-105. Next base: position 13,910 of record CAXTWQ010000007.1, on the reverse strand, counting down.
CACAGTGCTGGAAGAGAATGTAATCCTTGCGGGGCAGACCGGTTCGTCCGGTCACTTGACCGTACACAAGAATGCAATTGTCTGGGCGCAGTCAGGAATCGGGCATGATGTGCCGTCGGGAACCATTGTGAGTGGATCCCCGGCTTTCGATTCACGCGATTGGCTGCGAGCCTCAGCCACTTATTCGCGATTACCGGAGATGCTGCGGACATTGCGAACGCTGGAGAGGCGAGTGCGGCAGTTGGAAGGGGAAAAGTCCGGCAGCTAGATCATTAGTGGCCGGGATAAAAAGAAAACGCGGCCATCTCTGACCGCGCTCAAAAGCAAAGCAATTCAACTACTCTTCTGAATCTCTATCGCCGATATCGTCCATAGCCGCCGTAGAACCCTCGGCCATAGTAAGGTCGATAGTAGCCCGGTCCAAAGAAAAACGAAAAGCCAGGCGCATATCGGTACGGATAGTAGTACGGATACGGGTAATAATAAGGGGCAGCTGCCACAGCGACCGGAGCGCCATAACCGGCATACGGAGCTGGCTGCCGGTTGTAAACCGGGCGGTCGTACTCATTTGGCTGAACGTAACGGAATGCCTGGGCAGAACGCGTTGTGTCGATTGTGATTGGTGCCTCAATGCGGAACGTCAGCGTTTGTTCGGGATAGATAATGGTGGGCTGTCCGCGAGTCAGCAGAACGCCTATTGTTCCCACGGCAGCACCAGCTCCGGCACCGATAGCTGCACCGCGTCCTAGACCGGCAGCGGCGCCAATAGCTGCGCCCAAGCCCGTCGTTCCCGCAATAGCGCCCGCATCGCGGCCTACCGAAGTGTTGCCGCTGCGGCTGACAAACTGCGTCACCAGCGGAAGCTGCTGGCCATCCACCAGCGTTAACTCAGTCACTTGCACATTAAGCCGCGACGTCCCTTGTACACGACCTGCCTTCTGCGCTTCCACCACCCGACCCGCAACAGTTTCGCCGGGCTCAGCCACCACCACGCCATTTACTACCAAAGGCGCTGCCAGTGATGCGGAAAATCCATCGCCAGCCTGGTTCCGGTCAGACGATAAAAGCTGATTCACACGAACTGTCACAAATGTTCCAGATGGAACTGACAGCTGCGCTGGTACCGGCGGGGGTGCCTGTTGCGGACCATTCTGCCCATACTGCCCTCCTCCGTTATAAGGAGCTCCCTGCTGTCCTGCAGGCGCATACGGCCCGTTCTGAGTCGGCATCGGGGCGCCATTGCCGCCTCCTTGCCCATAAGAACCCTGTGGCTGCCCCTGAGGGTTCGGGCTCTGACCTACCGGTGCCCATGGACCGTTATTACCTTGTGAGTTGTCAGGCTGCGCTGGGTATTGCTGCGCCTGCGGGTCCTGCGCCGGATAGGTCGGCTGTTCCTGCGCCATCGCGCATCCTGCCGCTGCCAATACGCCCACTGCTACGGCAGTAGTTGCATGCTTTATTAATTTTCGGAAGAACATTTCAAACTCCCTGCTATATCGACGCTTCTCTTATTGCACGAGTTGCGCCAATCCCCAACTCTTTTTGCTTCAATAGCTTACACCGATTCCAGTATGCTGCGAATCAACCGGCACTGGTGCTTTTCAACCGTATGCCACAGGCCGGTAATCAACCTGGAGATAATCACAAAGATGTTCTTTATTCAGGTGATTATCCTTGCTATCGTGCAGGGCTTGGCCGAGTTGCTGCCCGTTTCCAGTTCAGCCCACGTTGTTGTGGCGGAAAAATTAATGGGCCTTGATCCGTCCTCGCCGCAGATGACGCTGGTGCTCGTCATGCTGCATACCGGAACCATGTTCGCCGTCATTGTGTATTTCTGGAACCAGTGGCGCAAGACATATTTCGACAACGCCACCGCCTTCCGAACTGTTGCAATTCAGGTAATCGTGGCTACCGCAATTACCGGGATTATCGGAGAGGGAATTGTAAAGCTGATCGAGAAAACCGCATTCAGAGGCCAAGACAAAGCTGAAATCGAGCAGTTATTCAGCCACCTTGAATTGATTGCTCCCGCACTGGCTGCTGCCGGGATTCTCATTCTCATTGCCGGATTAGCCGAGCGTCGGCGGGCAAGGCAAAATCTCGCACCTGGTACCGGCCTAAACCTTCAGCAAGCGGGCCTCATTGGAGCCGTTCAAGGCTTGTCTCTTCCCTTCCGTGGCTTTTCACGATCAGGCGCAACGATCTCAGCGGGCATGCTCGCCGGTGTAGCGAAAGTGCGTGCTGAATCGTTTAGCTTCGCGTTGGCAGTAGTGCTGACCCCAGCTGTGGTCATCCGGGAGGCTTTGCGCTTGCGAAATGCCGAACATTTGAACACCGGAGAAAGTCTCGCTTCGGCAGCGGTGCCCAGCCTGCTCGGACTTCTCTTTGCGTTCTTCGCAGGACTGGTCGCTCTACGCTGGCTTAGCGGGTGGCTTGAAGGCGGCCGGTGGTATCTGTTTGGAATTTACTGCTTGATTGCAGCCGGCGTGGTTGCCGGGCTACACTCGGCCGGTTACTAAGTGAATAGCCTCACCCGGGCGCGGTGCCCCTCGCTTAACTTTGCATCGCTGGTAAAAAGGACCGCATCTGTCATTTCTGCCAAAGCGATATAGACGGCATCGTACGAAGTGAAATTGTGCCGAAGTTCCCAGATTCGCGGGAGCAAAGGCGTATGAGCACAACAATCAACCGGCAGTTCGGCAAGGGCTGTCAGCAACTGATTTACCCGGTGAGAGTCAAGGCGTTGTGCTGCCGCCATCTTACGGAGAGCACTCGAAACTTCCACGTCCAGTAGATGCGGAACAATAAACAGGTCGTTATATCGTGCAAGATCACGGGCGAGCGTTCCGGCGAGGGCTCCGCCCGTGAGTAGCTCAACGACTATAGAAGCGTCCAGAACAATCAATGGGAGTCCCGCAACTCCCGTATCAATTGAGCCGAGCTGACTTTTGACCGAATCGGTTTCGCTTCACCGACACGCTCCAACCATTCCCCCATGCTGGGGCGCTCTGTCGCACGCTCCAATTCACGTTTGATTAAATCGGATAAGCTCATTCCTTCGCGGGCTGCCCGTGTTTTCAAAATTGTATGAACTGTGTCCGGAACATCCCTAATTTGAACCATCTTCGACATGCACACACTATACAAAACATGTTCCGCACATGTCAACAGCCTTGTTTACCTTAAGCTAACCCACTCCGGGCCGCAGCAATCAACTGTTTGGTGCCCACGTACGGGTCGAGGCTGCCTTCGGTTTCCATAGAGAAGTACCCGCGATACCCGGCCTGTCTTGCCGCAGCGAAAATTGGTGCGACATCCACACGCAGTTCCTTCCCACCTACTATTTCGACGTCCTTCACATGGCTGATATTGAAGGCGAGGGGAAACAGCATCTTCAGCGCGCGCAGGTTTTCCCCTTGGTCATTGCGGATCTGCATGGAATTGCAGAAGTCGGGAAGTGATCGCAAATAGGGACTATTCACCCCCTCAATCACCTTCTTCACCCGATACGGATCTTCGCTCTTCGGCTCATCGTTCTCCAGGTTGATCACCATATTCTTGCTTTCACCATAAGCTGCGATGGCCTTCAGGGCTTCAACAGCACAAGTGATATCTTCGTCCGCAGAAGCAGCCGGTACGTGTACCCGAATGCTGGGCGACCCGAGCAGCTTTGCTGCGTCCACCCACTTACGCCATGTCACTTGCGCGTCCGCACGCTCAGCTGTTGTTCCGCATGGCTTCACGCTGACGTCACAGGGAATATTAACCACCTGTAAGCCTGCGTTTCGAAACGCCTTACTCAGGCCCGTAATATATTCCGGCTCAATCGAATCGAAATGGTGGCTCCATGGCTCAATGCCGTAAACGCCAAATTCGTGCACGACGGTGGCGGCAAACCCGGCCAAAGTCATCCGAGGCGCTGCTGCCCTGGACGAGTCGCCGCTGCCCGTCTTTCCTATCACCGATCGAAACGGGTATGTCGAAACCGATAGCCGATGTGAGATGTCGGTGGGAAAAGCGAAGTCTGGTTTGGCTCCGCGCATTGTGCTCGCAACGGCTAAGGATCCGAGAAGCATCTGACGGCGATTTAAATAGCTATTCACATTTAGCAGTGTATTGCGGTCGCCAACACACAGACGCGGTTGCTAACCAAATTCCTTGTGCTCGGCTACAATAAGCGAATCCATGCGCAAAGCTCTTGCCTTTCTAAGTGCATTCGCGCTCAACGTTGGAGCAGCTGATACCGTTCATAACCTTCGCGGATTTTCAACCGAGGCGTCCGTTACCGAAGTCCAGTGGGAGCAAACCTTCCGCAACATTCCTCAAACCGACCGCCTGCGTGAGAACATGCGCCGCCTGACCGCGCGACCTCACCATGTCGGTTCTCCTTATGACAAAGACAACGCCGAGTGGATTGAGTCGCAACTGAAATCGTGGGGCCTGGATGCCCATATCGAAACTTTCGACGCACTCTTCCCCACACCCAAAGACCGGATGATGGAGATGACCTCGCCTGTCAAATTCACCGCCAAGTTGGAAGAGCCTAGCCTTGCGATTGACCCTACATCCAATCAGAAGAACGAACAGCTGCCTGTCTACAATGCCTACTCATCTGATGGCGACGTCACCGGCCCTGTAGTCTACGTGAATTACGGCGCACCCGCCGACTATGAGCAACTGGAACGGATGGGCGTCTCTGTGCGCGGCGCTATCGTGTTGGCCCGCTATGGCCAGACCTGGCGTGGTATTAAGCCGAAAGTTGCTGCTGAACACGGGGCAGTGGGCTGCCTGATTTATTCAGACCCGCACGAAGATGGATACACCCACGGGAATGTATTCCCTGCTGGCCCGATGCGCCCGTCCTTTGGAGCGCAACGCGGCAGCGTTATGGACATGCCTATCTACCCGGGCGACCCGCAAACTCCCGGTATCGGCTCTATTGCCGGAGCCAAAAAGATTCCCCTCTCCGAGGTAAAGACGCTCACGAAGATTCCCGTGATGCCGATCTCCTACGACGATGCCGAACCGCTGTTGAAAAATTTGAATGGCGAGTTGGTGCCTGAGAACTGGCGCGGTTCCCTGCCTATGACTTACCACGTCGGACCCGGACCGGCAAACGTTCATTTGCGGCTTCACTTCAATTGGGATCGCAAAACCTTGTATGACGTTGTGGCAAAGATTCCGGGCTCTCAGCATCCAGATGAGTGGGTGATCCGCGGCAATCACCATGATGCCTGGGTGAACGGCGCAGGTGATCCGATTTCTGGCGCGAGTCCTGAGATGGAAGAGGCGCGCGGTCTTGCCGAGCTGCTCAAGAAAGGCTGGAAGCCAGATCGTACCATCATTTATTGCTTCTGGGATGGCGAAGAGCCTGGCCTGCTTGGTTCCACCGAGTGGGCAGAAACGCATGCTGACGAACTGACTGCGCACGCTGTCGCCTACATCAATTCCGATGGCAATGGGCGTGGTTACTTTAGGGCTGAAGGTTCGCACTCATTGGAAAATTTCGTCAACGGTGTAGCTAAGGACATCATCGATCCTGAAACCAAAATGACGGTGTACCAGCGTGCCCGGCTGGTTGATTCCAGCCGCATGACTCCTGAGAAGCGGGCAGAACTGAAGGCTCGACCCGACCTCCGCATCGAGGCCCTTGGCTCCGGGTCGGACTACACCGTCTTTATCGACCACCTTGGAGTCGCCAGCGTTAACCTTGGCTTCGGCGGCGAGGATGCTGGCGGCGGCCAGTACCACTCCATCTACGACGACTTTTATTGGTACACGCACTTCCAGGACACCGACTTCGTCTATGGCCGCGCTCTCGCACAAACGGCAGGCACCATGATGATGCGGCTCGCTGACGCTCAGGTGCTGCCCTTCCAGTACTCAAATCTCGCTGAGACCGTGCACGGCTATGTGGGCGAACTCAAGAAGCTGGCTGCCGATGAGCGTACGGCAACCAAGGAGAAGAATCAGCAGATCGAAGATGGCGCTTATCAGGCTCTAGCTGACCCTCGAAAGAAGCTGGTTCCCCCCACCAAGGAGCCGCTTCCGCCTTATTTGAACTTTGCACCGCTTGAGAACGCCAGCGATGAACTCACCCGTGCCGCGGCTGGCTATGAAAAGGCTCTCACTGCGGCTGGTAACACTGCTTCAGCTGCCGTAAATGCCAAGCTCATTCAAAGCGAACGCTTGCTTCTGAACCCTGCCGGTCTCCCTAACCGACCCTGGTTCCAGAACCTGATTTACGCGCCCGGTTTCTACACCGGCTATGGCGTAAAAACAATTCCCGGCGTGCGCGAATCCATAGAACAGAAACGCTGGAGCGAGGTGGACGTGCAAATGACGCGTGTCTCGGAAGCTCTGATGAAAGAAGCCGATCTGCTCGATCAAGCGACGAAGCAGCTAACACAGGTTACGACCGCCGGACGCTAATAAGAATTGATCCAGGCATATTTCGAACTAAGTGACAAGGTAATGTATATCTGCGACGCTTGTATCGACAAGCCTTCTGGAGGACGGCTTGAGAAGTATCAATCCTGCTGCTATGCCAAAGACAATCCCAGAGGCTCCCATTTCGATACCGTGTACGAACCGGATCGGGCCAGGAAGAAAGGAATTAGGAAGGAACAGAGGCCCCCACGCGCAAAGAACTGTGAACACGCAAGCTAAAGTCCAGGAGGCACGGCGGCGGGAGTAAGCCCATTCCAGTAAGACTGGAAAGATACAACTAATGTCGAGAAACCCTCGGCAGAACTGCAAAACGAAAAGCTCGCCCAAGGAAGGAAGTGGCCGGTTTTGATAGAACGAGGCTATCCACGGATGAATGGCTATGCCGGCAGCCAGATAGATAGCGAAGAACAGAAAGGCTAAAAAAGGAATGCGCCACCACAATTTCGGAGCTATCTTAACTGAGCAGTTCTGCTGTTTCCGCTTACTAACTGGCAGTAACTCCATGACCAGTGCTACTAAGAGCGAAATGCCGAGGCCAGTTACAACAGATCTCTCGGCAGCAGTAACAGATAAAATGTCGAAATAAGCAGCCTCAATCAGATTACTTACATAACTCAACCCCCAAAAGAGCCAGGTGAGAATTGCGACACGATGCAAGCGCGGCAACGTGCCCATTCCGCTACTAGCAATCGCTAAAGTAATCGCAGTAAGCAGTGAGGAAATCACAACACCAAGCGACGGTCCAAGAGTGATTCCGTGAATAAGAGCAAGCACTAACGCTACAGCGCACGCCTTCAAAAATGTTTTCATCGTCAGCATTGCACAAACAGCTCTTCAAACGCTGCTTCGATAAATTTCGACCCACTTGATTGTAAGGCACAGGATACTCAGCGACGGAGAAAAAATAAACTTTCCAATCGCGGGTCCTTAGCCGTCCATTCGCGTTAAAATCTCGCTCATACATGGGGCGACTTATCCTTACTTTCCTGGCTCTCTCTACACTTCCAATGTTCGGGCAAGGAAGTCTGCTGATTGAACATGCATCCATTGCCGACGGCACCGGCAAGGCTCTGTATCAAGCGTCCGTGCGAATAGCTGGAGACCGCATTACTGAGTTAGGCAACTTACAACCCAGCAAAGGTGAAAAGACTTTCAACGCACAGGGACTGGTGCTTGCGCCCGGCTTTATAGATATGCACAATCATTCTGCTGACCCAAGCTCAGACTTGAATGCAGAGTCGCAGGTGTCTCAGGGGATCACAACAATGCTGGTAGGGCAGGACGGCGGCTCGCCACTTCCTATAGCTGATTATCTTGCGAAACGTAAAGCTCAACCCGCGGCCTTCAATCTGCAAACACTTGTTGGGCATGCCTCTGTTCGCCAGAAAGTTATGGGCACCGACTACAAGCGAGTAGCCACTCCCGCAGAGATAAGTCGCATGGCAGAACTCGTCGAGCAGTCCATGAACGAAGGCGCGGTCGGCCTCTCCTCCGGGCTCGAATATGAGGTCGGAAGTTACAGCACTACAGAAGAAGTAATCGCCTTAGCAACAGCAGCCTCAAAGCATGGCGGCATCTACGTCTCGCATGTTAGAGATGAAGGCGACCATGTATTTGACTCTCTCCGTGAAGCGATACGAATTGGTGAACAGGCCCGTCTGCCGGTCGAGATTTCCCACATTAAGCTGGGAAGCGCCGCAGTCTGGGGCAAAGCAGGCGAGGCTGTCGCGTTGATCGATGCAGCCCATAAGCGCGGAGTCAACGTAACGGCTGACTGCTATCCCTATGATGCGTGGGCATCCACAATTAAGGTGCTTGTGCTGGATAAACGCTACGACAATCCAGCCAGCGTTGAGAAAGGTCTTTCCGATGTCGGCGGTCCGGAGAATGTTACGGTCACGTCCTGTGATGCGCATCCCAGCTATAACAATCGCAACCTGCTCGAGATTTCCAAAGCGGAAGGGGTCACACCCGTTGCGCTTTACTCGTCGATTGTTCGAGACGGAGGCGCAGGCATTGTCTGCAAGGCAATGAAGCCCGACGACATGAAGTTGTTCTATCAACAGCCCTGGGTCATGGTAGGCAGCGACGGTGGAATTGGCATGCGTCACCCGCGCGGCGCTGGCACATTTCCACGAGTTCTAGGCTTGTATGTGCGCGAGGAGCATTGGATCACCTTGCCGGATGCCATACGCAAGATGACCTCCGCCCCGGCTCAACGCCTCAAATTGACAGATCGTGGTGAAATTCGTAAGGGAGCTATTGCTGACCTGGTGCTTTTCAATCCCGACACGATACGGGATCGCGCAACGTTCGCTGACCCTCTTGCGTTGTCCATAGGAGTAGAGAAAGTCTTCGTGAATGGTGAGTTGGTTTGGGACTCCGGCAAGTCCACCGGTAAGCATCCCGGCCGGGTTCTAGCGAGATAAGCCAGGAGTGAGCGAGCGCACTGACTCTCTGCCTTCTGGCACTGGAAGGCTCCTCAAGGCACTGAGCATTGTCTTCGGATTCGCGGTTACACTAGGCGGAACATTTGGAGTTGGAATCCTGCGAATACCGGGGCAAATTGCCGGGAGCACTTCGGGCGCTTGGTGGATGATGAGCCTCTGGCTAGGAACGGGCCTGTACATCCTGGCAAGTGCGCTCATCCTGTCAGAAGTCGCCGCCATGTTACCCCGCGCCGGCGGCTTTTACGTTTACGCCCGCGAAGCTTTCGGCGAAGCTGTTGGATTTACTGCAGGATGGGCCGACTGGCTGACTCAAAGCGCCTCGATTGCTTACCTCGCCCTTGCAGTGGGAGACTTTGCCGCGGCGCTCTGGCCCTCTTTACAGATCTTCGCCCCACTGGTCGGTTGCTTTCTCATCGTGCTTTTGACCGCTGTTCAAATTCGTGGGCTGCGCGCGAGTAGCCGCACACAGGAAATCACCTCAGCCATCCAAGCGTTTGGATTTGTCTCCTTAGTTGTGGCGTGCTTGTGTTGGAAAGTCCCAATCAATCAGAGTCACGTCCAGCCAGCCACAACCGCTCACCTGTCGCTCGGGGTAACCGTTCTAGCACTCCGCGCAATCGCTGGAACATATGATGGCTGGTACTCGGTTATTTACTTTGCTGAAGAAGACAAAAATCCAGGACGCAATCTTCCGCGCTCTATGATTTTCGGCGTGCTGACGATCATCGCAATGTACCTGCTGTTGAACGTCGGATTCCTACATGTGCTTGGCTACGCTGCTTTGACACGATCTGATTTCCCCGCCTCCGATGCCGCCCGTATCATGGCAGGTTCTCTCGGACAACGCATGATCACCGTACTCTCGCTGCTCTCGCTTCCGGCCGTGATCAGTGCGAGCCTGCTCTGTGCTACGCGAATCCTCTTCGCCATGAGCCGCGACCGTCTTTTCTGGACCAGTGCTTCAAACATCAACCGCAATGGCACGCCCTACAATGCCCTTCTCATCAGCGCCGGTTGCGCAATCCTCATGCTCCTGGGCGGAAACTTCAACTCACTGCTTGGAATCACAGGCATCTTTACAGTTCTGTCGTACACGCTTGCTTTCTTGTCGTTAGTGGTTCTTCGCAGCAGGTGCGCCAGTTTGTTCCGGCCCTTTCATGTGCCCGCTTATCCCTGGTTGCCGATCATTGTCATAGCAGTAAGCATAGTTTTCCTTCTGCTCGCGCTGATTGAAGGCAAAGGAGACACCCTGGCTGCCTTCGGTCTGATTGCTTGCAGTTTCCCGCTATACCTATTCTGTAAGTTCCTGTTATGGAAATCCGCCGACTAACTCACATTGACGAATTCGAGCAAGTCATAGGACTGCAGCGGTCCGTTTGGCAAATGAGCGATCTCGAGATTCAGCCCACGGATACGTTTGCTGTAGCGGAGAAGATAGGCGGAGAAACTCTTGGCGCATTTGAAGATGAACTGCTGGTCGGCTTCTGTCTAGGCCTTCCAGCCCTCAAAGAGAACGGCACGCCCTTCCTGCACAGCCACATGCTTGGCGTTCTTCCCGGCTATCAAAATAGCGGGATCGGCCGCGCACTCAAGCTTGCCCAGCGAGCAAGCGCCCTATCGCGAGGCGTTCAGCTGATCGAGTGGACCTTCGATCCTTTGCAAGTTAAGAACGCTTTCTTCAACATCGAACGTCTCGGTGCCATCGTTCGCCGGTGCTACTACAATCTATATGGACAGACATCGAACGCACTCGACGCCGGGCTGCCCACCGATCGCTGCGTTGCCGAATGGTGGCTTGATTCAACCCGTGTCAACGGCATCCTCAATGAGGGAATTAGCCCTGAGTGGACAGTAGTTACTCGCCTGCGTGTTCCGCTCAATATACAATCCATGCGGACTGGAAATTTATCAGCTGCTCTCGATTTCCAAGCGCAACTCATGCGTAATTTATCTGGTTACTTCGCCGATGGTCTGGCCCTTATCGGTGTCGAACGAACGACTGAGACCGCCCTGTACTTACTCGGACAAGGCGGCTCGAAATTGACAACTTAACTATCCTTAGAACTCGTACCGTAAACCAAACTGCATAACACGTGGTTGGTTCAGTAAATCGATGTACTTTCCGAAGGATCCGTTGCTGTTATAGTTCACGCTTGCAGTGGCCACATTGAATCGGGCAGTGTTTGTAATGTTGAACACTTCCCAGCGGAACTGCAATGAGTGGTGCTCGTTGAAAGGCATGATGAACCGTTTGTTTAAGTTCATATCGATAGACAAGTAACCGTCTCCGCGTATGACGTTGCGAGAGCCAATTTGACCGGCTAAGGCATTGTCAAAAGAATTGTACGCAATATTCGGATTACCAAAGATATTAGGACCCGGGTTGCCGGCGATACCGGGAGCATTCTTGGAGGACCCGCTGGACGTAGCTAATGAACTAACCTGCTGCGCAAAGCCTGAAAAATTCCAGTTAGTGGGCCAGACACCATTGTTATTTACACTACGAGGTAGCCCGGATGTCTGGGTCCAAACGCCTCCTAATTGCCATCCGCCAAGAATTGCATTCACCACTCCATTACCGTTGGAAAGGAATTTTCTGCCATTACCAACCGGAATCTGATACACGCCGAAACTACTAAATTGATGCCGGATATCGTAGTCAGACACGGCTTGGTTTAAGCGAGTGTTGTAAGAATTCAGAATGATTCCTGAGGAGCCAAGGTTCGGATTATCAAAACTCGCCTGGTTTTCTGCAGCTGAAGTTAGATCAATCGATTTGGCAAGCGTGTAGTTGAAAGTGAAGAGCGATCCTTCTGAGAATTGCTTTCTGGCCGTCCATTGCATCGAATGGTAGTCGCCTTTACCAACGGAGCGAAAACCGAAGAGCGCTGCGTACTGAGAGTTGAACATCGAGTAGGCCCCATGTTTGCTGCAACTCGGCTCACAAAACTGATCAATCACCTGCAGTCCGGAAGTGATGTCTTGGGGGTACTGAGAAAATACGTTGTACGCTGCCTGAGTAGCTGTAAGTCCCCCGCCCGCAAAGCCTGGAAACTGGTTCTCCCAGAATGGATTGGGGGCGATGGTGTTTACGTTCACCCCATTGCCACCATTCGAGCGCGCTTTCAAGACAAGGTCATTCACAGCCGAATAATAAGTAATCCCACTCTGCGGATCGCGAAGATTTGTAGTCTGCGCCAAGTCCTCATTCACCAGCGAGCGGCGCGAAAGCCGGCCCACATAAGACCCCTGAACAAACCAGCCTTTGGGCAACTCACGACCGATGGTGAAGTTCAGGTTCATGGTATAGGGCTGCTTGATTCCACTGTCGATGCTATTGGCAATCGCAAAGCCTCCATCAGGCGGCGTATAGGGGAATCCTCCTGTGGGCGGCGTGGGAATAAAGAATGATGTCGGAACGTTATTAACCCCTGTGAAGCGCGGCAACTCCGATGTTCCATACACCCCGGCTCCGCTTTGGATGTCAGTGGTGAGACCGGGCGCGGAAGCATCAAATGATCGTGCGATGCTTTGCCCAAATAGGTCGTAGAACATTCCAAATCCTGCTCGAATGGAAGTCTTACCAGGACCGCCGAACAGCTTGTGTTTCCAACCGATGTCACTCTGCGGTGAGTATGCAATCGCAAAGCGTGGTGCGAAGTTCTTCTTCTGCGTGTTGTATAGAGGCGATCCCCCTTTGCTGTCCGAGAGAACGAAACTGAGTGGACCCGCCAAGCTTTGTGGAAGGCCGGCGCCGGCCAAGTCACCGCGGTAAGTAAACCAGTCACCCAGGTTGGTGCTCGGTGATACCTGGTTTCCATTCACTTCATGTATAGGAGGCGAGATACTGTACCGAAGCCCATAAGTAACGGTTAAACCGGGACGAACCCGCCAGGAATCCATTGCATACAGCTCATATTCCTGATCCGCAAAGTTACGCCGAACAGGTGCGCCCGCAGGCAGGGCAGAACCGTCGCGATTAAAGCGATACGTGGTGTCATCGAAACTGACAATACCGAGTAAGTCAGTCGCGGCCGTTCGATAAGCTGAAGAAAAAGAGGATGACACATCAGGCAACAGGAACGAGCGCCCGGTTCCAGCAATGTAAGAATAAGTTACTTGAGCATCACTGTATGCCGATTGATAGTTCACCGACTTGTTATTGATCAGTCTTGTCACACCTCCAAACCGGACATCGTGCGCACCTTTGGTCCAGGCCATATCTTCTGAGAACTGGTGCAGCGGAATAGTTCGAGCGAGCCCTCTGGTCTGCGGAGTTAGCGGATCAATGCCGCGGAAAGTAATCTGGCTAGCCGTTTGCTCGCCAGTGGTCTCGCCGCTAGCTCGTGTAAAACCGTAGTGGAACGTGCTTACCAGAGTGGGATGAATGACCGATATCCACGACGCAGCCAATCCTTTGTTGTTGTCAAGCGATCGCGATGCTGCAGACTGGCCTGGAAATTGGGCGAGTGACGACTGAAGTGTACTGTCAACAAAGTCGTCATTCTGGAGATTGCCGCGCAGGGAAAGCGTGTTCCTTCCGGCACGATCCATTTGATAATCGAGTTTGGCTATGTAAGTATTCCACGTGAGCGGTACTCCAGCCTTAAATCGAAACCCGGCTGTGTTGAAACCATCTCCAACCGAAGAATCATTCGGCAGAGGGTATTTGTTCAAGACACTTAGAACTGCCGGATCTACACCGAGCCCAAGCGGATCGACAGCCTTCAGCTGATCCGGAGTGGCCTGCCCGACGCCGCCCCCTTTCTGGAGATAGGTCAAAATTCCAGCGCGCAAAGAAGCGGTGGGAACCGTGCGGACCACATTTGCTTCACTCGCGTCCCGCCGCCCTTCATAATTGCCGAAAAAGAATAAACGATTTTTGATGATCGGTCCACCCACCGAAACGCCAAAGACATTGCGAATCAGCTTGGTTCGCGGGACGCCATCCATGTTATTCAAAAAGCTGTTTGCTGAAGTAAGCGTATTGCGGTGATACTCGTATAGCGA
>CAXTWQ010000006.1:95904-107424 GCA_964248065.1 uncultured Bryobacteraceae bacterium | reverse complement strand
GTATAGTTCTGGGCGAGCGCTGGAGAAGCAGCTGTTAAACAGACCAGTGCTGCTGCAAGTAAACGTAGGAAGGCCATTACCACTCCCTTACTTTGTCGGCTGAAATTGCCATTTGCTTCACTATCTTTTTGTAGGCCTTAGCTGCGAATTGGCATACTAGGGATTCCCACAGCTTATGCAAATCAGCGGCGCTGCTACCGCGCTCCCAAAGAATTACTATCCTCAGCACGTTCTGGTGGAGGCATTTCGCAAACACTGGGGAGGACGGCTTGACCGCTTTTCTGTGCTCGAAAAGCTGCATGCAGCAACACAGGTTGATGGCCGATTTTTGGCTTTACCGCTGGAGCAGTACCCATTGCGTGATTGGGGTCAGGCCAATAATCATTGGATAGAAGCGTCGGTAGAGCTTGGCCAGCAGGCGATTTGCGGAGCGATGGAACGTGCGGGGGTCGGGCCCGACGACCTCGGGGTGTTCATCTCCGTTTCAATCACCGGAGTTGCCAGTCCCTCGCTGGAGGCGCGCCTGATGAATCGCATGGCGCTAAATCCGAACACGAAACGAGTGCCGATCTTTGGGCTCGGTTGTGTTGCCGGAGCTGCAGGAATAGCACGAGCAGCTGATTACGTTAAGGCTTTTCCTAACCAGGCAGCGCTACTGCTCGCCGTCGAACTGTGTTCGCTGACGGTGCAGCCTGATGATCTGTCAGCAGCGAATCTCATCAGTACGGGGCTGTTCGGTGATGGAGCAGCCGCGGTGGTAGTGACAGGCTCCGAGATGGAAGGCACAGCCGGTCCGGAAATTCTAGCGACGCGGTCTATCTTCTACCCCGAAACCGAGCACGTGATGGGCTGGGATATCTCGGAGAAAGGCTTTCGGATTGTGCTTTCGCGGGAAGTTCCCGAGGTGGTACTTAAGAATCTCGGCGGCAATGTGGACGCATTTGTTCAAGATAACGATCTGAAGCGGGATGATATCACCAGCTGGGTCATTCACACTGGAGGACCGAAAGTACTTGAAGCCACCGAGAAAGCCTTGCACCTGAGCCGGCGAGATTTGAGCGCATCTTGGGATTGCTTGCGAAGAACGGGAAATTTGTCTTCTGCTTCTGTTCTTTTTGTACTCGAAGAGATCATGGAACATCGGCGGCCTGAGACTGGCACCTATGGCATTCTGGCAGCTATGGGTCCAGGTTTTTGTGCCGAACTCGTGCTCCTGCGCTGGTAAGCGGCGAAACCAGGCGCCCAGCTGACATCATCTAATGGAACGTATGATTGCGTCGCGCACTGCTGTTGGCTTATTGCCTTTGCTCGTTTTTGCCTTAGCGGCACCGTGTGTGCAGGCGCAATACTCACCGGGCCAGCAATACCCTCCCGGGCAATATCCCCGTGATCCATCCGGGCAGTACCCGCAAGATCCGTCTGGCCGGGATCCGTCCGGCCGTTATCCGCCGGGGCAGAATCCAAATGGAGGCAGCGGTCTGCCCATACCGTGGAAGCGCAATAAGGGCAAGAAGAAGCCGGCAGCTGACGCCCAGCCAAGCTTTTCCGCAGAAGGCCGCACGCTGTCCAACGACGGTATTATCGAAGACCAAGAAGCGAATCTAACAGCGGTGAAAGTCAATTTGTTGGCGAGCACGCCCGAACCTCAGACTGCAGAAGCGCAACAAGCATCTCCCGCGCCGCCTACTCGCCCTAGTGCCGCCAAAGCCAATGCTGACGAGGAGTCAATCCCGAATCCAACCGAACTGGGTAAGGCTCCAACTGATCCAGGACGCCCGGTGCTTCGGCGTGGCAGGCCCAAAAGTCGGCCCGACACAAACGCAGAAGAGGACGGCGCGGACGCCACGCTTGCTGCTTCAGCCGACAAGGCTGCTGCCAAACCGTCTGCCCGGCCCAAGGCTGACCCGAACGCTCCAGCCGATTTCACGATTGGTTCCGACGCGGATCAACCGAAGAAGACCAGCGGCAGCAATGACCTGATCGCCCGCGCTACCGACTGGGCAGGCAGCTTCAGCAATGGCCTACCGAACTTTGTCTGTCAGCAGCAGACAACGCGCTACATGGAAGAGTCAAAGTCTGCAGGCTGGCAAGCGCTGGACATTGTGACCGCGAAAGTAATTTATGAGGACGGGCGGGAGAAGTATCAGGAAATTACGGTAGGCGGCCATCGCACCAACAAGAGCATGATGGAGCTGGGCGGCTCTACTTCCACTGGCGAGTTCGCCTCTACGTTACGAAGCCTTTTTTCGCCGAGTAGTCAAGCTCAATTTAAGTTCTTCCGTTCATCCACAGTGGGAGGAACTACCGCCGCAATTTACGATTTCAAAGTGGCTTTGCCCAATTCCGATTGGACGATTCAGGTAGGTGGCCAATCACTACGGCCTGCTTACAGCGGGAGCGTGTGGATCGATAAGGCTACCGCAGAAGTCCGCCGTATCGAAATGCAAGCCGATAACGTGCCCAAAGACTTTCCAATGGATGCCACTGAATGGTCAGTGGATTACGATACGGTGCACTTAGGCACAGCTAATTTTCTTCTTCCCACCCATGCTGAGAGTCTGAGCTGCCAGCGCGGCTCTACTATCTGCACGAAGAACACAGTAGAGTTCCGCGACTATCACAAGTACAGCGGCGAAAGCACCGTCACGTTCCAATAGCTGGGAGCTGAGACACAAGCTGATATGGTCACTAGCATGTCGACCATGCGCGATGAAGTCTGCCAGCAGCCGGATGCGATTGAGCGCACGCTGGTAGCCGAGTGGCCCCATGCTGAGGAACTTCGCCGACACTTCCAGGCGCACCCTGTGCGCGCCATTGTCCTGGCTGCTCGCGGCACCTCAGACAACGCGGCGCAGTTCGGCCGTTACCTGCTTGAGATTACGACCGGCATTCCAGTTTCTCTGGCAGCGCCTTCGGTCACCACGCTTTACCGGTCAAAGCTGCAGTGGAGTGGCTTGGCAGTCGTCGCTATTTCGCAATCTGGTGAGTCCACTGACACCAATTTGGTTCTGGAAGAGGCAAAGAGGGGAGGAGCCTTTACTGTCGGTATCACAAACGAGGCTGAAAGCACTCTGGCACGGTTAGCTCACCAGACATTATTAGTGCGGGCCGGCAAAGAGAAAAGCTTAGCTGCGACGAAGACTTACACCGGGCAGCTAGCTTGCTTTTACTTGCTGGCCTATGCTCTGGGTGCCGATATTGAGCAAGCGCACCTCCGCCGCCTTCCCGATTGGGCAGCTGCTGCTTTGCGAACGGAAGAAGAAGTCGGGGCCAAAGCCGAACGCTACTGCCTGATGCAGCACGCGGTCTGTATCGGAAGAGGCCTGAACTACTCTAATTCGTTTGAGTTTGCGCTGAAGCTGATGGAGACCTGCTACGTGGTAGCCGAGCGTTTCTCTTCGGCCGACCTTCTGCACGGACCGATCGCAATGGTGGAAGCATCGTTTCCCGCGTTCCTGTTTGGTCCGCCCGGAGTGACCTGGACGGCAACTGCGGAGCTACTTCAAAAACTCCAGGCCATTGGAGCGCAGACACTGATGATTACTGACCAGAGCAACACCGCCCTCCCTAAAGGAGGGGTGACGCGCCGAACAATCGTAATTCCAGCTGCGATGAACTGCGACGATGCAGAACTGCCGGAAGATATCTGGACGCCAATTCCGTACATCATCCCCGGGCAGTTATTTGCTGCGAGTCTGGCAGCGATTAGGGGCCTGAACCCTGATCAGCCGCGGACACTGAGCAAGGTTACTCAAACAATTTGAAATCGCTATTTACTTGCGAGCGCCGCGAGTGGTGCCCTTCAGAGCCGATTGTCTACGCTTACGTGCCTGCCGCTTAGGCTTGGTGATCCTAAACGTTCCACTACCCATGTACTCTGCGCTATACAGCGCCTCTTTTTTCTGCTCGATTTTCGGGGAAGCCGCGTGGATGCTCTTTCCCGTATCAGCCTGATTCTGCTCAGCCATAGAACTCCTTATAAGTTAATCTTCAGTGTAGCGGAACAACAAAGGACTGCGCCGCTGAAACCCGTTGAACCCAGCACTGCTCTAACCGCCTGAAATGGTCAGGCTGCGTAAGCATGAATGGAAATTGCAATGGTGGGACTGGCCGTTGTGCATCTTCTTGGGCTTTTGCTTTCTTAGCGTGCCCTACATTGGTCCGATTCTTGCGGCTACATTTCTCGGATTTCCTGGTTGGGTGCAAATGCAAAATGCGGAGAGCCTGAATCCGAAGCGCTATCCGAATCTCAGGATCGCCGGTCTTTTTCTATTTGCATTAGCGCTCGCCTTTTTCCTCAAGCAAAGCACGCGGCCAACTGAACTTGTTCACCAGCCCAATCAGCAAACCCACAGCAACAAGTAACGCAGCAAGCTCGCGCGGCAAGTTCTGAATCTATCGAGGAGTGGTTCCTCAGCGGCTTACTGTTTCTGAGACCCAGCCGCCCCATCATTGGCGCCCTCAGAGTTTTCTGAAGTACGTTACGGTTGCGACGAATGTCAATCCGGCCTTACTTCCTTACTGAAGCGAGGGCCATGGGAACACAAAACACTTATAGCTATGCCACGTTCCGGGTCGGCTCCATGCGCTTTGGGATCAATGCACTTGAGGTACAGGAATTCCTGGTAGCTCAGCGGTTAACGCCGGTTCCCTTGGCAGCTCCCGTCATTGCTGGTCTGATTAATCTGCGTGGGCAGATTATCACGGCAATCGATATGCGTGTCCGCCTCAATCTACTCCCTCAAAGCTCAGGCGAGCCGCCCTTCAATATAGTCATCCGCTCAGACAAAGCTGTCCGTAGTCTGCAGGTAGATGAAATCGGAGACGTACTGGAGATTCCTGCCGACGCGCATGAAGTACCAGCGCCCACATTGCCCCACGAGTTGCGCGGCATCTTAAGCGATGTCTGCCGAGTGAATGGAAGCTTGCTCCTGATCTTGAAGAGCAGCGAAATTTTCAAAGCGACAACCGTAGTCGCTAAGTAGTTCACCGATACCGTTCGAACCCATGAGAGAGATATGAAATTGAAAGCCAAACCCGAACAGACCAAACTGCGAAAGAAAAACGCATCTTCCCTGCCGGCACAGAAGCCGACAGCAATGGCGAAGCCCAAAACCAAACCGGAAGTAGGCGCCGAGTACGCAGCAGTCGTGGAAGCCGAAGCGAATGCAGCAGGAATCCTGTCCGTATTGGAAGCACTGGCTGATGCAAAGACCTTCAAGGGCGCAGCTGAGAAAGCTCTGGAGGCTGTTCGAGTTGGGTTTGGGTGGCACTACGGCTCATTCTGGTCCTTGAACACCGACAGCAAGGAGCTGGAATTCTCTGTGGATTCCGGCAGCTTAAGTCAGGAGTTCCGAGACGTTACCAAGCAAGCGAAATTTCGGGAAGGAGAGGGCCTCAGCGGGAGAGCCTGGTCGACCCGGAGCCTGATGTTCACGCAGGATCTGAGTCAGATGAAGGACTGCTGCCGCGCACCCGCTGCCTTACGGGCCGGAGTTCAATCAGGTGTATGCTTTCCCATCATTGTGGACAACCAGGTTGTCGGCACGATGGACTTTTTATCTCGCGAGAGACTGCAGCCCTCCAATAGTCGTATGTCGACCTTGAAGACGGTGGCAAGCCTAGTCTCCGGTGCCATGGCGCGCATTCATGCCGCCGAGGTGCAAGCGGCTTCAGCTGAGGACACAGTCGCAATCAATCGTGTTTTGCAGGTCGTTTCGCAAGCCAAGGACGCAACCGACGCAGTGCGCGGCGTGTTGGACACAATCCGTTCAGCTTTTGGTTGGGCCTATGGATCTTATTGGGAACTGAGCAAAGACTCCGAACTGCGATTTGGGATGGACTCGGGCATCGTGAACGAAGACTTCCGCAAAGTAACCCTGGAAGCGCGTTTTCGGAGAGGCGAAGGCCTCAGCGGCCGGGCTTGGGATACCGGCGAACTGATGTTCGTGTCTGACCTAGGCACAATGAAAGACTGCTGCCGCGCTCCGATCGCCCAGAAAGCCGGCGTCAAGTCAGGCATTTGTTTTCCGATCAAAATGAGTGATGCCGTTGTCGGCACCATGGATTTCTTCTCGCTCGAAACATTAAAGCCTTCGGCTTCGAGATTGGATTCGTTACGCAACGTCGCCAGTCTGGTATCGGGCTCATTGGAACGGATCAACTATCTGGAGCGCAAAGTAGAAGATACTCGAGCCGTGAACACTGTCCTCTCAGTTGTCTCGCGTGCACAGACACAAGAGGAAGCGGCTCGGCTAGCGCTCGAAACCGTCCGGACTTCGTTTGGCTGGGCCTATGGCTCGTACTGGAAGCTGGATTCGAAAGCGCAGAAGCTGAAGTTTGCTGTAGAGGCCGGCATTGTCAACGACGAATTTCGGCGTGTGACGCTGGAAGCTCGGTTCCAAGAGGGCGAAGGGTTAAGCGGACGAGCTTGGAAAGGACGCGACCTTTACTTTGTGCAGGATCTAGGCACAATGAAGGATTGCTGCCGCGCTCCCGTCGCACAGAAAGCAGGTGTCAAATCAGGAGTCTGTTTTCCTATCACCTTAGCCGGAGAAGTCATCGGTACGATGGACTTCTTTGCGCTCGAGACTCTGACACTTTCGCAAGAGCGGCTGGAGGCTCTACGAAACATCGGCAAGCTAGTCTCCAATTCCTTTGAGCGCCTGGACGAGCTGGAACGGAATTCTGCAACGGCCAATAGTTTGGCGAAGGTGGTCGGCGATGTTGCATCGAATGCGCAAGCTCTGACTGTCTCCTCTGAAGAGCTGACCTCGGTTGGCCAACAGATGGCGCGCAACGCAGACGAAACTGCCGAGCAAGCCAATGTGGTTTCAGTAGCAAGCGAGCAGGTCTCGAAGAACATTGAGATCGTGGCTGGCGGAGCTAAAGAAATGCTGGTCTCCATCCAGGAGATTGCACGCAGCTCAGGCGAAGCGGCACGGGTTGCGCAGGCGGCGGTGACTGCCGCTGGTTCTGCGAACCAGACAATTTCGCGATTAGGTGACTCGAGTGTAGAAATTGGCCAAGTGATTAAGGTCATCACGTCCATTGCGCAGCAAACGAACTTACTCGCGTTGAACGCAACCATCGAAGCGGCAAGAGCTGGCGAAGCCGGTAAGGGGTTCGCGGTTGTTGCCAATGAGGTGAAAGAGCTGGCCAAGCAGACGGCTAGTGCAACGGAAGAGATTGGCCGCAAAATCGAAGCCATTCAAACCAACACTCGCGGAGCGATTGAGGCTATTGAAAAGATCGGCAGCATCATCGACCAGGTAAGCGAAATTTCGAACACCATTGCTTCGGCGGTTGAGGAGCAAACAGCCACCACCAACGAGATTGGACGAAACGTGGAGGAAGCCGCCCGGGGCGCTTCAGAGATTGCCCGAAACATTACCGGCGTAGCGGTCGCGGCCAAGAACACGGCAGAGGGCAGCGAGACGAGTCTGAAAGCTGCGCATTCGGTGCGGGACAGAGCGACGCAGCTGTCTCAACTCGTAGCGACCAATGAATCAGGCAGGTGAGGTGTCCGTCAACGGAATGGTTCCGGGAATGGACGGTAAGCCGCTAGGCGGGCGAGCAAGAGTCTTATTCGTCGATCACTCGGTCGTGCTGCGAACAGCGTTGAAAGAGCTGTTTAAGACCAGTGAGTCGCTGGAGGCGTTCACATCCTCTCCGGCCGTTGATGTCACATTGCTGAATGTTGCAAAAGCGAGACCTCACCTGGTCGTGATTGATGCAGATCGGCCATGGGAAGAAGTGGCTTCCCTGGTGACAGCAGTAAAAGCCGAGCACCGTAGTCTCAGCTTGGTACTGCTTACTGCAAACCAAACAGACCAGAGTCGGTTGGCCCAAAAAGGACAATCGATCGGAGTGGCTGCTTGCTGGATTAAGTCAAATGGATTTCGCAACCCGGATGGGAGCGTTCGCCAATACCTGGTCCAACAAACAGCTATCGCTTTGGGAACGACAGTCCAAACAACGATGAGCCCTGAAAGCTCGGCAAGCGCAAGCCCAGTAGCACTGAAAAAGCTGCAGACCTCCGCCTCTGGACAGCGATCGACAAAGAAGAGCGTCATTGTTATCGGTGTCTCCACCGGCGGTCCTGATGCGTTGAGTGTTTTGCTGCCGTTGCTACCGGCGGACCTAAGCGTTCCAGTGCTGATAGTTCAGCACACGTTAGCAGCCTTTACTTCGCTCCTGGTAGAGCGGCTGCAAAAGCGTACCACCCTGACAGTTCTGGAGGCGCAAGAGGGTACTCCCGTCCTGAGCGGAAGGATCCTAGTAGCACCTGGAAATCGGCATATGCAGGTGGCAGTCCGGAATGGTCAAGTGGTAACTCTGCTGGATGAGGGCCCTCCGGAAAACTCCTGCCGGCCTGCTGTCGATCCGCTATTTAGGTCAGCAGCCCGGGTCTATGGAGCGCACACGTTGGGAATTGTGCTGACCGGGATGGGTCAAGACGGTTTACTCGGAAGCCGTGATTTGAAGCGGGCAGGAGCAACCATTGTTGCGCAAGATGAAGCTTCAAGCACCGTCTGGGGAATGCCTGGACAGGTTGCGCAGGCGGGACTAGCCGATTTCACTTTGGACCTAAAAGAGATCGCGAGTGAAATTGTACGCCAGACAGGAATGCGGCCGCGGGCCAGATTACAACTATGAGCAATGCAATGCCATTGATAAGCCGGGACAACTACACCTTTCTAAAGCAGTACATCCTTCGTGAATCGGGGATCGTACTGGATGACGGTAAAGAGTATTTTCTGAGTACGCGCCTCGCGCCGATGATGAAGGCTGAGAGTCTGCCAAATCTGGACGCGGTGTGCACGATAGTTCGGAAGGGTCCGTCCCTTAAGTTGCGACAGGCAATTGTGGAATCGGTGACGATTCATGAGACCTCTTTCTTTCGAGATGAGAGTGCGTTCGAAGCGCTGAAGCTGGATTTATTACCTCGCCTGCTCGCCTCGCGCCCGCCTACATCAAAACTTCGCGTCTGGTCTGCCGCTTCTTCGTCAGGCCAGGAAGCCTACAGTCTGGCGATGATGCTGCTCGAACTAGGCATCGATCGCAGCCGAATCGACATCTTTGCGACCGATCTTTCGTCGCAGATCGTGGAGCGCGCGAAAAGCGGGATCTACACAAAGGTGGAGGTGCAGCGCGGTGTATCAAGTCAGCGAATGCGTCACTTCCAAGCGCACCCTGAAGGTTGGCAGATCAGCGAAGAAATCCGCAAGATGGTCCGTTTCGCCCAAATGGATCTGCGCAACATTCCACAAACGGTGCAGCCATACGATTTTATTGTTTGCCGCAACGTCCTGATCTACTTCGACATGCCGACAAAGTTAAAGATATTAAAGTCGGTCACTGAAGCTCTGTCTCCCGATGGCTACCTTCTTTTGGGAACAGCAGAATCGCTGGTCAACCTGGACGTCCATCTAGATATGAAGTTGATTCGAAGTGCCCGTTTCTATCAGCGTCGGCCTTTGCTGGATGAGAAAGCAACAATGACTTTGCCGGGCGCGAAACCTCGTTTTCAACCAAGCGAGAGGTCGTGAAATGGTCCAGGATGAAGAGATCGTCAGTGAGTTTCTCCTAGAGAGCCAGGAAAATCTAGCGCGCCTGGACGAAGAGATCGTGCAGCTGGAGAAAGATCCTGAGAGCCCGTCGCTCCTAGGTAGTATCTTTCGAACGATTCACACGATCAAGGGCACTTGCGGATTTCTCGGTTTTGTCAACCTGGAAGGGATCAGCCACCGAGCGGAAAATTTATTAAGCGAAGTTCGTGCGGGCGAGCAGTCACTCACACCCGAATTAGCTTCCGCTGTATTGAGCGCCGTGGATGCAATCAAAAGCGAGCTTGCCGTAATCAAGGAAACGGGAACCGAGAGTAACACCACACAGTTAGATCTATTGGCCTTGTTGGAGTCGCTATCGCGCGCAGAGCAGAAGCGAGCGTCGGCTGGCATAGCAGCGCTCAGTGTTGACACCTGTACCTCTTCGGTTGCTGTTGAATCGAAAAATTCCGAAGCACCCGATCCGGAAGTAATCCCGCAAGTTGCCGCGCCAGCCTCCGAGCAGGCAGTGCCAGCTACCGCTTCAAAGCCTGTCATAGCTCAGCCGTCTGGCGAGAAGAAGGCGGGTAGCAGCCCCGCTCAGGCAGATACGACCGTTCGTTTGGACGTCGCCTTTCTTGATCGTCTGGTCAATTTAGTGGGCGAATTGGTATTGGCCCGGAACGAGATCGCCAAACTCTCTGCGCGAGCCGCCAAACCCTATCAGACAAGCTCGCAACGGCTGAACAGCATTACGACTGAGCTGCAAGCGAGCATCATGAAAACTCGCATGCAACCGATTGGATCGGCATGGGGCAAAATTCCGCGTGTAGTACGTGATCTCGCCAAGACCTGCGGCAAACAGATCAATCTGGAAATGAGAGGCGCCGAGACCGAACTAGATCGGGCAGTAGTGGATGCGATCCGCGATCCGCTCATTCATATTGTTCGCAACTCGTGCGACCACGGCTTTGAGACTCCGCAAGTGCGAATTGACTGCGGCAAACCCGCCCAGGGCACATTATTGCTGCGTGCCTTTCATGCCAACGGGCAGGTTCACATTGAGATTACCGATGACGGCGGTGGCATTGATCCGGTTCGCGTTAAGCGGAAGGCGGTCAGCTCGGGTCTGCTCACCGAGCGCGATGCAGCTGTTCTGTCCGATAAAGAAGCAATTCTTCTCATCTGCCATCCAGGTTTTTCGACGGCAGAAACAGTCACCAATATCTCCGGACGGGGAGTTGGTATGGATGTGGTCAAGACAAGTGTCGAGAAAATCGGTGGATTGCTGGATCTACAGTCCGAGCTCGGCAAGGGAACGGCCATCAAAATCCGAATCCCTTTGACGCTGGCGATTGTTCCTGGCGTGATTGTCGCAAGCCGCAGCCAACCGTTTATTCTTCCGCAGCGGAACTTGATTGAGCTGATCCGGGTAGAGAAAGATTCTCCTTCTAGTCCCATTGAACTGGTAAACGAGACGCCTGTTCTTCACTGGCGCGACTATATCCTGCCGATGATCGATCTGGGTGAACTGTTACGGCTGCCGGCTCAGGGGAGCTCAGAAGTTCTCTACATTGCCGTGCTGCAAGGTGAGGAGCAG
Organism: uncultured Bryobacteraceae bacterium; assembly: GCA_964248065.1. GTDB lineage: Bacteria > Acidobacteriota > Terriglobia > Bryobacterales > Bryobacteraceae > Bog-105. The sequence goes on along the minus strand of CAXTWQ010000006.1, from coordinate 96,276 downwards.
TTTTTTGCATTGCTCCTGGATGGCGTTGAAGACACTCAAGAGATCGTGGTGAAGCCTCTGGATCCCGAGCTGAAATCTCTAGCCTGTTTTGCTGGTGCAAGCGTGCTGGGCGATGGGGAGGTTTGTCTGATTCTCGACGTGAACGGCATTCTCAGGCATGCTGGGCTGGAAGGGTCCGCTACGACGACGGTACAACGCAAGCAGGATGTAAAAGAACTCGCCAGTCACAACGAACAGTCATTGCTGTGCCGCGTTGGAGTGTCGGCTCAAGTGGCTATTTCTCTATCCTACGTAGACAGACTGGAAGAGATGCCCCGGACCTTGCTGGAGTATGCGAGTGGACGCCTTGTCATGCAATATCGCGGCGGCGTG
>CAXTWQ010000006.1:75949-95894 GCA_964248065.1 uncultured Bryobacteraceae bacterium | reverse complement strand
CCGCTTCTGAAATTGAACGAGAGGCTGGGTCTTGAAGAGTATTACGACGAGGAAAGTGACAATTTTGCCCTTCTGGTCTTCAAGCGCGGCGACCGATCTGTTGGATTTGTGGTCAGGAAAGTTCTAGACATTGTGACTGACAAACTGACGCCGCACTCCGAGCGCGACTGCTCTCTTTCTTATCCGGCGATCATCGCTGGGAAGACTGTCGATGTCCTGAATTGCCGGGCATTGCTCGAGCAGTTCGATCCAACTTGGTTTGACGACGAAGCGCTCTGTGGAGCAACTGCGGAGGAGAAAGGCGAGCTTACCTATGGTTGAGAGTAAAAGTCAAGCCTCGGACATGACGGAGGAGGAGCGCGCTTACCCTATCCCTGCCGATGAAGCGACCAGGCTGGCGGCGTTGCGAGAACTACAAATTCTTGACACTGATCCTGAAACCGAATTCGATCGGATTACACGGCTGGCCCGCATCTTGTTTGGAACCCAGATCGCTGCCTTATCACTGGTAGATGACGATCGGCAGTGGTTCAAATCACTATCTGGTCTTGTCGCAGAAGAGACTCCGCGAGACCAGGCGTTCTGCGCTCATACGATCTTGCAGGACAAACCTCTGGTGATTCTTGATGCAGCAGCAGACCCGCGATTTGCCCATAATCCTCTTGTAACCGGTGGGCCTGAGATTCGTTTCTACGCTGGCGCGCCACTTCGTACTCACTCCGGTGCCAGAGTGGGCAGTCTGTGCGTTATCGACAACAAGGCGCGGGAGAAATGGTCGGCGGTTGAAGAGAGTTTACTGAAGGATCTGGCTGAGTTGGTCTCCAGTGAACTGAGGTCGCGCGAAGCTCAGAAAGTTCATCAACGCACAACCGAAGCATTGCGCCTGCTCAGAAGCCAGACCGATTCGGATTCGCTCATCCTCGACCAACTGACGCGGTTGCCGGACCGGCGCGCCCTGGAAGGCCTGATCAACCGGGCCAAGAGCTCGGCAGATGCAGATGATCGGTTTGTCGGATTCATCTACATCGACGTCGATAACATCTCGGCTATCAATGACGATTACGGGGAGACAGCTGGTGACGGAGTTTTGAAGATGCTGGCAGGTCGGCTGCGCAATGCTTTCCGGACCAACGATTTTCTCTTGCGAATTGCAGGCGATCAGTTCTTTATAATTCTGCAGTCTTTGGAACGGACCAACGGTGTTGATCGGCCTATTCAGAAGCTACTTCAACTTGCTCGTGTGCCGGTGCCGATCGCTGACGTGGGGGAAGTATCCATAACGGTCAGCGCCGGCGTTTCTTTCTATCCGCACTCTGGACAAATGGCTGTGGAGTTGGTCACAGCAGCGAAGACGGCAATGCTGGCAGCGAAGCAACGTGGCGGTGATGCGTGTGCCGTGAGCGGACGAGAAAAAGAGATTACTTTCGTCTCTCTTCAGCCCTGAGCGCAGTGCGCAGTTACCATATTGGGGTGCAGGACCCTGGTTGCATTTTTTGTCGAATCATTGCGAAGGATCTTGCTTCGCACATTGTTTGGGAGGACGAAGACGCAGTAGCGTTTCTCGACAGCCATCCCTTATTTCCCGGCCATGTATTGCTCAGCCCGCGCGAACACTATGCCACTTTGCTCGATTTACCGGCGGCCCTGGCCGGTCCTATGTTGCTGAAGACTCAAATGCTGGCGCGTGCCGTTGAAGCAGCTGTCAGTGCTGAAGGCAGCTTCATTGCCGTCAACAACCGTATCAGCCAGTCTGTGCCGCATCTGCACATTCACGTCGTGCCCCGGCGTCACAAGGACGGTCTGCGCGGCTTCTTTTGGCCACGTAAAGAATACAAGGATCACGAGGAACGCGAGACGGTTCGACACGCAATTGAGCAAGAAATTCGCAAGCTGACCGCAAACGGCTGATTGGATCACCAAGTCGCAAGCCGAACGATACAATCCAAAGCGTGCCGGAAACGCCTCCAGTCAAAACCTTAGAGTGGGAAGAGGCGCGCGCACTCGTTCTGAAAGTGAGTGAGACCCTCTATCGAGAGGGACGGTCCGAGTTGGTGCCGCTCGCCGAAGCGCATGGCCGCATTCTCGCCAATTCTGCCACTGCTGACCGTGATTACCCAACACTCCGCCGGTCGCTGCGAGACGGATTTGCGGTTCGTGCCTCCGATGTTCCAGGTACGTTGAAAGTGCGCGGCGAGGTACGCGCTGGTCAGGAAGATACGGCGCCGCTTCTTTCCGGAGAAGCTCTGGAGATCATGACAGGCGCGCCCGTTCCGCCCGGTGCCGACGCAGTCGTCATGGTGGAGCACGTCGGTCGTGAGGGCGACATGGTTCGGATTGGGAACCGGGCTGAGCTAGGCCAGTTCATCAATCCGCAAGGGGCGGAAGCAAGTGCTGGACGAGTACTCATCCCTGCCGGCACGCGTATCGATGCAAGCCATATTGCTACGCTGGCCATGACCGGACATGCAAAGGTTCACGTAGTCCGTCGGCCCTCGGTTAGCATTCTCGCAACGGGCGACGAGATTGTGGACGTGAAGGGGCAACCGGAGCCGCACCAGATTCGCAATTCAAACTCATTCATGCTGGCTGCGCTGGTTGGCGCAAGTGGCGGAGTGCCGCATGTTTTGCCTGTTGCGCGAGATACCCGCGAGGCCCTGCTCCCGGCCTTAAAGATTGGACTCACTCACGACATGTTGATTACAAGCGGCGGCGTTTCGGCGGGCAAGTACGACCTGGTCAAGCCATGTCTGCGCGAACTCGGTGTTCAGTTCCACTTTGAGCGGGTTCGCATTCAGCCTGGCCAGCCCACCGCTTTTGGCGCACTAGGGAATAAAGTTGTTTTCGGATTGCCCGGAAACCCTGGTTCGACCCTGGTGACCTATCAACTGTTTGCCCGCGCTGCTTTGGAAGTGCTCTCGGGCGATCGAGAGCCGCTCTTGCCGCTGCTCTCTGCACGATTCGAAGCGCCTTTTCGGCACCGCCTGGGGCTGACGCGTTTTCTTCCCGCTTATCTCGGTCAGGATGGAACGAGTTTGCGGCACTTGCCTTGGCAAGGATCCAGCGATGTGCCGGCGCTAGCCAGAGCCAATGTCTTCTTAGTAGCGGATCACGATCGGGAGACCTGGGCGATCGGCGATACGATCCGGGTGATTGCAAAGCCATAAAACATGAGCGACAGACTAACCCACTACAACTCGGCTGGCGAAGCTTCCATGGTTGACGTGGGCAGCAAAGCGGAAACCGCACGTACCGCAACCGCTCATGCCTTTGTAGCAATGTCAGCCCAGGTGCTGGCTGCCCTGCCCGGGAACAAAAAAGGCGATCCGCTGGAGGTGGCTCGCATTGCCGGCATCATGGCGGCGAAGAAGACTTCGGAATTGATTCCGCTGTGCCATCAGATCCCGTTGAGCCACATCGCTATCGACATGCGTTTGGAGACCGACGGAATACGAATCGAAGCCACCGCTTCGACGGCGGCGCAGACTGGTGTTGAGATGGAAGCCATGACCGCCGCGGCTGTAGCTGCGCTCACGCTTTACGACATGACGAAAGCACTGGATAAGGCAATCGAAATTCGAGAGCTTCACCTGTTACGCAAGACGGGCGGCAAGTCGGGCGAGTATGTCCGGCGATAGCGTTCCGATTATAGTTGCGATTCTGACAATCAGCGATTCGGTTGTCGCAGGCACACGCGAGGATCTATCGGGGCCCGCGCTGGCAGCTGTATGCAGAGAAATCCAGTGGCAGGTTGCAATACAGAAGGCAATAGCCGACGAACAGGATGCCATCGCCTCACAACTGAGCGAGTGGATTGATGCAGGAACCGCTTCCTTGATCCTGACCACCGGCGGAACAGGTGTTGCACGGCGCGACGTAACGCCTGAGGCTACGCGGAGAGTATTGCAGACCGAGCTCCCAGGATTGGGCGAACTAATGCGCCTGCGTGGGCTGGAGCAGACGCCTTTCGCCGTGCTCTCTCGCGCCCTGGCCGGTACTGCCGGCAAGAGCTTGATTGTGAACTTGCCCGGCGCGCCGGCAGGCGCTGTGCACTCGCTCCACGCCATCAAACATCTTGTTCAGCATGTGGTCAATCTGCTGGGCGGCCAAACACAACATGGCGGTATTGGAAACTGAAGAAGGTAGGAAAGCATCTCAAGCTTAATGAATCAGGTCTCAAAGGCGTTCTTAGTCTGCTCGTGCATGGTGTTCGCTCATTGGTGTTCGGGGCAGACGATACAGCCGGGCGAAATCCCGCAAGGCCCGCCGCCGCAACCGGGCGCACTAGGTCCGGCACCTAAGCAGGTACCGTCCGCTACAGACGGCAATTCAGGGACGGCGCAACCGAACGGCAACGGTAATGAGATCGGCAGTCTAGATACAGACAATTCGAACCCATTCAAGATTGTGACTACGACCCGCACGGTCCTGGTTCCCACCACCGTTCTCGACCCGGATGGACACGGGTACGTTAACGGATTGAGCGTGAAAGAGTTTGAGCTTTTCGACAACGATCGCTCTCAGAAGATTGCCGCCGAGTATACGCAGCTTCCCATGTCCGTCGTTCTGGCGGTGCAATCAAACTCGGAGATTGAGCCCGTTCTTCCGAAGCTGAAGAAGACCGGAATTCTTCTGCATGGCCTGGTTACGGGCGAAGGCGGTGATGTCGCAATTCTGGCGTTCGATCATCGCATGCAACATCTACTCGATTTCACGGACGATGCGAATAAGATCGACGACGCCATGCAGAAGCTGAAGAGCGGTTCCAGCAGCGCGGCGCTAATTGATGCGGTGCTTGAATCCGATCACATGTTGAAGCAGCATGACCCGAAAAATGCCCGGCGTCATGTGGTTCTGCTTTTGAGCCGCAACGTTGATAAAGGCAGTGAGGCTCACTTGCAGGAGACGGTTCGGCAGATGCAGTTCGACAACGTGATTGTTTATTGCGTTGATATATCGAAGGTTTTGACGTCCGTGATGATGAAGACTCCCTATCCTGGACGGCAGAATGGCCGCGTTCCTCCCGAAGCTTTACCAAACATCAACGGCAATGGGGCGCGTACAGAAACCAACGTCATTCAACAGCAGGATGGCAACTGGCTGAATGCCGTGCCGCCTATTTATCACGGTATGCGCGATCTGTTCAAGAAAACCCCGGCAGAAGCTTTCTCTTACTTCACTGGTGGCCAGCTATACAGCTTTGCTACAGACAAGACTCTTGAGAACGCGATCTCTGATATCGGCAAAGACTTGAACAGTCAGTATCTACTCAGCTACTCGCCGGCAGCTGAAACCACACGCGAGCCTGGTTTCCATAACATTCGTGTTGCCGTAGACCGGCCCGGTCTCAGAATCCGAACACGTCCCGGATATTGGTGGGGTGGCGGTCAGCAATAAGCTAGCGCCGGAACAGCATGCCGGCAAAGCTGACCACACTGTGTGGATCAATTTGCCAGTGTTGGTAAGCCAGCAGTTCGCCTTGCAGTTTCGGCATGGCCTTCATAAATGTGTAGAAGGGCGCCGACCCGCACCACTTCATATCATCGTGGCGCTCCTGCACTAGCGACCAATAATCGAGCGCGCTGGCGTTGTTGATCTGTTCAATGCGCTGACGATCGCGCTCGGTAATGTCTATCATCTCTCCCCGGTTGGCGTGAGCGCTAAAAGGGTCACCATAGCGCTGACCCATATGAGCCATATCAACACCGAGCACCCAGCAGAGCCGCTTCCCTTCCCTTGCACCAATGTCGCCGAGAGCCTCAAAGAAGCGCAGCACATCTCCGTTATCTTCCGGCAGACCTCCCTCATAGATGCTTTTCACAAAAGGGCCGCATAGGATAGGCAGCACTTTCACCTCTGGACCGTAGAGATGCTGTAGGAACACAACCTGAAACTCGATGGAGTGCTCGACTGCGTGGCAGTAATCTTCCATGCGTACAGCCTTGGGAGCACGCTGTTCCAGTTCGTCAACTAAAGCGGTTTCGTTGCGAGCCAAACCGAATGGAGTTTGAAACCGCTTGCGCGTCAGCCCGAAGCGATCAGGCGCGCCGTAGTGCGAAGTGCCAAGAATTATAAATAGCTTGTCCTTCCCTGTTTCGACATTTGGTAAGGCTCGATAAGCGGCGCGATAGCTGTCCCACCCGCCATCAGGGCTGGCATGCGGCGCCGCAATCGCAACGATTGATTCATCCCCTCCCGGACCGCCAACACGCTGAGTCAGCAGATCAGCAAGCGCCATTCGATTCGATGGATAAGCCGAGTCTGCAAACGCCGCCTCGCGTATCGGCTCTTCGGCAAACTTTCGTTCGACCTTCGCCCGCATTTCGCGATAGCGATCATTTTCCAGAAAGCCTGCTTCATCCAGAGTTTCGAACAGGTGCTGCTCAATCTCTCCCACCTGGATTTCACCGGTAATCCGCACCAACTCGGATCGAAGATCGAGGCCAGTCTGTTCCCCATCGAAGCACTCGAGCGCCTGCACCAGCACGGGCGGCACCAGGAGGGTCGCGTCGGTGTAATGATAGGGATCGCGTATATACAAACCCGGACGCTCTGGGTCCGGAGACGGCATAAAATCGAGATTGAAGCGCAGTCTGGGGAGCGGTTCCGCCATGCTAGTTTGACGACTCCGTCCCGTGAGATATAGTCGCTTGCTGCAAAGCTTCCAGGAAGCGAAAAGGCACCCGCACGTTCCCGTGATAACCAATGCCTAGATCGATGCTCGGTTTGATCTCGCCATGAAAATCAGACCCGCCCGTTGGCAGCAAATCGAGTTCGTTCGCCAGTTGCAAATAGTATGCTTGCAACTCGGCTGACTGATCTGAATGATAGACTTCCAGCGCCATCAATCCAGCTTTCTTCAAGCGCAGTAGGGCCTGGCGCTCAACCGCTCGTGGCAATGAGAGCCGGACTGGGTGCGCCACAGTAGGAATTCCGCCCGCTTTACGAATGCGATTGATGATTTCTTCAGTTGAGAGGCTGTCGCGCTCCACATAGGTTTCGGCACCCCGCCCCAAGTACTGGCGGAATGCATCCTCGAAGGAATTGACGTAGCCTTTCTCCAACAGAATCTGCGCGAAGTGAGTGCGTCCGGTCAGACTCTTCCCGCGGGACTCGACTTCGTCTAGCGTTATGGCAACGCCCCTGGACTGCAGACTTTCGGCTAACTTTCGGTTGCGTTGACGCCGGTCGTCCCGCTCACTCTGAAGCCACTCCACGAACTCTTCAGACGGCTCATTCACCGGAAAGTAACCCAGCATATGAGCCGCGCGATAATCGCCGTCATCCAGTGCCAGGCGCGAGTTTAACTCAATGCCTCGCACCAGAGTCAACTGCGCTTGCGCTGCGTGAGGAATGGCAGCTTCATAACCGGAGAACGTGTCATGGTCGGTAATGGCCAGTGCCTGTAGACCATTGCGGATGGCAAGCCCTACCAACTCCGCAGGCGTATAGCTTCCGTCTGATTCAGTGGTGTGCGCATGGAGATCGATCAAGCCCGATGCGCGATTGCTAACGATCACTGATGAACCTTCAACTCTGGGTAGACCTCAAAAGAAAATGTTTCACCGCACGTTCTGGCAACCAGATGACCTGGCCCGAGTGCTTTCTCTTTCGTTTTGTTTTCAAAGAACACTGCACCGTCTGTACTGTCGCCCGGCTTCAACTTTGTAGGGACCATAGTGATAGCCGAAGCCGCCGCTGCTGCCCGGAAGCCCTTGTTGACAAACTGTGCCATACCCGCCTGCCGGCGCTGCTCATAGCCGTTAGTCGATCGAAAGTTGGTGAGGCCGTAGATGGTGTCTTCATACAGGAGCTGCAGTTTGACAACGTCGCTCGCGCTGGCATGTTCCATCAATGAACCCACTACGTCATCGGCCGAAACAGACGGAAGAACGGTTCCACTCTGCCGGACAAATGTGAAGTCGCTCGGCTTGGCCGTCCATGACACGAGTGATCCGTTGGTGATAGTCAACTGGACCACGTTGTACTCCTTAATATGAGGCGGCAGGGTTGCAAACATTACGGTAATGCCGTTATGAGTCAGTGCCTCGTATTCAATTCCGTGAGATTGGAATTCAGTAGGTATCTGCTGCTGGGCTTGTCCGTCGGAATGCGTGGCGCTTTCCGCCTGCCCATCGGTGGCCGTTTGCGCGCTCACCAGTCCCGCCAGCAGCACTGATGCCAGACCATGGCGCCAGAGCCGAGACACACGTTTTTCCTGTGCAATTATTGCTAACATCAACCAGACCCTTGCTTCCATAATAAATGCAAGTAGCCACTACGGATGTCTCATAGCGACCGGTGCGAGGCCAGTTTCGCCGTTAGATACCAGTGGAGGGAGCCGCGGGGACAGGGCGGGAAGGAATCCAACTGAATTTTCATGAGAGCCCCTTTTCTGAAGTCGATTTGCATGTTAGGCGAATCAAGCAGATAACCGGCAAGTTGGCTCATTAGGGGATTGTGTCCCACCAGCAGCAGCGAGGGCTCGTCACGGTACAGCCGTATTTCTTCCCAGACTTGTTGGGGCGTTGTACCTGGTTTCAGGACCGGCGTTTGTACTACGCCACCCCCAAAATGCAGGACCTCAGCTGCTATCTCCGCAGTTTGCATTGTACGGAGAAGAGGGCTGGAAAGGAGAACGGTGGGCATGACTTTCGCCTCTGCGGCCACAGTCAGAATCTGCCGCAACTTCCGGCGGCCATCCTCAGTCAGCGCGCGCCGGTAGTCGATTATTCCGTTGCCGGCATCTTGAGCCGTTCCATGCCTAAGCAGGTAAACAACCATCTGGGATAACTCGTAATTCTGTCATACTGTACCTTTTATGTTCGTTACAGAACGAACGCAAGATCGCGTTCTCCTGGTTGTGGCCGTGCTCGCGGCTTCACTGATCCATGTTTCGATTGCCGCAAGTCAGCTCTTTCTAGGGCTTGGCTTGGCTCTGCTGCTTGTGTTCCGGCAGAAGCTGCAGTTTCCTCGGATCTGGATTCCGCTTGCCGCCTTCTTTCTCTGGACCGCTCTTGCTGACGTGCTCTGTCCTGACCCCTGGTTAGGTCGCGCACAAATCAAAAAGTTCTTCATCTTCTTCTTCATTCCATTGATCTATGGCGTCTTCTCGACCCAGTTTTCGAAGGCTTATTACGTGCTTATTGGCTGGACCGCGACGGCAACTGCGTCCGGAGCATGGGCAGTCACTCAATATTTTGTGAAGTATCGGAATGCCAGTTACCAGGCGTATGTCGGGCAGCGAATCACCGGGTTTGAGAGCCATTGGATGACGTTCAGCGCACTGCAACTGAGCGTGTTGTTGCTACTGCTCGCCCACTATTTTTTCGCTGGGCGACGATTTCCGCTATGGGTTTACGGCAGCACACTTGTCCTTGCAGCGGCCATTTTGTTGAGCGGCACCCGAAGTATCTGGCTGGCTGCTGTTCCAGCCGTGCTGTATCTCCTCTGGTTCTGGCGGCCTAAGATGATGCTTACGGTGCCGGCCCTAGTCGTGATTGTTTACTTCATATCGCCAGCCATCACTCGCGAACGGCTTACTTCTCTGGTTCAACCGAAGGAAGACATCGATTCCAACCGCCATCGCGTGACCACCTTTCGTACCGGCATCGAAATGATCAAAGCTCATCCATGGTTTGGCATTGGACCGGAACAGATTCGCCGTCAGTTCAATTCCTTCGTGCCGGCCGATATTCGGCGTCCGCTGCCCGTCGGTTACTATGGCCACCTACACAACATTTACCTTCAGTTTGCCGCCGAGCGCGGTATTCCAGGATTGCTTTTACTGTTATGGGTAATTGCCCTGACACTTCGCGACTGCGGACGTGGTCTGCTGACGTTGGGTCGCCATAACTGTGATCAACGCTTTCTGCTCCATGGAGCCGTTGCCGTGACCATCGGCATTCTTGTGGGCGGATTGTTCGAGTACAACCTTGGCGACAGCGAAGTGTTGATGATGTTTGTAGCAACCATTTCCCTTGCCTATGCGGCTTTGGCCAATACCGAACGCCCAGTAGCGCTGGAGCTGGCTCTGCAAGAATCTACTCCAGACGCTTTTCGCCTAAGGCCAGTACCGTCTCAAAGTGAGGCAGTTCAGTTTCCCGATGAACCACAGCTGTACTGACATTGGTGAAACCCGCGTTCTTCATGAAGCGTTGTAGTTCCAGCTCGGTAAAACCCAACCATACATCGGCGTACATTTCCCGAGCTTCTTCGAACTGATGGCGCACTAAGTCGAGCACCGCAATCCGGCCATCTGGCTTTGTAATGCGCCAAGCTTCCTCCATTGCTTTCTGAGGATGAATCGCGTGGTGGAGGCTTTGACTGAAAAAGGCAAGATCCACCTCGCTATCGGACACGGGGAGTGACTCCATGTCACCCAAACGGAACTCAAGATTGCAGACGCTGTTCTTTGCTGCCAGTTGAGAACCAAATTCCACCATGCGTTCAGAGTTGTCTACGGCGATCACGCGCAAAGCCCGGCGAGCCAACAGTTGCGAAAAGGTTCCTTCACCCGCTCCTAAATCAGCAATCGTCATGGGAGGAAGTAAGCCGAGCAGCGCTTCAGCTAATCCCTGCCACGACCGCCCAGGAAGATGTTCGCGCCCAAACCGTCCGGCTAGTCCGTCGAAGTAGGCACGCATACGGTCACGGCGTTTGCTCAAGACCAACTGCAGTGCTTCCGCATCGGCAGCGGCATCAGGAACTCCGCCAGGCTCCTTCTCCAGCAGATTCAGCAACTCATTCGACCCTTCGTCCGGCTTGAGCCGATAGAAGTTGCTTTTGCCTTCGCGCCGGTCCTGAACCAACCCAGCTTGCTTGAGCTGAGCCAGATGAGTGGAGATCTGACTCTGGCCTTTGGCGAGAATGACTTGCAATTCAGCGACAGAAAGCTCTTCGCACCTCAAGAGAAGCAGCAATCGGACGCGCGTAGGGTCGCCCAGAAGCCGGATGGATTTCAGGAGTGACATCGGCATTCATCAACATATCAGGATTCCTTGATACAATCATGGGAGAGGTTCACTATGGGTACATTGACTCTGAATCAGGTTGCCACCGAATACAAGGTGGCCGACCTGGGCCTGGCTGATTGGGGCCGCAAAGAAATTTCCGTTGCCGAGCACGAAATGCCTGGCCTGATGTCGATCCGGAAGAAGCACACCGCAGGCAAGCCGCTGGCGGGCGTCCGCATTACCGGCTCCCTGCACATGACGATTCAAACAGCGGTTCTGATTGAGACGCTGTGCGATCTGGGCGCTGATGTGCGCTGGGCCAGCTGTAATATCTTCTCGACGCAAGATCATGCGGCTGCAGCAATTGCTGCTTCCGGCGTGCCTGTTTTTGCCTGGAAAGGCGAGTCGCTCGAAGAGTATTGGTGGTGTACCTATCAGGCGCTGAGCCATACGGGTGGTCTTGGGCCGCAGTTGGTGGTGGATGATGGCGGTGATGTCACGCTTCTGATCCACAAGGGTTACGAGCTTGAGAACGGCAGTAATTGGGTTAACACGCCATCGGGTAGCCAGGAAGAGCAAGTAATCAAGAACCTGCTCAAGAAGGTTCAGGGCGAAGATCCGCAGCGCTGGCACAAGATGGCAGCGGAATGGCGCGGCGTTTCGGAAGAGACCACAACCGGTGTTCATCGCCTGTATAAGATGCAGGAACAGGGCACGCTGTTGATTCCGGCGATCAACGTGAACGATTCGGTGACCAAATCGAAGTTCGACAACCTCTATGGCTGCCGCGAGTCGCTGGCCGATGGCATCAAGCGCGCGACCGATGTGATGGTGGCCGGCAAAGTAGCTGTTATCTGCGGTTACGGCGATGTCGGCAAGGGCTCGGCTCACTCTCTGCGTGGCATGGGCGCTCGCGTGATTGTTACTGAAATCGATCCGATCAACGCTCTACAGGCTGCGATGGAAGGCTTCGAAGTGACTACGGTGGAGGACACGCTTGGCCGTGGCGATATCTATGTCACCTGCACCGGTAACCTGGACATCATCACCTTCGAGCACATGCAGTACATGAAAGACCAGGCGATTGTCTGCAACATCGGGCACTTCGATAACGAGATTCAAGTGGATCGACTGAACGAAGCCAAAGATGTGAAGCGGACCAATATCAAGCCGCAGGTCGATATGTATACGTTCCCGAACGGCAACAGCATTTTTATGCTGGCTGAAGGCCGCTTGGTAAATCTGGGCTGTGCAACGGGTCACCCAAGCTTTGTGATGAGCAACAGCTTTGCGAACCAGACGCTGGCGCAGATCGATCTTTGGCAAAATCGAGACACCTACAAGATTGGTGTCTACACGTTGCCGAAGAAGCTGGACGAAGAGGTAGCCCGGCTTCACTTGGAGAAGATCGGCGTAAAGCTGACGACGCTGAGTTCAAAGCAGGCCGAGTATCTTGGTGTCGCGCTGGAAGGCCCCTATAAAGGCGACCACTACCGCTACTAAGTAGGTGTAAGAATCAGCCCTGCCGAGCTTTCTCTTAAGCAGCGGGGCTGCTTTCACGTCCGCCATCCTTTGCTAGCGAGCCACTCCTCCCACCATTGCTGGTTGCTCTGAATTGCTGTTTGCTCCTCTAGTGGCAAGTCTGGGCCTGGTTCAGGCGTTGGGTGCATCGGCCCCAAGGCCTACTTGGGCACGCAGTGCGTCTACTCGGTCCGCCCTCTCCAGATTCCAAGGACGACTGCGACCAGCTTCAGGATCGTCCAGCCACTGCGTTCCGTAGCGCTGCGATCTACCCTCAAACATAGCTATTCGATCTTTCAAGTACGCCGCGTGCCAACTGGGAATCTGTGCATTCTCTGCCGACCGCTTCATTTGGGCGAGGCACTTTCTCTGGAGTTGAGGTAATCCGATTGCATGCTGAACGATGAACCATGCTACTTCAGCTCCGTCTTGCGCAACCAAGCGCTCATCTGGCCAACCATACGTGCCCAGGATTTCTGTCAACCTCTGCGCGTTCTTGACGTGAAGACGTTCCATCCGTTTGACATAGCTGCCGACGAGTTCACCAGATTCAGCTAGCCCCTCCCTGATTTCTTGGTCCTCGTCTCGCATCGTCAAAAGTTCTTGACGCAAAGCTTCGTTCACTACCTGCCAGCTTATTACCTGCGAGCAACTGCCTGCTTTGCCGTGAATCCGAATGCTCAAGTGTATACTCAGTCTGCTAGACCTAGTTATCTTTGTATGGCTAAGACCGATCAGTTGCAGGGATCCCTTGAGCTTCTCGTTTTGAAAGCCTTGCTTCGAGGGGCTAACAGCGGCTATGCCATTGCCAATCTGATTGAGCAGGCCTCGGACGAAGTGCTCCGGGTTGAGGAAGGTTCCCTTTATCCAGCGCTCCACCGGATGACAGAGGGCGGGTTGCTCAAAGCCGAGTGGCGCATTTCAGAAACCAAGCGCAGAGCCCGATTCTATGAATTGACCAGCAAAGGGCGAAAACGTCTGGCCGAAGAAGAGCAGCGCTGGAAATCAGTGACGGCGGCGGTCGCCAAGGTACTCAGGACAGTGTAGGAGAGGAGATACATGAGCTTCTGGTCACGGTGGACACGAACGTTTCGGGCAGGACAGAATGATGCCGAGATCGATGACGAGCTTCAATACCACCTCGCTATGAAGGAGCAGGACGGATTCGACCCGCGTGCCGCTCGCCTGCGCTTCGGGAATATCAGCAAGGTCAAAGAGGAGGTGCGGGACGCGAGATTGCTGCCTTGGCTTGAGTCCTGGGGCCGCGACACTCGATTTGCCTTTCGGCAGATGCGCAAAGCCCCGCTCTTCACGCTCGTGCTGGTGCTTTCGCTTGCGCTCGGCATCGGCGCCAATTCCGCGATCTTCAGCTTGGTGGATGCGGCCCTGCTTGAATCTCTTCCCGTTCCTAGTCCGAAGCAACTGCAGCTCATTGAGTGGCTGAATCAGGGCTTTCCATCTGAACTCTGCAGCATGATGACCGGTTATTCCGAAGGAGACAATCACCGTTTTAAAGGTTCTTCCATTGCTGCTGGTACCTACCGGCAATTAGCGCAGCAGCAGCACGGCTTTGCGTCGCTGATCGGGTTCTCCGATTCCTCCAAGGTTGCAACAGTGGTCGGTAAACGGGCGGCAGAGCGCTTCCAGCTTCAGTACGTGAGCGCCAACTTCTTCTCCGGACTTAGGGCGCAACTACAACTTGGGCGTCCGTTTTCACTCAGTGACGATCGTGCTGGTCAACCGCCAATCGTGATCTTGAGCGATCGGTTCTGGCATAAGCAGCTTGGCGCACGTCGCGAGGTGCTAGGCCAAGTATTGCGCGTGAACAACGTATCGGTCGAGATCGTGGGCATTGCTCGCCCCGGCTTCTTCGGCCTCCAAATTGGTGAGTGGGTGGACCTCTACGCTCCTCTCGCTGCGCAGATGGCACTCAGTCCCAGTGCAAAGCTGGATAAAGATTTCGCCGAAACGGATCGTCTCTGGTGGGTGCAGATGATTGGGCGAGTTAAGCCCGGAGTGCCTGCAAATCAAGCAATTCAGGAGCTCTCGACCCTGTTCAGTCGCGTGGTTGTCCCTTCCGGCGCAAAGATCAACGCTGACAAAATTCCTAAACTGATTGCGTCGCCCGGTGACCGTGGCATCGATCCGCTACGCGCTGAGGACACCCGGGCACTCTGGATCTTGTTCCTACTCGTCAGCCTAATTCTGCTGATTGTTTGCGCAAACGTCGCAAATCTATTGTTGTCGCGGGCTGTTGTTCGCCAGCGTGAGTCTACTGTGTGTCTTGCACTCGGGGCGGCTCGCCACCGGTTGTTTCGGCAGTACTTTACTGAGAGCTTAGTGCTGACTTTAGTGGGTGGATGTGCGGGACTCTCCCTCAGCTATGTACTTGCGCAAGTCTTACACTCATTCATCCGCGCAAACATGGATATCGGTGGTTTCGATCTCCGCGCCAGCTTGCCAATCTTAGGTTTCACTTGCGGTATATCGCTTCTTACGGCGTTGCTCTGTGGAACTGCCCCGGCTTGGATGCTTGCACGAGTCAACTTGAACGATGCAATGAAAGCCAATAGCCGTACGGTGGCCACAGGCCGGTTACGGTTACCGCAGTTGCTGGTGATCGCACAAGTAGCGCTGACCTTCACCGTGCTGGTCGCGGCCGGACTGCTGGGCCGTTCGCTCCAAAACCTTCGCAATGTGAATCTTGGGTTCGATCGAACCAACCTCGTCTATGCTTCAGTTGATCCCTGGAGCGCAGGCTATCGCCCAGAGCAGGTGGATGCTTATATCGAACGGCTTCGAAGCGCTTTGGCTTCCTACCCTGGCATCTCGGGCGTAGCAACAGTTGGGGTCCGTCCACTCTCCGGCGATGGCAATATATCTATTGTCAATGTGCCCGGCCGACCCTATAACGAAGTGGACGCTGTCTCGCTCAACAACGTAAGTGATGGGTTCCTTGAAGTTCTGGGCGTTCCTGTCATTGCAGGCAATACGTTCACACCCAGGGATATGACAACGCGATCTACCGCCGTTATCGTTGATGATCTCTTCGTCCGTCGATTTTACAGTGGCCGCAATCCAATAGGTGAGCAGTTCAGCTTAGGGCCAAAGCCAACCGATCACTATCAGATTGTCGGCGTGGTCAAGAACACTCGCTACAATTCGTTGCGCGAGGTCACCCGCCCCGCCATGTATCGCCCGTCTATCAGCAGTAGCCGACCCGGGTCGCGCATCAATTTTCTGCTGCGCACAAGGCTGAACTTCGGGCAGGTTTCAAAGGCTTTCCGGCAAACCTCCTCAGCAATAGATCCCACAGTTCCTGTCATCGCAATTGAGAGCCAAGAGGGTCTCATCGATGCTCTCTTACAAACTGAGCGCCTGCTTAGCATATTCTCAAGTGCCTTTGGCTTGCTGGCGCTCCTCCTGTCTGGCATTGGCCTGCTTGGCCTTCTGGGCTACATGGTTGCTCGGCGCACAAATGAGATTGGTGTGCGCATGGCTCTCGGAGCATCCGCTCAGCGTGTAGCCGGAATGGTGGTAAGAGATGCCGCCGTTTTATTGGCTGCCGGTCTGGCAGTTGGGGTTCCGGGCGCGTTTTTCATCGGACAGATGCTTCAACATACTTTGTTTAAGTTGCGTCCTCTGGATCCGGCTACCGGCGTGATGGCAATCCTAATAATGGTGACGGTGGCGCTGCTCTCCAGCTGGATCCCTGCTACGCGTGCCTCTCGCATCGACCCCATGATCGCTCTTCGAGACGAGTGATTCACCGAACCTGCGTTCGCTACTGTGCCTTTTTAAACTCAACTCCAAACGGCGCTAGAGAGTCTTTGATTACCTTCTCATCACCGACCGCGACGACGTTCATATGAGATGCTCCGAAGTACTTTTTTCCGGCGTTCTCAATGTCAGCGGCAGAAGCAGTCTCGATTTTTTCGCTGCTTTTCCAAAGCTCTTCCGGCTGCTGACCGTGCTTCCAGAAGCCGACCAGGCGTAGTACCACCGAAGATCTTGATTGCGATTGCAAGGCCATCGACCCGACCATGTAACGCTTAGCCGTGGTGACTTCAATTTCGGAGGGCGCCGTGGTCGCCATGCGGTTCATCTCGTATTCAATCTCATTGAAGGCGGGGCCGGTGACTTCATTACGGACATCGGCGCGCGTGACCAGGACACCGGTTGCGCTAAGGCCGGAGATGCGCCCGCCCGGCGAATACGTGTAGCCCTTATCTTCGCGAATGTTTGTGATCAAGCGCGAACCAAACATGCCGGCATAGATCGCGTTCGCAAGCTGAGCGGAGTAGTAGTCGGGCGCTGACGGGCTTGGCACCAGCGAGCCCAGATATAGAGCCGTTTGCACAGACCCCGGCCGCGGCACATAGACCACCGCGCGAGTCTGTGATTGCGAAGGTGGCGGAACAACTGCCACCGGAGCCGTAGCTGGCGCTTTCCAGGTACCAAAGGCTTTCTCGATTGCCCCCTGCGCTTTTTCCGCAGTTATATCCCCAGCGACTACGATGATGGCCTGATCGGGGCGAAAGCGACGTGAGTACTCGCTCTTCAGTTGTGCAACTGTTGTTGTCGACAGAGATTCTTTCGTGGGCGAAATAGTCGCATACGGATGATCAGCAAACAGGGAGCGATAGAGCGCACGTCTAGCAAGGAAGCTTGGCTGCGCCTCAGACGCTTGCAGCCCTGAGATTAAATTGCTTGCTGCCAGTTTGACTTCCGACTCTGGGAACGTGGCGTTACGGCCAACGTCGGCAAGAACATCAAGGGCTTTGTCAAAGCCCGCGGCAAGAACCGCGGTACTGATCACAACCGAATCTGCGTCGGCATTGGCTTCCAGGTCGCCGCCAACTGATTGCATGCTCTCAGCAAGCTGTTTTGCGCTTCGAGTTGCCGTTCCTTCCGTGACCGTTGCGGCAAGGAGGTCGGCGAGCCCGGGCCGGTCTGCCGGGTCAGCCGCATAACCACCGTGAACGGCCAGCGCTAAGGCAACTTTGGGAAAGCCGGTCTCAGAAACAATCCAAGCCTCCATGCCGTTGTTCAGCTTAAGCTTCTGTAAGTTCTTCGGCTGTGTCGGTTTCAACGTGCCGTAAGGTGGCAGATCCTTTGGCATCGCGAAAGGCTTATCCGCTGCGCAAAGAAAGAGCGGCGAGGCAATCAAAACAGTCGCTATCTCAACAAATCTGATCTTCATTCCGCCGCTCCTGCTTTCTTTATTTCCGGGACGCGGTAGATACTGGTCCGGTTTGTTTTGACAAGATACTTGGCTGCAAAAGCTCTTACATCGTTGCCCGTCACCGCCGCAATATCAGAGGCTCGCGACTTCAGACGGTCTGCATTTCCATCGAACAAGACGACGTGCGATAAAGCAGAAGCGCGGTTGATAGGCACTTCCATTTCGCTATAGAAATCAGAAAGCATTTTGGCTTTGACTCGCTCCAATTCGGCGGGCTCGGGTCCGCGCGCGGCTAAGTTAGCCATCGTTTTATCTAAAGCGCTGAGCAGCGCCGCTTCAGAGGAGGTATCGGGCGCAACTATAAAGGAGGTCATCAGGGTAGGGCCGTTATAGTCGAACGGCGACCCGAGCGGCCAGTTCACTCCTCCATCCACCTGAATTGCCAGCTTGTCGTCTTTCACCAGTGCCTGATAGAGCCGCGAAGCTTTGCCGTTGTGCAGCATTTCACCCGTGACAGCGGCGACTACGGCTTCGTGCCCTCCATTCAGAGGCATTCTGTAGCCCACGGCTAAAGCAGGAACTTTCGCCAGCTTGTCGGTCTCTTCAAACTTGCGTTCCGCACTCTGTGGTTTTTCATCGATAGCCGCATGTGGCGGATCCTGGCGCTTCGGAACGGCACCAAAGTACTTTTCGGCTTTGGCAAACACATCCGCTGTATTGACATCGCCGACAATTGCCAGCACGGCGTTGTTCGGCGAATAGTACTGCTCGTAGAAAGATTTCACGTCTTCGATGCGGGCCGAATCGAGGTCCTTGAACTCTCCGTAAAAATTGTGAGCATTCGGATACGTGTCGAACGCTTTGCCCGGCAGATCAATAGCAAAGAACAGTGCATAGGGGCTGTTCAGAACGTTCACCCGCACTTCCTCTTCCACGACTTTTCGCTGGTTCTCCAGATTCGCAGGCGAGAAGTCAAGTGTCTTCATCCGGTCAGCTTCGATCCAGAGAATCGGATCGAGCGCGGACAGTGGTGCCGACTCGATGTACTCGGTGAAGTCGTAACGGGTGTCACCATTATTGTTACCGCCGCCACCCTCGATCACCTTGTCGAGTGTTCCTTTGGGTGCATCGGGTGTGCCCTCAAACATCATATGTTCGAACAGGTGCGCGAAGCCAGTTCGACCTTCCGGTTCCAGCCGGAAACCTATGCCGTACGATACGCAAACGCCGAATGTAGGGGCCGAGTGATCTTCAGAGACAACAATGCGCAAGCCGTTCGGTAGTTGCTTGACCGCAGCCGGAACTGCCCAGCCGCTTGTGGTCGGTACGCTCGGCGAAGCTGGAGCACCCGGAGCAGCGGAGGAGATACCGTAGCCGGCGAATAGAATACAAGCTGGTCGTAAGAGCCATCGCAGAGTTCGAAGCATCAGAGTGAAATCAGAATACAACAACTACTACGAATGAAAACATACTAGGTTCCGTCGCTATGACGGATTACTTAGCGTGATCCTTGCCGGTATTCATGGAGCAGGCGTTCTAAAGTAATGTCCGGGTCAGCCCGATCAGCTGGACTCAACTGGAGCTTCCGCTCAAGCCGATTGAGGATTTCGCGCGCCATCTTGTGACGAACGCCGAGCTCAAGATCACCTCGGCGCGACAGAAAAGCTTCGGCCAGCGCATAATCTTGAGGGCCGAGTTGGCTGGCGCCTAAGAAGGACTGGGCCGTATTGCCGGAAGGGACTTCTTCCCAGGGCCGTGCGCCTGTTTGAATCGGCTTCTCTCTCACGATGATAGATCCGGCAACGAAGTCCCCCAGCCGCTTGCTCTTGGAGTTCAGTAGTGCCGAGAGCACACCGACGGCGTAGAAGAATGGCAGCTGATCAACAATCCGCATCAAATTGCGCCCAATGATTTCAATTGCATTGAGCGGCCTGCCGGATTCCTTGATCGCCCGTATACCAATAGCGCGCTTGCCCGGGGTCTGGCCGTTCCACCACCATTCGAAAATCAGAAAGTAGCCGTAGTAGAGCAGAAAGACCAGAAAGATAGCGCTGGCGCCCAGCCAGAGCGTACCTTGATTGCCCAAGACACGCCTGAGCGAAAAGCCGAGTGCAAGCAGCACCAGCGCCAGCGCGATGCCAACACCAATCTGAATCAGGGTGTCTATTGCAATGGCCAGAAAGCGGCTGCCGACTCCGGCAATCAGGTACTCCAGCCGAATCTGTTCAGGTGTATCGATCGCAAGTCGCTGATCGAGGAGAGGCGGCTCTGCCCGTACGCTACTTTG
>CAXTWQ010000006.1:74265-75939 GCA_964248065.1 uncultured Bryobacteraceae bacterium | reverse complement strand
CTTTGCGAGGTCAATGACGGATTACTCTGGTCAGAAGACATGATTTCCAATCGTTGGTTGAACGGAAGAAAGGCTTACTGGAAGCGCCTGGAAGACCTGTTGGATCGAGCCAAATCCGGACTGCACCGTTTGAATGGAGCAGAGCTACAAGAAGTGGGCCTGCTGTACCGGCAGACGGCCTCTGATCTTTCGGCGGTGATGGATGAACCGGCCAGTGCGCAACTTGCAGCTTACCTGAACGGACTGCTCGGCCGCAGCCACAATCTGCTGTATATGGGGCAGCGCCCAGCGAGCCGCGGCATCGGCGGCTTTTATCGGGACACGTATCCTCAGCTATTCCGCGAAACTCTCCCATCAACAACGTTTGCGACGGCGCTCTTTCTTCTCGCAGCGATCTGCGGCTGGGCCGTGGCTGCTCATGACCCCGGCTTCAGCCATCGTTTCTTAGGGCCAGAGATGACCGACTCCATTGAACATCACAAGATGTGGACCGAGTCAGTAGTGGCGATTAAGCCGGTTGCCTCTTCCTTCATTACGACAAACAATCTCTCGGTGGCCTTCACCATGTTTGCCTTCGGCATTACAGGAATCGGCACGCTGTGGATGATCATTTTCAACGGCTTACTGCTGGGGGTTGTCGGGGCAGCAACTTATCGGGCAGGAATGGCAGTCTCACTGTGGAGCTTTGTGGCGCCGCACGGCGTTCTCGAACTACCGGCCATCTGCATTGCTGGTGGAGCCGGGCTTGAGATCACGCGCGGCTTACTCTTTCCCGGGATGCTGCCGCGCCGTGATTCGCTGGCGCAGGCCGGACGGCGAGCAGTTCGCCTCATGCTCGGGACTATTCCGCTGCTGCTGATTGCCGGTGCGATTGAGGGCTTTTTCTCCCCGACGCATGCACCCGTTGCTGCGAAGTTTGCTCTGGCCGCCCTGCTCTTTGCTGGCCTGCTGCTCTATCTGTTTGGGAGCGGCATAAATCAAACGAAGTCGCCGGACAGCATAGACCAGGGCATTGTTCACTAGCCTCTCGCTTCCCTTATCGGCGCCGTAAAAGGAAGTATAGGATGAGTATCACGGCGAAGAATCCGAAGCCGCCCGGCCACAGAAACCAACCGCCTCGGTTGCTGTATCCGCCAACAACGACGCATGCGGATTGAGTGATGGTGATCAACACTAGTGTTGCTAGCCCTGCGGTTTGTTTCATAACTCCGATTCTCCTGAGGTAACGTGCTTGATTCTACTAATTTCGCTTTTCAGCGGCTGAGGCTTCTGGTAGTTTGCTGATGCGTCTATAGCGAGCAAACAGTCCTTATGTATGGACGGTTACGGTTGACGATTACCCGTACTCCCTGCTCCGGGTTATTGTCATCAGTCACATCTCGCCTTAGCATCAGGGAAGCTACTGCTTTACGTTCAGGTGTTTACTGTGATGGTCAGGGTTGCTCTTCTTACAGTTATGCTGGGCGCGCTCCGCTTGTTCGCGGCCGAAGACGCGAAGCCCTTTGCGACCGTAGATCTGAACAGTGCAACACCAAACGGCGCAAAGTGCCCGTTCGGCTGGATGATCTGGCTGACAAATTCTTTCTGGGTGGACGATGGACACGTGGCGGTCGAGCGAGTGTGCCAAAATTGGACCCAACCCGCGAAGCACGCGGAGGAGCTTTTCATTATCGA
>CAXTWQ010000006.1:32935-74255 GCA_964248065.1 uncultured Bryobacteraceae bacterium | reverse complement strand
TTATCGATACGAACCAGAAGGTCGTGTCAATCAAAATCGACAGTAAGTTCGCGATAACTCGTGGCCATATCGGAACCTTGTTAGTGCATCGCGAACACGATGTGGAGATTTTAGATTCAAGTCTGCAAACGGTGCAGACTCTAAGTTGTCCAAGTCAGCAGGAACGCTGCCACGTGTTTCTGCCACCCTCAACCGGCCAAACCGATTTCGCTATCTGCTCCATGGCAAGAACCATTGGTACGTGTACGTTCTATGCAGGTCGGCCAGCAACAGCAATCGAAACAGTTCAGCTGCCTGGCGGCTTTGAAAAACGCCCGTATGAGGAACCGACGTTACCAAGACTCTCAAGCGGAGCTATAACATTAAATCCCATCTCAGTTGGAAGAGAAACGTGGTTTTTTACCCAAAACGATTCGCTGATGGCAGTTCTGCCGGATGGTACGATCGGTCCGGTGTCCAACACGCATTGGGTACCGGACGGAAGCTATTGCCACGGAGAAGTTTCAATTGCCGAGCCCCGTCGTTTCCTTGCTACTTGCGATGGAGCCTACGTTCCTACTGATGGGGAACTCGACAACCTCTTCGGATACAGCCGAATAGCACTATTCGACGTAGCCACTCGACGGATCATTCTTCACCTTAGTGGGCGCGCTGACACGCGAGCGTCACTGTCGCCCTCAGGTCAGCTTGTGGCCGTCACTCATGGCAACAAGGTACGCATGTACCGCATTCCTTGAGGCTGCAAATCGGTGGTGCGAGTTGAATCCGTTCCGCTAGACAATGGGTTGCGGCGTTATAAACGACGGCTGATAGTAGCCGGTATAACGTGTCTTCTTTTGGTGAGCGGCCTGATCGGAATAGGAGCCGCCTTCTGTGCGGCGACCCTTCATGTCACGCGCAGAACGGGGCCAAAGCCGATTGGAGCAGAACCGGTGCAGATCGCAGCTGATGACCGAGCAAACCTAAAGGCTTGGTGGTTTGACTCGAAGCCTTCAAACGGCGGGTGTGTCATTGTGCTTCACGGAATTGCTGATTCGGGGGGAAGCAGCTCAGGGTTCGCTCCCATGTTTCTGACTGGTGGCTACTCTGTCCTGGCTCCCGACAGCCGCGCACACGGCGAGAGTGGCGGCAAATTCGTCACATATGGATTGCTTGAGAAGTTCGACGTTGTCCTGTGGGCTCACTGGATGCAACGCCACGGTTGTAAGCGAATGTACGGCTTGGGCGAATCGTTAGGAGCGTCTGTTCTCATTGAGGCAATTGCGGTTGAGCCAGTCTTCAATGCCATAGTCGCTGAATCCCCCTATGCCGATTTGCAGTACATGGCCAAATATCGCCTGGAGCAGAGCCTCCGCTTGCCTGCGCCTTTGTCCGGACTAGTTGCAAGCGGAGTGGTCAAAGCCGGCATGCTGTACGCCAGGCTATTCGACAAACTCGACTTCAGCCAAGTCGCTCCCATGGAAAGCTTGCGCGCAACTGCAACGCCGGTTCTTCTCATTCACGGCACAGGCGATACCCGCACGCCGCCAGAGGAGTCACGACGTCTGGCATCGGTCCGCCAGAATGGCATTGATCTCTGGCTGGTACCTCATGGCGGTCACACAGACGCTTCATCGGTAGCTCCCTCCGAGTTCCAAGCGCGAGTTCTCCATTGGTTCAGCAAACATTGACCAATTTGAACGCCTCACTCACCGCATCTATAATGAGGCATGTTCTTCCGTCGTGAGAAGCCTAAGGTTCCCAGCTTTCAGGAACGAATTGGTGTGCTGACGAAAGCGGGCTTCGATACAAAGACGCAACCTGATGGGCGCGTGATGATTGTAAAGGGCGGCATTGCAGCCTTGGTGAGTGACGAAGGGCAAAATCATCCCGAAATTGAAAAAGCGGGCGTTCTGGTGGGCGGCGAAATTGCCACGCTGCTCAATCGTGGCTATCAGATGTTTCTTGAAACTCCGAGTGGGCGCAAGATGCCAGCGCAAGCGGACCAATTACGTGCGCTTCATGAGTTCGAGGACGATGTCAAAGATGCTTTAGATCTTGAAAATCTCTATAACACGTCGCTAGGAACAACGAGCGCCAGCCATCAGTATGACCGAGTGAATAAGCGCGACACAGGTCATCAGCCGAAGCCTTGGGAAGACAAAGATCACAGCATCAAAGAGCCCGAGACAAAAGGCTCACTTCATTTGTAAGAGCCGGCGCATCTGGCCGAACGCAACTGGTGCGACCGGATCATTGAAATCCGGGATAAACGGCAGAACCTGAATCTGGTGAGCGGCTGTAGCTTGCCCTCCGAGTCCTAGTGAGGCCGCCAGCATTGCCCGGGCAGGGAGGTTCGTATTACCGGATTCATTTACTACAATGCTCCAGAACGAAGCAGCTTCTGCGTAGCGTCCTTGCAGAAACAAAGCGATTCCGGCCGGAGCATCAACATTTGATTGCGTCGGCGTAGCGCCCAATCCGCTTAGAGTTGCCCAACGCGTTTGAGCCGCAGCTTGCCCGGCGGGCGGCAAGAACGAAACGAATCGTCGGAAGATCGCATTCCCTTCTTGAGGCTTTCCTTCCAACAAATAAATGCTCGCGAGAGAGGGCAGCAGGTTAGGGTTCTTACTTGCGAGTGGAGTTAGAATAGCTTCTGCTTTACCGAACTCGCGGCATGAGACCAATCCTGCCGCAAGGGGCAGCCGCAAGTTCGCGTTCGCTGGATTGAGCGTAGCCGCCTTTTGCAGCAGCCACTCTCCTTCACTGGCATTTCCTTGCAGAAAGCGTTCGGACCCCAGCCGCGCCAATGCTTCTACATTATTAGGAGCCAATTGCAGAACGGCTTGCTCCCCATCCGCCTGACTAGCCAAGGGCGCATGCCGGAGCCGGGCGGTCAGGGCCTGCCAGCGGGCGCGGTCCAGTGGAACAAATTTTTCAACCGGAGGTGAGGGAGCAACGGACAAAGTGCCAGGCCCGGCGTTCTCAACCACCGCAATCTGAGCCAAGCCAAAGGCCGGATCACGCTGTGTTGCCGACTGCAAAAGCTGATACCGTTCAGCTGAGTTTGAGTTCGCGACAGCTGCCGTAAACGCCCTAAGTGCATCGTCGTTTCGCGTTGAGAATGGAGACGCACGCCCGGGATCAATCAATTTCGCCATCTGGTCCAGCAGAGGAATAAGCCCCTTGCTACGAGACCCTTCTGTCAGCCAGACTTTCTCGTTCTGCTGTGAACGTTGACTGGTCAGAATCGCCTGAATACGCAAATGATTCCCGTCGTCCTCAAGGACGGTCCGCAGAATAGTTTCAGCCTCGATGCCGTAAGCAGCTGAGCTGTCGGGCGCGTACGTTGCCACGTACTGGCTCGATGTTGCCAGATCCTGCTGCAGAACGAGCGGGATTGCCAAGCCTAATTGCTGCGACTCAGGAAGCGCAGACAGAATGGTCGAAGAGGCTAGCGCTACTCGGCGCGGGGTGTCCGAAGCGGTTCGGGAGCAGGCAAAAACAAGACTGAGCGAGAGGACAGTAATGAAAAGAAGCAGTAAACGCAGGCAGTTCTCTTACAAGGGCTTAGGATTATCCAGAATTAACTGTGCAAACTCCGGAGTGGTTTTCAGCACAGCAAATTCGGGCATGCCTGCAATTTTATCGCGATCCTTCAGCCCTTCTTCGAATGCCTTGCGAAGGTAGATCATTGCCCGGTCTGCTCGTCCATTCTTGGCATACATTTTCGCCAGATAGAGATGATAGGTGGCCCGCTCCTCAACGGTGTGTTCCTGCATCAGAGTACCGAAACTGCTGTGGTGCTCAAACACTTCCGGATCCAGGCGCAGTGCCTCTTCGTAATATTCAGACGCGTGACGATAATCTTTGCGGCCGAAGTAAGCGGCCCCCATGTTCGCGTAAATCGACGCAGTCGGAGAGGAGTATCGAATCGCGCGCTTGTAGTAGCCAATGGCTCGGCGATAGCTTTTCTCCGCATAGCAGATGGTGCCCAGATTATTGATCGCCTCCGAAAACTTAGGATCCAGCTTCACCGCTCGTTGATAGCTCTTCCGGGCAGGATCGAGGAGCATGAGTTGGTGGTAAGCGATACCGATTTTATTCGCGAGTTCGGCCGAGGTGGGCGACCCCTGGCGGTAAGCATCGATCGCTTCGCGATACATCTTGCGCGCCATGTAAATGTCTCCCCGAAGCTCGGTGGAGATGGGTGGTCTTGCCACCTTGGCGGGCGGGCTGAGGCTGTTATTTGGAACAAACCCGTTGGAAGTGCCGGGTGCAAGCTGTCCTGACAGGCAAGCAGCACAGAACGAAAGCAAAACGAATGCGCGGCAGAGCGCTAGCTGGTTGAGGGAGGCCACAATCTTTCCCCTTGTACAGCTAGTGTATACCTTGTAGCTCAGCTAATGGAAGATGCTTTTGAGCTTGTCGAGCAAGCCGTGTTTGTCCTTGGGCTTATTGGGATCAGCGGCGGGGGCGTTAGTCTCAGAAGCCGCAGCATCCAGCGTCGCCGGTGGAGGAGGCAAGTTCGGCAATACCGTGCGTTGCGGCGAACGGGCGGTATCCCAACCTGCAATCTCCGTCGAGCCGCCAGCATGTAAAGAACAGAAGGTCACCGGCTGAGTTCCCACAAGATAGTATTCAGTGCGCGTCTGATCAGGCGGGCAAGCACTGGTAGCCAACTGTCCGCTCTTGCTATCCACTTGAGCACTGACCACTCCGTCCGGAATTGCGAACTGCTGAGCATTCCGGTAGTCACGATGCTGATGAGCGCGCCGCATGAACTCCGCCCAAATTGGCAGTGCGGCTTTGTTTCCTTCCATCTTTAGATCCTGGTAATCGTCTAGCCCGACCCAAACAATGCAGAGCAGCTTGTCTGTAAAGCCAGCAAACCAGGCGTCGTGCGAAGTGCCTGTTTTGCCGGCCGCAGGAAGGTTAAATCCACGAGCGTGAACACCGGCACCGGTTCCGCTGCGCAGCACCTCTGACATCAGGCTCACCATCAAGTACGTAACGCGCGGATCAAGAACTTTCTTTCTATTCGGCTCAGAAGCCCAAAGCTGACCGCCATTTCGATCCACGATTCTGGTGATCATGCGAGGCTTAACCATAACGCCTCCATTCGCAAAGACGGTGTAGGCACCAGCCATGTCCAACGGAGTGACGTCGTAGGCGCCCAGAGCCATGGCCGGAGTGGGTCGGATATCCTCCAGGCCGACCTTATGCGCCAGATCCGCCACTGCTCCATAGCCGGTTGCCTCGGCCACCTCAACAGTTGGCACGTTCAAAGATTTGGCCAGAGCGGTTCGTAATGTTACGTCGCCCAGCCATGCACTCTTGTGGAAGTCAACCGGTTCGTAAGGTTTGCCGCCGTAGTAGAAGGTTCGCGCCTCGTCTTTCACCACCGTAGAAGCAGTCAGCGGGTCAGGCCGATCCTGCAGTCCGGTATTCAAGGCAGCAGCGTAGACAAACGGTTTAAAAATACTGCCGGAGGGCCGCTTGGCAACGGCATGATCGAGTTGACTGGTCCCATAGTTCCGCCCGCCAATGAGCGCCTTTACCTCGCCGGTATGGGGATCAAGACAAATCAGGGCCAACTGCGGTTCATCCACGGCTGTTCCGGGCTTGGCGCGCTTGGCGATAATAGTGTTGACTTCGCGCATGCCAAGAGCGGCCGCTTCAGCAGCATCACGCTGCAGATCGGGGTCAAGAGTGGTGTAAATGCGCGATCCTGAATCCTGAAAATCGCGGTCTCCAAAATCAGTGGCCAGCCGTTCATTGACAAGGTCGACAAAGTACGGTGCATCGGCCGATTCGATACCCTGCCGCGAGGTGGAAATGGGAGCTCTGTCAGCAGCCTCAAATTGACTCTCTGAGATATATCCGTTGTCCAACATCAGCTTCAAAACCGTATGTCTGCGTGCAATAGCCCGTTCGGGGTGCCGTACCGGATTGCGGAAGCTAGGTTCCTGAATCAGACCGGCCAAAGTAGCAGCCTCAGACAGGGTAAGGCTGCGCAAATCTTTTCCAAAATAGGCTTGCGCTGCCTCACCGAAGCCGCGAATCGCAAACGAACCACGGCGCCCCAAATCCACTTCGTTGGCGTAGTACTCAAATATTTGTTGTTTGGTTAACTTGCTCTCCAAATGGATAGTGATCAGCAGCTCATCCAGCTTACGGGAAAACGTCTTTTGGCTATCGAGCCAGAGCATCTTTACTTATTGCTGGGTCCGCGTTGATGCCCCTTGCGACTTGCGCCGGTCTTTCAAATCAACCCAAACCGCTTTTACGATCCGGATTGGATCGAAGCCGGAGTGCTGGAAGAAGCGCTTATCTTCTATCGAGATAACTGCATGAACAACAAGCGGCGGGATGTCGTCGTACTTAACTAAGCGGCGCTTCTCCCGATTTTTATCGTACAGACTACTCAGCAGGCGCGGCTCAAGCGTGTACTGAGTTCTAGGCGCGTTATCGCTGAGCGAAGTGATGGAAGCAATCTGGCCGTTGGCGAATTTCAACACTCCCGGCTCAGCACCGGCAAAGGAATGATTGCCGGGAAAGACTTCGATACCAGCCGGTCGCAAATGGTACCAGCCGGCAGCACTGCTGCGTTCTTCCTCGCCATAGCCGCTTTCGCGCAGTCGTAAAGCAATCTGAGCGGGCGTGATAGTATCGCCCACCCCGATGGTTTGAGGCGCAGCATAGAGCAGCGACGCATCAGGAAAGGGACCGTTCAGCAGCTTTTGATCAGTGAGGCGAGCGTACTTGTTGTAAGCAAAGCCAATCAGGGTTGCAAAGACAAGAACAACGGCGCCGACGGACAGCAATCCGTATTGAACGAACGTGTAGAAACGAGCTTTGTTCCTGGTAGCAGAACTTGGTTTTGAAGGTAGTTTAATGCGAACGGGCAAAGGGAAAGCCTGTGATATCCAAGCCGTCATTCCGCAGACGAAGTAATCCGCTATTTTCGAACTGGACCATACGATTCTAGCTCTTTCCAGATGTTATCGTCGTGCCGATGCCAATCAGGGTACTGGCGTCCGGTAATCTGAAGCTCCTCAATGGACAAGGTACCGTGACCAAAGGGACAGATCATCTGCGTAGTGGGTCGGCCAATCAAAACCATGTGTCCCCAGGAGCCACGCTTCAGGGGCATAATGAGCTTGCGCAAGCAACTGCGGCACCGGCGGCGCTGATCCCAGAAAACGAGATATAAAAGACCGGTAGTGACCAGCCAGATTGCCACGATGCAAAAAGTGAAAGGCATCTCATGGGCAAAGAACGAAGTGTGCGGATCAATCTTTTCAGGTAACGGCTTCGGCAAAGGATATAGGTGCTCCAAGCAAAATTGCAAGCCATAGCCAATGCCAAGAGCAGCGAGAGTTTTTGCCACCAGGTAGAGCCAGTACTTCATCTGCCTCTTAGACTCCAATGCATTGCCGCGAGTTCCGGAAAGTTGAGTGTGCGTAACACGGCTACTGACGTAGCAGGTTTTTGGCCAAAAAGAGAACGTTTGCCGGGCGCTCCGCTAAGCGCCGCATGAAGTAGGGATACCAAGCCTCGCCATATGGCACGTACAAGCGCAAGCGATAGCCCTGCCGCGTGACTTCATTCTGCAGGTCGCGCCGAATCCCGTACAGCATCTGAAACTCGAAGCGGTCCGGTGCCAAACCCTTCTCTCGTACATACCGCAGGGCTTCTCCGACAATCTTTTCGTCATGGCTGGCAATAGCGGGGTACGTCCCCTCATCCAGCAAAAGTTTCATCAGCTTGCCGTAATTGCTATCCACGTCCTGCTTGCGCGCGAAGGCAACCGAAGCGGGTTCGCGGTAAGCACCCTTGCACAGCCGGACAGGAATGCAACGGCGATTTAGCTCGCGAATGTCAGCTTCACTTCGCTGCAGGTAGGCCTGGATGACTGCCCGCACATTGCCCTGGAACTGTTCCTGGATCGAGAACACCGTTTGCAGCGTCCGGTCGGTGTACTCGCTCGACTCCATATCCACTTCCACCCGGCTGTTCATCTCTCGTGCAACAGAGGCCAGAGCGGCAACGTTCTCCAGGCAGGCCTCCTGGGAGAAGTCGAGACCAAACTGACTGAGCTTTATAGAGACGGTGGCGGGCAGAGACGCACGCTGAATCTCCTGGAGAGCCGAAAGGTAGCAGTCGCGCGAACGGGCGGCTTCGCTCAGCGAGTGAACGTTTTCACCAAGAAAATCCAAAGTGCCGGAGACTTGGGTGGCGGCAAGACCCTTTAATACACCGATACCATCGGCGAGCGTCTGGCCAGCGACAAAACGCGAAGTGAGCGGGCGCGATAGCGGCGAGTTTTCCATCCACTGGCGCATCCAGTGATTTTGGGACAGAGCAAGAAGTGTGCGTCGCAGCATATCAGTTCAGTCGGGCGAGGCAAAAGCGGCAGGCAAGTTTCACTATAACGGCAGTGGCGCGAGGCGCGGAAAGCGATCAGGAGAAATAACTATGGCTGACAAGCGCGAGGCCAGTTCCCAGGATTGCGCCAACGACTACATCACTTAGGAAATGCATGCCCAACAAAATGCGTGAGGCCGCGATACTGAAGGCGCAAAATAACAACGGCGCGAGAAAGTGCGGATAGAAAACTCCAATGGACACTGCAACGGCGAATGCCGTGATAGTGTGTCCCGAGGGAAATGAGAACTGATCGGGAGGTAGCAGGCGAGCCCAGCAGTGCGGCTCTATTTCACAAGGACGCTTACGCCCGGAAACTTTTTTTATGGCGACGAAGATGCCTGCGCCGGCAAATGCAGCGCATCCAGCGGCGGAGAAGGCCGCAAACCGAACCGGACCTCCGAACAGCAGCATACTCAAGCCGGCCAGGTACCAGAGCCAGCCGTCACCAGCACGCGTAGCAGCAATGGCCCAGAAGCGAATCCACTTGGGCGCGGGCCACTTATTTACCTTGCGCATCAGACGGTGATCACGCGAGGCAATAAACTGGAGCATAGTTAGGTGTGCCGTCATAACGACCACCGATCAAGTAACCAGTTTACGAGATTTTGCATATCCGCAGCCTTCTTCCGTTGTAAAAGAGAAGCTGTTACAGAACGGTGACAGTAAAACGAATGGTACGTGAACTCTGGGGCGAAAGCACAAATAAGTTTTATTGTTCGGCAATCCGGCTCTAGGATAGGAAATTGGCATCGGCAACAAGAGTCGACTTCGTGTACTTCGACGCGGGCGGGGGACATCGAAGTGCAGCTACCGCGCTGCAATCAGTGGTCAGTGCCGAAGAGCGTCCTTGGGATGTCCGGCTCCTGAACCTGCAGGAGGCCCTAAATCCACTGGATATTTTCCGCAAAGTTACAGGTGTTCAGCTGCAGGATGTCTACAATCGGATGCTGGCGCGTGGACTGACCATTGGCGGAGATTATTGGCTTCCGGCTCTGCAATCGATCATCAAGTTGAACCATGCTAAATCGGTCAAACTGCTGAAAAGTGTCTGGCAGGATCGCAAGCCCGACCTGGTCGTATCTTTAATTCCAAACCTGAATCGCGCACTCTTCGAAAGCTTGAAGGCAATCTGTCCGAAGACCCCGTTCGTAACAATCATGACCGACTTGGCTGACTATCCTCCACATTTCTGGATGGAGCGGCAGCAGCAATTCTTCATTTGTGGATCGGCTCGCGCGGTGCAGCAGGCGCAGGAACTAGGGCTGCGAGCAGCGCAGATTATCCCGGTGAGCGGCATGATTCTTCGCCCGAACTTTTACGAGCACAGGCCGGTAGACATCTGCGCTGAGCGGACCCGGCTAGGTTTGCGGCCCGATCTGCCAACAGGTCTGGTTCTCTTTGGGGGCGAAGGTTCTAACGTGATGCACGCGGTAGCCGAGCGACTGGGCAATTCGTCCTTAGACCTTCAGTTAATCATGATCTGCGGGAGAAACGAGAGGCTGCGGAAGCGCTTGGGGCACATGCGGATTCGTAATCCGATCTTCACGGAAGGCTTTACAAAGCAGATTTCGTACTACATGCAGCTGTCAGATTTCTTTATTGGCAAGCCCGGACCAGGCAGCATTAGCGAAGCGCTCCATATGAATCTGCCGGTGATTTTAGAAGCAAACGCTTGGACACTGCCGCAGGAGCGGTACAACGCCGAATGGATTCGAGAGGAGAAGTACGGGATTGTGCTCGATAGCCTCCGCAACGTAGAGGGTGCGGTTAAGACACTGCTGGAAGGCGGAGAGCTAGTGCGCATAAAGGCCCGCATCGCTGCTTTGGAAAACAAGGCCGTCTATGAGATACCGCCCATCCTGGAAAAGATTTTGCTTGAGGCGCAGGAGGCACCCAGCCCGGTGTTTCAGCCCAGAGGTATCCCTAATGCAGAAGATTCAGTTCACGGCGGACTAGAGGATATCGGTCTATCCAAGCCATAAGATAAGTGGGCAGCAGATGGTCACTTCGAGACGAAAGTGACCAGACCCAAAGTTGCTAATTTCCGGGCAAACTCGAGAAAGTTCGCCACTGCCTGGTGTTTTGGAATGGCTCTTTTACGAGCGAACGCGCTTGCGTAATACTCGAGGTTCTGGGTGCCGTCCCACTCACCTACAATGTCGGCGAGCTCGGTGTCGAAACCTAACCGGCGACGAAGACCGGTTCGGCGTTCTATGTACGTGATCTTGTTCCGCCAGCCTTGGCCTTGCTGAACAGATTCCTGAATCAGGACAACGTCGCGCGAGAGACGTGGTTTGGCGGCGAGAAGACGTGCGTCATTCTTATGAGAGAGCACGTCCTCATTGGCAAATCGTTCCAGGATCAGATCGCCAACCGGAGTCGTCGGCTTGCCGCCTGTATCTTCCACTACAAACCAGTTTTGATTTTTCTCGGCACCATCAGGCCACTTGGTTGAGCGCCGGACCGTGATGAGACCGCCATAAATTTTCTCCACGCCTTCGTCATTGAAGTATTTGAGAAGTATTTGAGTTGATCGAGCAATCCTTCTTCCGGCGTGGGCTCGTGGAGGGAGCTCGATTCAGCGGCCCGGAGCGAGATGTAATCGGCGGGCTCAATCTCATAATCCTTGAGAATCAAAATGTCGCAACGAGAGTCTCGGAACCAATCGCGCAGCCGATCCGGCCATGGCTGACCTTTGACTTGTACCCATTCGCAGAGCATCTGAAAATAGCCACCCTCAGTCAGGCGCTCGGGTGCCTGCCGGGCGAGCGACTCGACAAAAGAATCTAGGCTGAAAGGATTGTCGGTGAACAGAATCTTGGAACTGCGAGTTAAAAAGAAAGGCGGGTTCGCCACGATGAGATCGAACTGCTCGTCACGCACGGGTTCAAATCGATCCCCTTGTCGAACTTCAAGATTGGGCCGGTTGTTGAGCGCAGCGTTCAGCGCCGCAAACTCAAGCGCGCGTTCGTTGATGTCTGTGCCCACCACGCGCTCCACATAACTAGCCATCTGAAGCGCCAGCGTGCCGCAGCCGGTGCCAAGGTCGAGAGCGCTTCGGGAATGGAGCAATGGAACGATGCAAGAGGCGAGGAACTGGGTAGGCAGGTTCACCCCGAGTACCAAGTCTTGGAGTTGACCATCCTGCGCACGACGGACAGAATCGCACGCAAGGAGATGATCGCCATGGTGCACCAGCATGCATTCCGGGATGTAGAACCCAGCGTGGAGGCGAAGCAAGCCGAGCGCGGTTACGCTATCTGTCAGAGCGGGTGAAAACGCCGCTACAGCTCCAGCAGCTGAAACAGACTCGCCGAAAAAGAAGAGACGGACAAGCATTTTCAGAACGGGCTCGCCCGCGAGTTTGTACGGGAGCAAAACACGCATGGGAGACTCGCGCCAAGGTGTTTTTGTGAGGTCAAGCTGCTTCAGCCGTTCTTCTGTATAGCCAGCCGCACGAATGAACGCGGCAACCGCTACGGCATCTGACGACGTCGACATCTCTTCACTGTAGGAGCCTGACGCTAATCCTGCTTCAGGAAGATTGGATGTTACGCTCGAATTGTTCAGCATCTGTGCCGGTCAATCACTCGTTAACAGTTCAATTTTTTATGTTGCCTGGCACATTTGTTTCTGGAGCACTTGCGCTATGTGTGGCATAGCTGGGTTCACTCACTTCCGTCATCGGCCCGCTGCGGGCGTTTTGCAGCGCGCGCTACAGAGCATCCATCATCGCGGTCCTAATCAGAGCGGCTTTCATCAAACTCAGCATGTGTCGATTGGGGCAGTACGGCTGAAGATTATCGATCTTCATGGCGGCGATCAGCCAATGTTCGCGAACGGCGAAGACCTGGCTGTGGTGTTCAACGGAGAGATTTATAACCACTCTGAGCTGCGGCGCGAACTAGAGTCGCTGGGCCACACTTTCGCGAGCCACTGCGATACCGAAGTAGTGCTGAAAGCGTTTGCACAGTGGGATGTGAATGCGTTCGCTCGCCTGCGTGGGATGTTCGCTGCAGCGTTTTGGCAACAGTCACAGCAGCGCCTGGTCTTGGTACGCGATCGGGTCGGGATCAAGCCGCTCTATTATGCAATGCACGATAGAGAACTCTATTTCGGCTCCGAGTTGAAGGCGCTGTTTCAACACCCGCAAATTCCGCGCCGTATTTGCCAAACGGGACTCAGCTACTTTCTTTCGCTTAATTATGTCCCAACGCCGTACACGCTCGTGCACGGCATCTGCAAAGTATTGCCGGGGAGCTATCTCGAATTCGATGGCGGGCGCCTCCGGCAAGAGCACTATTGGCAGAATCGTTTTGATGAGCGCAACTGGACGCTCCCGGAGGCTACCGCAGAGCTTGATCGCTTAATGAAAGAATCAGTTGCTGAGCACTTACTCTCCGACGTGCCGCTTGGCATCTGGGCGAGCGGAGGGCTGGATTCATCGGCAATTCTTCACTATGCCGCGCAAGCGTCTGAGCAGAAGCTCCGAACATTTTCAATCTCGTTTGCGGGGCGGCGATTTGATGAGAGCCCGCACTTCCGCTTGCTTGCCAAAACCTACAACACATCGCATCACGAATTCGACATGAATGGCGAACTCGATCTGGCAGAAGCCATCGAGGACATGTCGTACTACTCGGACGAACCCAGCGCGGATGCTGGCGCCCTGCCTGTCTGGTTTCTGTCGCGCATGACGGCGGAGCATGTCACGGTGGCTTTGAGCGGCGAAGGCGCAGACGAAATCTTTGGCGGCTATCAAACGTATCTCGCCGATGTTTACGCCCAGCGCATACGAGCATTTCCAAAGCCGCTGCTGCAAGTGGGGCTGGCAGCGGCGAATCGCCTGCCTGTGTCCGATGAAAAGATCGGACTTGAGTACAAGGTGAAACGTTTTCTTCAGGGCGCGCTGCTTCCGGCTGATGAAGCTCACTTCTACTGGAACGGAACGTTCTCCAAAGTCGGTCATCAGGAAGCGGACATGCAAGCTTTGATTCAACGGCTGCCGAACGTTCCGCTCGAAACAGTTAACCGATATTTATTTGTCGATCAGCACTACTATTTGCCCGACGACATTCTCTACAAATGCGATCGGATGAGCATGGCGCATTCGCTGGAAGTACGGCCGCCGTTTCTGGATCACCGCATCGTCGAGTTTGCTGGAAGCTTGCCTGCGCGTTGGAAAATCAATGGTAGTAAAACGAAGTTCGTAATGCGCGAGCTGCTGAAAGCTAAGTTGCCATCGCAGATTATGAATCGTTCAAAAGAAGGTTTGGATATTCCGGCGCACGAATGGCTGCGCGGGCCGTTAAAGCCGCTGTTGCTCAGTGCGCTCAGCCCGGAATCGGTGCGCGCGGCTGGGCTATTTGCCCCGGCGGCAGTAACCAGCTTGGTTGAGCGGCATCTTTCTCGGCGGGAAAATCTCGGATACAACTTGTGGGGCCTGCTAACGCTTCATCTCTGGATGCGGCGCTGGAACATCCTTCCCATCTCGGAACCGGACAATGTACTCGCTCACACTTACGTGCCCGCCTGAGCAAGCTGCGTATGTCTCAGCTGAACTCTGGGATTGGAAAGCGCTAGCGATTTCGGAAAACGATGGAGCAGTTCTCGTTTCTCTAATAGCCGGGTTCGAAACGGACGAGGATCACGAAGCGTTGCTCGCTCAATTTGCCGCATACGATCCAAACTGGGCGCAAGATGACACCGACTGGGTTGAGGAGACCAAGAATGCCTGGCCGGCTCGTGCCATTGGTGATCGGCTGTTCCTCGCACCGGTCTGGTGTGAGGATCCAACGCCCGAAAGACGCCTGAGGGTTGTTCACAATCCAGGCTTGGCTTCGGGTACGGGTGAACATCCTTGCACCAGGTTGGCTCTCGAGGCACTGGAAAGATGCCTAGTGCCAGGGAACCGTGTGATCGATGTGGGCACTGGCTCGGGCATCCTGGCATTGGCAGCAACGCTGCTTGGTGCACGCGAGGCAGTCGCAATCGATACTGATGTTGCCAGCCTTGCAACAGCGCGCGAGAACTACGAACTGAACAGGCTGACTCCGGTCCTGGTAGCTGGTTCCGCCGATGCCCTGGCAGACTCGGTAGCTGACCTGACGATTGCCAATATCAGCGGCTCGGTCCTTTTCTCAATCCTCGATGAGCTGCTTCGAGTGAGCAAACCCGATGGAGCGCTCATCCTCACTGGCTTTACTGACTCTGAGGCAGTGACCTTCCTCCGTCTATTTCCATCCGCTCAAATGACCGAGTGCAATGAGTGGCGCTGCCTGTCTATTCGGCTCGCTTCTTACGAGCCGTAGTTTTCTTTGGAGCAGTCGCCTTCTCCCCTTCGGCAGTTACATTGCTTACCGGTGCAGTCAGGTGCTGGAGGCGAGCGAGAGCCGATTCGATTCCCTGCCCTCCTGCCAGCACGGGCGCAAACAAATCGCCTAACTTTTCAAAGCGCTCGATGGTGTTATCGATGCGAAAGTCAGTAGGACGCAGGCCATGTTTTACTTCTTTCCAGTCAAGCGGTGTTGCCACAGGAGCACCGTCGTAGGCTCGCAGCACATAAGGCGCAGCTATGGTCTTACCACTGCCAATTTGCAGGTAATCAAAGTAAACCCGGCCTTTTTCGCGCTTATTCACGCTGCGAGGAGTTGTGAAGAGCTTCGGTTCGCGCTCCAGCACAAGATGGGAGACAAGCTCAGCAAAGCTTCGAACCTGTTCAAAGGTGTAAACAGGATCGAGAGGCACGTAGACATGCATGCCATCGCCGCCGGTCGTCTTCGGGTAGCCGCGCAGCCCAAGTTCCGCAAGCAGCTTGCGCACCAGCAATGCCGCATCAATAATGCCGTCATACGATACCTCCACCGGATCCAAATCAAGCAGCATCCAGTCCGGATGAGCAAGATTACCGACGCGCGCCATCAACGGATTTTGGTCAACGCAACCCAGATTGATCAGGTAAAGAAGACTGGCACGATCCTGAGCCAAAGGATAGTGATTGGTCTTGCGAGTTTCCTCGATTGCTTCGCAGCGCATCCAGTCCGGGAAGCCAGTGCTGGCATTTTTCTGGAAGAAAAACTCTCCATCGATACCATTCGGATAACGCTTCAACGACAATGGGCGGTCGCGCAAATGTGGCAGCAGCCACGGCGAGACGCGACTATAAAATTCCAGCAAGTCGCTCTTCTTCCAACCGTCTTTTGGATAAAAGACCTTTTGCAAATTGGTGAACTTCATGCGATGGCCGTCAACATCCACCGTTGTTTCGCGCCCGGAAAGCTTCAGCTTGTTGGCCGGAGGCGGGCCGGAAGTCTCCAGTTCGGGGCTCTCCAGCGTAGCCGGTTCAACTGGAGTTTCAATAACGACTTCGCTGGCCGGCTTGTCATCCCGTAGCGCAATGAACACAGGGCCACGCAGATGCTGATCGGGCGTCCACTCCAGGAAGCGGATCTCGCACAGGGTTTCCGGACGGACCCAGAAAACACCTTTGATCGATGGCTTTGGCTTGACGGCGAAGGGGCAAGTCTTCGAAATCAAAGGAGAGATGCGGTCATAGACCACCTTCATCTTCTTGTTGTCGAAGCCAGTGCCAACCTGTCCGACGTGTTGGAATTTCCCATCTATATACGCGCCTAAAACCAAGGCTCCGAAGTACTCGCGCTCGCCTTTAGTGAAGCCGCCAATAAGAAACTCCTGCTCATGTAGAACCTTAGCTTTCAGCCAGCGTATCGTCCGGCCACCCTCATATTTGCTCCGGCGATCCTTAGCAACAACGCCTTCCAGCCCCATCTGGCGCGCAGCCTCGAACATCTGTGCTCCACTGGTTTTGTATGGCTCAGAAAGACGTACCTGTCCACCTGGCTTGACCAGCGCATTCAACACGCGCCTGCGATCGTCCAGTGAGGCTCCCCGCAGGTCATAGCCATCAATGTACAAAGCATCGAAGAGAAAGAGAGTCACCGGACTCTCGTCTGCCAGGCGCGGAATCATTGCCGAATTCGCCATGATTCGCGGCTGAATTAAGGAGAAACTACCGCGTCCGTTCTCATCGAGAACGCAGATTTCCCCATCCAGAATTGCCTCCTTGGCATTGACTAATTTAGGCAATCCACCCAGCTCCGGATATTTGTCCTCACACCGATTACCGGCTCGTGTCTGGATTTCCAGTTTGCCATCGTGCAAGAAACAGAGAGCACGTACGCCGTCCCACTTTATTTCATAGAACCATTGGTCACCCTCCGGCGGTTCGGTGACAGCAGTTGCGAGCATGGCGTTGATGCTTTCCGGCATATTCGCTTTCTTTGCACCTGGAATGTCGCCGAGGCCAACTTGCTCCACATTGCTCGCAATCTCGTCCTGTGAGCGCTTGGTCGCAACGCTCCAGGCAAACTGGTCAATGTCGTAATCGGGTACGACGTACTCGTCTTTTTTCTTGAGCAGCAGCCACTCATTGCCCTTCCCGCGATTCTTCATCCGCACAATCGCCCAGGAGCCGTTGAGCTTTGTGCCATGCAGTTCGAACTTGAAATCACCGCGCTGCAGTTGCGCTTCGGCAGGCTCATCCCCGAGTACGTCATAGTCGCCGGTATCCCAAAGCATCACGCTGCCTGCGCCATAATTGCCCTCAGGTATGTTGCCTTCGAACGTGCCGTAGTCGAAGGGGTGGTCCTCCACTTTCATGGCCAGTGCCTTACGCGCGGGATCGAGACTCGGGCCCTTTGGAACAGCCCAGCTAACTAGGACGCCGCCCACTTGCAGGCGGAAATCGTAATGGAGGCGTGTAGCATCGTGCCGCTGAACGCAGAAGAAGCCTCCGCGTGTTGCTGGACCTGAGGGCTTCTCCTCAGGCCCGGGCTCCGGGGTTTTGTCAAAGTGACGTTTTTGGGCGTATTCTTTCAGCGCCATTGCTGCCGCCATTATCCCAGCGAGCTCAAACGAGAGCTTGTTACCCTGAAAGCTCCTCCCCCGGAAAGCAGTTTCCCGTTGCAGTTCTCCGAACAACTGAAGAGCCAGGTCAATATTGTCGACGTTGTCGGGCAGTACCTGAGGCTGAAGAAACAAGGAACGCGCTACGTGGGCCTCTGTCCGTTTCACTCAGAGAAGACACCATCGTTTAGCGTCAGTCCTGCGCTTCAAATTTACAAATGCTTCGGCTGTGGCGAAGCTGGTGACGTGTTCAAGTTTGTGATGGAGCACGATCACCTGACCTTTCCGGAAGCTATAAAGATTCTCGCTGAACGGCAGGGTATCCCAGTGCCGGAGCGCCAACGCTCCGATGACCCGGAAACGCAGCGCCGGGAAGCCTTGATGGAGATGCACGAGATTGCTGCCGAAGCCTTTCAGAACAACCTACGAGGGCCTGCGGGCAAAGAGGCGTTAGCGTATCTCGCAAAGCGGGGGGTTTCCGCTCAGTCAGTTGCCGAGTTCCGGCTGGGATTGTCCGACGGCAGCGGTCAGCATCTAACGCAACGGCTGCAGAAGTTCGGCAATGCCCTGCTGGAGAACTCAGGGCTGGTTGCGAAACGAGAAAACGGCGGAGGGTTCTACGATACTTTCCGATCCCGGTTGATGTTCCCCATCCATAACGAATCGGGCAAGGTGATTGCTTTTGGGGGCCGCGCCATGCGTGCGGAAGAGAAAGCCAAGTACATTAACTCGCCCGAGACAGCAATCTACAAGAAATCGCAGGTGCTGTACAACCTGCATCGAGCAAAGATCGCGGCCCGTAAGAATGATCGCTTCATTCTTGTGGAAGGCTACATGGATGTGATTGCTGTCTACTCAGCCGGTTTGCAAGAGGTGGTGGCCAGCAGCGGAACATCGCTCTCCTCGGATCAGGTGCGAAGTATGAAGCGCCAGATCTCGCAGCAGCAAGCTAGCCGGGGCCAAGTGATTCTCAACTTCGACCCCGACCCGGCAGGCGTTCGATCGACTGAAAAGTACATTGGGGCGATGCTGGCCGAAGGTTTACGCGTAAAAGTGCTGTCCTTGCCGGGCGGCTTAGACCCGGACGAATTCATTCAACAGCATGGAGCGGAAGCGTACGCAAAAGCGTTGCAGGATGCAGGATCTTACTTCCACTGGCTGGCGGATCGAGCGCGGGAAAAGTTCGATATGCGCTCGCCGGAAGGGCGCGTCGATGCATTTCAATACCTCATACCGGTGCTGCAACTGGTTCATGACCGGGTGGAGCGAGGCGCCATTGCTAACGATTTAGCCGAATACATGAACGTGGATCGCGATACCGTTCGGGCAAATCTAAAGGCCAAGAGTACCGAGCCGGCTCCTAAGAAGCGTTCTCTACCTGCCACGATTCCTCCTAACGAAAGGCTGCTCGTTCTATGCCTGCTCAATCACGCAGAAGCGCGAGTGGTGATCAGGCAGTACCTGACGCAATCGCAACTGGTTCTGCACCTGGAGTTGCGCGCAATCTTTGAAGCCTGGTTGGCCGAAGAAGATGAACAAACATTTTCCGTTGAACGTGTTTCGAGCAGGTTAGATACCCGCATGCAAAACCTGCTTTCCGAGCTTAGTTTTTCCGATCTGGGCATCAGTGATGAGGACGCGCCGCATCAAGTTTTGCATTGCCTGGAAGAACTGGAAACCGCAGCTCGAGAGCGCACCCGGAACGACCTAAAGCGCCATATCAAACAACTGGAGCAGGAAGGTAACTTTGCCGAAGCAATGCGGCTTGCGGAACAGCTTAACCAGCACCCACCCCACTTCAACAGGTCATACTAGCTGTTGTACTATGAGAAATCGACACGGCGGGTTCCGATATCAACTTCGATCGACTCATCGCACTTAGAAGTTAGCAGTTCATGCAGGATACCGACGACAAAGGCTTTGCACTCTTCGATGATGTAAGTGAAGCCGTACCTGACGAGCTGTCAGGAACCGGTGAACTGAGTGATCTGTTTTCCGACCTGCATGGCTCACCAGTTGGCTTGCTGGACGACCCCAAAGGTGTTCTTGAGCACAAGGAAGAGGATGCGGAGGACCTTGCCGATCTTGACCTGACCCCGGGTGCACTCGATAAGAGCAACGATTCGGTTCGTATTTACCTGCGCGAAATGGGCACAGTACCGCTGCTGACGCGGGAAGGCGAAATTGCGCTGGCAAAACAGATTGAGCGAGGGCAAAAGGTGGTCATGAAGTCCTTGTCCCGCTCTCGCCTGATCGTGCAGATGGTGCTCGATACCAAGAACAGCGTTCAGCATGGAACAATCCCCATTCTGGAGATAGTTGGAGCGCCCGATGTGCACATCGTTGAAGAGGAACATACGGCTAGTGCGCAGATAGCTGAACAGTATCTGTCCGATCTGGAGCAGATCGATTCGCTCTTCCGCAAGTCGCAGACCCTATATCAGAAGCTACTGATCACGTCGCGGTCGCTAAAACCAAAGCAATATCGCAGAGCTCGTTACGAGTACATGCGGTGCGTGGTTCAGATTTCTCGAAGCATTCGCAGCCTTGCATTCACACCTCGGTTTCAACGTTCGTTGAGCAGCGCCTTACGAAAATTCGTGGGCCAGATCAGTTTTCTGGAGCAGGAATGTGAACGCTTGCAGCGGCGCATGAAGCAGCTAGGCGGAATGGATGCAACGGCTGGGGCTGGTCTACGCAAAGAGCTGAAAGCGCTGGGAACTCAGGTGCAGATTCTGGAAGAGCGCGCCGGAACTTCATCGGGAGAACTGCACCGCACCCTGGAGATTGTCGAACGGGGCGAGGTGGATACCGACTTTGCTAAAAAGCGTTTGATCGAGGCAAACCTGCGACTGGTTGTCTCAGTTGCCAAGCGTTATACCAACCGCGGTATGCAATTTCTCGATCTGATTCAGGAAGGCAATATAGGGCTGATGCGCGCGGTAGAAAAGTTCGACTACAAGCGCGGATATAAATTTTCAACCTACGCAACGTGGTGGGTCAGGCAGGCAGTTACACGAGCCATTGCAGACCAGGCGCGCACTATTCGCATCCCGGTTCACATGATTGAAACAATCAATAAGCTGGTTCGTCTGCAGCGCTTGATGCAGCAGGAACTGCGCCGTGAACCGACAACCGAGGAGTTGGCAGTACGGATGGAGTTGCAGCCGAGTAAGATCCGCCGGGTTCTGCGCATTGCTCAGGAGCCAATCTCTTTGCAGACTCCGGTAGGCGAAGAGGAAGAGTCGAACCTTGGCGATTTTCTCGTGGACAGCCGCATGGTGTCGCCTTCTGATGCGATGATCAACTTAAACTTGCGTGAGCAGACGGCAGAGGTGCTGAAAACGCTGAGTCCGCGCGAAGAAAAGATAGTGAAGATGCGTTTCGGGCTGCAGGACGGAAGCGAACATACGCTCGAAGAGGTAGGTCAGAACTTTGCTGTAACGCGTGAACGCATCCGGCAGATTGAGGCCAAGGCGCTGCGCAAGCTACGTCATCCCAGCCGCAGTCATCGTCTCCGCAACTTCTTAGAGAACGGCGCTTCGTCCTAAGTTCAGTTGCGCCCTGAGACGCGGTTTGACACGGTCACGTTCGGCTTGACGGTAGTTCGTGTTCGACCGCCGAAGATCTTGCCTAATGCTTTCTGCCTAAACTCGAATATTTCCAGCAACTGCCGCTTTACCATCACGGCATGAGCAATGGAGCCAAGAGATCCGAGCGGAAGCACATAGTCGACGTGATCAGCTACTCGCGTTCCTTCCGGCGTTTCTTCAAAGGTGTGCTGGTGACGCCATAGGCTGTACGGGCCTTTCTCCTGCCGATCGACAAACAAGTAAGGCGGCTGGTACTCCTCTATAACCGTCTTCCATTTTATGGGCAAGCCAAGCCACTTAATCACATAGTCAATCTCGGCACCCTTGCGCATCTCAACGTGCTCTTTCGAAACCACCTGAAAATTAAGGGAGGGAGGAGTAATCTTCGCCAAATTATAGGGGTTCTCGAAGACCTCGAACGTACCTGATAGAGTTCGCTCGGTCAGCATTTCGCATTGCAAAGTATAGATTGGCATCGCGCACTAAAATAGTATCGGTTGCGGATTGAGCGGTTTTGCCGCCGGAGTAACGCAAGAAACGACATCACTGAAAGCATGAACTCCCAAGTCTGTTCGACCCTGCTGGACTATGACGGCTTAGCAGCTGTTTTCGACCGTTTCTTGCCGTTGATCGAGCCAGTGGGTTCTGCCGTGCTGGCGCATTTACCCGAATTACCGGCAGGTGCCCGCGTGCTGGATGTCGCTTGCGGAACCGGTGAGCCTGGCTTGAGCTTGGCCCGTCGATCACCGGGTATTCACTTGTTGGGCGTCGATGCCGCCCTTGGCATGATCGAAGTGGCGCGGGCAAAAGCAAAACGTGACAACCTGGCTAACGCTCGCTTCGAGGTGATGACAGCGGAGACGCTCTCTTTAGCCGACGCCAGCCAGGACGCGGTTCTCTCACGATTTGGCTTGCTCATGTTTGGCGACGTGACTGCATCGGCTCATCAATTGGCGCGAGTGCTGCGCGAGGGTGGCCATTTCAGCGTGGCCGTTTGGGATAGCGCGAGTGTCAACACGCTGGTTAATTCGACCGTTGCAGCATTGCGTCCGCTTGTCGCTGCTGAGTTGCTTGGGCCTTTTGACAGCTTCTCCTTAGGGGATGCCGGGAAGCAACTGCTTGAGGCAGGACTGACTCGCACAAAATCAGGCCTGTTCAGCTGGAATTACCAATTTCCGAGCCCGGAAGCGTTGTGGGAATTCATCTCG
This sequence comes from uncultured Bryobacteraceae bacterium, assembly GCA_964248065.1. Lineage (GTDB taxonomy): Bacteria > Acidobacteriota > Terriglobia > Bryobacterales > Bryobacteraceae > Bog-105. Next base: position 52,117 of record CAXTWQ010000006.1, on the reverse strand, counting down.
GGTCCTGGTATATTCGGCCGACAATTTGCGTCACTCGGAGAAGGCGAGAAGGAGCAAGTGCGATTGGAAGTTGGGGCTTCCTTAGCAGCTTACAAGGGAGAGGACGGCTCCTACCGGATTCCTCATACGTGCCGGTTGTGGTGGGGTCAGCGATAACTCGGCTCGCCGTACGCGCAGTCTGGGTTATGTTGGTGGTTTCCCCATGGAAGAGACAGTAGACATTGCCGTTCCTACGCCGGTTCACGAGGTTACACCTCCGAAGAAAGTTCCCAAGCCTAAGAATGCTGTAGAACGAAAAGCACGGCTGCAGAAGATTTTCGAAGAATTCGATCGCTTGTTTCCCGCTGCCACGTGCGCGCTACAACATGAGAACGCATGGCAGCTTCTGGTGGCCACCATCCTTTCGGCGCAGTGTACCGATGTACGCGTTAATCAAGTTACGCCTGGCTTATTTGCGAAATATCCGACCATCCAGGACTTTGCCAATGCGCAGCAAGAGGAGTTAGCGAATGATATTCGTTCAACTGGTTTCTTCAACAACAAATCAAAGTCGGTGATTGGAGCAGCGCGTAAGGTACTGAGCGACTATGGCGGCGAAGTGCCAAGAACCATGGAGGAACTGCTAACGGTGCCGGGGGCCGCGCGCAAAACAGCGAATGTCGTGCTAGGTACAAGCTACAACGTTGCTGCAGGCGTGGTAGTGGATACTCATGTGCAGCGTATCAGCCAGCGATTGGCCCTAACCAAGAACGAAGACCCGGTGAAAATTGAGCGCGACTTGATGAAGATTGTGCCCGAGGATCGATGGATTCTGTTCGCGCATCAGACCATTCACTTCGGTCGGCAGATTTGCATTGCGCGTAAACCAAGATGCGCTAACTGCCCGCTAGATTCGCTCTGCTATAGCGCGGATAAGACGCTTGCCTGACCGGCTCTACTTGGGGGTGGATGGCGGCCAGTCAAGCACTACGGCTCTCATTGCCGACGAACGCGGGCGCGTGTTGGGGGAAGGCGTTGGTGGTCCCTGTAATCATGCCAGTGCAGTGGAAGGTCGGCGTAAGTTTCTGGCAGCGGTGGGCGGATGCATGCAGGCTGCCTGTGCCCAGGCGGGCTGCTCAGCCCAAGCTGTGGAGTTTGCTGCGGCTTGCTTCGGGCTTAGCGGTGGCGTTGAAGATAAGGCGCCCTACATTTATGAACTGATCCGCAGCCGCCGGTTTAAGTTAACTCACGACGGAGAAATTGCTCTCACGGGCGCTACTGGCGGGCAGCCTGGCATCATCATTATTGCCGGTACAGGTTCCTTTGCTTTTGGGCGCAACGCTGAGGGCCGAATAGGCCGCGCAGGTGGTTGGGGTTACATTTACGGAGATGAAGGCGGTGCTTTTGACCTGACCCGCCGAGCCTTGCGTGCGGCACTCAGATACGAGGAAGGCTGGGGCCCACGGACCGAATTGCTTCCGCTCCTGCTGCGCACTACAGACGCCACAAGCGCCAATGATCTGATGCATCGCTTTTACGCGGACATACCGCGTTCGTTGATCGCCAGCTACGCTCCCCTCGTAACGCAAGCAGCTGAGGCCGGTGACATGGTGGCAATAGATATTTTGCAGACCGCTGCGGGCGAGCTCTGCAGCTATGTGGCCGGAGTCAAGCAACAGATCTTCATCAAGTTGGAGACGCCCCGTGTCAGCTACGTTGGGGGCGTGTTTGCCAGCCCCTTGCTGCGTCAGTACTTCGCTTCAGACGTCCAAGCCATGGTCAGCGACAACGTTGGACCGCCTCTTTACCGGCCTGCAATTGGTGCATTGTTGGAAGCGTGGGCGATGGATGGCTTAGATGTGGGCGCACCCAGTTGAGAGAACGATGGAGCAACTGCTTCTTGAATCGGTACCGCAAACTCAACCGAGAGTGCGACCGATGCTTCTATGATACTTAGCAGAAGCTCAGTCTGGATTCTCAAATACTCGTCGTAGTTGTCGGTCAGCACGTACGAGAAGATTTCCAGGTCAAATGATTGTATTCCGATCTTGGTAAAGCGCAGGGGAACGCCACCGGCGTCAACCTTGGGATGGTCGTCCAGGATCTTCAGGACGGCTGCCATCATGGCGCGAATCTTATCGGGATGCGTATCACGGCGCAGGTTCAGCGTTGGATGAAACCACATGCGATCGCGTTTGGCAAAGTTCTCCAGCGTCATTGTGGAGAAAGAGGAGTTAGGAACCGTGACCACAGTACGGTCGAGCGTGCGAATGCGGGTCGACCGCAAGCCGATGTCTTCTACCGTGCCAACCTGGCCTCCAAACTGACAAAAATCTCCGACCAGGACTGGCTTGTCAGTGATAACGGATATGCCGCCGAACAAGTTTTCGATAGTCTTTTGGGCTGCCAACGCGATGGCAATTCCGCCTACACCTAAACCAGCCAGGACGGCATTGATGTTATAACCCCAGGCGCCGATTACAGAGAGGATTGCCAGGAACCCGATCATGATCTTGACCGACCGCACCATAAGCGGCAGGGCCGAATAGGAAACAGCCCGCTGGCGAACATCCAGCCGCGCTGTGATCGTGTCTGAGACAATATCCACCACGACCATCACCACTTCAGCGATCGCCCAAATAAAGAGCAGCGCCAAAAACTTGAGCAGCGCGTCGCGTACTAAAGCAGGCGGACCGATGAACTCGATGAATGCACGGAGCAGTGTGACCGCCACGATTCGTCTCAGTGGTTCGACTGCGGTCTCCAAGCGGTGAACGTGCAGCTTCTTCGAATAGCGGTTGGCTATGGGCCTGATGAGCAGGAGGAAACCACGCGCCAGTGTTCGAGAAACAGCAGCTACTATGCCCCCTGCCAGGAGCAGAGCAAGCCAGATCCAAAGCGGCGCACCGAAGATGTGATTCTTGACGAGAGACTCGGGTAGACGCTTCTCAATCGGCGATTCGGTAACAGCCGCAGCCAGTTGCGGAATGTGGCCTACGCTTTCGGAAGACACGAGCCAAATTTGTTGGTCTCCAGACATTTCTCGCTGCATGTACAGCGTGACCGTCTGGGCATTAACCTCAAAGTCATCGAGCTTGTCCAGGTTCGCCGCCAGACCATCACTTACATTTCCGGCAGGATCGTTGCTTAGTCGTCCCACAACAAATTGAGTGTCGTGATCAAGCACCAGGCCGAGTTGGCGGGCAAGTTCAGGACCCTTTGAGATTGGCCGGATACGACGCAGATCGAGGTACTGTGCTGCCAGTTCGTAATTAGTATTGTGAATCGCTTCCAGGAACGCATACATCGCGGAGCGTGGGGTATTTCGCTTGAGCGGATCAGGCTTGCCAGCGTCTGGTGCTGCCTTTGCAGATGCCGGTGCTGCAAGAGTACTGAGCGACTGTGAAGACCCTGTGTCGGGAGAGAGTAAAGAAAGAGAGAGAAGCAGGGCAACCAGCAGGCTCCTACTCTTGAATAGATGGTTCATCACTGATAGTTTGACCGCCGGCCGCTTGTAGATTGAGCCGGTTCTTGTTGTTAGTGCATTACCGGTGTAAGGCGATCTCAGAAAGAATCTGTTCGCAAGCTGTTTTTGGATCTGCCGCACGAGTTACCTGACGGCCAATGACGAGATAATCGGCTCCACTTTGCAACGCTTCGGCAGGTGTTGAAACACGCTTCTGATCGCCGGAGTCTGCCCCGGCACTCCGAACGCCGGGAGTTACCAGCTTTAAAGCGGGGCCGGTGATCGCACGGACCCGAGCGACTTCCAGAGGCGAACAGACAATTCCATCCATCCTACTTTCTACAGCCTTTCTTACTCGCAATTCGACCAGGTCAGAGATCGGCACTGGGTAGCCGAGATCTTTCAAATCGTCAGCGTCGAAGCTGGTCAGAACCGTTACGGCAAGCAGCTGAGTGGCGGCATCTCCCCGGCCTTCAGCTGCAGCTTTCATCACACTACAGCTTCCGTGTACGGTCAGGAACGTGGCTTCGCTTCGCAAGCACAATTGCTTTGTAGCGCGCTTCACTGTCTCTCCAATGTCGTACAGTTTCAGGTCCAGGAAGATTTTTTTCCCCAAATCTTTAAGTTGCCGCACTAAGTCGAGTCCGGTTGCCGCATATAGCTCCATTCCGACTTTGTAGAAGGGAGCCGAATCTCCAAGCTGCTGAACCAGTCTTAATGCATCCGCTGCATTATCGACATCAAGCGCAATGATGAGAGGGTTCACGCCGTCACCATGAGCGGCTTCGTTTGGTACTCGGTCACTCGGCCAATAATGTACGCTTCCTGGCGCACTTGCATCAGCTTCGTGGCATCCTCGGCTCCCAGCGAGACCAGCAATCCGCTAGAGGTTTGTGGATCATAGAGCAGCGCCTGCAACTCAGGGGCAAGGTCAGGCGACATGGAGACGCAGCTTTCGACGAAATCACGGTTGTTGTTGAGGCCGCCGGAATGAGCCCCAGCTCTTGAATACTCCATGGCTCCCGGCAGGAATCGGATCGCGGACGCCTCCATCTCGAGCGTCACATTGCTGGCCAGTGCCATCTCGCGAGCATGCCCAAGCAGGCCGAATCCCGTCACATCCGTACAAGCGTGGACGTCATAAGCGGAGAGCGCCAGTGCAGTGTCTCGATTGAGTGTCAGCATCTGCTCAATTGCCTCTCCTACGTGCTCAGCCTTTGCTGATTCCTTCTTCAGCGCTGTAGAAATAACACCGGTTCCAATACGCTTGGTGAAAACAAGCACGTCCCCGACACGTGCACCGGCGTTGGTCCAGATTCGATTGGGATCGATCAGCCCTGTGACGGCGTAGCCGAATTTAATCTCATCCTCTGCAATGCTGTGACCTCCCAAAATCACGCATTGGGCTTGGTGTATCTTGTCGGCGCCACCCTTTAAGATCGCTTCCAAGTCTTGAATATCACCCTTGGGAGGAAATACAACCAGAGATAAAGCTGTGATTGGCTTTCCACCCATAGCGTAGATGTCGCTCAGTGCGTTCGCAGCAGCAATGCCTCCGAAAGTGTAAGGGTCGTCAACTATGGGCGTAAAGAAATCGACCGTCTGGACAATAGCGAGTGGGTGGCCATTGGCGGATTGCGTTAGGTTGTAAACACCGGCATCGTCAGCGGTGTCATAGCCGACCAGAACGTTTTCATTGCTAAGGCGAGGAACGGTGCGAAGCGCGCGATCAAGAATTTTCGGGCTGAGCTTTGAGGCACAGCCGCCTGCCTTCACATTGGCAGTAAGTCGAGTTGCCATCTCCCCCTAGGATGTCAGGTAGGAAAGTTCACTTTCGGCCGTAAGCGCTTGTTCAGTAAACGTCCACTCGCGCCACTCATTCAGCAACGGAAAGTAGAGACCAAGATGAATAGGTTCGGCATGCAGGTTAGCAAGAAGCTTGGCATATGTTTCCATCTGCTCACGGTAACGGCGCACCTCGTCGCTCAAAAAGCCTTGCAGATTTGCGCCCTGGTGCTCGCTGGTCTTGTAGTCAACGATCCAAAGAATACCGGTTGAGGCCTCGCGAAAGCTTCGATCAATGCTTCCTGCCACCAGGAGTTTGCCAATGCGTCCTTGGATGGCCAGCTCAGAAGCCGCCTCAGGATGCGCAGCTAAGATCCACTGCCCGCGTGCGCTTTCGATTGTGTTGGTGATGGCCCGGATAATGCGCTGGGCAGCGTTGGGCAGATCGCCCGAAGGAACACCCAGTCGTCGTAGCTCCTCTGTATACAAAGGCAAACTCTTTGTGAGCCGGCCATGGCTCCATGCCTCCAACCCTTCACTCGCTACGCGTTTGAGAATGTTGTGAACAACGGTGCCGATATGTCGGCCGGTATCGCTGACCCACTCGTACTTGATGGTGCGAGCGGAAGCTGTACTTCGAATGAGCTCGGGCTGCCATGCGATGGACGGCGGTGGCAACGCCGGTTGCCAGGTTGCCGGAACGCGACGGATGGGGGTTTGCTTAGGTGTGCCGGCTTCCGGGAAGTTCAGTGAGCTCTGGGTCGGGACTTTGCGACCGATCAGCTGTTGAAACTGAGCTTCGTACCGAGGCCAGATCATCTTCAGAAAAGTACCTTCGCTTGGTGCTTGAATTGTCCCGTCTTTCTTGGTCCTCACCGATCCGAGAAGATACAGCTCATTCTTCGCACGCGTGCAAGCGACATAGAACAGCCGCTCATTTTCACGCCGATCTTTGAGCTTGATCTGGTCTTTGATGTTCTGGTACTCAGGCCCGGAATCTTCTCCCGTTTGCGGTTGAGCTGCAACATGGAGGCGAACCGCTCCTGAGTCATCGGTTGTTTCGGTCCAAAGCAAGAGTTCTGACTCGTTGGCACGGGTTGATCGACCAAGCTGCGGCAGAATGACTGTCTCAAATTCCAGTCCTTTCGCAGCGTGAATGGTCATCACTCGGACGCAATCTGAGCCAGTATCGGGCTTGGCGTTCAAAGCTGCAACCCGCTCGGCGAGAAGGCTGAAGTCACGGACAGTACCGCCCTCTTCGAAGCGCTCCAGCAGGGAGAAAAATGTTTCGACGTCCTCACGATGATTGGTAAGCGTGAGTAAGGCCGGGCCGCCCAAAGCAATCCAGCAGCCTTCCACTAATTGACGCAGGGACACTCGCCCGAGATGGTTCAGCGCTTCCGCCGCAAGCTGAACAAAGCGGATCGCCCGGAGTCTGCCATCGGGTGAAAGGCTATGAACCACGCCAGCGTCAGTCAGCAGGTCAAAGATGGTGCGGCTGGGATAGGGTTCGGCAAGCGCTGACAGATCGGCGAGAGTAAGGCCGCACCAGGGTGCTCGCAGGCACGCCAGCCACGATACGCGATCGGCTAAATGAACCAGGGCGCGAGTCAGGGCGAGCACATCCAAGACATGTTGCTGTTCCTTTAATGGATCAATCTCGACCGCCTCATAGCGCGCACCCGCGTCGCGCAACACGGGCAGGATCCTGGCAATGTGAGCGCGCGAACGTACCAGAATGGCAACCTGTCCCCGGTTCTCTGCCTTTTGAATGATCTCTAGTATTGCCCTAGCCTCCCCCTCCCCTTGATCATGCAGAAACGAAACCATCACGGGTTGGACACCCGAAGGTGGACGGATGGCAGATGACGGTTGCAGCTTTACCGCTCCAGCAGCAATATCGTCGATTGGCATGACCGGGCCGAGAGAATGGTTAACCCAGCCGACAAGCTCCTGCGTCGAACGAAAGTTAGCCGCGAGGCGCAGCGGTGTTAATCGCACTGAACCTAACTGCTCATCCTGCCAGGCATGCAGGAACAAGGAGACCTCTGCAGAGCGGAAGCGGTAAATACTCTGACTCGGGTCCCCAACTAAGAAGAGAGTGCGGCCGTCGCCCTCTGACCACTGCCCTGTCAGCGCGGTCAGCAAATCATATTGCGCTTTCGAGGTGTCCTGAAATTCATCCACCATCAGATGCTCAATGCGGTAATCGAGCGAGTACAGCAGGTCGCTTGGCTCATCGCTGCTGCCCAAAGCGGTGATGGCTGACCGGGTAATCTCGGTGAAGTCGACCTCGGAGCGCAGTCGAAATACCTGCCGAAGTTCACCGTGCGCTCGACGGAGCAACTCACCGAAATCATCGACCAAGCGATCGTGAGCAGCCAGCGGATACGACTCCCACTGGTCGCGTTTCTCAAGCAGCGATGCAATCTTCCTTTCCAGGCAAGCAATGTCGTTGTCAAAGAATAACGAGGCGCGCAGGAAGAGCTGACGGCCTGCTTCTGAACCCTCCGCAAGGCCTTGCAGCATACGGCGAGCTGCCAAGCGATACAGCTCCCCGGCTTCTTCCATCACCTGCCCGATGCCGCCCGACTCGGAGACCAAAGGCATCTGTCGAACCAGCGTCGCGCACAGCGAATCAATGGTCTGAATCTGCAGGCGCCCAGGATCTTGCAGCAGGTTCCAGCCCATGCGTTCATCTTGCTCGCGAGCGGCCCGTGCAACGTCCGAAGCATCATCCTGCAACGTGCGAATGATTCGCTCCTTCATCTCGCCCGCCGCCTTGCGCGTGAATGTCATCGCAACGATCGACTCAGGCCGCTGAACAATGCTAAGTAGTGTCAAGTAGCGGTTGACGAGCAGGCTTGTCTTGCCTGAGCCAGCAGGTGCTTGCACGATGAACGAGGTATCCCGCCTGAGTGCCTGCTTCCGTTCGACAGCATCGGGCAGTAGAACTTCAATCGGCATCGTCGTCATCCGTTTCGCCCCGGCCCTCGTTGATTCGGCAGAACGGCTTAAGATTGCACCAGGTACAGGCGGCTTTCTGCGGATCGACGCTGGCCCAACCGGAAACAAATTCTCCCGCTATTGTTTCAACGTTCTCAGTCGCTGCTTCAAGAAAGGAGTCCCAATCATCTCGTGCTTTCGCTTGTGAGTTCCCCTTCTTTGGAAATTGCTGGGTGCGGGAGTAGCCGATAGCGCGGAGCTTACGCGGTTTCATCTGCGCGAAAAACAAGCCGTCGACTGATTCCTTCAGGGCGGAAGCATAGACGAGTAGCTGAGGCTCGGTGGGACGCTCGCCTTCCAGGCTCTTGATCTTAGGTTCGCCGCTCTTGTAGTCGATCAGCACTAAGCCTCCGTCGCTCAGGCGATCCACGCGATCGAGGCGCAAGCTCAACGGCAGACCTGCTACTGAGAAGGGCTGACTCTTCTCGATGTGTTCCACGGTGAATGGTTCGTCACGAGAGGCTTCCATCACCAGCCACTCAAGAATGAGTTCCTCCAGCCGCTCTCGTTCGGCCTCTCCAGCAAGTTGATGAAACGGGCTGTCGTCTTGTTGTCCAACCGCGTTTGCCACCGCAGCCTGGACCAGCGCCCGGCGTTCTGCTTGACTGGTCTCCTTCAGTCGGTCGCGTGTTTGCAGGGTAAGCCAGACTCGTTCCAGCGCGCTATGCAGAAAGCTGCCGCGGTCACGAGCGTCGAAGCCAAAGCACGCATCTTCTGGCCGTTTCGCCGCCAGCCGATACGTCGCGAAAGCCTGAAACGGACATTGCGACTGACTTCGAAGAATGGACACGCCACCCGGCGCTGTCCCTTCGGGCACGGGAAAGGGCGGCGCCTGGCTGTCCTGTAAGACTTCTACCTGCGCCGGAGAATCTGCGCAACCCGCGAGAGGACTGGACCAGACGCGAGGTTTACCCTTGGCTGGATTTGTCCATTGTCTTGCAATGGGAGCCAGCGGTGCGCTCCCGAATGCAACACTCTTCGGAGCAGCAAACAACGCGGCAGTTCTTTCACTTCGCAGATCGTTTTCTGAAGCGAGAATCTCGCGCTGCATCCCTAACGGTAGAAAGGGCGAAGGCCGCGATCCTGCTGGCCACACATCTTCGGCCAGGTTGCAGACTGCCACCGCATCGAACTCCAAACCATACGCAGCACTCGCGTCCAAAATCTGCACGGGCGAGGAGAGATCGCCGGTTTGCCACGAGCGAGAATCTAGAGCGAACTCGAGTTCGGCCAAAGCATCCCGATAAGACAGCGTGTCGCCAACAAAGCCGAGCGCAGCCAGGTCGGACAGTGACGCCTTCCAGGCCTCGACAATCTGTTGTTCAAGCGTGCTGAGCGTGCGGTCACCCGGCCAGCCGAGTGCAGCAAGAAGCGATCCAATGAACTCACTCCATGCCGCTGGCGTTCCTTTACCGCCGCCGCCCTGCAGGACAAGCCGGACGGCAGTCCACGTTTTAGCAAGTTGGGGGCAGGCCTGCGATGAACGCTCGAGGTCGGCAAATTGCACGTCTAGGTCCCGGTAACGTCGGAGCTGCAGGTCAGCGATGGCCCGCTCGTTTTGCTCGGGGGCAGCACCGGCCAGAAGTGGCGATCGCAAGATTGCGCTGGCATCGCCGATGGGTATGCGCGGCAGGGCGAGTTGCAGGAACAGCAGAGCGCTTGCGACCAAGGGATGTTCTCGAAGCCGTTCGGAAACTTGAAGGTAGTACACCGAATATTCAGGAGCCCTCATCAGGTGGTCCGAGTAGAAGACGTTGCGGAACGTGCGGGCAACCAGGTGTTTGTGAGTAGGCAGATCGGCTATCAAGATACCGATCGAAGTCTGCGGAGTGCGCTCCATGGTGAGTCGTGCCCATCGTGCTGCCTGCTCAATTTCTTCAGCCACTGATTCGCACACATACAGAGGAGTTGGCTTCTTACGAGCACTCTGGACAATTGGCAAGATACGAGCGTTCGGCAGGGCTTGAAGAGCCGGACTGAGATAGGGAAAGCCGGCAAGAACCAGAGAGCGATGCGGCCACCAAGGCTGAGCCATCCAGCGCGGGAGATAGGCCCAGAGCTCTGACCTTGTGATCCAGCCCTGGCTTTTTCCTTGCTTGCGAAAGCTTCGAAGCAGCGATTGGAAGTGACGTGTGTCAGACGAGGCTAGCCAGGGTTCACCTTCTAACGCAATGTGCCATTCCGATATCAAACGGCCAGCAGAGACAGCAGTAGTGACGGCTTGCGCAGGGTCGAAGAGTGAAGGATGTTCAGCCTCGATCAGTTGCTGCCAGACAGCCTGCTCCTGAGCCGGGGAAAGGAGTGGAGGAACGTCAACATCGGCGTAGCGAGCTTCCTGCCAGCAGGCTGCGAGAAAGGCGTTGAGGCTATAAATGTGCGGAGCCGGCCAGCTCTCTAAGCCTGCGGCCAACTGGGTTTGGACGAACTGCTCTTTCGCAACGGATGCGAGCAATTGGTTTGAGGTAAGAACAGTGGCACCCGCAGCTAGAGCAGCAGGCAGCCCGGGACAAGCAAGACGCATAGATCGTTACAGCGGCAGCAACCTCGCACGCGGTTGGCCTGACCAGTCAAGGCTCAGAATTGCGCCTTGCTCCAATTCCACCTTGCAGGTAATTAAAGCTTGGAGCAGCGCAGGCCCTCGAACCTCAGGTGTCAGGGGCTCGCCGCGAAGAAGGCTTAGACTCGGCCTTGACTCTTTCGTGTGAGCGAGGATTTGCGGGAAATCAAGGTCGTTAGTAAGCACAGTAAGATTAAAAGATCGGGCATACGAACAGATCTCATTGTCCGTTGCAGTCGGATTACCTACCAGAGACCAGTGCTCGGCTTGGTGACCTGATGCTGTGAGGAACGGAACCCATCGAGGCGTCAGGTTCATGTCGATCAGAACCTGCATCAACTTGCCAGCAGCACATCCCGACCCTGAGCCAGATTCGCGGCAAAGGCTAAAGCTTCGCGGATATCCTCCTCTTCGAGGTACTCGAAATCTGCGAGAAGACTCTGGACAGAACGCCCGGAAGCAAGGGCTTCAACAATCATTCCAACGGTCACCCGCATGCCTCGGATGCATGGTTTTCCACCCATGACTTGGGGATCGAGAGTGATGCGTTGCAGGTGCTGCACGCGGTCAGGATAGCATCAATTTTGCGTTATGCAGTAGCACCTGCAGCACTAGATTTTTGGGACTCACAAGCAAAAAGGACGACTCTTGCGAGCCGCCCTTTTTGCTAACAGAGGTAAGCGTTAGACTTCTTCTGGCGTGCTCAATGCTTCTTCGGCATTGAGGTCGTCGGAGAGTCCGCCGGTGTAGATAGTTGGTGCTTCGTCGGCGAAGTCGCCCAGGCCGTCGCTCAATGTGAGCTCGGGCTCCAGCATCGGCTCTTCCTCCACCACATCTTCACCGGCAATCTTCACGCGCCGGTAGAACTCCATGCCGGTTCCGGCAGGAATCAAGCGGCCCATGATGACGTTCTCCTTCAGACCGCGCAGGTAGTCAACCTTGCCGTTGATCGCGGCTTCGGTCAGTACACGCGTTGTCTCCTGGAAGCTCGCCGCAGAGATGAAGCTGTCGGTCGAGAGCGAAGCCTTGGTGATTCCGAGCAGAATCGGCTTACCCGAGGCCGGGTTGCCGCCTGCTTCAATCACGCGAGCGTTCTCTTCGCGGAACTTGAATTTGTCGACCACTTCGTCCGGAAGGAACTCGGTGTCGCCAATATCCTCAATGCGAATCCAGCGCATCATCTGGCGTGAAATCACTTCCAGATGCTTGTCGTTGATATTGACGCCCTGCAGACGGTAGACTTCCTGGATCTCGTTCACCAGGTACTTCTGCAGTTCTTTCTCGCCGAGTACAGCTAAGATGTCATGCGGATTGCGCGGGCCGTCCATCAGCGGATCGCCCGAGCGCACACGCTCACCTTCCTGTACGTTGATATGAACGCCGCGCGGGATGGCGTACTCTTTCTGCACACCGTCGTCGCCGACAATGTACAGCTTACGCATACCTTTGCTGACTTCGCCGTACTTCACCAAGCCGTTGATCTCGGCAATAATGGCCGTCTCGCGAGGCTTGCGGGCTTCGAAGAGCTCGACCACACGCGGCAGACCACCAGTGATGTCTTTCGTCTTCGACGTGGCACGCGGGATTTTCGCGATGACGTCGCCAGCGTGTAATGTTTCGCCATCGCTCACCATTAAGTGCGCGTGGGTCGGCATCAGATAGCGTTTCTCTTCCGACTTGCCGCCGCCCTCTGGCCGCATAATCACGGTCGGGAAACGCTTTTCGTCGGTGGAGTCGATAACGACCACCTGCATGTTGCCGGTGATTTCGTCTACCTGATCGGTCGTGGTAACGCTGTCGATCAGATCTTTGAAGTGAACCGCGCCGCTGACTTCGGTCAGGATCGAGAAGGTGTAAGGATCCCACTCAAGCAGGACCTGGTTTGCCTTCACCGGAGCGCCGTCATCAAAGTTGACCTTCGCGCCGTAAACGACAGGGTAACGTTCGCGTTCGCGCTGTTTATCGTCAACGATGATCAGAATACCGTTGCGATTCATCGCGATCAGTTCGCCCTTGTTGTTGCGAACCGTATTGACGTTGCTGAAGCGGACGAAGCCGTCGCTCTTCGCGTCTTGCGTTGACTGCTCACTGACTCGCGTCGCGGCTCCACCGATGTGGAACGTACGCATCGTGAGCTGTGTACCGGGCTCGCCGATGGACTGAGCGGAGATAATACCAACCGCTTCACCGCGCTCGACCATACGGCCAGTAGCCAGGTTGCGGCCATAGCAGAGCCGGCAGACGCCGCGCTTAGATTCGCAGGTCAGCACTGAGCGAATCTTCACGCGCTCAATACCGGCGCCCTGAATGGAGCTGGCCAGCTCTTCGGTGATCTCTTCGTTCACGCTGACAATGATGTTGTTCTCGTAATCACGCTGATCTTCGAGAGCAACGCGGCCAACGATGCGGTCGCGCAACGGCTCGATGATTTCGCCTGATTCGATAATCGGCTCAACGTAGATACCGTCCGTGGTGCCGCAATCGTCTTCGGAGATGATGACGTCCTGCGCCACATCGCAGAGGCGACGAGTGAGGTAACCGGAGTCGGCTGTTTTCAGAGCCGTATCGGCCAAACCTTTACGCGCACCGTGAGTGGAGATGAAGTACTGCAACACGTCCAAACCTTCGCGGAAGTTGGCAGTAATTGGCTGTTCGATAATTTCGCCGGACGGCTTGGCCATCAGACCGCGCATACCGGAGAGCTGCCGAATCTGCTGCTTCGATCCGCGGGCGCCGGAGTCGGCCATGATGTAAATCGGGTTCAGAACACGGCCAGTACGGTCGTCCTCTTCCATGCCCTTGAACATCTTCTCGGAGACCACTTCGGTGACCTTCGACCAGATTTCAATGATCTTGTTATAGCGTTCGGACTGCGTGATGGCGCCTTCCTGGTACTGCTGCTGCACCTCGATCACTTGCTTTTCAGCATCGTGCACCAAGGCGGGCTTCTCTTCCGGCACCACCATGTCATCGATACCGATGGAGATACCGGCGCGTGTGGCATATAGGAAGCCGAGCTTCTTAATCTCGTCCAGCATCTGGACCGTGACCTGACGGCCAAACTTCAAGTAGCAGTAGTTAACCAGCTGGGCCATACCCTTCTTCTTGAGAAGGCCGTTGATGAACGGCATGGCTTCCGGCAGGACATCGTTAAGGATGACGCGGCCAACCGTCGTGTCCATGTACTGCTTGTTGAACTCGATCGGCTCAGTGTGCAGAACGTTCTGATTATCGAACGCCTTGTTGAGGTCGATGACCTTACCGGTGTAACGCAGCTTGATGGCAGTCAGCGTTTCCACCTCTTCCATCTCGAGCGCAATCAGCACGTCGTCGATGGAAGCAAAGGTGCGGCCCGAACCTTTCGAATTGGGACGCATCTTGGTGAGGTAGTAGAGACCGAGCACCATGTCCTGCGTCGGAATGGTGATGGGCGAACCATGCGCGGGCGACAGGATGTTGTTGGACGCCAGCATCAAGGTAGAGGCTTCGATCTGAGCTTCAGGTGAAAGCGGGATGTGAACCGCCATCTGATCGCCATCGAAATCGGCGTTGAATGCGGTACAGGTCAGCGGGTGCAGCTTGATCGCTTTGCCTTCGACTAGCACGGGCTCGAAAGCCTGAATGCCGAGGCGGTGAAGCGTAGGAGCGCGGTTCAGCAGAATGGGATGGTCTTTGATGACCTCTTCGAGGATGTCCCACACCACCGGATCCTGCTGCTCGACCAATTCCTTGGCTTGCTTGATGGTGGTGCAGTGGCCGCGCTGTTCGAGCCGATGATAAATGAACGGCTTGAAGAGTTCGAGCGCCATCTTCTTGGGAAGACCGCACTGATTCAGCTTCAGCTCAGGTCCGACAACAATAACTGAACGGCCGGAGTAATCAACGCGCTTGCCGAGAAGGTTTTGGCGGAAGCGGCCCTGCTTGCCTTTCAGCGTGTCAGAGAGCGACTTGAGCGGACGATTGTTCGCGCCGCGCAGCACACGGCCACGACGGCCGTTATCGAACAGTGCATCGACGGCTTCCTGCAGCATGCGCTTCTCATTGCGCACGATCACATCAGGAGCATGCAACTCCATCAGCTTCTTCAAGCGGTTGTTGCGGTTGATCACGCGACGGTACAGGTCGTTGAGATCGGAGGTAGCAAAGCGACCGCCATCAAGTGGCACCAGTGGACGCAGTTCCGGAGGAATAACTGGGATGACATCGAGAATCATCCACTCCGGCTTGTTACCAGACTTGCGGAAGCTCTCGACAACACGAAGACGCTTGGCAAACTTCAGCTTCTTTTGTGCTGAAGTTTCGGTCTTCATCTTCTCGCGGATTTCCTGGCTGAGCGACTCGATATCGAGCTTGCGGAGAAGCTCTTTGATACCTTCCGCGCCCATCATGGCGGTGAACTTGCCAGAGAACTCCTGGTCGAGTTGACGCTTGCGCTCGTCGCTGATGACTTCGCCCATCGTCAGGCCGGTACCTTCGCCGCCCTCGATAATGACGAAAGCTTCGTAGTAGAGGACGCGCTCAAGCTCACGCAGCGTGATATCGACTAAGTACCCGATACGGCTGGGCAGACCCTTGAAGAACCACACGTGAGAACAGGCGCTGGCCAGTTCAATGTGGCCAAGCCGTTCGCGGCGCACACGCGACAAAGTGACTTCGACGCCGCACTTATCGCAGATGACTCCGCGATGCTTCATCCGCTTGTATTTGCCGCAGAGACATTCCCAATCGGCAACAGGACCGAAAATGCGCGCACAGAACAGACCGTCACGCTCGGGCTTGAACGTGCGGTAGTTGATGGTTTCCGGCTTGGTGACTTCGCCATGAGACCAGCTCCGAATCTTTTCCGGAGAGGCCAGACTGATTCGAATCGAATCGAAGTCGGCAATCAGGTTGGCTCGATCGTACGGAGAGGAACGATACATGAATTGTCCTTAGTTACCCTTTTCCAGTTTTGTCGTGCAAGCCGCAGTCCTGGACACTACGGCCTGCCCGGGCCCAATCAAATCGGTAGGCAGAAGGAAGCGCGGGGCTCGTACAGCGCGCTTCCTTCCGCAGAACTAGTCGGCCGCGTGTGCCAGATCCTGAATCTCGCGAGGCTTCTTCATCAGCTCCACATCGAGACATAGGCTCTGCAGTTCGCGGATCAGAACGTTGAACGATTCCGGCACGCCAGGCTCGGCGGCGGCTTCACCCTTGACGATCGCTTCGTAGATCTTGGCGCGACCGTAAACGTCGTCCGATTTAGCAGTGAGCAGCTCCTGCAGAATGTAAGCGGCACCATAAGCTTCGAGTGCCCAGACTTCCATTTCGCCGAAGCGCTGTCCACCGAACTGCGCCTTACCACCCAGCGGCTGCTGAGTAATCAGCGAGTACGGTCCAATCGAGCGAGCGTGGATCTTGTCATCGACAAGATGGCTCAGCTTGAGCATGTAGATATAGCCGACTGTTACGGGCTGCTCAAACGCAGCACCGGTCATACCGTCGTAGAGCTGAATCTTGCCCGAAGTTGGCAGACCAGCGTTGGTCAACTGCGTCTTGATGTCGCGCTCAGCGGCACCGTCAAATACCGGCGTAGCAAAATGCACACCCAGCTTTTCGGCAGCCCACCCAAGGTGAGTTTCCAGAATCTGACCGACGTTCATACGAGAGGGAACACCCAGCGGGTTCAGCACGATTTCAACTGGTTGGCCATCCGGCATGTACGGCATGTCCTCTTCAGGAACGATGCGCGCAATGACGCCTTTGTTACCATGGCGACCGGCCATCTTATCGCCCACCGAAAGCTTGCGCTTCATGGCGATATAGCACTTGACCAGCTTGATCACGCCGGGAGGCAACTCGTCACCCTTGCGCAACTTGGCAATGCGCTCTTCGGTGATCTTTTCGAGAACGGCGATCTGACGCGAGGTCATCTCTTCGATCTCGTCGATCTGCTCGTTCAAGCGAACGTCTTTCGTATTCAGACGCATGCGCTTCAAGTCGCGCGCCCGTACCTTCTCCAGCACATCGCGGTTGAGCGGCGTGTCTTTGGAAAGCAGCTTCTTGTTGGTCTTCTCGTCGTGCAGATCAGCCTGCAGCTCCTTGCCTTCCAGCAAGTGCTCCAGACGCTTAGCACGCTCGTCGTTCAGAATGCGCTTTTCGTCTTCCAAGTTCCGGTGCATGCGCTCTTCCTGCAATTGCAGAATTTGCTTGGAGCGCTCATCGAGTTCGGCACCCTTGCGCGAAAACACCTTGCAATCGACGATGGTACCTTCGATCCCGGGAGGACAGTAGAGCGAAGCATCCTTCACATCCCCGGCCTTTTCGCCGAAGATGGCCCGGAGCAACTTCTCTTCCGGAGTCAGCTGCGTTTCGCCCTTCGGCGTTACTTTGCCGACCAGAATGTCACCTGGCTTTACGGTCGCGCCGACGCGAATGATACCGCTCTCATCGAGATTACGGAGGAACGACTCGGCGATGTTTGGAATATCGCGCGTGATCTCTTCCGGTCCGAGCTTGGTGTCGCGAGCTTCGACTTCGAACTCTTCAATGTGAATCGAAGTGTAGTAATCATCCTTGACCAGCTTCTCGCTGACCACGATGGCATCTTCGAAGTTATAGCCGCGCCAGGGCATGAATGCCACCAATACGTTACGTCCAAGTGCCAGTTCCCCGGCTTCGGTGCAGGGACCATCGGCCAGCACATCGCCTTTGCGAACCCGCTGCCCCTGATGAACAATCGGCTTCTGGCTGATGCAAGTGTTCTGGTTTGACCGTTTGAACTTGGTCATCTGGTAGATGTCGGCGCCAACTTCGCGAGACATCTGACCTTCATGCGCCGCGCCGCCTTCAACGCGAACAATAATGCGTTCGCTATCGACCGAATCGACAATACCGGGCCGCTTACACATGACCACCGCGCCGGAGTCGCGAGCCGTCACGCCTTCCATACCAGTGCCCACATAAGGAGCTTCGGCACGCAGAAGCGGGACCGCCTGACGCTGCATGTTCGAACCCATCAGCGCACGGTTAGCATCGTCGTTTTCAAGGAACGGAATCAGGCTGGCTGCGACTGAGACAAGCTGCTTCGGACTGACGTCCATGTACTCGACTTCATCGCGATGCTTGAGAACGAAGTTGCCGGCCTGCCGCGCATTGACCAGATCTTCAATGATGCGACCGGTTTCATCGATGCGCACGTTAGCCTGGGCAACGATGTACTTGTCTTCTTCCCAAGCCGAGAGGTAATCCGAGTGCGCCTCGAACTCAGCGGCCTGCTTCTTGCCGCCCAGGTTATTGTTGGCCGCATCGATCTCTTCGCGCGACACGATCTGGTTGACTTTAAAAGGCGTATCGCCTGGATTCAAGATGCGAACTTCATCGACAAGAACGCCTTCGCGCACGCGCCGATAAGGGCTCTCGATAAAGCCGTACTCGTTAATCCGGGCAAAGCAAGAGAGCGACGAGATCAGACCGATGTTCGGGCCTTCCGGCGTTTCAATCGGGCAGATTCGACCGTAGTGCGTCGGATGCACGTCGCGGACTTCGAAGCCGGCGCGCTCACGAGAGAGACCGCCCGGTCCAAGGGCCGACAGACGGCGCTTGTGCGTGATCTCCGACAGCGGATTGGTCTGATCCATGAACTGCGAGAGCTGGCTGGAGCCAAAGAACTCGCGAATCGCGGCCATAACTGGTTTGGCATTGACCAGGTCATGCGGCATAGCCGTGGACATTTCCTGGTAGACCGACATCTTTTCCTTGATGGCGCGTTCCATACGCACCAAACCGATGCGGAACTGATTCTCGAGCAACTCGCCCACAGCGCGGACGCGCCGATTGCCTAAGTGATCAATGTCATCCACAACGCCAATACCGCGACGCAGCTTCAGAAGGTAGGAGATAGTGTCGTTGAAGTCTTTCTGATCCAGCGTGCGCTTGTCGAGCGGAGTTTCGTCCGCCTTATCGTGCAGCTTGATGTTGAACTTCATGCGACCGACGCGCGAGAAATCGTACTTGCGCGGATCGAAGAACATGCCCTGGAACAACTGAGTGGCCGTGTCGAGGGTAGGCGGATCGCCAGGACGCAGCTTGCGATAGATTTCCAGCAGCGCGTCGCTCTGGCTTTTCACACCGTCTTTGCGCAGCGTGGAAGAGATAACGTTGCCGGCTTCGTCACGCTCGGGGAAGAACACTTCAAAGTTCTCGATACCCGCGTCAGCCAGCTTGCCAATCACGGTTGAAGTGAGCTCATGGTTGGCTTCGATCAGCACTTCGCCAGTCGCCATATCGATGACGTCGGCAGCAACATAGGCGCTTTCCAGATCGTTGGAAGCGACTTCGACCTGCTCAATCTTCTGCTTCTGCAGTTCGCGGAAAACCGAGTTGGTGATCTTGCGGCCCTGCATGACGA
>CAXTWQ010000006.1:23159-32925 GCA_964248065.1 uncultured Bryobacteraceae bacterium | reverse complement strand
CAGAACATCTTGCTCTCTTTGAGCGAGATGGTGGAGAGCTTGTAGAAAGCACGGATGATATCCGAATCGGTCTTTAAGCCGAGCGCACGCAGGAACACAGTTCCATAAAACTTGCGCTTGCGGTCGATGCGGACATAGAGAAGATTCTTGTTGTCGTACTCAAACTCGACCCAGCTGCCGCGATACGGAATGATTTTGCCGAGGAAGTAACCCTGCACCTGAACGCGCTCGAAAAACACGCCCGGTGATCGGTGAAGCTGAGAAACAATGACGCGCTCAGTACCGTTGATGATGAAGGTACCGTTGTCGGTCATCAGCGGGATTTCACCAAAGAAAACTTCCTGTTCTTTGATGTCGCGAACAGTCTTAGTACCCGCTTCATCCTTGTCGTACACGGTCAGGCGAATGGTGACTTTGAGTGGAGCAGCGTACGTCATGCCACGCTCTTCGCACTCAGGCACGTCATACTTCAACTGCAGAGCTACGGGATCGCCGCAGCGGTTACAGAAAGTAACAATGTTCTTATTGAATGTTCCGCAATGATGGCAAA
Source organism: uncultured Bryobacteraceae bacterium (assembly GCA_964248065.1). Lineage (GTDB taxonomy): Bacteria > Acidobacteriota > Terriglobia > Bryobacterales > Bryobacteraceae > Bog-105. The sequence goes on along the minus strand of CAXTWQ010000006.1, from coordinate 32,375 downwards.
GTACATCACCGGCATGGAAGGGGTCGGTGCGGATTTCCGAGCCGCAATGACGACAAATGGTGCGCAAGTGATGCAGACCCTTAAGGTTGCCGCACTTGCACTCCCAGTTGCCGATTGAGTAATCGACAAATTCTAGTTGGCTCAGGCCGCGGAAGTCTGAGATTGGGAAGACGGAACTGAACACGCTCTGCAGCCCGGCGTCTTCACGCTCTTTGGGCAGCAGATCCATTTGCAGAAAACGCTCGTAAGAACGCTTCTGCACTTCGATCAGATTGGGAATTGGGATCGAAGTTTTGATTTTCGAGAAATCAACTCGTTCCCGGATAACACCAGTTGCAACGTTGGGCATCTACGCTTGTCCTTTAGGAAACAAAAAACAGAAAGACAACAACAGCACCTGCTGAGAAGAGCCGTCCGCCAATCAGGCGGCCAAGCTCGTCGAAGAAGAATCCAGCGATTCTTTCGGCAGTGCCTGCAAAGCTGTGACAGAGAAAGCCATGCTTGAAAAAAGTTCGATGAGAGAACAGAAGCTGGAAAACAACCGATAGAAGTACGGAGATCCAGTATAATTTGGACGGCTGTGCCGGGCAGGGCACAGAATGAAAGTAAAAGAGCTACGCAAAGATAGAAGATTGAACATGCAAAAGCTCCGCCGACCAACCCTGGCCCGCGGAAAACTCTTAAACACTATAGAATTGAGCGAAACGAAATTGAAAGTTTCCTCGCCTCACGTACTTCAAAGCATAACACAACTGCAATCGACCGCGTTACCACGACCGATTGCAGAAAGCAATACACAACCGGACACTCTGCGCAAGCAGAAGCACCCAGAACAATCTTTACTTAACTTCGACCGTGGCGCCCGCGTCAGTGAACTTTTTGCGGATCGTTTCGGCTTCGTCCTTCGTAACGCCTTCCTTGATCGGCTTGGGGGCACCATCGACAAGGTCTTTCGCTTCCTTAAGCCCAAGGCTGGTCACTTCGCGCACAGCCTTGATGACGTTGATTTTGTTCGCGCCGGTAGCCGTAAGCACTACTGTAAACTCAGTCTTCTCTTCTACGGGAGCTGCTGCTGCCGCACCGCCACCTGCACCGGGTGCTGCCACGGCGACTGAAGCCGCTGCTGCTGAGACGCCGAGTTTTTCCTCCAGCATCTTCACCAGCTGAGAAGCCTCCAGCAGGGTCAGCCCTTGAATCTGTTCTGAAATTGCGTTGATATCCGCCATGTTCTTCCTCTAATTTCCTGATTGATCTTTGTGAACTGTAACAGCCGGTGGGAACCCGCCCGACCCGCATTGAGAGCGCCTGAACCGGAAGCGAAGCACGCTTCAGGCGCCAGCAGTGCTAACTCTGAAATTTGTTTTCCTTGGCCGCTTCATTGAGAACGACGGCCAGATTCCGCCCCACGCCGTTAATGGAACTGACCAAACGTGTGGCATTGGCATTGATGAGATATAGCAGCTTTGCGTAGATCTCTTCCTTGGGCGGCATCGCAGCCAGCTCGCTAATGGCGCCGATATCAATCGCGCGACCCTCAACCAGGCCAGCCTTAAAAGTGAATGCCGCATTATCTTTGGCATACTTCTGGAGCGCTTTGGCCAAAGCCACCGGATCGCCAGCCGTATAGGCAACCGATGTCATGCCCACCAAATTGCCTAACACATCGCTGGCCGGAGTACCTTCCGAGGCTTTTGCCGCAATGTTGTTCTTAACAACCTGATACGAACCGCCCGCGTCCCGAACCGTCTTTCGGAGCTGATTATCCTGGCTGACTGTCAGCTTCTCGTAACCTGTGACGAAGAAATTCTTATGATCCTGCAGCGCCCTCTTCAGGTCAGCGAGATCCTTCTTCTTCTCGTTCTTGTCTTTCATGCTGATTGTGACCTCGCTTCTCTAGACCGTTTTCGCGTTAAAGGCGGCTACATCAAGCTGAACACCCGGCCCCATAGTGGAACAGAGAGTAGCGCTTTGCACGTACTTGCCCTTTGCCGCCGATGGCTTGGCTTTGATCACAGCCTGAATCAGGCTGCTGGTGTTTTCCAAGAGTTTGTCGTTTGAAAAGCTCACTTTGCCGACCGGAGCATGAATCACGCCTGTCTTGTCGACGCGGAATTCGACTTTACCGGCTTTGATTTCGTTAATTGCTTTGGCGATGTCGGTGGTCACAGTGCCCGTTTTGGGATTGGGCATCAGGCCGCGCGGACCCAGCACCTTACCGAGCCGACCGACCGAGCGCATCATGTCGGGCGTGGCAATCACAGCGTCGTAATCGGTCCAGTTCTCGCCTTGAATGCGAGAAACCATATCTTCGCCACCAACAAAGTCTGCACCGGCGTCCTGTGCCTCGCGCAACTTATCGCCTGACGCAATGACCAAAACCTTCTTAGATTTTCCCAGACCGTTGGGCAGCACCACTGTGCCGCGAACCATCTGGTCAGCGTGTTTTGGATCGACACCAAGGCGCATATGCACCTCGACCGTCTCATCAAACTTGGTGAACTTAATTTTCTGAACGAGTGTAACGGCTTCGGCTAGCTGATAGGGCTTTGACTCTACCTGCTTAGCCGCAGCTTCGTACTTCTTGCCGGGCTTATGACTCATAATGTTGGTGGTTCAAGCGGCGACCGGACCTAAGCCGTGCGCCTCCCAATTTAGCTTCGAAAGCTTTCAGTAGGATAACACGACATACTAAGCTGACTGTGCGCTTCCCACTTATCCTGCTGTTCGCCACCGCGCTTGGCATCAAGTTGTTGTTTTTTTTGCTTGATTCGCAGCCTGCTTTTCACTTCGGTGACTCGGCATCTTACCTGGCCACGGCGATCGCTGGTTACATCCCGCGCGACCGCAGTTTCACTTACGGTTTTCTGCTGCGGCCTCTCGTGCTCGGAACTCATTCGCTATCCCCAGCCGTGCTTTTTCAGACAATGCTCTCGACTGTGGCAAGCTTCATTGCGGGCCTGTGCCTGCTGTGCTTTTTTCGCACTAGCTTCACGATTGCCTTCACCTGTACCGTCTTATGTGCGCTGGATCCGCTCCAGCTAATGTCCGAACGCCTCATTATGACCGAGAATGCGGCTACTTTCGGGTTTGCGGTTTTGTTTCTGGCCTGTCTTTTATACCTGAAATGCCGGGAGCTCGCAGCGTTGCTGTTCATTCAAGCGTGGGGCGTGCTGCTAGTCAGCATTCGAGTCAGCTTTCTGCCCTTGGTGCTTGTGCTGTCCCTCGCTTTACCACTTTTGCCCAATCAGATCGGAGTGAGCCGGCCCATGCGGCGGATTGGGGAAGCGCTGCTGGTTGCCGTGCTGTCCAGCCAAGCGTTGCTCTGGGGCTACCGGCATCTTTATGCACACCTAGCCCACGACCGGCCAGCCTATCTTTCACAAGATGGTTACTTTCTCTTGGCCGACGTGTCTCCCATTATTATCCCTGCCGATTTCCCGATTGCTGCCAAGCGTGAGCAGGTATTCGGTCACCTCACCTTTCCGCTGCGGAACCCTGACTCCCGCCGACCCACGCGCTGGATGCAGGGCGGTCTTTGTGATGCGGTCATAAAAGCCGCGAACAACGACGAGGCTCGTGCCAACCGGCTCGCTCGGCAGACAGCCGTCTCTGCTATCAGGCGTGATCCCCTGGGCGTACTCTGGCTCGGCGCTTTCACCTATCGCGAGTTCTTCGATCGCGAGAAGCTGTTGTGGACTCTGCGGCTGGAGCAAGGCCAGATGGTGGACCCGGATGCGAATGAAGTGGCACTGATGCACTACTTTCCCGCCCTGGATGTGACTCACCGCGATTTCAATACAGTCGTTGGCCGCTGGCAAAACGCGAGCACCGCCTGGTGCTGGATTGTGATCCTCACTCCGCTGCTTCTTCTCTTTGAACTGATCTTGCATAGGCGGCGCACAATGGTTGCCGATTGGCTCACGCTGCTTTGCTCGTTTACCTTTCTGACTGGAGCAGTGATTCCGGTTGATATCGCCAGTCCGCGCTACTTGCTGCCGCTGTCCTGGCTTACGCTGATCAGCATCGGTTCGGCGTGGAGCCGGATCGAGGCTACGATCCGGGAATGGCAGGCGCGCTCTTGCGTCCCATGATCCTGTTCAACTCTTTTTCCAGAGCCGCCAAGGCTTCGGGCGCAGTTGCCTGACGGGTCAGAATGGAGTGTACGCCGTGAGCGTAAGCGCGTGAGAGTTCGGGGTAGCGATTACCGGCAATAGCAGCAGGACGCGCCAGAGCAGACCGAAACAGTTCAGTGCGGACCGGCTGCAGGAATGCCGTTGGGCTTCGAAAGGCCGGATTAGTGTAAAGATCCGCGATCGCTGGCATCTGGGAGTTCGCTTGCAGACGCCAGATCTGCCTAGTACGATCAGTCAAGAATTGCACTAGAAGAGCGGCTTCTCGCGGATGTCGGGAAAACTTGGAAACACCATAGCCAAAACCGCCGACCGTGGACGCAGAGGGCGCGCCTGGATCGTGCGGTAGAACCGTGACGCTGAACTTGCCGCGAATGCGCGAGGTTTTTAGTTGCGCAGTTGCAATTCCCTCTCCCCAATTACGAGCAAACGCGCCGTTTCCTGCCTCCCAAACGTTGCGAACGTCCTCTTCGAGGTAAGCAGGCGTGCCCGGGGGCGAGATTGTGTTAATCCACCGAGTCGCGCGCGCAAATGCCCGAGCAGCTTGCGGGTTGTTTACAGCGACAGACCCATCGCGTTCCACTATTCGACCGCCACCACTGGAAAACTGGTACTCCTGCCCCACACAGGTGAGCGTTTCACTAGCTGCGGCCTGCCATAGATATCCCCAGAAGTTCGGATTGCCGCTATCCCGCTCTCCAGCCTGGATGGTCGCAGCCATGTGTTCGAGTTCATCCCAGGTCCGAGGTGGCCTGCTGAAGCCATACTTCTTCAGGAGATCGGTCCGGTAATAAAGAAGCGGGAAGTCGGTTTCGATCGGTAACGCCACCTGCCGGTTTCCCACTTTGTATACCTGCAAAACTTCAGGAATGTACTCGCTAAGGTGTGCGCTGGAAACGTACGGAGACAAATCTACAAGATACTGGCCTAGCGTGCCCGTCCAGACATTATCCAAGTAACAGATATCAGGTATCGAAGCTCCTGACCGAAGCCATTCCAGTTGCTCGGACGCCAAGCTGTTGGTATCCTCATTGCCGATGATTGACCGTACAGCGATCCCTGTTGTTCGCGTGAACTCGGTTTCTGCTCGAGTCTGAACAGCCATATATTCGCTGTACATGGAATCGACCAGGCTGAGCTCAATCGGGTGCCGCTGCTCCTCGTGTTTGAGATGCTTTCCGCAAGAGATCACCACTGCCAGTTGAGCAAGTACGGTGAGAGATACGCTCCAGCGGAATAATTCCAGTCGAGCCAACATAAGCAACTGAATAGAGAGTAAGTTTGCCTTCGAGGAACTCTCAAAGTGACGGCCCTCCGAGCAAGTGGTCGAGAAGATCGGTTGAATTCCAAGACTTTGCCTACAAAACCTGCAATCGAGCGAGTTTCCGTCGATACAGCCTATGTGAGTTCTCAAGAAACCAGGCGTTATGGAAAAGCAAGAATCTCCAGGCTGTGAGAAACAGCTTTGGCGGCTTTGGATACGCGGCGGCATTCGCCGGCAGATTGCTGTTTCCTACGCCTGCATTTTTCTGTTCATCACACTCGGCATGGGTGTCAGCATCCATCAGTTTGGTCTCGTGCAAAGCGAGAACGAACGAATCAATCGCATCGATCAACAGGCACTCGTTGTGCTTCGGGTCAGCAATGATATAGCGACTTACCAACAAAGATTGCAGGAGTCATTGGGTGCTCATGATGCAGCTATCTTCGCGCAGCAGGCCGAGGCGCTTGGGCATCTGGTGGCAGACCATATTGCAAGTGCGGAGCGAGTCTTTTCAGGGCTGGAGATAGCCGGCGGTCGTGACTCTTCTTTGGCGTATGTATTGGCTTCCGTGCGGCATTCGTTGCTCGACCATATACAAGCATTGATCGAACTGGCCAAAACGGGAGACTGGCAGGCTGTTCAACTGCGCATCGGGACACAGACACAACGGGAGAGCATTCGTATGGCAAGTCTCGTCCATGAGCTGGACGACCACATACTGCTTTCTCGCAGCAACGCTGTGGAAAGCGTTCAAGCTGTGCGGCTCCGTGCTGAAATCTCGCTTCTTAGCTCGCTTGTTCTCACGCTTGTGATCGGCTGCTTTCTCGCGCTACGATTTACGGGACGAATAACAAGACCCTTATCTGGGCTGCAACTCGGCGCACGAGCACTGGCGCACGGTGACTTCAGCCAGCGTGTTCCCGCGGAGGGCAATGACGAATTAGCGGAAGTTGGCCGCTCATTCAACGACATGGCCTTTCGGCTCTCAAAGGTCTATGAAACTGTCCGGGAAAGCGAGGCACACTTCCGTTCACTAATTGAGAACGCTGCTGACCTGATTCTTGTCTTCGATGAGCGCGGAAAATTCCGCTACATCAGTCCGGCCGTTGAGCGCATCTTGGGCCAGACACCTGAAGGCCTGCTCGGACGGCCAGCTGCTGATTTCATTCGAGCAACAGCTCCGGAAGTGCGGGCCATGCTTTCCGGTAGTGAAATTACCTGGTCTGTTTTGCCATTGTTTGAGTTTCGAATCCAAGCGGCCGATCAGTCGCAACTGGTGCTGGAAGGAAGCGCGAGCAATCGGTTGCAGGACCCGGCGGTTCGCGGCATTGTTGTCAATGCGCGTGACGCTACCGCCCGCAAAGAAGCCGAGTATGAAATTAGAAAGCTGAATGAACAATTGGAACAGCGCGTTCTGCTGCGAACGGCAGAGTTGCAGGATGCGAAGGAATTAGCGGAAGCAGCCAGCAGAGCCAAGGGTGAATTTCTTGCCAATATGAGCCATGAAATCCGGACTCCGATGAATGGAGTAATCGGCATGGCGGAGCTCGCTTTGCAGGCTCGAACGGATGCCGAGCGCTTCGAATATCTACGGACGGTTGTGCATTCTGGTGAAAGCCTGCTCAGCATCATCAACGATGTGCTCGATTTTTCCAAGATGGAAGCCGGCAAGCTGACCCTGATTGATCAGCCGTTCGATTTACGCGACTGCGTTGCCGACAGCCTCCGTACTCTGGCCGCACGCGCTCATGAGAAGAAGTTGGAATTGATCTTTGAAGTGGAGTCCAATGTTCCCGAGATGATCAGCGGAGATAGCGGGCGGCTTCGTCAGATTTTGCTCAACTTAGCCGGAAACGCGATCAAGTTCACCCACGAAGGTGATATCACGGTGCGCATTGCCTTGGCCGAGAACACGGGCAGTTCGGTTTCAGATGCCCGTCCGGCTGATTTGCGCCTGCTGTTTTCGGTCCAGGACACCGGTATCGGCATTGAGACTGCGCAACAGCGCTCAATCTTTGAACCGTTCACACAGGCCGATAACAGCAGCACACGCCAATATGGCGGAACGGGATTGGGATTAACTATCTGTCGAAAGCTGGTTGGCTTGATGGACGGACACATCAGCCTGGAAAGTGAAAAAGGAACCGGGACGAGAGTCTCTTTCGTGGCCCGGTTCGGACATGTGCCAACCTCGGTTCAGCCGAAGGATCTAACTCTAAATGCCAAGTTGAATGTGCTTTTGGTGGACAGCCATAACAAACATGCCGGTGTCCTCCATCGATTGCTGGAGCACTGGGGACACTGCGCAAAGTTGGTGGAGACCTCCGGGCAGGCTTTCTCCTATCTCACCGGCGCTGCTGACCCGGTGCAAGTTGTGATTGTCAATGAGTCTAGTATTCCCGACTACGCGGCCATAGTAGCCTCGCTTCCAAACCTCGGTACTCGCGTTGCACCGCGGCTAATTACCTTACGTGATGCTGTGGCCCGAAGCTCTTCCCAGAGCCGCGAATTGAGCGGCCATATTATGATCCGGCCGGTGAAGCACAACGATCTGAGAGAAGCGCTCCATCGAGTTCATAGAGGCGGAACGGCTGCCGCCAGTTCCTTATTTACAGAGAGCCTCAACATGCAAGATGGTTCGCTGCGCATCCTGCTTGCTGAAGACAATGCAGTTAATCAATTGGTGGCAAGCAGAATGTTGCAGAAGCTTGGCCATACCGTGGAGGTGGCTGACAACGGCCTGATTGCAACCGAGATGCTGAAGCAGGCAAGCTTCGATGTGGTGCTGATGGATATTCAAATGCCCGTTATGGATGGTCTGGAAGCGGTAGCGCTAATTCGGAGGAACGAATTAGCAAGTGGTTCCGAGCACCAGAGGATTGTTGCCATCACTGCACACGCGCTGCATGGAGATCGTGAACGCATGCTGGAAGCCGGCATGGACGACTACATCTCCAAGCCAATTTCACAAGGAGAGATTAAGCGAGTGCTGGCCTCTGTTGCGTGCCGGAGCTTGGTGATTCCAGCGGCGTAAACTCCCAAATTCTAATTTCGCAACCAAACTAGTCGGACTGGAACTAGGCAAAAGCGATTGCTGAAGGCTTATCCCTGAGTGCTATTTGGGCGCTCTCCCGTTCGGTTAAGATGTCGCTCTGTCCCTCATCGATCAGAGACTCAATAATAACTGGGATAGTCTCCGGTATGTAGCTGGCAATATACTGAAATGCTCGGACAGCATTCATCGAAATTGGGTCATGCCGACTTGACGTATTTACTTCGCTAATATGTACCTCTACCAGCCTATTCCCGAATTCGTGAAGAAGAAGTACTGATTCTGTCATGCTCGGATCCACTTGTCGGGCATGTCCAATATCGAAGCAAAAGCCCGCCTGTGGAAGTTCGTGAAAGAGACAAGCAAGTTCCGAAACACTACGTCCAATCGGCTTCCGCTTGTCCATATTCTCAATGAGCAATCTAGAGCCTAGCTCCGCCCAAAGTTTTGGAGTGAAGACTACGTCAGGATGCACCACAATGGGAAAGACTGGTGGTACAAGGTTAACCAAGGTGTCGACGACTGATGCCTCCAGCTTTCGATCAAAACGGCTTGGAGAATGAATACTCACGAAGTCAAATGAGTTTAAATCAAGAGTAGGTAATGCCCTTATCAGAGGCTCCAGTTCGTCAATGCGCAGGGCCGACAGTTCAACTGCATTTACGCAGAACCCGCTCAGCAGTCGCAATGCGCGCCGAAAATCACCCTTAGCAAGAGCGCCCGTTGAAAAACCTATTGGCCTCATCAAAAGATGCCGTACTCCATTGTTA
>CAXTWQ010000006.1:19569-23149 GCA_964248065.1 uncultured Bryobacteraceae bacterium | reverse complement strand
AGATCTTTCAATCTATGGTCATCATTAAGAAATAAGTTTACGAGTCCGCAATGGAAGGGCTTTGTCATTGCCTGCACCTCTTTCCAAGCAGGAGATGTACGAAGGTCCTCGTGGCTTTGCGCTCGCGCCAATTCATCTCGCTTCTGCACACTGTCTAAGACAGCCAGAAACTTGTCATATGAATCGAATATGCTCCGCGCCGTCTCTGCCCTAATCTGTAAATCTAGGCAGGCTTTCGCAATAGTGTTCAGTGGAGACAATCCGAACTGATCTTCTAGATACTTAAGCATGAAAGACACGTTGCGACCGGGAGACTGCAGCTCTGCTCTTGCAATACCCGCCGCTTGGTCAAGGTGGCAGAAGAAGCACCGCAAAAGACCCGCAGCAAACACCAGCTTCCGCGACATCCGCAGTTTAGCGTTACGCAATGCCCATTTTCTGTCTTTATCCACAACCTGCTTGTAGACAAAATCGACTGTGATTGTGCGCCAATACCTCGTTAAATCGTTTAGAAGAAAGCGAGGAACACGAACGTTCCCACTGCCATGAGTCAATCCTCGATCATCCTCTAGATACCGCCGAAGTATCTGTCGACGAACTCGATCATAGGCCTCGCGATTCCCGAGAGGAAGTGACTCCAAGAGAAGAAGGACTCGACGAGTGGTGTTCGAATTCAGATCATCCTCTCCGCCGATTTTGTGTATGAGGTCGTGACTGCTGACAAACTTTCCGAATACACCACTTTGGCCGGGTTTGATATATTCCCCTGAAGATAAAGCTGCCTCGACCTCAGACTCTTGCCTTCTATGTTCCGGTGTCGCTGATCCATCTACAAGTAGTATCCAGTCAGTGTCGCTCCCCGAAGTTACTTCAAAACGAGCTACGGACCCAAAGACAACAACGCTGGTATCCGAAGCAATGCTCTTGGAGAACAGCTCAGAAAGCTTTTCTCGCACCACTAGGCTATCCACATGAGCTTTCTGTATAGACGGCCACTTCACACCGAGACGATCTTGAAGATAACTGATATTTGAAGCCGAGAACGAATCGTTCATGGGTGACTCCTCCATCGTACGATTCACCTCTGACCAAACAGCAAACTACATATGCAGGCCTACAGAAGAGGGATTACCAATTAAGCCTCACCCGGTTGTAATTCCGCATCGTTTCTGGAAGGCGCTACACTGATTTTCACTATGGACCACATGCCGCTCCAGCTTGCTAGCACGCTGGTTCGCTGAGGTCGGCCAAGGCTGAGTTACCCATAGATTCGACTTCCGACAATGCTTACCACTCGTCTGCTGCTGTTCTCTGTTGCTTTAGCCGTAACACAAGCGGCTGTCCCAATCCCCACGCCCGAAAGCCACTTTCATCACCCAATCGGCGTTGACCGTGTTCTTCTTGACTGGGACCAAGTAGTCTCCTATTTCGCTGAACTAGCGAAGGCCAGCCCACTTATTCAGGTGCAGGAGATTGGGAAAACAGTTGAAGGGCGCCCGTTCATCGCGGCCATCATCAGCGACCGCGAGAATATGCGGAATCTGCCGCGTTTGATGGAGATCCAGCGCCGGCTTGCTGATCCTCGGCTTACCAGTCCAGCAGAAGCCGACAAGCTCATCCCGCAAGCGAAGAATGTCGTGATGATCACCTGCTCTATTCACGCAACTGAGGTTGCCTCCACTCACACGGCGGTGGAGTTTGCATACAAGCTCCTCACCGATGATTCACCACGGTTTCAATCCATCCGCAAAAACACGGTTGTTATCCTGATTCCGTCGCAGAATCCGGATGGCGTTGATATCGTCACACGCTGGTATCGCAAGACCCTGGGAACACCGTACGAAGGCACTTCCCCGCCCGAGCTCTACCATCACTATGTCGGCCACGACAACAACCGCGACTGGTACATCTTCTCTCAGCCCGAAACGCGCAACACCGTACGGCTTTATAACAGGTGGCATCCCGAGATCTGGTACGACGTGCATCAGCAGGGTCCCACCGCCTCGCGCATTTTCGTACCGCCATGGCTGGACCCGATTGAGCCCAATATCGACCCAATTATCGTTGCGGAAATGAACATGATCGGCACCTCGATGGCAAGCGATCTGACTGCATCGGGGAAGGTTGGCGTGGCAATCCATGCGGCTTATGATTTCTGGACGCCTGCGCGCCACTATCAGGCCTTTCACGGCGGCTTGCGAATTTTAACCGAGTCGGCCAGCGCCAAATTGGCAACGCCCATCACTCTCAAGCCGGAACAACTGGATACGCACCCGCTCGGCTACAACGCACAGCAAAGCAGTTGGAACTTCCTGCAGCCTTGGCCGGGGGGCACCTGGCATCTCCGTGACATCATCAATTACCAATCAACCGCCTTCGAATCCTTGCTCTGGAATGCTGCTATACATCGCGAGGATATGGCTCGGAACTACTACACGGTTGCCCAGCATCAGGTTGCGCGCACATCTCCGTATGCGTTCGTCATTCCGGCGGAACAGCGCGATCCGGGGGCCACTCGCCGGCTCCTAGAAACACTTCAGTTTGGTGACGTCGAGATTCAGCGCGCAGCTAATGGCGACCACGCTATTCCCATGCAGCAGCCGTACAGCGGTTGGGCTAAGGCACTGCTCGAGCGCCAGCACTACCCGGATTTGCGCATGTATCCGGGCGGACCTCCTCAACGACCTTACGACACTACCGCCGAGACCTTGCCGTTGCTGTTCGGCGTTGATGTAAAAACCATCGATGCTGCCCATCCAGGTCCTATGCAAAAGGAGAGTTTCCCTTTCGATGCGCCTGCACCGGCTGCTTACAAAGCGTCCGATACCGATAGCTGGCGGACAGCAAACGCGGTTTGGAAGAGTGGCCGACCAGTCTGGCGCGACGAAAAGACAGGGGATTTTTCGATTACCGATGCCGGTGCCGGCTGGAAGAAAACTAATGCTCCGCGTGTTGCTCTCTTTCGAAGCTACAGCCCTGCTATGGACGAAGGTTGGACTCGCTGGCTGCTGGAGAAATTTGGATTCGCCTTTCAAGACGTTAGTGTTGCGGACGTACAGGCCGGGTCGCTTCAGCAGAAATTCGACGTCATCATTTTTCCCGATCAGCCACCTGCATCGATCACTAACGGATTCAAAGCTGGGACCATGCCGCCAGACGTTTCCGGTGGTTTGGGTGAGCGAGGGGTCGCAGCTGTAAAGCAGTTCGCAAGCGGTGGCGGAACGGTGCTGTGCTTCAACCATTCGACCGCGTTTTGTATCAGCAGCCTCGGCGCCACTGCAACGAACGCAGTCGGCAAGAATGTCGCGGCAGCTGGGGGCGACGAACCGGATCCTGACGTTTCAGCACCCGGTGGCCGATCTGGTGGAGGCTTTTACTCGCCGGGATCTCTCTTAAACGTGAAGCTCGACTTGGGTAGTCCTCTCACCCGCGGATTGCCAGAGGAGATTGCGATCTGGAGCGAACAGAGTCCCGCCTTCACTACCAATCAGACCGTGGTTGCCAGATATCCAGAAACCAACATTCTTGCGTCCGGCTGGCTGCTGGGTGCTGACCTGATTGCTAACCAAGCAGCTATTGT
>CAXTWQ010000006.1:16111-19559 GCA_964248065.1 uncultured Bryobacteraceae bacterium | reverse complement strand
ATTGTTGACGCCCGTGTGGGTAGTGGTCACGTGATCCTGTTTGGTATGCGTCCGCAGTATCGAGCGCAGAGCTACCAGGCATTCAAGCTTTTCTTCAATGCACTGGTTGCTTATGGGGGAAGCACGGCCGAATCGAGCTCACAGTAGCGCTCTTAGCTCACCGTCATGACACGGTTCGGCAGCTCAAAAGCAGCGGCGGCCGAGCAGCATTGTTTGGGCCCGACGTACGCAGCGATTTGCAAGTGAAACAGTTAGTGTCATTCGCGGAACTGACGTTCGGTGGCTTAAGTGTGTTGGTCAACAACGCTTCAGCACCGCACGGCGATGCCGGAATTGAAAGCTGGACAGAGGCGATCGAGACGGATTTGCTAGGAGCGATGTATGCCACGGCAATCGAAGCTATGCGGCGCGGCCACGTCGGCTCAATTGTAAGTATCGCGTCGACCTCGGCATTGTGGCATGGCCGAACAACTCTGGGTGGCATTCCGGGCTATTATGTTGCAAACCTAGGAATGATTTGCATGACTGTAAGGCTCGCGCCGTTGGCCGAAACTGATGAGATTCGGGTTAATTGTTTAGCCCCGGCTGGATTGGGACGAAGCACGTGCCCGAATACTAGGACTCTCTCACGCCCACCGACCGTATTGCACGCGGTGTGCCTGCGCGGCTCCTCACCACTGATCAAATCTCGGATGCTGTCGTACGGCTGTCTGAAGTCTTTAGCCGGACGCGTTCTCGTCTGGTGGTCTGAGGATGCGCCTCGCCTTAAATAAGTGAGTGATAGAGGCTATTGTGATTCGATTGTTCCACGCGACAGCCGGAGCATGAGTAACTTTCAAAGTCACTTGGGTTCTGCACTGCGCTTTTTCCAGCCTCAATCTAATCCGGATGTGGCTCGCCAGCGCAGACGCATTTTCTCCTGATTCCTCCCGAAGTCGATTTGCCCGGTCATTAGCTTGCGTCCCAACTCGTAGCACAGTTGCCCAGCCTCTGTAAGAAGCGAATGAGCGATCCCTATAAATAGCGGCATGTCAGCAAGAACATTCATGCAGGAATCTGCAAGCCTTGAAACCTAGACTAAGCTCCTTGTCGATTATGCCAATCTTGCGATAGTGCCTTTCACTGGTAGGCGCAACGCCGGTTCCTATGAATCATCAAAGACCCTGGACTGGATGGAAATGAAAGTTACTGGGAACACAATCTCCCTTACCCGAGGCGGCTCAGGCCGAAGTCCCGCCGAGTTTTCCTGCTTTGAGAAACCAAGTGATCATGCATCAGAAACGAGAGAAGGCCTATGACGAATCGAAAGCCATTCGACGCAGCGGTACGGCGTCTTCTTGATGAGCAGGCTGCTGCTTCGGGAGGGTCACCGCTGGCGGCCAAAACGAATGAGGAACGGGTGCGCATGGCACGCGGGTCTATGGTACGCGCGTTGGAAGGGCGCACATCCATCGCAGGCCTGCCTAATGGAGTCGAGACGCGCGAGATGGAAGTGGTTCCAGGTCTAAGCGCACGTCTATACCTGCCGCCAAACAGCGCAGGTAAGAGTCTGCCCGTTCTAGTGTATTTCCACGGAGGTGGTTGGGTTGCTGGCTCAATTGCGATTCTCGACCCGTTTTGCCGTTTGCTGAGCGAGGCAGCTGACGTGATTATCGCCTCAATTGAATACCGGCTCGCGCCCGAGCATCCTTACCCTGCGGCTGTAGAGGACACACTCACCGCCGCACGTTGGGCCGCTGAGCATGCGGAAGAGTGGGGCGGCGATTCTTCTCGAATTGCACTCGGCGGTGATAGCGCCGGTGCGAATCTTGCGGCAGTAGCAGCCAATCAGCTTCGGGGCCGGGACGAGGCGCAAACGCTTGGTGCCCTAATGCTGCTCTATCCCGTCACCGACCATCCGAGCGCCGGCCATCCATCCTACGCCGAGAATGCCAGCGGTTACGGGCTTGAAGCAAATCTCATGCGCTGGTTCTGGGAGCAGTATGCGCCCGGCATCTCAGCAAATGATCCGAACGCCTCGCCTCTGCAGTTGCGAAATATTCCAGCGTTACCACCGACCTTGGTAGCAACCGCAGAGTACGACGTTCTGCGTGATGAAGGTATTGCTTATGCTGAGAAACTCAAGGCGGCAGGCGTGGCAGTCACTCATCTGCATGCACCAGATATGGGTCATAACTTCCCCGCGACGCCGAACTTGGTAGGCCGGTTTCCGCAATGCCTTGAAACCTTGAGTGAGATCGCGGATTGGCTAAAGGCGACATTGGCTGCCGCCAACCCACATCCTTAACGGCCCTGGTGCAGATGTGTCTGCACAGCAGGCTACGGCTTACGAGGTAAACCTGGCCTCGTTTGATTTACCAGGATCCATACCGCCCAACTTAGAGGCCAGGTCAGGACGGATCTGCCCCAGGATGCGGAAGGCGACCTTCTTGCCGTGATGGTAAGCCTCCGAGTAGAGACGATCGCGCTCGCCACGGGAATGCGCAAAGCCGACGCTATACAAGCGGTCCAGCGAGAGGCCGAGTACCTTAGTGCCAGCGTAGGCTACCGCTGCTTTGCCGATCAATCCACCCCCGAACGGGATCTTCCCAACTGCCTGTTTAGCCAACGCTCGCCAACCGAAGGCGCTAGCGACGATGCCGGCAATTTCCGATTTCTGCTCGTTGTATCCAACCTCGCGATCGCTTGCGGCGGCAATTTGAAATGCCATCCGGACCTGATTCATCGTTAGAAAAGCGCTGTCGGATGCAAACTCAGCTACTGCCCAGGGCAGTTCGATGATGTTCGGGATAACGTCCGGTAGCGCCGTCGTGATGGAAAAGAGCACGTTCTCGCGTGCAGTTTTGGCGATTACCCGATTCACATACGGCCTACGGAACGGATGAAAAGAGCGGGCCAACGCGATACCAGCTTGCGGGTATTGAACTAGCGCTCTTTCTACCAAATGGTTCGGAATATCCGGACGGAATACCAAAGCACCCGCAGGAGCCAGCGCTGTTTCGTCGTAAACCGAAATCAGATGCGCGTTCCCTACCGGCACCGCGTCGCCTCTGATCAGCAACTCCCGGGATTCGCTGCGGCGAGCAGGTCGCAATTCCTGAAGGAAAAAGTTCTCCATGCGCTGGTACGCATCTTCACTGCCGGCATGGAGGGAGACGCGAACCGGTTTCTCGGTCTGTTCTCGAACTTGCGAAGGGTTTAGCGTATTCAACGCGCTACGGATATGTAGAAGGCTCTGCAATGCCACTGGATCTCCTGTGCGAAAGCGGGACCTCTGCCCCACTCAGTCGCATCACTACTGTAAGTCGTGTGTGCCAATCGATATTGACACCCACACGTTCGACCTCAATTTGAGGAGAAAAGTAACGAAGAACAGCTGCATTGGCCGAATGAAAGCTAAACGCAGGTGCGAGCAGAGTAAGTCGAGGCGACCGCTGGCTCAGGCGTA
>CAXTWQ010000006.1:13212-16101 GCA_964248065.1 uncultured Bryobacteraceae bacterium | reverse complement strand
GCTCACCGCGACTGGCATGCTCGCCGATGCGAATCCAATAATCCAGAGCTTGCAGCGGGAGATGCAGATCTTCAGACGCTTTTAGTTCCAACACGGTCAGACGCCCGTCTGGCGAGGCAGCCAGCAGATCGACTGCGTCACGGTCTTCGCCGGCGAAGATCAACACTTGGCCATGTATGCGTTCGGCCAGCAGGTCGGGATGGATAAGGTGAATGTTACTCCGGACTGCGCCTTCCAGCCAACGCTCAGGCAGCGCGATGGGTGCGGCGGACCGGGTACCCGATAGCTCCAGCAACTGCCAGGCACACTCCATCCCCTCTTCGGCCCCAGTACTTGCGAGTTGGCGCTTTTCCTGAAGTCCAAGCGTCCATTGGCCGCCTTCGACACGCGCAAACTCTGCGCCCTGGAAGCGGATGCTGATAGCGCCGCTCAACTCCGGAATCAAACTTACATTTGGCACAGCCTCGAGGCGGCGAAGCAGGGTGGCTGACGCTTCGCTCAGATCGGGTGAAGCCGAATGAGAGCCGACGCGGGTTTCGAGATTGCCCAGATCCTGCAAATCCACTTCCCCGGCCGAACCGTGTTCATTGAAGCGGTAGATCCTGGGGCGAAGTAAATTCGCATGGAGCCAGCGCAGGCGGTGTGCCGTGAGGCAGCCTGCACCGTCCGGCAAGAACAGGCAGAGACTGGCGCGTTTTTCCGATTCCAGCGACACGCGGACATGATCGAGCCACAGCAAGGCGAAGGTTAGGAAATGCGCTTCGTCCTGCAGAGCCGGACAGGCAATAGCGGCCAGCACCTCAGAGCCTTTTTCCAGCCGGGCGCGCGGAAACACCGGCGAGAAAGAGCGGCGCAGATCCATGCTGCTCGATAGAGCCGAGATAGTCCATTGAGGTAGCTGCCGAGAGAGCATGCGGCGAAACTGGGCGGCAAAATTTTGGCGGGCTCCGGCAAGTTGACGATGCGCCGTCTGGGGACGCTGCAGATCGAGGAACGTAAGCTTGCCTTCCTGCCCACCGAAGCGCTGAATGGCACAATCCAAAAGTCCGGGCCGCTGATCGCGAATGGCGGTGATACGGCGCGATAGTGACCTGTTGTCTCCCCATGCTTCCACCCAAAGGCGTCCGTTACGAATTTCGAGTTGATACGTTCCGGCCAGCAGCGGCAAGACCGAGTCGCCCTCTTCCAGCGCAGCCGGCGATCGACAGGCGGCCAGAAATGCCGAGATCGATTGCAGAAGCTGTTCTGAATTAGGGGAAGCCGCGCTGGTTGGTTTGCTCTTATGATGGAAGGTTGGCACTCGACTCGTTCAGTTTCGAAGCCCGCCTGGCCGCCGTTGAAGCTCGTGTGGCACAAGCAGTGCAGCGGTGCGGTCGGGATCGCTCCGAAATATTGTTAGTGGCGGTTTCCAAAAAGTTTTCTGCAGATATCATTCGAGCGGCTTACCAGGCTGGCGCGCGTGATTTCGGAGAAAATTATGTGCAAGAGTTCTCCGACAAGCGTCCGCTGCTTGCTGGAGATCTGAGTGAAGCGCGGTTTCATCTGATCGGGCATTTGCAGTCGAACAAGACGCGTACAGCTGCCGAACTGTTCGATGTAATCCAAACCGTAGACTCGCCGAAGTTGATGGCCCGACTCGAACAAGCAGCGAAAGAATCGGGACGCGAGAGAGAAATCTATCTGGAGATTAAGTTGAGCCAGGAAGATAGTAAGACCGGGGCTGACCCGCAAGAGATTCCCGCGTTGCTACAAACCGCTGGCAATTGTCCGAATCTGCGCCTGGCCGGACTGATGACGATTCCGCCTTGGTCTGAGGACCCCGAAGTTTCCCGGCCTTACTTCCGCAAACTGGCTGAGCTGGGGCGGAAGTACGATATACGCGGGCTCTCGATGGGAATGTCGGCGGATTTCGAAGTTGCTATTGAAGAGGGCGCGACAGCGATTCGGGTGGGCACGGCATTGTTCGGGGCACGACCCAAGCCGCAAGATCGTGAGCTTTCCACGACCGGATGAAAATCACGCTGGCTATCGGCACCTTTTTGCTTTGTCTATTTTCATCAGCTTGGGGGGCCGGGTCTTCCTTCCCACTAATGCATTCTGACCGGCTGGCACCGGAGCCTGAAGTTCTTTACATTCCAATGCGGGACGGCGTGCGGTTGGCAGCAAGTCTCTACTTACCGCAAATCAGTACGCCCCTGCCGACGGTACTCGTGCGAACCCCTTATGACCGGAAAGCGCCCTCCACGGCCAGCTATCGGATCTTTGCTGAACACGGGTTTGCCGTCTTGGTGCAGGACGTCCGAGGGCGCTACGGCTCAGAAGGGATATTCGGGCCGACTGCGCAGGAAGGACCGGATAGCAATGACACGTTGGATTGGATCGCACGCCAGCCCTGGTCGAACGGCCGGGTCGCCATGGCAGGCAGTTCGTATCTTGGCCTGGTGCAATGGTGGGCAGCTATCCAGGACAATCCGCATCTGGTAACGATTTCGCCCATGTGCTCAGGAGACGACGAGTATATGGATCGGTGGTACTCGACCGGGGGAGCCTTGCAGATTGGCCATAGACTGCTATGGCTGGCTGAAAACTTAACCCCTGCTTCTCATGTGCGACCACTATTTGCGAGTTATATTGGGCACCTGCCGCTGGTGACGGCCGACCTGATAGCTGCCGATACAGAGCTTGCATCCTGGCGGACCGGGCTTAATCATCCCTCATACGATGCATATTGGAAAGCGGTCAGCATCCGGGAAAAGCTGGACCGCGTCTCTATCCCGGTCCTTTCCTTTGGTGGCTGGTTCGATGAATATGTGGAGAGCGATTTAGATGCTTTCTCCCGGTTGGCCAAACATCAACAGACCGTAGAAACCTGGATCGGGCCCTGGTCGC
>CAXTWQ010000006.1:12113-13202 GCA_964248065.1 uncultured Bryobacteraceae bacterium | reverse complement strand
CAATCCGGGCTGGCGATTCCCGACCCGTACGTTTGGGCCGGATGCAGCAATTCCGATTCGCCGCAAGCAGGGCGAGTGGTTCGATCGTTGGCTGAAAGGAGCCGACGCCAGAGGTCTTGGCGAACTCAAGCTGCCTAGTTTGCACCTGTTCGTTATGGGCCCAAATGTCTGGCGTGAGGAGCACGAGTGGCCGCTGGGAAGGACGCGGTACACCCCGGCTTATCTCACCAGCGCCGGCCATGCCAATTCCTCAACCGGCGACGGCGAATTGCACTGGCGACAGTCGGAAGGCGGTAAGAACGACACCTTCTCCTACGACCCGAAAAGCCCGGTACCGACCACTGGCGGTGCGATTTGCTGTGAGCCAACCGTACTGCCACCGGGTCCGCTCGACCAGACCGAAGTGGAGCAGCGGTCAGATGTGCTGGTCTACACAAGCCCGCCTCTGCGGGAAGACCTGGAGGTCACGGGTCCGGTGAAGGCGGTATTATACGTCTCGAGTTCGGCCAACGACACCGACTTTACAGCCAAGTTGGTGGACGTGGAACCAGGTGGTCGACCCTTGCTGGTAACGGACGGGATTCAGCGCATGCGGTATCGGCTCTCGCTGGAAACCCCAACGTTGATGAAGCGAAACGCGGCGTATCAGGTGACTGTGAACACGGGGGTTACCAGTTACGTTTTCGGCGCTGGGCATCGAGTTCGCTTGGAAGTTTCTTCGAGCAATTTTCCACGGTTCGACCGGAACTTGAACAGCCAACGTCCGAATGCGGAGGAGACCAAGACAGCAAAGGCGAAGCAGACGATTTATCACGAGAGTGGATACCCGTCAGCGCTCATCCTTCCGGTCATACCGAAACCGCCTCATAGGGGCGAGCACAAATGGCGGATTCAGTAGTTGGTGATTACGCTCTTCTTGCAACTACAATCGGCTGATAAAAGCTTGTCGTAGCCGGGTAGAGCCACTTGATCGAGGTAAAGCCCGAAGTTTTCAAGCCTCTATCAAGGTCTGCCCTGAGCAGAGCCCGATATCGAGAATTGAAGTGCTTAACCTCCCAACCCTCGTTCGTTTGAATGGTGATGTAAAGG
>CAXTWQ010000006.1:0-12103 GCA_964248065.1 uncultured Bryobacteraceae bacterium | reverse complement strand
CCGTGTATTCATCGCCGTTCCATTGCCATACCTGGTGAACAATACGTCGCTTTCCATCCTGCTCATAAAAGGTGGGTGGTTGCATCGTGGGACGCATACTGATTAGGCTGTCGTAATCTCTGAGTGTCGCTACGAAAACCCCAGAGCTTACGAGCTTTGATCTAATTTCAACCAGTGCGGTTTCCAGATCGTGCTGGGACAGCAAGTGAGGCAATGCATTATCTGCGGCCAGAACCGAATCGAAGCCGGATTCTGCGAAGCTAGCAAGACTGCGCATGTCTGCGACATGAAATTGGATCTGAAGCTTCCGTTGCTCGGCTTCTCGTCTAGCTCGTTCGACAGCAAATCGACTTAGGTCCGAACCAACCAACATGTGTCCGCGCCTTGCCAAGCCCAAAGTTTGTGTCCCAATTCCACAAGCGCAATCGAGAACAAAGGGCGACGCTTTCCCGGTGTAACGCTCCAGAATCGGCCCGAGAATCGATGCTTGCGTGGCAATGCTTCTGTTCCAATCTTCAAAGATCAGATCGTAAAATTCGGCTAGGTTGTCGTAAAAGGCCTCCACGGGTTCGTTCAAATAGAATTGAGGTTTTTCGCACGCCTCGGCTCTCGGTGGAGAATTAAAGGGATCGTTGTATCAGAACATGCCTTCAAAAAAGGCAATAAACTAAAGTCAAGATCGACATAAGTCTTGAACTTACGACTGAACATGAGCGCGTCCACTCTGATGCCTACCATGACGTTAGCAAAGTCATAGAAGCCACACTGGGCACGCTAGGAGACGATTTCGAGCGAGTAGACGGCAAGTTCACTCCTCTAGAATATGGAAATTGCCCGAAGAACTGCACTTGGGCGATCCTATGGTACGTGAACTGATTGACGAGGAGTGTGAGTGAGCGCGTTTGTTCTGACGTGCCTCACCTTGTGAGAGGTGGCCAGCCGTTGTCCGAGTGTCGAGAGAGTCAACATCAGCACCTTTGCGAATCATCTATGACCGCAGGGAATTTCTTCGCCGCTACTGGTCGAGTGTCCTATTGATCAAACGTCTGCGCTGCTGGCGTGAAGCAGTCCGGAACGTGCTCCGGACTGCACGCACAGGCATGTTGCGCTTATCGACGCCAGTAGCCGTTCCAGTAACGGCCGCCGTAGTAGCGCGGAGCAACCCAGTATGCACCGGCAAACGGACGGGCAGCCCAGTAGCCGGAACGCCAGTTCCAACGCGGACCCGCCGGATAGTAGTAGCCATCCACCCAACCGTACCCAGGACCGGGTGCAACCGGAGCTGCATAGTAAGCCACGGGAGGTGGCGGCGGGGGCGCGTAATAGCGATAACCGCCACCACCGAAACCGAATCCAAAAAAGAAGCGAGGGCCGGCGAACATGGAACTCCCACCTAGCAGAAGCAGGGCGAGCAACTTGGTTTTCATTGTTTCTCCTCAACGCCGATCGCGTCGGCTTACTGGAGGAGAAGCATCTTAATTGCCAAATCAAAATGCAGTAACTCGGCTGTTTTAGGGCACATTGAGAGGCCTCCTTTGCGCTCAGTGCGGTGCAGTTTTGTCACCGGTGGTGCTTTTCGGCCTCTTGTTAAACGGTAGTTGCTAGTAACTGCTGTTCTTGTCTAACAGACATATCAAACGCCTCTGCTACGAGCTCATAGGATCTCATTCGTGCGTCATGATCATAGAGAATATTAACCGTAGCGATCTCCTGTGGGTTACCGTACTCATGGGCCAGAGCTCCCAAAGCAGCTTTGACTTCGGCCGGATCGCCTGAGATCATCCTGCGGCCGGGCGGTAACGTAGATAACGGAAGTCCCTGCTGTGCCAAGAACCGGAGAGCGTTGGGGACACTGGGGACCGGCACCAGCCGGCCCTGATAAAGCAGGGTCATCAGCATTCGACTACTGCTTGAGAGGCGCAATGCCTCTTCCGAAGTTTCCGCGCAGACAACCCAGCAAGCGACGAGAACGTGCGGTCTCTGTAGCCAGGCTGACGGGCGGAAGTGCTTACGATAGTGCTGCACAATGTCGGCGCCATCGGCATTGATGAAGTCAGCAAAGACGTACGGAAGTCCGAACTCAGCCGCCCAGATTGCACTTTGTAAGGAGGACCCTAACAGGAACGGTTCCGGACTGGTGAACGCTGGCAAAGCCCGAGCAATCTGTGGGAATGGGCCATCCGGAGTACCGGGGTCTGAGAAGTAACTCAGCAACTCTTCCAGGTGCTCATGAAAGTCGTCGGGAGACCGTTGGCGCCGGTCGCGTTGCAATGCAAATGCAATAGCAGGACTGGTGCCGGCTGCTCGACCGATTCCAAGATCAATGCGGTTCGGATACAGGCCACTCAGCATGCTGAATGTTTCGGCAACTTTGAGCGGGCTGTAATGGGGCAGCATGACACCTCCGCTTCCGACCCGGATACGCTCAGTTGCTTGCGCGATAGGTCCGATGAGAACTTCGGGACTCGCGCAGGCCAGGGCCGGCGTACCGTGATGCTCTGCAACCCAGTAGCGGTGATAGCCCAGCTTGTCAGCTAACCTAGCAAGCTCGATTGAGTTTCGTAGTGCCTGTCCAGATGTTGATCCTTCCGCGATCGGAGCTTGATCCAGAACGCTAAGGCGGAATGATGGAGTTGCCGTGTTGAGCACTATTGGTAGATGAAGCTCCCTGGTAGTTAGTCTCCGGAACCGTTTGTGTTCGCAGCTTTAGATTTGAGCCTGCAGGTTGAATCAGCAGCATGAGCAACAACAAAATCTGGAATTACCAAGGGAATGGGCGAGGCTACGGAAGAATCGTCGAACGCGGGTGCAGTTCCGATGAACTCGGGATGTTGAAGCAGTTTGGCTGTCACCGAGGCGGGTAGCCTAATATTCTGTTGCCGTTTTGGCATCCAGGGCGTAACAGGTTCGTCCAGTCCCGTGTTTCCAGAAGGCCGAGGTGTAGGTTGACGAATCTGAAGCTCGGTCGAAGTTCGCGCAGAGTCGGTAGCGCGTACCGCCAATGGAAGTAAACTCGTATTGTTGTTGAGAGATGGGATCTTTAAGATCCGCGTACCCCACTTTCCCGTCATTAACCAAATCGGCGAGACTAATCGGCAGAGTCAATTTTATCTGGCCTTCATTCGTCTGAGTTCGATAGCGGGCTGCAATGGCGGCTGATAAATTTCGCAGGGCCTGCACTCGACGCTCATCGGCTTGGCGTGCACGCATGACCGGGGGCGTCCCGGTAACATTGAAGCCAAGCAGGAATACGATCATGACGGCAGCAGTGGATGCAATCGCAAACCAGCGATGATACCCTTGCGTCCCACTTTGCGCATCCCTTGTTCGCGAACGTAGTGAACTGAAGTAGTACCAAAAGATGGCGCCACAGATAATCATCACAACTGCACTTTTCAGAAAGAACCGGATCGACAGACCACCGGAAAGCAGCGCGTCCAGAAACCAGATCAGATCGCCAATCATAGTGATGGCAGTTCCTAATAGGGCGATGTAGGTAAGCCACTTCCGCGCGCCTGATTGCAGACGCTCGGGATGTGCAGCGTTCCCACGAACGATAGCTCGCATAACCAGGAGGAAAACCGGGAAGGAAACGGCAAGCGTTGCCATCTGCCAGGTAACTGAACTGCGCTGCCAGACCTCGCTATAGCTGCTCACTGTAACCGGGTCGGGGAACCAGTGTTCGATGAAGGTAAACAGGGCCGAGCCAAGTGCGGTAGACCAGCTACATAGCGTTGAGAAAGCGAGTAGGTATAGAAAGGCTTCGCGCGAGGATTCGCTACTAGAACCGGAGCGCTCCGGCACGGCGAGTCCTGTTAGTTCAGTCCAATACTCTCCGAGAACGGTGTATACATCTTGAGCCGGCCAACCCCGGCGAACCAACAGTGCGATCAACGATTCGTCCGATGCGCCTTTGGCCTTGGTGGCAGTAATGAACTGCCGCAACTGAGCGTGTCGCTCGTCCATGGCGAGAGTATAACCTCGGAAGAGAGCACGAGTACTGGGCGTCTGCTCTTACTAACTCATTTGATTGCTAATTGAACCATTATTGGAAAGCACGCCCGAACGTGGAGCAGTCATAAGCAAGCCGCCGTCTGTAGTTCGAAACTGGTGGACGGAGCACCGGGCCTAATCGCCCCAGTGCTCCACGCGTCCAAACACCTGCCGGTGCTTCAATTCCGCTAAAAGGAAAACCGAATCGCCAACTGCAACTGTCGCGCAAAATTCGCTTGCGTGTTGATCTGACCAAACGATCCGCTTGAGAAGTTCGTGTTGGGTGATTGGAAAAAAGGCGTGTTAAACGCATTCAAGGCTTCGCATCGGAACTGAGCCTTCGCTCTTTCAGTAATCGTAAAGTTCTTAAATACCGAAAGATCCCAATTTTTCTCACCTGGCCCGCGGAGCGAAATTGTACGAGCTACGTTTCCGAAGGTGCCTTGGGCCGCCTTCGTAAATGCGCCGGGGTTAATGTAATCGTAGATACGCGATTCCACGCTGCCACTGGTTCCTGGCGCAACACCGGTTGCGTTCGGCCGTTGTGTTCCGTAGCCGTAAATGGAGTTAGCGTTACTCTTCTGATAAATCTGCAGCGGGAATCCAGTCTCATACACCGAAACGGAATTAATGGTCCAGCCACCGATGGCCAGGTCAGCAAAGCGGTTGATGTTTCCCAGGAAAGTCTTCCCCTTTCCTATCGGCAGTTCGTAAGAGATAGAAGTCGCCCAAACAATTGGAGTATCAACGTTCGACAAGCTGTATTCGGCCTGCATGTCGTACGGATTCTGTGGATAGCCCTGGGCGCCTGGGTTTAGTGAACTGCCGGGGCCGCCGCTACTTTCGTCCATATTCTTGGACCAAGTCAGCGTGCTCAGGAATGTCAGGCCATAGCTAAACCTTTTCTGAGCCTTCACAACCATGGAATTGTAAAGAGCGTGATTCTGCGATCCGAAGAGCTTGTAGATGTAAGTGTAGGCAGGGTACGGCAGCAAGAGTTGGAATGCGCTGACGGTAGGACTGGACAAAGTGCCAGAGCCGATCACGCCATAAAATGGATTGGCGACCGGGGCATTGAGAGCGCTGGTTCCTTGTGAGAGGTAACCGGGATTCAGCGCGTTCAAATTTATGATTGGATTACCCAGTGTCAGGTGGTTTGATTTCGAGCCGACATAGCCCACTTCCAGGGCGATGCCACCAGGCAGCTGCCGCTGCACGTCGAACGAATATTGTTGCACCATGGGCGACCGGGCAGTCGGGTCGACGAGCGAGAAGCTGGTTCCGATTCCCGCGGCTGCCCCTTGCGAATTGCCGAGCGGCGCGAGCAGGCCTTGCGGAAACGGGTTAGTCAGGACGTCAGTGCTCGATTTACCTGTGTATTGAGTGTTGTTGGCATAACCGAGGGTGCCAAGCGGGCTACCCAATGCAATCTGCGGAGCCCAGAAAATGCCGTAACCGCCGCGAACAACGGTCTTATCATTTAACTGATAGGCCAAACCAATACGAGGCGCAAACTTATTCTGGTTGTAATTACCAACGGAAGTAGGTGCCCCATTCACGCCTGCATACTCGACAGCGCCCTTCAGGTTCAAACCGGGCACCTGCGCTGCTAATGCATTGGTTGCGTTGCCATTGAAGCCGGTGATTAAACCGTTGTGCGCCTCTGTGACTCCGGATTCGTGCTCCCAACGTACTCCAAGATTGAGCGTCAGCTTACTCGAGAAACGAAAGTCGTCTTGTGCAAACGCGCCGTAATAGTGGATGTAATCGGTCAACTTCGAAGCAGTGTCAGCCTGCTTGTCGTACGGAACTCCAAGCAGAAGATCCGCCAGGTCCGTGCCCGTATTGCTGTTGGAAAGAGTGGAATTAGTGTTGAAGGTGTAACATCCGGTTGGACAGTTAAGGCCCGAGCCGGACGTTGCCAGCAGACGGTAATCAAACCCGAGTTTCAGGTTGTGACGTCCGACATATTTCGCTACGTTGGCGGAAAAGTTGTGTGAAGCCTCGGCATAATAATCCCAGTCGCCTGTATCACCCAAGCTGGTGAAGGTGCTCATGTTGATGGCTGGAAACTCTGCTGCGGGCCCGTTCACGAGATTGGCAAAATTTGAGGAGAAGCCAAGAGACTGAACCTTAAAACCCTGCGAGCTGTTGTAAGTGAAGTTCGGGAACCGATTGAAGCCGTACCGTACAGAAAGAACAGTGGTCGGGTTGATCGTAAAAATGTTGTTGAAGGCCGTGGCATCCACTCGTCTCAGAAGCCGCCACCCAGCGGGCGTTGAGGCCGAATTGAACCACGTGTCGCCGGGCTCCAATGAGTAGTATCGGAGATAGCTCAAACTGGAATGCCACCACTTGGTAAAGTCCTCATCCAGCTTGCTCGTATACTGCACGGCCCGCGCTTTTATGTTGGAGGAAACGGTAAGGTCGTTGCCGCCGAAGCTGGTCGGTGCATAAGAGGGAACGGGGTAGGAATTGGCAATCGCAAGTCCAACCGGGTTCAAACGGGCGGCAGGAATCTTGTTACCGGGGAATGCCTGGCCGGTGGTAGGATCGATGACCGCCTGCCCAAAACTTTGCGAAAAGTCACCACTTCTTTCGAGCAGCGTTGGGACGTTAAAGTTGGACGAATCAGACTGTTGGTCATCATAGTGTTCCACGGCAAGGTAGAAGAAAGTTTTGTTCTTGCCGTCGTATAGTTTCGGAATCCAGATTCTGCCGCCGAAGCTGGCTCCCCAAGTTGTGTTGGGCTGATTCGTAATCGGGATTCCCTGTGCATTATTGAAGAAGTTGTTGGCATCCCAACCGGTGCGTCGCAAGTGCCCGTACGCAGAACCGTGGTAGTCGTTCGTGCCGGATCTCATCAACGTGTTGAACATGCCTCCGCCCGTGCGCGCCATTTCGGCGTCGTAGGTATTGGCCTGAATTTTTACTTCCTGCACCGCTTCTAACGAAGGAATGATGATGGCGCGATTATTCGCGTCCGTGATCGGAATCCCATCGAGTAAGTAGTTGTTGCCGCGGACTGGACCACCAGCAATTGAGATCATTGATGAACCGCTCTGGTCCTCCATGCGGTTGTAAGCCGGCGGCCCAACCTGCACAACGTTCTGCGCCAGGCGCGACATCATGAACGGGTTGCGCCCCAGATTAGGAAGCTCGGTGAGCTTCTGATTGTCTAAGACCTGACCTTGTGATGCATTCGAGGATTCAACCAGCGGAACTTGTTCTGTGACAAGGACGCTCTCAGTTACAGATCCCACTTCAAGCCGAACATCCACCGTCACAAATTCCTGCGTTCCAACAAGAACATTGGTGCGTTCGAATTTCTTAAAGCTGGGGCTCTCAGCCATCACGTTGTAAGTGGCCGGAATGACATCGGGAAAATCGTAAATACCGTCGTTATTAGTAACTGCGTTACGAGGTTCGCCCGTACCTTGGCTTATCAAGACCACCTTAGCGCCTGGAACGGCCGCCCCTTGCGCGTCTGTGACAGTCCCGCGAACGCCGCCTTGGGTTGACTGACTCCAGCTTGTTGCTACCACGATTCCAGCCAGGAGTAAGACTCTCGCTATCTCTCTGCCAAATCCCTGCCTCGTGTTTTTGGGCATAAATCTCCTTGTTGATGTCTTTGCCGGGTGAGCCGGCGAGAAGCAAACATTGCCAACTTAGGGCTGCAACGAGGAGCAGAAATGCGTCGAACGCGGACAACGGTCGGGCAGCGCTTGCACCGAAAAGTCACGGTGAGCAGAAACGCTGGAAGGCGCTTTATCGTCTGGGATTGCTGTAGCTTACCACCGATGTTTCAAATGTGCAAAGAGATTCAGGCACTCACTTACAAAAGGCAGCGTGAAATTGGATAGTTTGTGGACTCAAAGTTGACTTAGCCGCAAGAAACTCATAAAGTCACTTATGCACCGACGACAATTCTTCTCCGCTGCGGCCGGGGTAGCTGCCGCTTTTCGTAGCGACTCCCTCCTTCGTGCTCAATCAGCCGCTGCGGCCGTCTCCGGGCGAGCGGCGGACAGCATCGCGCGCGACGAAGACTTCTGGTTCAGCGTTCGCCACGCTTTCACCGTCGACCGCAACATGATCAACCTCAACAATGGCGGGGTCTCACCTTCTCCGAAGATCGTGATGGACACGGAGATTCGAAACCTCGAGATTGAGAATCTCAATCCCTCGTATTACATGTGGAACGTGCTCGACCCCGGTCTTGAAACCGTTCGGCGGCGCCTGGCGGAATCCTTTGGTTGCGATCCGGAGGAAATCGCTATCACGCGGAACGCGAGTGAGTCGCTCGAAATCGTCCAACTAGGGATGACCCTCAAAGCGGGTGACGAAGTTCTTACCACAAATCAGGATTATCCGCGCATGATTGCTACCTGGCAACAGCGTGAGCGGCGCGACGGCATCGTCCTAAAGCAAATTACCTTTCCCGTTCCGCCGCCGAGCCTTGATTATCTGGCAGGTCGCATCGAAGAGCACATTACTCCGAAAACCAAAGTGATCCATATCTGTCACATCACAAACCGGACGGGGCAAATTTTTCCAGTGAAGAAAATCTGTCAGATGGCGCGGGCGCGAAACATTGAAGTAGTGGTGGACGGTGCACATGCCTTTGCGCAATTCCCGTTCAAACAAGCGGACCTCGATTGCGATTATTACGGCACTTCACTACACAAGTGGGTGCTGGCGCCCATCGGCACGGGGATGCTTTACATGCGCAAGAACAAGATTCCCACGATCTGGCCCATGATGGCAGCGCCCGATACTATGAAAGGCAATATTCGTAAATTTGAGGAGATCGGCACGCATCCCGCTTCGCAGCGGCTCGCGATTACCGAGGCCTTAAACTTCAGTGAGAGCATCGGCCTGGATCGAAAGGCGGAACGGCTCCGCTATCTGCGACGCCTTTGGTCGAATCCGTTGCGCCAGCTTCCGGGCGTGAAGATTTTGAACAGTGACGATCCAGAACAGTCTTGCGGGATCGGATTCATCAGCGTAGACGGTATTGAGGCCCCTAAGCTGTCTGCTTATCTATGGCAGAAGTACAGAATCTGGACAGTGGCGATTGTGACGCCGGGTGAGTATCAAGGCCTGCGCATCACTCCGAACGTCTATACCACGATCGAAGAGGTCAACACTTTTACAGAGGTGATGACCAAGATCATCAAGCAGGGTTCCGTTCCCTCAGTTTGAGGGTTCAGGCACTAGCCGTGTAGGAAGGAACTGCGTCCTGGGAGGCTTTTCCGCTGTCAATTAGCCGTCAGGTCAACCTCGCTGCATATTGAAATGCAAGGCTGCATGAGCGTAATTCCCTACCCCAACCCTTTGTCCGTTGATGAGTTCTTAGAGCGTCCGGAACGCGAGGACGGTTACTTTGAGGAGCAATGCGTTAAGAAACGTCATAGCGATGTCGTGAGACGGATAGAGAGGCTTTTGCTTCCGCTTGAGCAGCAAGGCTTTGTCGTCCGTGGGGAAGTGGCTTGCCGATTGAGTAACTACACGCTACCAAACACGGATGCTTGTGCAATCCGAAAAGAGCGATGGGACGCTGTTGCCGATGATGATTTTATTCGAGAGGCGCCCGCACTTGCAGTGGAGGTTGCCTCACCAAGCAATCGAAAGCTTCGGCAAAAAGCAGCACAGTACCTGGAACACGGAGCGGAACAAGTATGGGTGATCTATCCGAAATCCCGAACTATTCTGGTGATGACACCGGAGCAGGACCGGGAAGCTCGCCAAGGAGAGTATCTGGAATTCGGCGAGCTTCGAATCAACGTGACAGATATTTTCGCTCGTTGAGTTCAGGCAACCCAATTAACTGGATCTGGCGGAGGAAGAGGGATTCGAACCCCCGAGCACCTTTCGACGCTAACGGTTTTCAAGACCGGCGCATTCAACCACTCTGCCATTCCTCCGCTCACTAGTTTATCCGATGAGCAAGCGCATCCGGCATTACTGGACGATGACAGTGAGCGTCTTCGATTCGCTCTGGCCTTTGTCGTTGGTCGCAGTCAGTTTATATGTGGTGGTTTCTTTCGGCGAGATGGCAACGCAGTGACGATAGGTCGGCTTGACAGGTTCAGCTGGCGCGGGGTCGAGCTTTAACGCCGTTGCATTCACAACGCCGTAACAGAGCTGTGCCGATTGGCCTTTTGCAAGATGGCCCGGATCAGCAAGAAAAGTGGTCACCTTGATCTCGCCCGAACCGAAGATCTGTTCGTTGACACGCTTGCGAGACTCTGCCTGCTTTGCTTGCGCAGCCTGCTCAGACTCCTTCGCAGATTGTGAGCGCGAGTAAAATGTCCAAGCTACATAGAGAGCAGCAATCAGCACAGCTACTGTTGTGTAGGGAATGAGCGCACTGAGAGCACTCTTCGTTTTCGGTTCCGGATTCAGGTCCGGGTCGGTCAACGCCATACCTGCATCTTACTGCCCGGCTATGACGTGTAGCTCAACGGCTGTTGGAGCCGTGCTGGAGCGGTAAATGCGCTGGGTCGCCTTCACGAAGTCTGAAGGGTTCGCGTTGGGTATATCGACGAAGGTCTGCGGGTTGCGATCGAAGAGTGGAAACCACGAACTCTGAATCTGAATCATCAAACGGTGGCCTTCTTGAAAGCAATGATAAACGTCTGGCATGTCGAATCGAATCTGGTCAATCTTGCCGGCGGCAAGCGGTTCCGGAGTCTCGAAGCTGCGGCGGAATTTGGCACGGAAAGGCTCGCCTCGAATGAGCTGTTGATGGCCGTTTGGCAGTACGTCGATCAGCTTGACGACAAAGTCGGAGTCTGTGCCTGTTGAGGAGACGTAGAGCGAGGGCGACACCGGGCCTGCAACGGTAATCGAATCCCGTAAGGGTTCGGTTTGATATGTCAGGAGATCAGGCCGCTCGCTGGCAAAGCGCTGGTCGGCGACCATGTATTCCCGATTGACGGTCAACGTTGGCTTAGGGGAAAAAGGTACGGGCGCGGCAGGGTCGCTGACGTAGGAATCGGAAGCTTCAGTCTCGGTCGGTTTCGTAAAGGTCAGCTGGTGATTGGCACCCAGATACAGCGATTTGATCGTTGCATTGCGAGGTGGCCACTGTGCCTGGGGCTTCCATAGATTGGTTCCGGTCTGAAATACAGAGGCAGTTGGAAGCGCTGGGTCAGGCTGTCCTTTCAGATATTGGAGAAAGAAGGGGAGTTCGATATTTTCGCGGAAGTAGGCCGCCGTATCCGAGCCGAACTGAACGTCGCCCAATCGGGTTGCATGAAGAGTTGCCCACTGCCCATGGAACCAGGGGCCCATCACCAGCCGGAGATCAGTCTCAGGCGATTGATCTCGGATGGCGCGATAGGTCTTCAGAGCACCGGAAAGATCTTCGGCATCAAACCAACCGCCCACTACCAGCACCGCTGGCGTGATGTGTTTCAGGTGAGGAAGAACATTTCGTTCGCGCCAGTATTGGTCGTAAGTTGTATTGGCTGCGACGTCAGTCCAGTATCGATTCAGGCTTGTTCCATAGAGCTTGTTGGCATTGGCGACTGCACCCATTTGGAGAAAGAATCTGTAGCCGTCTTTGGTTCCGTAGTCGAAACTTTTGGATTCGGCGGGAAGCACAGGGTTACGCTGCGGCCCGAAATCGGTGTAAAAATCGAAATTTGAGAGCAGTAGAAAGGCACCGTTGTGATAAGCATCATCGCCGTGGTAAAGGTCGGCCATGGGTGCCTGGGGTGAGGCAGCGACCAGTGCCGGATGCGCGTTAATCAATCCGGTGCTGGTATAAAAACCCGGATAAGAGATGCCGCGCAGCCCGACCTTGCCATTGTTGTTGGGAACGTTTTTGAGAAGCCACTCGATGGTGTCGTATGTGTCGGTGCTTTCATCAACCTCGTTCGGACTACCGGGAATGTCGAACTCAGGACGCTCTTCCACAAACGTTCCCTCGGACATGTAGCGGCCTCGTACATCCTGCCAGACGAAGATAAAACCACTGCGGGCGAACTCAGCCAGAGAGGCAGCTTGTTTTTTGGATGGAAATTGATTGGCTCCGTAATAGTCGATGCTATAGGGCGTTCGCGTCATGAGGAACGGATAGCGTTCGCTGGTGTCTTTCGGAGTG